>NZ_NPJG01000039.1 GCF_002251245.1 Prevotella sp. P5-92
AGATAATCTAATACCTGAAAACACCGAGGGGTTTGGGGGCGAGAAGCCCCCATCAGAGGCAACGATTCAGTATTAAGTGCTAATAATTGTTAATTAAGCGCATTTTTCTTATTACAGTTCATTAATTATCTATGGTTTATTTGCGAGAATAATAATAAAGTTGTACCTTTGCATAATATTTATAATTGTAGATTATTATCGTAATGAAACAAGAAGAAATAAGGCAACTGTTTCAGCAGTTTGAACAAGTAGCATGTATTTCCGGAGATGTGGAATGTTGGAGTGCAAGAGAACTATGTGAGTTGATGGGTTATACACAATGGCGTAACTTCATAAATGTCATTGACAAAGCTAAGGAGGCCTGCAAAAACGCAGGACAAAGTTTGGCTAATCATTTTGCTGACACCAGCAAAATGATAACGTTAGCAAAAGGTGCTGAGCGTCAGATAGATGACATTATGCTCACACGATATGCTTGCTATCTTGTAGCACAAAATGGCGACCCACGCAAGCCCCAGATTGCCTTTGCTCAAACCTATTTTGCAGTACAGACACGTCGTGCTGAATTAGTAGAACAACGTTTACTGGAATGGGAACGTGTAAAAGCACGCACAAAGTTACAGGAAACAGAAAGGATTCTTTCTGGAGTACTATATGAGCGAGGTATCAATGACAAGAGTTTTGCTGTAATACGCTCTAAAGGTGACCAAGCTCTTTTCCGCTTAAATACAGCGACCTTAAAGCGTAAGATGGGGATTCCATACAAACGACCCTTAGCAGACTTTTTGCCCACCATTAGCATTAAGGCAAAAGACTTTGCAGCTGAGATGACAAGCGTTAATGTGCAAAGTAAAGACCTTCATGGAGAAATTGGCATTACGAGAGAGCATGTCGACAACAATGCCGCTGTTAGAAAAATGCTTGTAGAGCGTGGCATAATCCCAGAGAACCTTCCAGCTGCAGAAGACGTTAAGAAAGTCGAAAGAAGGTTGGCAAGTGAACAAAAGAATGTGCTGGGAAACAAAAACAAATCAAAAGTATGAGGACAAATGATATTTGTATATTAGATTTTGAGGTAGATTTATATGGCATCTTTGGAAACATATAACATAGCAAACAATAAGGCATTCCAAGAAATTTGGAATGATGCCTGTGCGGAAGGTTTTAAGAACTTTTTTATATATCAGAATGAAAAGGACTTCCATAGATATATACCTGAGGAAGTATATGGTGTATTCGATTGATATGGAAATTTTGTTGGAGATTTGCTCGAAACTGATTTCTGTAATTTTTTCAATGATGACACCATTATCAGTATTGATGAGTACCTGTCATACGATCATACAAGAGATAAAGCAGAGGATTATCCTACAGACATAGGCAACTACTTCGTTAATAAGGATAGGATGGATGCCATTCCTTATATAAAGAAAAAAAGAACGATAATTGTTATAGTTGAAAAATTGGGAAAATATGAATAAGAACAATCCACATTCATTAAAACAAGAATTCACAGAATACGCAAGGACGTGTATTTTGTCAAGAAGACCATCTGACAAAGAAGATTTCGTAATCGGTCGTTCCGCTGCCGATAGCTATGTTTCATTTGTAGAGGTCGATAAACTTTTTAGTTATAATCCTGAGAAATGGAAAGATATCAATAGTATTTTCGATATTGATAGTTCTGAAAAAATAAAAGAAATATATCTTGAGTTAATCAGTGACAGTGGGTTTAATCAAGTTGACAGTCAAGGAACCAGCCAATATTTCAGAAGCAATGCCATCAAGCAATACTATTGTTTTTTAAAAGCAAGAGAAGTTGTGCTTGGCAAAACCGCGACCAACTCATATCTTGATAACCATTCCGAAAGCACACAAAAAGCAGATAACAGTGCATTTCAAATCATATATTATGGTGCCCCTGGCACAGGAAAGTCTCATCGTATAAAGAAAGAGCTGAAGCAGATGAATGTGCCTAAGGAGAACATCTTCCGCACTACATTCCATCCTGATAGTGACTATTCTTCGTTTGTTGGTGCTTATAAGCCAACTATGAAACCTGTTGATGAAAAGTATAGGAATGTAGTGGGTAAAGATGAAGAAATTGCATACTCTTTTGTCCCTCAGACATTTATAAAGGCATATATCCAGGCTTACAAGAATCCAAACGAGAATGTGTATCTAATCATTGAAGAGATAAACCGTGGTAATTGCGCTCAGATATTTGGTGACCTATTCCAATTGCTCGACCGTGATGATAATGGTGTGTCTGAATATCCGATTAAAGCCGACTCTGATTTGAAAATGTATCTTGAAGGGGAACTCGGAAAGAACCATGACGGCATAAAAGACGGGGAACTATGCCTTCCATCCAATCTATACATTTGGGCAACAATGAACACAAGCGACCAAAGCTTGTTTCCTATTGACTCTGCCTTTAAGCGCAGATGGGATTGGGAATATGAACCTATCAAATATATGAACACGGATTGGGGAATTGAGATTGGCGGCAATTTATATTCTTGGACATCGTTTCAGAAAGAAGTCAACAATAGGATATTCGAAGCGACAAATTCTGAAGACAAGATGCTTGGCGATTTCTTTGTCAAACAAAATAACAACGTTATTTCTGAGAAACAGTTTATTAATAAAGTGTTGTTCTATCTGTGGAATGACGTTTGTAAGGATGGAGATGGCGACATCTTCAAGGCTGACGACAATAAGGACGTGAAGTTCTCTGACTTATATGGTGAGAATGGAACAGATATAATGCTATCAATGATGAAATATTTAAATATTGCTCTTCTCCCTGAAAAGAAAGAAGATAATGAATATGTTAATAATGAAGAATACACGACATCTTACAATGGTAAAGAGAGAAAACAATACAAGTACACAATTAATGATTCATCTGAACAATACAGCACCCCACAAGCTGTAAAACATATCATTGAAGAATATGCAGTTGAACACGAAAACATTTCCGTTGAGGAAATGATAGAGTTCTGGAATAGAATATCAGAAAGAAATAATTGTTTGCGCGCTTCTTGGGAGCCATCTCCAAATGACAACCAATCCTTTGCAAATAAAAGGTATCAACCCATTCGATGGGCAGACAAAACCGTATGGGTAATTAGTGGTTGGACGGAAGATATATTTAAGAGATTCATTCACAATGTTAAAAAAGAACTTAAAATAGAAATCAAGAAAGTATAATGCTTCTATTCATCGAAGGCTACCCATACAATCTGAATGCCATTGTCAAAGACGGGCTTTCAGTTAGAGACATACTCAAGGATGTAGTATCTGTTCCAGTAAAGGAAGAATACTATGCTTTTGGGTATGTGGGCTATTGTTATAGCAAGGCGGCAAAGGATGTGATATTCTTCTTGCCAAAGGTGGTCTTGACAGGAGAACGCAATGAGGATAATGGGGATGACACCATTTTCGGTGCTGCACCGCATGACATAATCGACTTTAGCTCAGATTCTACTAAGGAGAAATTTACCGAAGAAGGAAGTAAGGAGTATAAGGAGTTCCTATCCACCTTGTCAATCTGGATTTACCGAACAATAAGCGTATATAAAGAGACGCATAACGACAATATTCTTGAAAGTAAGGAATACCAAGGGGAAAGCAGTGGAAAAAAGGTAAAGCATAACACGCTTCTCGATGTGATTATCGCTCTTCGTGATTTTAACAAGGACAACCAAGACTATTTTACGTTTATTGCTAAAAATGTTCATACGGGAGTAAACAAAATTCAATGGCAGAAAACAATAACATCTACCAATCCAATATTTCTGAAAGGGCAACCCGTTTACACTGACCCTGTAAACAGGAAAAAGATGGTGAACTTTGACGAGGAACTCCTTATCATTTTCTTCTCTATCCTCAACTATATCAAGGAAGAGCATGGTTTCTCGTTTTATATGAATATCAACTACCAACTGATTAGTCATGACAAGATTAAGCGCTCATACATAGGGAAAAACTACGGTTGCCGTAGGCTGAAGCAGATAAAATATAAGTATTTCTCAGATAAGGCTCTCAGAATATGGGACTTGTGTTATGCCTTCTTCGACAGGGAATACAAGATTTCCATCAACAGGCAGGCTGAGGACTTCCTTCTTGCCAAGGACTTCGACCACATATTTGAGGTGATGATTGACACGCTGATAGGTGGTGAGGACAAGAACAAGTTGCCAAAGGAACTGACAGAACAACGTGATGGGAAATTGGTTGACCACATGTTTATTGGGCAAGGTCTGATAGAACAATCTGACTTGCCAGCGGAACTGACATACTACATCGGCGACAGCAAATACTATAAACGTTCAAAGAATGATACTGTAGTGCTTGGCGACAAGTCGATATACAAGCAATATACATACGCAAAGAATGTAATCCAATGGAATATGAACCTATTCCTTGATGATAGTGATGATGGTGAACAACCTCAGTTGCGTGATGCGTTGACTGAAGGGTATAATCCCATTCCCAACTTCTTTATTAGTGCAAGGATTCCAAACAAAAAAGAGGGCAGCAAGTTTCTTTCATTTGATGATGCCCAATTAGTAGAGCAGGCTAATGGAGTGCAATTTAACCGACAATTCGAGAATCGCCTTTTCGACCGCGACACTCTCCTACTATGCCACTACGATGTCAACTTCCTCTATATCGTGTCACTTTACGGCAGGGCTAACAAAAGCAAACAGGCTACATGGAGAGATTACGTAAGGAAGAATTTCAGACAAAAGATACAGGAAACATTCAATAAACTATATACGTTCCGTACTATCCAGCCTCGTGCAGGCAAGGATTGTTATCAATTCCTGAAAGAGAACTTCAGCCAACTGAATGGTAAGCTCTATCGTTCCAAATCAAACAAGAACTATTTGGTATTGGCGTTGATGAGAGGCGATGATGAGAGCAAGGCATTGTGGCAATCATTAAGTCTTAGACAAGCATCAATAGAAAAAGAGATTACCGAAAACAACAACATCATAACAAAACTTCAAAGCCATTTCTATGTCAGCGATGCATTTACTCTTGATGAGGAATTGCAGATAGATGACTTACCAAATGTTGGCACATTGAAACCGCTGCCCGAGGAATCAAAGAAACAAGGAGTATTGATGGTGATGATGGAAAACTACGAAGCAAAGCGTCCTGAGTTCCTTCCTGCAGGCAAGATTGCAATAGGTATCAAATATACAAGAGACGGCATTGAGATAGCTGAAAACCTTCAATCTATCGGATATTTGCTATTACACAATCGCAAAGCAGAAGGCCAGCATCTTTTCCATGCCAAGAACGTACGTCTGGTGAAAAATGTAGATGAATTGCCAAGTGATATTTATAGGAACATACAAACGACAGAGATGTATATCTTGGTCGATATTGACAATAATAAAGAATTGGATTCTTCAAATATCAATGCCGCAAAGAAAACATACACTCCTCAGACGATAGATGATGCTCAATACTCTTTGATTAATGACCTCTATTAATATTTCATGATTTACGCAGGTTATGCTCCAATGGTTCCTTTACGTAATTACCAGATTCTTCATCATACCTATATGTATATTTTATAACAAAATCATCAATTGTAAGACTATCATTACATAGAAACTCCGTGATTGACTGTTTCTTGGACAATATATAATCAACAGCGGACAAGGGAACCAGATACAATAGTTCGGGAGAACTGGGTTCCCCTCCAACACCTATTATGAACCATATTGAAATAGAGGTATCATCGCTATATGACTTGAACAACTCTATTCTCTCAGGGAAGAATACATCCTTTTTAAGACTTGTCGGTAACTTCTTTCTCCACTTACATTCCAATGCCACTTTCTTCCTATGATCTAAAGAAATGACAAAATCAGGATAACTGTTGGATTCAGGGAAGACACCTGCGATTGACTTGTCTCCCCTCCACTCTAACAACTTCATGGTATTTCCCTTGCTTCCAATACCTAATAATTCTAACAATACAAAATCCTCAAACTCACGCCCTTTCAATAACTGTTCTGGAAGCGTAATAGAAGATATTCTGTTTTTTATGGAAAGGTATGATCTTCTTAGTCTTTTATGTATTTCATGCACACCAAGGTCTTCATAAAACATCCTTAATAATGTTTTGTCTTCGCCAACCGTCCAACGAGAGTTTTTTTTGTCAAGTTCTTCTGCTGCCATCCGGGCATCTCGGTTCAACAATAATTCAACATTTTTCCTGCCTGCCAGAAGTGAAAATACTGAACCATTGGAATTGACATACCCACAGACAATCTTGTCTGCCATATTAACTACAAATTCATTTCTTAGTCTTGGTGTCTGACCTGCCCCACGAGGTTCGTCTCTTTCTAATACCAAGATTAGCATACGGCCTTCCTTTAAAGCCATCTCTATCTGCAGATTGTACACATCAGTAAACCTTTTCATAACGACCAATATCGTAGGTACTTTATGAACGAGCAAAGATGTCATTACTTCAAATTCCATTTCTGTTGTCTTGAAGCACATCACACAATCTGTTTCATAAAGATTTTCTACCCAATCGAATATTATTGGATATATTTCATAAGGAGTATGCTTTGAACAGAGGAAAAGAGTCTTTTCTCTTTCCAACAATTGCTCATTACCAATCTTGTTTATTATTCTCATTTTGCCAGTTTCATTTTTCGGCTTCAAAGATACATAATTCTTTTCACTTAACAAAGAAAATATTAGAAATTATTCGATAATATTCTCTTTGCGTCAGATAATAGATAAATATGATGGATGCATGCAAGGCAGTTGGACTGCCAGAACCATAATATGGTACTGACGGGGGATTTGTATGGATTACATTTATGCGTCCGAACTCTGTTACTAACTCTGTTACTAACCCTAACACCAACCCTAACACCAACCCTAACACCAACCCTAACACTAACCCTAACACTAACCCTAACACTAATGGTTCACAACAATTGTCAGACAAACATAAAGAAATATTGGCATTTTGCATTGTTCCGAGGAGTAGTAGAGAAATATTGGAGCATATTGGTGTAACATATCACAATAAAAACATAGAAAAATATATCAATCAACTCATTGGTTTAAAACTATTAAGAAGAACCATTCCGAATAACCCATATTCTCCATATCAAAAATATGTAATAAAACAATTATCAAGCAATGAGAATACTGATTGAAGAATATCAATACTCTGTCACTGACGAGAAAAGAAGAAATGATTTGAAAGTCATCCTGCAGGAGTTGGGCGGATTTGAGAATCTGGAAAGAAAAGTCAGTGTTAACTGTGTTGGATACTACTACAGTACCCAACTCAAAGACTGTGTGTTTATTCTTCCTAAGGTGCTCATAATGGATATGGTAACAATGGAAAGGTACTTGTCTTAATGAATGCAGTCAATCAAAAGGATTGGGGTATTACCATACAAAAAAATGTTTAGAAGTAATCACATTGGAATATGAATAATAGGAAAGAAGCGGCTCTTGACGCGTTGCATAGAAGCATTCAACCCGTACCGCAAGAACTCAATGAAATTGATTGGAAAGGAGGATTGTCGAGCAAGACAGATCGCCTAGCTCAGCATATTTGCGCCTTTGCCAATCTAAGTGGAGGTGGTTTCCTCGTTTTTGGAATTAGCGATGATGCCGAATTTGAGGAACTTGACAAAGCGACGATCGAGGAGACCACAAAGAAACTTGGCAATATAGCCAAAAACAACTTAGCGTGGTCCATACAATTGGAACATGCAGTTCTAGAATATGAGGGTCATGCGCTTCTTTTCATACGTATTCCAGAACAGCAGAATAAACCAGTATATCTGCGAGGACGTGATATTTATGAGGCATACATACGCTCGGCTGGTCATACAGTCAAGATGTCGCGTGAGCAGGTACACGAAATGTTAGCCCTGTCACATGGTCTTACGTTTGAAAAACGAGTTGCTCGTAGTGCCGTTATGGATGAAACTGTATTGGAGCTTCTCGATTACGAAAAACTATATGAACTAATAGACAAGCGCATTCCCCAGAACAAGAGTCGCATCATGGATCAGATGTGTGAGTTTGGCATGATAGAACGCAAGGATGACCGATACGACATTCTCAATCTTGGAGCAATATTGTTTGCAAGAAAGCTTAAGGATTTTGGACTTGAGAACAAAGAGGTCATTGTACGTAAATATTCTGGGACGAACAACCTCGTTATGGAGCTGGAGTACAAAATGTCTGTTGGCTATGCTGTTGGTTTCGAGGATATTGTTGATACTGTCATGCGATTTACTAGCAAGGAGAAGATTGAGGTACGACGAGAAGCTGTCCCGACCTATCCTCGCGTGGCAGTAAGAGAATTTGCTGCAAATCTCATGGTTCATCAAGATTTCGGAATAACAGGTATGCCTATCACGATAGAGATTTTTGCAAATAGACTAGTTATTACCAATCCCGGTTATTCCCTTAATGATGTTAACAGACTCATAGATCTACCACCGCATTCTCGTAATGAACAGATGGCTCAATTGATGCTGCAATTAGGCTTATGCGAACGACGTGGAAGTGGGGTTGACCGTGCTGTAGAGGCAATGGAAAAAATGCTCTTACCTGCATACAAAGCAGAAAATGGAAGTGATTTTACCCGTGTAACACTTTATCCCAAAAAATCTGTATCTGATTTAACAAAGGAAGAACGGATTGAAGCATGCTATCAGCACTGCTGTCTTGCTTATGCTGACAATGAAACAATGAATAATCAATCAGTCAGGGAACGTTTCGGATTAAATAAGAATCAAGGAACAATAGCATCACATATTATTGCTGATACTGTTGCTAAAGGTTTGATAAAATCTTCCAATCCTGATTCTGATTCTAGGAAGTTCGTTTCGTATGTGCCTTTCTATGCCTGATATTTATCTTCACAGAAAATCCATATACGTCATAAGTATCTAAAAATCAAACAGTTCTTATCTTCGCAGAAAATCCAAAGTCTGAAAATAATGACCAAAGACCATCTTGAAATACCCATCTTAGGCAACTTCGGAGAAATCAGGTTGTGTATCTATCCGTCCTCAAACAACGCTATGCTGTTTCAGGAGGAAGATGCTGTGGACTATGGCGAGTCACGATGGCAGCTACAGGAGGGATGTACTTACGAGTATGAATTAGTGTCGGACAATGGCCACACATATCAGTTCATGTATGAGGATGAAATCGTTCGTTTCTCTCATTCTCCACGACATCCTAATGCTGGTACATTGAAAACAGGTATTTATGTGGGAGCCCTGTCGCTTCCTATCAGAGATACAGAGCTTGACTGTGAGGTCGCCAAAGTAGAAATAGAGATAAAGTCTGTCAAGGCAGAATATAGAACTGACTATCGAAAGATGTTGGAGGATATTACTGCATATTATACAGACTTAGTGTTGATGCAAGGCAGTCCTGTTACGCAGAAGTTAGAAATTGATAACGAGACTCCACAGCAGACTCTTTACCAGCGATATGCCTTTGTGCGCAGCATTGTGGAAAGTACAGCTTTTCAAGAGGCAATACACAAAATAATTGCCAATCCTGTGCGCAAATGGGAAGAGACTATAGTGGAGCGAAACGTTAGCAATGTAAAGCGGTTAAGTCGTAAGAACATGCACCAGATTGCAACAGCTCGTGACCGTATTCCTGTTTATAACGGAGAGGAATTAGGTTTGCCACATGGACTGAACTCAATACCTCGCACGTTGACGGTTGCTTATAAGCGTGACACTCTTGACAATCAAGAAAATCAGTTCGTAAAATTTGTACTTCGTTCATTCAGTTCGTTCTGCTCAGAACTTCGTGGCAAAAAGAATGCCAATGACCGTCTTAAAGCAGAGATTGACAAGACGATGGATGTACTGAACGGCCATTTGAGTATGCTCTTTTTCAAGCAGGTGTCAATGCCATCGCAGTTGAACTTGAATAGTCCTGTTCTACAACGAAAGGAAGGCTACCGAGAGATATTGCAAGCATGGTTGATGTTTGACCTTGCAGCCAAATTATCTTGGAAGGGGGGAGACAACGTCTATGAGGCAGGAAAGAGAAATGTCGCTGTGCTCTATGAATACTGGGTGTTCTTCAAGCTCATGGAGGTTATTGGCCGAGTCTTTAAAATTGACCCAGTTAGCGTTAACCGACTTGTCAAGACGGATTCTGATAGGATTAATCTTGAGATTCAACAAGGCAAGATGACAGTGATAGAAGGCTTGTATGATGCAGGTAGCCGTAAGTTTAATGTAAGGTTTTACTATAATCGTACATTCGCTCATACACGAGAGGATAATGAAATATCCATGTCTGGTTCGTGGACAATGAATATGCGTCCTGACTATAACCTTTCAATATGGCCGGGAGAAATCTGCATGGAACAGGCAGAACGTGAAGACTTGATTGTTCATATTCACTTTGATGCAAAATACAGAGTTAACAAGATAGACCTTGGCGAGGACAACGCTATGAGTGAAGACGAGATTTCTGAAGACTTGCTCAACGAAAAGAAAGAACAAGAAGAAGGAATCTATAAACGTGCTGACTTGTTGAAGATGCATGCTTATAAAGATGCCATTCGCCGAACAAGTGGAGCATACATCTTATATCCTGGTACCGTGGAACGCCGATTAAAAGGTTTCCATGAAATAATACCTGGATTAGGCGCATTCTGCTTAACACCATTAAACTATGATGAAGAGCTTTTATCATTGCAGGTGTTCCTATTAAAAATAGTAGAGCACATGCTCGACCGCACAAGTCAGCGTGAGAGGATGTCATATTATGTCAACAATGTTTACAATACGCCATCCAAGAGCGTGCGTGAGGAAATGCCAGAACCAGCAGGTGATAATCGCGGATTCTTGCCAGATGAAACATGGGTGGTTTTAGGCTATGTAAAAAATGACAAACACTTGGAATGGATTCGTAAAAATGGACTGTACAACTTCCGCACTGGTACTCAAAAAGGCTCAATTCGCTTAAGCCAGAATCTTGTATCAAGTCGCTATTTACTCTTACATGCACATGGCAAGAGTATTCAATTCGTACGCCTGTCAGACGAAGGTCCTCGTGTGTTTCGGCGTTCTGACCTGCTAAAGATGGGATATCCTCCTTCTGAAGATGAGGAAAAAAAGAAGGATGATATATACATTGTTTATCGTTTAGATCCCGATAATACTGAATCTGAATGGCAACAGTATCATTGGAAAATATGTGAAGTAACTAATAACAAGGGAAATCTCTCTGCCGTACCAGAGCCAGTCAGATTGAGTGACCTGATGCTAAAAGCTAAAAAGATTATTTTACAATAAACCATTAAAAAATAGTAGATATGACAAAAATGGAGACCTTCTGGTTGTTTGAGGAAAGGAAATTCCGAACCGTATATAACGATACCGAGGAATGTATTTTGTATCCTGTAAGAAGAATGTGTTGACTTGCCAATAATATGCCATTATGCCAGCTATTATGCCATTAAGAAAAAAGAAATGTTGTAGTAACCTCAGTACAACGGAGGTTACCACGATCATGCTTCAGTTTCACATGTACCACTTTGATTTAACGAGGTACTGACGGGGGATTTGTATAGATTACATTTATGCGTCCGAACTCTGACACTAACTCTTACACTAATGAAAAATCATGTTTTTCGCCTTGAAGAGGATGGTGGACTTCTGTTTAAAGTTACCACAATACCTTGATTTAGCGCAGAAATGTACTAAAGATATATAAAAAAACACTTGTTTTGAGACACTGCTGTCCCGTTAAGGTCAGAAGATTTTAAAATAATTAGCTAATATTCAACGTTTTACGAGCAATATTTTGTGTATTTGATTTGATTTTGTATTTTTGCACTCGTTAATAAATGACGTGTGCAATGAACAAAGGTAAAACCATATTCTCTCAGATAATGTCACTGATTCCAGAACGTGATTTCAAGGCATGTGTTGACCGCTATAAGGGAAACTATCGATCAAGGAACTTCTCTTGTAAAGATCAGTTCTTAGTCATGAGCTATGCCCAATTAACAGGTCGTGACAGTCTCCAGAGTATAGAAAATTGCCTGTCTGCGCTATCCAGTAAGCTATATCATTGCGGTATTAGTTATGCTGTACCTCGTAACACATTGGCTCAGGCAAACTAGAAACGAGACTGGCGTATCTATATTAGCCTTAAGGTAATTCAATTTTTAGACTAAAAATGGCTGTTTTTTACGTGAATTTGGCAATTTTTGACGTGAATTTGGCAATTTTAGCCTTAAAAACCTCTATTTTTGGCCTAAAAATGGCAGTTTTTGACGTGAATTTGGCAATTTTGGCCAAATTCAGATGGCTATTTTT
>NZ_NPJG01000004.1 GCF_002251245.1 Prevotella sp. P5-92
TCACCACCTCGCACTTCGACATCGTGCCGTTCTTACCTTGCAACTGGGTCACCTGTCCCCACTTCTCAATTCTTCCTATTGTCTTCATAATCTTAAATGTTTAAAATGTTTGTAAATGTTTATTGTTAAAAAAATCGTAGCAAAACCGCTGTCTTCGCCGTCTTCGCCGTCTTCGTTCCCGTTTTCGTTTTCGTTTTCGTTCCCGTTTTCGTTTTCGTTTTCGTTCCCGTTTTCGTTTTCGTTTTCGTTTTCGTTTATATTGTTCCAATAAGTCAAAGATCACCGCCAACCAGATGTGCCATTTTTCTGATTGACGGTGCAAAGGTAAGGCAAAAAAATAAG
>NZ_NPJG01000040.1 GCF_002251245.1 Prevotella sp. P5-92
CAGGACTGGTGACAGTCACCCGTCCTAATCTGAACCTATTAACTCTACCAAACAAATAACAGAGGGAAACCGAAATGGACGAAAAAAAGACATATACATACCAGTTCTCTATCGTGGGATTGAGATACTACGGTTATAAGCACATTACCGATAAAGACTCCCTCAGATGCCTTGTCGGGCAGAGGGTAGTGCTCAGAAGGGTATTTTACGACATCATGTATCCTGACAAAGTGGTCGTCACTCTCAACGGAAAGGAGTTAGGCTGTGTGAGGGAACAAAACCTCAACGAAACCGTCAACTCGCTGATGGTGCAGAACAGAGAAGCGCCGATGACGGCATGGGTGACAGGAGTGGACGAAATATATTCTACGCTGATAGCCGAGGTGAAAACTTCCTTCAAGGCATACAAGACTGACCATGCGAAAGAGGCTGAGGAATATAACAAATTCACTTACTCGGAGTTTACTGTCAATCCGCCTAAGGGGCTGTTGTGCCTCAAAAACGGCCTTGCTGACCTGCTGACGATGCTGAACGAAGGCTCGACTCACGACCAGCAGATGGCATCCACGATAGACAATGTGTGCGAGAATATGACCTACTGTCTGTCTAAGGAAATACACGAACTGCGCATCAGCGTGATGGAGTTTCTCAACCATCATAAGGACAAAGAGCCTTATGCCTCGATAAGGAAAAGGCTTGCCGATGCCATCGCTTTCAGAAACGACCGCAAGAAGCGCTGCGACAACATCATGCGCATTATCGACGAGATGGCAGCAGACAACACTCTGGACTTCGTCTTCCACCATATGCTGATGTCGGGCATGACGCGAGTTGACATGGAACGGCAGCTGGCTAAGTTTCCACACCACGTCTATGAGATGTGGCTCAGCGACAAGGAGTTGTTCTGCTCCGCCATCTCACGCAAGGACTTGCCGCTGCTTCCGCTGATAGGCCTGCTGTCGGGCATAGTTATGATGCGAATGTTTGACGCCGAGGCTAAGCAGACTGGAGCCGATGAGCCGAAGGAGGAGCGGATGTTTTCGTTTCGTCGGCTGGTAGAATGCACACACGATTGCAGCAAGCAAGACCGCAGGGCATACGAGATTTTGCTACGAAGGGCAATGAACGGAAATGTGACGGAGGATGACGAACGCCTGTTGGCCAATATAGGACAACAGTCTGAAGAGAACAGAAAGAAAACGTCGCCAAGGGCCGTATATCTCTATGGCGACCATGCTACGTATAACGAGAACAACACGTCGGAAGCTGTATGTGAACCACTCTACGTGCGAAGTGAATCATCAAAAAACAAATAAACTATGTCGAGAAGAATACTGATGACTGGCGACAAGGCCAGATATGTGGAAAACCGCTCGGCGGATTCCGCTGCCGACGAGAGGGAGATTATAATGTGTGGCGACAATGCCACTTACGAGGAGAACAGCGGAGTGGCGGAAATCGTTGAGAATGAGGCTGCCGTAGAGCTCGCACAGCAACCATCTCCACTCTATTCGCCTGAAGCATTGCAATTGTGGGAAATAGCAGTGAAGAAAGGATGGGTAGATAGCGACTTCAAACCCAAACTAAGCGAAAACAGGGCAGCCATACTTGCCGACGTAATGGCAGACTGTCTCAGACTGTCGCCCCGATGGAAGCCTTTCGAAGAGCTATGGGGCATACAAAACCTTTGCAACAAACACAGCAAGTCGTTGAATCAGAAATACTATACCGACTTGCAACAGGAATACAAAGACGCTTTTAGATAACATCAATTAACCCCTCGTTGACTCTCATGGGAGCAACTGGCACGGTACTGGCACTGGTTATGGCAGTGGTCAGTACAGTGCCGGTTGCTCTTATTTTTTTGCCTTACCTTTGCACCGTCAATCAGAAAA
>NZ_NPJG01000041.1 GCF_002251245.1 Prevotella sp. P5-92
ACTAATGATTGCATAAATCTCTTGAGAGATGAATTCTCAGATTTTGAACATCTTTATTTCTGTATTAATGATTTTAATTGGGGGTATGCTGAAGGAAATAATATAGCGATAAGAAAATGTATGGATTTGGGATATGATTATTTTTACATTCTAAATAATGATGTCATTTTTGAATCAGAATTTTGTATCCGCGATATGTGGAAAACAATGAAAGATGATTCAAGTATAGGTATTTTAGCTCCTCTCATCTGGAATAGGCAGAAGGATGGACAATTTGTCAAAGGCTCTATAATGACTAATTCTAGACTATATAACTTGATGATGCGTAAGAACAACATAAGATTAGGTGAATATGAAGAAGGAAAATTTCGAGTACCTACTGTTTCTGGAAGTTTTATGGCTATTACACGCAAATGCATAGAAAAGAATCATGGTTTCGAAAAGAATTTCTTTATGTATGGAGAAGAAGATGACTTGTGCTTACGCACAAATTTGAATGGTCTCAAGGTGGTAAAACTATCAAGAGATTATGGTATTAAACATTTGGGAGGCATATTGGAATTTGTTTCTGTTGCGGATTGGAAGCGTGTAGCATCGTTTAGGAATAGACTCTTACTGACAAGAAGTTTTCCATTAAATCAGATAATATTATATTGCATTATTTTGTTTTTTCAAGGTTTAAAAAATTCTTTGAAACTTATCAAAAATAAGAATGTAAAATCAGCAATAATTTATTTCGTTGCTTTTTTTGAAGGTCTCCACGATCTTGTTTGGTATAAAAGGCTGTCAAAATCATCCGTATTATTTGATAGAGGAAGAAAACTTGCAATGGCTAATAGAATTTATGGTATAAAAGTAAAATGAGTTTGTGTTATGTTGAAAGAACTTTTAAGACCTACTGGATTATTCTTGAGTAGTATAAGAATTTCTCCATTGTATTTAATGCTGAAGTTTAAGCTTTTTGTCAAAGATGAAAATGCTTTGCTGTTCAAACAAGATATTGCAAATTATCAATCATCATTCTTCGATTTACTTTTTATGCGTAAAGAATTAAAGGAACTTTTATATTTTAGATTAGGGTATATTAGTGCTCCTTTTAAGTTGATATGTGGCAGTTATCCTTTGTATTTTGATAATAAACAATGTAAGATAGGAGGAGGAATAAAAATGGAGCATCCTCATGGCACTCACATAAATGCTGAAAGAATTGGTATAAATCTATCCATAAAACATAATGTAACTATAGGAGTGAATAAAGGGAAACGCCCAACAATTGGAAACAAGATAGGCTTCGTCTCGCCTGAAAGGCGATATGAAGCGCCGACCGTTGCACGTCCGCCGCAAATGTAATCAGAATATTATGGGGAAAGATGTTGGTTTTTGCATGGTTTCCAAAAGGCAAGTGGCAACTTACGGATGAGAAAAACGGACTTGTACCTCTTAGAATATATACAAACAGAGATGTCACAATCTCAAATCATGCCACAAATGATACAATATCCAGTGTTTTACGACGCGTTAGGGCACAAAGAGGCTGTCCACGAAGAAAAGCATTTCGCGGACTGCCACATTTAGTTACCCATACGCATGAGAAGGAATGGTGGGGCTCTCGGGGCTGGATTTATAATCCTTATGATGATACGCTGGCAGTGGCATTCTTTGCAGACTCCAATCTCCCAACCATTCTCCTGACAGATCTCAAGATATGACTTCTTTGTCCTTTCTTTCGGCACGGGCGGCACATCGAGCTGCTTCTGTATGTTGCGCAGTGCATCCCTGTTGGATGGTGAGAGTATGCCGTAGTGGCGTATCCTCACAAACCTGTCGGGAAGAACATGCAGTGACAACAAACCGAGAAACTTGCCAATCTCCATGGTCATTACTCCATGCTTGCCGCCTTTCCTGTAGTCCTTGTAGTCGTATGAGACATTTGAGTGGGTCACGTCTAGAATCCTGGAATTGGTTATCGCCACACGATATGCATATCTGGCAATATACTCCAATACCTGATTCACTCCCTTTGCGGGAGGACGGGAGTAAACGACCCAATCCTTGTCAAAGCACTGTTTTCGTATGTAATTAGCCATGACGAAGCCATCTTCCTTCAGCCTCCTTGTGAGCAGAGCCATGAATCTTCCACGGAATTTGTCGCTCATGCCATGCACGGGAAAAAGGAAGTCACTCTTTTCACAACCATTGAGATGATGCCACATACCGAGTTTGTCCATCCCGCCACCCGGCACAATGCAGTGAATGTGCGGATGGTAGAACAGATTGGATCCCCACGTATGAAGAATGGCTGTCATGCCTGTACGCAGCCCCTTCTCGCTTGCAAAGTCTGAATTGTGGCCCACGCGGCCTTGAACATGCAATCGTAGAAGGCAGCCTGATGGTTAATGGCTATAGGATGCAGGCAATCCGGCACCGTGAATACCACATGGAAGTACTTCGCGGGGATAATCTCCTCCCTGCGGAAAGAAATCCACTGCTCACGCTCCTTGTTCTGACACTTGGGGCAATGACGGTCTCGGCAACTGTTGTAGCTTATCTTGATTTCTCCGCATTCGGGACATACCTCCACAT
>NZ_NPJG01000042.1 GCF_002251245.1 Prevotella sp. P5-92
AATCTGTGTGCGACTTCTACAATTTGAAGTTGTATGCTTTTTTTGAAACAGGTGACATTTTGGATACAAATGGATATGAAGCCAAAGGCTTGAACAATGCCAACCATAGTTTAAACAAACTTTATATTGCTTTAGAAACGGCAACCTACATCTGAAGTATATCAGAATTGTAAATTCCCATTTAGCGGACTATATAAAAAGTATTCCATAACCATCTATACGTGGTTTACGGAATGCTTACTTTATAACAATTAGGTTTACACTCGTTTATTTTGACGGTGCAAAGTTACTCATGCTATCTGGCTCCCACAACGGGCAATAGTGCACATTTTCAAGAAAATGACGTTTTCAAGAAAAAAAATATCCCTACAAACTTAGACTATGCCAAGTTTCGTAGGGATTTTGGAGGGTATAAACATTAGATTACTTCGTCCAGTGGTAGTGACTGTCGAGCATCAGGAAGATAGCCAAGCCGAAAATAACGAGTCCAAGGACAAAGAAGAACCAGAAGAAATACTGCACATAGTGTCCGAGGTAGGTTCCGTCGTACTCCTTGTACCTTTCCTGAACCCTTCTACGTTCTTCATAAAACATTTGATTGACCTCACGGATATGCTTCTGCATCTGAGTGGTCATCCATTCATGTTGTTTGTCGAACATGTCCTGAATCTTCTTCCAGTCAACATCATCGACTCTGACTGAAACCTTCAACTTGGTTGGGGCATCCTTCAGAACATTGTCAATGTGGGTATTGATGGTGTCAACCTTACCACTGATAGTGTCAACGGCATTGCCAAGAGCAGTCTGAGCTGAATTGTACTTACGGATGGCAGACTCCAGTTGAAGAGTTGCATTGATCCAAGTGTTGGTCGCTTTGTCAATGTTCTCACTCAACTGCCTGAGTTCAGGCGCACGACTGACAACAGCATCCTCGGCATCATGCTCTTCAATCTCTTCCTGGACTTCGTTCATCATGTCATCGAAGTCAGGCTTCTGCTCGTCATCTTCGATGAGTTCTTCTACATGTTTTGTTCTTCTCATTGATATGTAGGATTTGTCTAACGGTGGAATGAACGTCTTTTCTGCGGTGGCTTGCACATGGCATGAGCCATCTGGAGGCAACGGCGAGCCCGCTCACGCTCGTCTTCGTCATCATCCTTACCCCAACCAGAGGAAGGAGCAGAACCACCACCGCCACAAGATTCGGACACGGTTGTTGCTGCATCAATCATATCAAGGAAGAGAAGCATACCTACATGAGAAATGTCCTCTCTTGATGCAGTCATATCAGAATCAGGAACCTGAACCTCATTGAGGAAGATGTCCTTGACCGTGTTCGGAATATAGATTCTCTTCATTTCACCGCTAACATTGACATTGAAGGCAGTCTTGGTAGCAACTGGCAATGGCTTAGAATTGGACTGGGTAGGTTTCGTTGTCTGAGCAACATGGCGAGCAGGGCGAGCCGGTGAAACGGAAGGTGAAGCAGGTCGCATCTTGACCTGAGTAGGCTTAGGATGCATCTTCTTCCATGTGGCTTCAAGCTGTGATACCATGAACTTTCGACCGATGGCAGAAGCCTTGAACACTGAGGCATTCTTGCCGATGGTGTAGCCCACAAGTTTGCAGTTAGTAGTGTCATACCTTGGATTGACCTCATAGCCTCTCATGCGAAGCATATCAAAGTAACGGTCAATGTCGAAACTATCCATCTTCTGAAGGGTATATTCGCAAAACTCCGCTATATCTTGTTGGCGCATTTCACGAACCTCCTGAGGTTGCTCCCAACCATGCCTTGCGTTGATAATTTCCGCAGCCCTTATTGCTCTGATGTGAACATCGTGAACATCGTTGGTCTTGCCGTCATTATCCACACGGCAACAGTCAAGATGCAGGTGAAGGGTTCCAGACTTGGAATCCCGATGCAAGGCAGCAACACTCATAGAATTGCGGAAATTGGTCTTGACCTTCTCCTTAAAGCCTTTGGGTAAAAGTCCGACTGAATCCAAAGCTTCCAATCCTTCATCAGCGAGGTTTGCCCAGTCATCCAAGGTATAGTTCTCTGACTCTTCCTTGGATGGGGAGAGTACAAACGTGGTCATGAAGCGTTCCAACTTTCGCCCAACAGTCCTGTCCTGTTGATGCAACTGGCAGTGATGCTTCATCCGATACCAGATTTCGGTGGCATCGAGATAGTCAGGCATGTGGTTCACCTTGACCACGGTTGCATCCTCCTTCTCCATTGCGTACCTTGCGGCATTGCCGCCATAGGCTACTGGTCTTGCGAGTATAATCATTCGTCTTCTTGAACTTTGGTCAGTACAGGAGAAGTAAGGTTGTCTTCAATGCTATACCAGTGTTTGATGAGTCGTTCAACGGCTTCAATCCACCACTTCATGAACTTTGGAGATCTGAACATCTTCTGCTTTTCCTCGGGTGAAGCATCGTGCAACTTACTGCGGACTTTTATCAAGTCGGTACGTGCCTCAGTCAGAGAGTTCAGGGCTTTGCTTTCCTCTGGAGTGAGTCGCTGACGTGGGTGATGCTTCTTGCCAGTCTCAACGAGATACTTGCCTATGCTCATACCACATTCCTTAGCGAGTTTTTTCAGTTCCTTCCAGTCCTTATCGGTACAGCGGAAGGAATGCACCCTTG
Source organism: Prevotella sp. P5-92 (assembly GCF_002251245.1). GTDB lineage: Bacteria > Bacteroidota > Bacteroidia > Bacteroidales > Bacteroidaceae > Prevotella. Next base: position 2,656 of record NZ_NPJG01000042.1, read on the forward strand.
TGGGTGTCTTCTTGATAATCTTCTTTTTCTTAGCCATATCTTTGAATATGATTAAAGGGATGAATATAAATCAGTAAAAAAGAAGGACATAGGTCTGCGAGCCTGCGAGTAGCCCGAGAAACTTTTAGGACTGCATAAATTTGGTCACAAATAATGTAGTACAAAAGGATTTCTCGAAAAGTACCTCTTAAAAATCGGTCCTTTTACCTGCTAAGTTCCCGTCAGGGCTTAGAAAGTCGTTTCGGCTTGCCGTGTTGTCCTGTATCGGTAAACGTCCTTTGGGATGGTTTGGCGGTGCAGGTCGCATTCCTGAGTCCTCAGACGGCTATTTGTTGCCGTTCTGGTTGTAGTAGCCGTTAGGCTTCTGATAGCCGTTGAAAGGCGGTCTTTGATTGCCGTTAGGCTGTTGTGGCTGCTGTCCTCCTTGCTGAGAAGGTATCTGCTCATGCTGCTTCCCTTCATTCTGCTTGCCATCGGCTTCACCTTGGGGAGAAGGGCTGTCAGCAGACTGCGGGGAATTGTTTTCAGGAGGTGATGTTGACTTGTTGCCATCTGCTCCAGACTTACCCACATTGCCACTATCATTAGATTGTGGTGATTGGTGCGACACATTGCCAGTTGTCTGAGGATTGTTGCCCTCGGCAGAGTCATTGGATTTGTCATCGGCAGAAGCAGAACCTTCCTTGTCCTTCTTCTTGTCATCAGGATCCTCAGTGATGATGACCTTGGAGGCAGGAACTTCCGCATGGATGATTGCCGTACTGTCGTTATTGCGCTTTAAGGCAAAGGCATTCGACACGAACTTGGCATCAACATACCAGCCTGAGAGACAATGAAGGGTGTAGATGCGGTTATCTTCCACTTCCTGAGAAGAGAAAATGCCCACAGCCTCCATAGCATCCAACAGCTTTGGAACCGTCTTGCGGTCTTTGTCCCAGAGTTTGGCAAGTTGGGTATTGTCAACCATAACTTGACCTGCCAAGATTTCTACTTGCTTGGTCTTGCTGATTTGCACAAGTTTTGGAACTGGCTCGGCAAGATCCACAAGCGACATGAAGCATTCCATACGGTCAATCTTGTACTTCTTGCTTCGAAGATGCTTCAACTGCTCTTCAGAGAAAGTGAAGCAACGATGTAATTTTTTATCGTCCATAGTCTATGATATTATTGAAATGTAACCGAATAAAGGGAAAAGGAATATGCCATCAAAAAGAAGAGAATCACTGGATAAGTTCAACCAGGGATTTCTTCATGTCATCATCAATGACTCGGTATCGGGCAAAAGCAACGCTGCCTTTGGCATGACCAGACATAGAAGCAACCAAATCAGGGTCTTTGACCATGCGGTAAAGATTACCGATAAAAGTCCTTCGTGCAAGATGAGAGGTAGCCACATCTGAGATTGGCTTCTTCTCTTCAAGCCGTGTCTTAGGGTTAATCACAGTGACAACACGATTTACCTTGGCACGCTTCAAGATTCTACGGATAGCATCGTTGAACTTGAAGTTATAATGCTTGGGGAAGATTGGTTCATCATCACCATGGTCATGGCCATCAAGGATAGCCATAGCCTTGGGGATAAGAGGAACCCTTACAACGTCACCTAACTTGCCCTTGGTCTTGATGGGGATATATTCCAGAACACCGTCAATAATGTTCTTGGGGGTGAAGGTCACAAGATCACTATGACGGCATCCGACCATACACTGAAACACGAACATATCACGATACTCAGCAAGTTCTGCATCATCCGTTAGGTCTGCATCCAGAACTTGGTCACGCTCCTGAATGGTCAGGAAATATGGAGTGCCATAGAGTGCCTTGGGCATGTCATAGCCAAAGAAGGGGTCATTGTTTGTGACTCCCTGCTTTCGTACCCAGTTGCAGACGGTACGCATCAAGGTCATGTTAGTGACGATGGTATTCATAGATATGTCATAGTCAGAAGACAGGAAATCCGCAAACACACGAAGATCATCGGCAGTCATGCTGTCAATGTTCATCGGGTGTTTGTGTTCATCCTCAAAACGAGTAACCTTGTCAATCAGGCATCGGGTGTTGCACTCCTGATGCTTGCCGAAATGCTTGTTCTGAAGGTACCTCTCTGCCCAGATGACAAAGGATTTGCTTACCGCCATGCCACTGCCCATGCAATAGGCATTGGGGTGGTGATAGGCAAATATCAGTCGTCTTAGCCAGTCGGAGTTTGCTCCGATATAGTATTCCCTGGTTATGATACCTGTAATCTCCTTGACCTGTGAGTCAAAGAGGTTTCTGGTATCGTCATCCACAAGATTGACACGGCTCTTGTAGCCCTGTCGTTCTTGGCTCCAGTGATTGGGATTGATCTGAAGTTCGCTTGCGCACTTGACATCAAGCCCTTTGTCACGGACACGGAAGTACACCGAAGCACGGCTGTCAAGGTCGTTCTTCGATGTATCTTTCTGACGTATGTAAGCGGTAACTCTCATTGATATGTCTATGATATGACAAAAGGGAAAGAAGAAACTATCTGCGGAAATGCAGGTGACGATGCTCGGGATAGTCCGAAGCAATGTCCTTCAGCTGCTGTTCAAGTCGCTCGTTCTGGTATGGAGTGAGCGCATGGATAGCCTTGATGCAGACACTCTGCACAAGCAGGGTTCGTCTGCCGATAGTGTTTTCTTGGTCAATGCCCTTGTTGGCATGTGAAATCTCGCACAGTTCATTGAAGGCATCCTTCATACTGTGATAGCCTGTGCCATCCTTGGCATAGGTAACGGCAAGGCTGGCTACCTGAGCCAGTTTGTCGTTGTACTGCTGTTGATTGAAATCCTGATTCATAATACTCATTGATTAGTGGTTGGCAAGTTCATTCAGCTTCTGGGCTGCTGCCTCCTTGGTCTCAGCCTCAGACATGCTGCGGTTCTGACGCATCCACTTCAGAAGTTCAGCCTTCTCAAAGTAGATGAGTTTGCCGTTTGGACGGAAGAAAGGAAGCTCATGACGATGGGTCATCTTGTAGAGACTGCTCTTTGATATACCCATGAAAAGGGCTGCTTCTTCAAGTGTCAATACCTCCTTGGCTGCGCTGAGAGTGTTCTCCAGAACCTCGATGCGATGCTCAAATGACTCTACCTTCAAAAGAAGAGTCTCGTTGTCAATAGTCTTATTCATAATCTTGATATTTAGTTGTTTACGTTATCCTGAATGCTTGGTTTTGAGATAGCAAGCCCCTAAGGGTAGCGGAAACCACTACCTTGAATCAGGGCACTGCTTTTGATGAAATGAAACTGGTTGTTATCCTGAATCGGCTCGTTAGCCGTTATTCGTTATCCTGTATATCTATGACCTTGCGAGGGTGCGTGTTGGTCGCTGCCGTTCGCTTGGTTCGTGGAATCTTCTTGTTCTCGGTGTGTGGCTTGCGACTCCTGAATACCGTCTTGGTATTGGAGATAGCCTTGACCTTTTCCTCAGTCAGCACGTCTGCATAGACTGCGGTTGATTTGAGCGACTTGTGACCCATGAGTTTCTTGGTGGTCTCGATGTCACCAGTAGCCGCTTGGATCAATGTGCCAAAGGTATGTCGGGAGGTATGGAAGGAGATTGTCTTCGTGATACCTACCTTCTTGGCTATTCGTTTGAGAGCTGCATCCACATTGGCATGGGCAGGAAGGTGGAAAACCTTGTCATCCTTCTTGGGTGGCATCCATGCTTCTGCGGTTGAGCAGATTGGGACGGCATTGAGTTCCTTGGTCTTCTTCTGGACGATTACAAGTGTGTTCGTTACCTCGTTCCTCATGATGTTTGACCATCGCAAAGCCCTTATGTCGCTGATGCGTAGTCCTGTAAGGCAAGCGAAGCCAAATGCCAACTGGGTTTCCCTGACTCCGTTAGTCTCTTCGGATGCCATGAAGAGTTTGAGTTCATCGGGTGTAAGGTACAGCTTGTGACCAGACTTTGGCTTGGAGATTGTGTCTTCCTTCTCCAACTGATAGAAGGGGTTTGCCTTCAACTTGCCAGTCTTGACTGCCTTGTTGAATACTGCGACAATGCGTTGCTGCATGTTCCGCAAACTGGCATTACTCAACGGCTTTGCCTTGACTCTCACATACTTCTGAGGTACATAGTCATTCTTCAGCCAAAGAAAGAATGCCTTGAACCATGTCTTATCGAACTTCATCAGAGTGATGTGCGGTCTGCGTTTGGCTTTCAGAAACTCCTTCATGCGTTCTTGAAGGTATTGAGTCTGCTCGACAGTCCTCTTGGAATATTCGGGATTGCCGTCCATCCACTCCATGTAAGTCTGGATCCAGTCAATGACTTCGGGTGAGTCATCGTTGGGAATGTCGGGTACAACCATCAAGTGACCTTTCTCGGGAATGGTCTCGGGATGAAGGACGCGCTCGGCACGAATCTCCTGCGCACGTTTCAAGGTAGCCTCGTTGCGTTCCTTTGTCTCTTGGTTAATCTCAGGGATTAGGTAGAGGGAAAGGAACTCAAACTTGCGCTTGCCATTCTCATAGATGTCAAGATACAGGCTCTTGTTGTCGTTTTCAAGGTCTTTTTGTCGAAGTGTGATGGTCATATCAATGATTGTTATAATTGGTTATACCACTGGGGTGAAACACCACCCTGGTTTATCAAAGGGGGTGATTTCAAGTCACCTCCCTTAACTCTTTGAAGGGGGGGGGGTACTTTCAAAGTACATCCTTTACTTGAACATTCCATCAATGAGGTTGATGGCTTCCTCCTTCTTCTTATCTACGATTTTCGCATAGATTTCAGTGGTCTGAATGTTGGTGTGACCCATCAACTTGCTTGTGGTGAACAGGTCTGCGCCAAGTGTCAGCATCATTGTGCCGAAGGTGTGACGTGAACAGTGGAAACTGATGTGCTTCTCTACACCTGCTGCCTCTGCCCATTTGCGAAGGGCTCTGCCTATGACGGTCTGAGTAGTTGGTATATCAAAGAAGGGAGTTGTTATTCCCTTTGGTTTTGGTAACCAACGCTTTGCCTCTTCAGAGAGTGGGATGATGACAGGCTTCTCCGTCTTCTGCATTTCCATGTCAATATACTCGCCCTTGCCGTCAGGAGTCTTGAAAATGTGAATCGGTGCAAGTTTGTACATATCACTGAGTCGCAATCCAGTGAAACAAGCAAAGATGAAGGCTTGCTTGACCTCTGGGCGGTAACTGTCGGTTGCCATGAGGGCTTTAAGTTCCTCAATGGTAAGGTATTCCTTCTTGCCATCCTTTGGCTGAATGCGCTCCTTGGCATCCAGTTCCTTCATTGGATTGTTTCGGATAATACCTTGACGGACAGCATTGTTGAGAGTAGTCGAGAACATGCCGAGGTAACGGCTTGCCGTGTTCTGGCTGATAGGTCTTGGCTCAATGTACTTGCAGTGTGAGTTTGGGAAGGTGCGAAGGAACTTCACATACCCACGGCAGAAATCAGCATTGACCTCTTCAAGGGTGATGAAGGTCTGATTGGACTCTTCAAGATATTTCTCCACGGTGTGAAGCATTTCAACACGACAATGGAGGGTTGACTTCTTGGTGCTGACTCCACCTTCACAATACTTCTTGATCCATCCTGTCAAGAGTTGTGAACCCTGCTTGACGGTTTCCCAGTCTTGCACTCCGTGACCATGGAGAGCCTTGATGCGCTCTGCCTTGATACGTTCTGCGAGTGCCATCGTTTCCTTGTTCTGCTCCTTGCAGAGTGGATTGACCTCAGGAATGATATAGAGTTTCAGATACTCATACTTTCTGACTCCCTTCCAGTAGATGTCAAGATAGATACTCTTGTTGCCATCTGCGAGAGGTTTGAGACGAATCTTAATCGGCTCCTTCAGTTTGACTTGTTTCTTTGGTCTTGCCATGCTTGTTTATATTTTATTTTGGTAATTTACTCCCGAAAGAAGGGAAAATGAATTTTGCAGAGGGTCTGCGAGGGTTGGGCTTTTCGGATGCTGATATATCGTTTCTGCATCGTGATTATGCCTTTGAAAGCATGTGCAAAGATATGAAAATCAAGCCATATATGAGAAACAAATCAGAAACAAAAATCATTTTATTATATCTTTTTAAGAGTCGGTTGAGCAAGAATCGGAAAAATCAAAAAATCGCTTATTCGCTTGATACTAAGCACTTTATTTGTCACTTCCTTTCTTATCCTTTCCAACCAATTTTGGAGGACTAAGATATTGATTACATCCTATTCTTTGCATCCTGACCTGCTCCAGTTCCTTTATACTTGCTATTTGCCGTATTGAAACGATATGAGACGCGAAGCTGAACACATGGATAATAATTGTAGTTGTTACTCTTTTTATAATTGACAAATAATTGATATTTGCCTATTTGACGTAACAACTTCGTGTTTGGTTGCAAAGGAATAAAAAACTATCAATCACATACCTATGTATCACACGATTTAGTGTCACACATAGGTATGTGATTATTTCCTTCGTCATGCTTTCCATAGTCCATGCAGGTTACAGTACTCCCTTACGCACAGACACTCTTCACTGGTGATAAACGTTGCCTCGGGTTTACATCCGGGCTTAAGTTCACGCCTTAATACCGACGTCGGTGTCAGCAACTCTACCCATTGGATATAGTGTTCGTCGAGCATCGGATGCTCCACACTTCCCACTTTTACGCGGTATCCATTGACTGTTTTCTCAACCACAGGCACATGTTTCTCCTGTGCTGCATCGGTTGTGTTCTCCTTGAGTAAAATCATCGGTTTGCCGCAGCACACCAAATCCCCTACTCCGGGATTCAACACTTCCACAATGTTGCCGCAAACGGGGCAACGATAGATTTCCCTTAGTTTTGTCATATAATCTCCTTTCTTTTTACGAGCGCACCTATACACTCATGATTATTCGGTGCAAATATAGCAAATAATCTCCCACTTGTCAATACTTATAATAATTTTTTATGTCTATTTTGCATCTATTCTCAATCTTTAATCTTTAGTCATACAATCTGAAATAGTTAATAAAAAATAATAATAATCCCCGATGCTTGCATAATCGGAAAAATAATCAGATATTTGCATTACGAAAAGTTCGTAACGACATTAACGTAATTGCAATGACATGGACAAAAAGCCGAGAAGAATAGCCAATCCATTCCTCGTATATGGATATGAAGGACCGCACTATTTCTGTGACCGGGAAGAAGAAACCCGCAAGTTGGTGTCCGCCCTGGCTAATGGAAGAAACGTTACCCTTGCAGCCCAGCGACGTATAGGCAAAACGGGACTGATACATAATGTGTTTAATAGGGTAAGAAACAGTGAGGACGACATAATCTGTATCTATGTGGATATTTTCCCAACAAGATGCCTCGCTGATTTTGTACATATCCTGGGCAAGGCCGTCTTTGAGGCAGTGCAAAGCCATAGTGAACGACTGTTTTCAAGAGTGGCTTCGTTTCTCAGTGGTTGTCGCCCCGCAATAAGCTTCGACCCTTTGACCGGTTCGCCGAGTTTCTCTATTGACATACCCCCGTCGATGGAGGAAAAGACATTATCTGACATATTCGACTGTCTTGAAAAGTCCGACACTCCTGTATATATCGCCATTGATGAGTTTCAGCAGGTTGCATCCTATCCTGAATCCGGGACAGAGGCCATGTTGCGCTCTCGCATCCAGTTTATGCATAATGTACACTTTATCTTCTCAGGCAGTCAGCAGCATCTTATATATGAGATGTTCTTGTCGGCGAAGCGTCCGTTCTACAACAGTACTCAGATTATGAGTCTTACCACCATTCCATTAGAGAGTTACTACACATTTGCCGAAAACCTGTTTGCCGAAGGAGGCAGGACGATAGACGGAACGCGATTCAAGTTCATCTATGACAGTTTCGAGGGACATACGTGGTATGTGCAGACCATACTCAACCGATTATATGAAACAGGCGGCAATATTACGGACAAGAGTCAGGTGATAGAAGCCATAAAGAGCATTGTGAGGGAAAACACCATGGTTTATCAAACCACTATTGCCATGTTGCCCGACAAACAACTGCAAGTGTTGAAAGCCCTTGCCAAGGAGGGCAAGACCGCCACTCCCAACAAAGGAGCCTTCATCCAAAAATACAGTCTGAAGGCTGCAAGCTCCGTGAGCAGTGCCCTGATGTCGCTTGTTGACAAGGAACTTGTGTATCGCTCTCAGGAAGGCTATTCGGTGTATGACCGTTTCATGGAGATTTGGCTGAGGGAGGATTTGTTTAGCACTGTTTAACAAAGTCTTTCAATGGATGAGAATAATCGATAATGCTATTACGACAATGGAGGGTTTATGTATTTTGAGGCAAGATTATCAGGGGTGCTGAGTAGTTACTGGCTCATACAAATAATAAGAGTATAATAATAATTACTCCTAAAGTCTCGGCAGTGCGGTTGATGCGCACTGCCTTTTCCATGTCTTCTCTTGTCAGTGGTTTGTCTTGATTGCCGATATATGGCTTGTCGAATGTCTCGCCAAAATACTTGTGGGGACCGCCGAAACGGCAACCGAGGATGCCGGCAAGGGCGGCCTCAGGCCATCCGCTGTTGGGACTGGCATGACAGGGACCGTATTTCATTACGAAGCTGACGAGGTTGAGCCTTCGTGCTGCTATCAGCATCAATAGTGCAGTAAGTCGGGCGGGGATGTAGTTGGCAATATCGTCGATGCGTGCCGCCGCCTTGCCGAATTTCAGATAGCGTGGCGAATGATAGGCTATCATCGAGTCGAGGGTGTTCACCATCTTGTAGCCCATCATCGCCGGCACTCCGCCTATGGCCAACCAGAAGAGTGGGGCAATCACACCGTCGTTGAGATTCTCGGCAAGTGTCTCAAGTGCGGCCTTGCGCACTTCCTCGTCAGTGAGTTCGGATGTGTCGCGACCTACTATGCGTGCCACTTGTTGGCGGCCCTCGTCGAGCGAGCTGTCGATGGCATAGAACACCTGGCGCACCTCGCGTATGAGTGTGGTGCCGGCAAGACAATAGAACACCAATATAGCGCGCATCGCCATACCTAAATATACATTAACCTTGTCGGCAACGACTATCATTGTCCAGGTGGCAAATACCACAACAGTTATTAGCATAACGGCAAGCAACGCTCCCTTGAGTACACGCCATTTCCCCAGATTGAGCATACGTTCGCCCTTGGCTATCATCTTGCCGAATAGCACCACGGGATGGGGCAGACGTTCAGGATCGCCAAAGAGGCGGTCGAGAAGCCAACCTATTAGGAATGAGGAAAGAGGAACGAGAAGTGAGGGATTGGAAGTAATTACTTGGTAATTGATGTCCATTGTCTTATTGCATTTATGAGGATTTCGTTTTCTTCTTTGCTTTGTGCTGCCACACGGAAGTGGCGGGGAGAGAGGGTGCGGAAGTTGGAAGCGTCGCGGATGAGGATGCCATGCTGCTTGGCGAGCCAATCTTTCAGTTCGGCAGCCGTGCCTACTGCCAGTTCGCATAGCATAAAGTTGGTGTCTGATGTCATGGCAGATATTCCTTCAATCTCATCAAGAGCATTTCTCAGTCTTTTAGCCTCTGCGATATAATCTTCAATGTATTGGATAGCCTTAAAACCATTGTCGAGGATATAATGTCCGGCAGATATGGCGAGAGCATTCACGCTCCATGGGCGCATACACTCCCTTATGGCCTTGGCAAAGCGGCGGGCGGTGACGATATATCCAAGTCGGATACCGGGAATAGCGCATGTCTTTGTCATGGAATGTATCTGTATGATATTGCCAGCATCTACGGCTTCCTTTGCAGTCATCGTCGGAAAGAGTGTGATGTCCTCGTATGACTGGTCGATAATGAGTGTACCGAATTCCCTTGCCAACAACATCATTCCGCTTGCGTCGATAGCCTCGCCCGTAGGATTGTTGGGATTGCAGATCCACACGGCATCAGTGTCCTCGTCAGCATCGCCTTGTATGAGCAGACCTGCATTGCGACAGGCATCCTCGTATTCCGAAAATGTAGGTTGGATGATATGATGATGTGATAGTCCGAGATTGCGGCAAGCCTCGGCAGCGAGGTATATGGCATCCGTGGCACCATTGGTCACGATGATACATTCCGCGTCGATTCCTTCTTTTTCTGCTATCTTTGCCTCAAGGGTCAGTGCTTCAGGTTCAGGATAATTGCAAATCTTGTCCATCTCACCCCGCAAGTGTTCCACAAGCGGTGTGATGTCAGCGTGGGAATAGATGTTCGAACTGAAATTGATCCGAATATCCTCGTATTCGTATATGTCGTCTCCGTGGCCGGTTATCATCTGCTATGAAATTAAAATATTAAAGAAATAAAAGATTAGTGGGTAATGTTCATGGGCGACTTAGGATTTCATATACTTTCGCCATGTCAACGTGCTTCCTGACATGGTCGGCAAGGCGATTGTAGTGTTGTTCCTTGTATTCCACAAAGTCGAAAGATGTTGTGTCGCTCTGCCCGAGGAGGAAGTTGATCATGCCAGTATTGTCGAGACAGCCATGGAGATAGGTACCCATGCAGTGGCTGTCGGCTATGCAGCCTTCGGGAGTGCCGTCGGCCTTGATGGTCAGCGGTTTATATGTTTCATCGTCGATAGGAGTGGATATGCCTTGATGGATTTCATAGCCTCTCATCTTTTCGCTTCCTGTGGCAAGCGTGAACTCCGTCTGGCATGTGATTTTCTTCTTGCCCATTACGGTTCGCATGGGCAGCAGACCGATGCCTTCGATGTGGATGGCGTCGCCCTCCGTGCGTCGAGGGTCGTCGATGCTTATGCCAAGCATCTGATAGCCGCCACAGATGCCGAAGATGGTTTTCCCTTGTCTGTGGGCTTCCCTTATGGTGTCGGCTACTCCTTCTTCCTTCAGGTGGCGCAGGTCGTCGATGGTGGCCTTGCAGCCAGGAAGGATGATGATGTCGGCCCTGAGCAACTGCTCTCGTTCTGTGGTGTAATAGACGTTTAGGCGATGGTCTTGCTCAATGGCGTTGAAGTCGGTGAAATTGCTCAGATGTCTTAGTTTTACCACTGCAATATTTGTCTTGCCGTCTTTGGCATGGCGTTGCTTCTTGTCGAGCACCACGCTGTCTTCGTCCTCCACGCCGATATCCTCAAGATAGGGCACAACGCCGAGTACAGGCACATGGCATAGCTCTTCAATCATTCGCCGTCCGTCGTCAAACAGTCGCAGGTCGCCACGAAACTTATTGACAATGATACCTTTTATGCGCTGGCGGTCGTTGGGAGTCTGGAGCATAACGCTGCCGTAGAGACTGGCGAACACACCGCCACGATCGATGTCGCCCACGAGGATCACGTCGGCATCGGCATGTCGAGCCATTGGCATATTCACGATATCCCTGTCGCGCAGGTTCAGTTCAGAGATGCTTCCGGCTCCCTCCATGACGATAGGCGAAAAGCGCGAAGCCAACCGGTCGAAAGCCTCGCATGCCTCACGTCTGAGCCAGTCCTTGCCCTCGCCACGGAAGTAGCTGTAGGCATCGCGGTTGCCTATTGGCGCACCGTTGAGCACTACTTGCGACGTGTGGTCAGACTGCGGTTTGAGCAGAATGGGGTTCATATCCACATGGCACGGAATCATGGCCGCCTCGGCCTGTGCAGCCTGTGCCCTTCCTATTTCCAGTCCTTCGGGTGTGGCATACGAGTTGAGTGCCATATTCTGAGCTTTGAACGGAGCAGGATGATAGCCGTCTTGCCTTAATATTCGACAAAACGCGGCAGCGATGACGCTTTTGCCCACATCGCTGCCCGTCCCCACAAACATAATATTTCTAAGTGTCTTTTTTGTCATTACCTTTAGGACTCAATAAATTTTTTCGCACATCCTTGACAAGTCTGTCAGTGAATTGCCAATCTTCTGAATTTTTGTCTTTGCAAAGATACAAATGTTATCTCGAAATATCGCATTTATGGCTAAAACGTTATTTCTATTTAACATTTTGTTGGTGGATTTAATAGTGATATTTTGGATTGTCCATACAATAGGCGGAATACCATTGTTTTGCGGCAAAGATACTCCGTCCGGACTTTATCACGATGGACAATCCAGTACGAAATAAGCAGAATATTGCCGCCTTCGAGTTAAGATGAAGGCGGCTTTGTTGTTATTATAAATTGTGTCAATACGGAAAAAATGTGTCAATACGTAAAAAAGTGCGATTTCTTTCTAATTAATCGTTTCAGGCAGCAGTGTATTATGATTAAATTTCGTATTTTTGCAAAAGTAATTTCACTATATATAATACACAATCTACACGTATGGAACAACAATTATTGACAGTTGAAGCATTTGCCCATTATATGCGGGGAGCCATAACAATATTCTTCGTGTTCTGGTGTTTTAAACTATATACATACAGGCGCCGCAACAGGATGATGCGACTATTGTTCTATACGACTATATTCATAGCTTTCAGTTATATAAAGGATTCTGTGTTCCTCTTTGCGCAATGGAAAAACTCCTTTTGGCTCGATGATTTTGTCAACACTGTCGATCTTCTGTTCATACCTCTTGTCTGTGCCTTCTTCATCGAAGCTACCAATCCTGGTTATCCCACTCGCCGTCAGTTAGCCGCATTGTTGTCTATGCAGGCGTTATTCATACCGCTATTCTTGATTTTCCCCGATGAAATCGTGGTTTTTTGTGCTTTTTCGGTAGCGTGTGTCATAGCTTTGTCAACCATATTCCTTGTAGTTGCGTTCTCCGTGAAGTACCGCCGATATATAAAGCTAAACTATTCTTATAGAGATAATATCGATGTCGCTTGGGTTGAGTTGTCGTGTGTGGCATTTTTCGTATCACTGTTTGTCTATTATTTTGCCTTCGACTATACCACATGGCTAAGCGAGGCGCTCTACAATGTCTTCTCAATAGCATTATGGACATTCCTTTTCCTCTTTTCAACAAGACATCGTGTGGTAAAAATGCTAAAGCCGGAAGATAACGATGAGGAGCAAGCCGCTGAGAAAATTGAAGATCCCAAGTCAGACAACGAAGAAGTAATGTCGCATAACTATATTTTGGCAGTAAGGTTAGAGCAGAAGATGAGTCAGGACAAGCTCTATCTCAATCCGAAGCTAACCTCCGTTGACGTGGCCACTGCCATTGGCACCAACAAGACCTACCTGTCTGACTACCTTAACAACACGCTCAACACGTCATTCTTCGACTATATCAACACTTTCCGAATCAACGAGGCGTGTCGTATCATCGAGATGATGCCCGAACAAGGCAGGGAATCGATGTCGGTAGTGGCGCAGAAGAGTGGTTTCAATTCCCTCTCGTCGTTTCATCGCTACTTTGTAAAGTTAAAAGGTATCAGTCCCAAAAGTTATTACGTCAACAGCTTAATGAAGAAAAATTAAATAATGTGATTGCTTATGAAAAAAATGATTACCGTTTTATTGCTCGCGGCAATAAGTCTTTCAGCCAGTGCCGACAAGGACATCTATCAAGACCAGCTGCTGTTTCATTGCTTTGACGATGGGACGGCTGAAGTAAGACGCTCAGATTATCACGATACCCGGGAGATGGACATCGTGATACCCGAAACGGTGGAAGCAGACGGAAAGACCTATACCGTGACATCCATCGGAGATTATGTCTTCGGGTATCAGATAAGCAGCATCCAATTGCCCAATACGATACGCCGCATAGGCAGTTATGCCTTTTGGGGCTCAGGACTAACGTCAATCACACTGCCCGAGTCGCTTGAAGAGATAGGCGAGGGAGCATTCCAATTGCTGGCTTTGACCACTGTGACCATTCCCGAGGGAGTGAAAGAAATCAGCAAGTCGGCATTCCAAGATAACGAGTCGCTGACTACGGTCGTTCTTCCGTCACATCTTGAGCGTATAGGAGAATCTGCATTCATAGGGTGCTCAAGCCTCGCGTCCATTTCCCTTCCCTCAACGCTCAAGTCGATAGGGTCGTCAGCCTTTTCTTACAATTTTGCCCTTGCCTCTATCATTATTCCAGAAAGTGTAGAGGAGATAGGTGAGCAAGTTTTCAGTTTTAGTGGTCTTACCTCTCTCACATTGCCGAAGGGTATCACAAAAGTGCCTTATGGTCTTTTGTCTCGTTGTAATAAACTGACTGAGGTTGTCATTCAAGATGGAGTAAAGGAGATAGGAGGGTATGCTTTTACTGGCTGTACCAAGCTCGTCTCTGTCACACTGCCTGAAGGACTTGAATCTATTGGCGAGGCAGCTTTCAAGAGTTGCAAGAAACTTACATCGATAGAACTGCCGTCTTCATTGACGACTATCGGTGGCTATTCATTTGGAACTTCCGGACTCGTTTCTCTCACCTTGCCTGCTGCCTTAAAGTCAATAGGCTACAGGGCATTCGTTGACTGCAAATCGTTGGAGTCGCTTGTCATACCGCAGTCTGTGGAGAGAATAGGTGCAGATATAGTATCAAACTGTGCTGCCCTTGTGGAGTTGCAATTGCCGCAGTCGCTCGACATCATCGAAGGCCGCATCCAAGTTCCTGAGACAGCAAAACTCACCTTATACGGAGAGGGAAATGCGCTGGAGATAAGCAGCGACATGATAGTCAACAACCGCAAGGACGGTACAAAAGCTCTGCTCTATGCCTCACCGTCAATGGCTATAGACGGAGTGCTCACCATCCCCGGCGACATATCAGTGATAGGAGATTATGCTTTGGAGAATTACGAAGCCGACAAGATTGTCCTTCCCGAGGGAGTGACCCATATAGGTGTTTCTACCTTCTCCAATTCTGCGGTCAAGGAGGTTAATCTCCCGTCGTCATTGAAAACTATGGGGCAAGACGCCTTCTATACATGTGAGAGACTGGAGAGAATAGCCATTCCTGAAGGTATAGAGGTTATACCAGGCAGTTGCTTTTTTTTCTGCACGTCTTTATCCTCTCTGACACTTCCAAGTTCATTGAAGACTTTAGATGCTTTCTCTCTTTGCGGTTGTAGTTCATTGACGACATTGGATTTGCCTGAAGGCCTCGAAACCATCGGTATTGACGCATTGTTAAATGTAGGCATCACCGAACTCACCATTCCCTCTTCATGCACCAAATTTAACTTATCAGGACAAAAACAGCTGAAGAAAGTCACACTGCCGGCTGGGATGACAGAATTGCCGATGAATGCATTCCGCCGCATGACCTCCCTCGAAAGTGTAGTTCTTCCCGCTGGTATCACCGCCATTCCATCTAATCTCTTCTCAGGATGCACAAGCCTTAAGAGCCTTACCATCCCCGAGGGAGTTAAAACCATTGGCGAGGCAGCTTTCGCAGAGTCAGGCATAGAGTCTATTGTGATACCTGAATCGGTTGAGAAGATAGACAATTACACATTCCAAGGTTGTCCCAACTTGCAGAGCATAGACATCAAGGCTCCCATCAAGTCATTGCCAAATTATTTTGCTTTGGAATGTCCAAACCTGAAATCCGTGTCCCTACCCGAAGGTCTTGAGGAGATAGGCTTTAAGGCCTTTGTACATTGTTCTTCACTGACAGAGGTCTCTTTGCCTTCTACTGTCAAGAATATGAAGTATGCAGCTTTTGCCCAGACAGGTCTTGAGTCAGTCTCTCTGCCCGACGGTATCGAGCATGTGGGAGAGTTCTGCTTCCAGGAAATAGCCGCAGAGCGTGTCGATCTTTCCAACACATCCCTTACCGAAATGTATCGTGGTTTATTTGTTAAAGCTGAGTCGCTGAAGGAAGTGATATTGCCAGCCTCGCTGAAGATATTGAATAATGCCAACTTCCTCGAATGTGCCTCGCTGACCACGGTGAAGTGTCTTGCCCAGGAGCCTCCTCTTGTTGGAGAACCCTGCTTCGAAGATGCCGTAAAGACATCCGCAACGCTCTATGTCCTTGATGCCTCTCTGGCGGCATACAAGTCAGCCAACGTGTGGAAGGACTTCTTTGCCGTGAAGGGCTTGACAACCACGGGCCTCTCATCGCCCGAAGCAGCTGATGACGACACCGAGCGCATCTACGACCTAAACGGCCGCATGATCAACGAGTCGTCGGTCAAGGGAGTGTATATCAAGAATGGAAAAAAGTATGTTAAATAAGAAAATATGAAAAGGACAGCAGGAAATTTAAGGTTATGGCATTGCCGCGGGATATTCTTGGCGGTGGCGCTTTGTTTGACATCACTTGCTTATGCGCAGTTGTTGGATATGCCGAAACTGGTAGATGGGTATTATGAGTTGGAGACTCCTGCCCATCTACGGATTTTCAGCAGTGCGGTCAACAGCGGGTCGCAGACTCTAAACGCCCGGCTTGTAGCCGACATCGACATGTCGGGCGAGGGCGAGTTTGTGCCTATCGGAACGTACGGAAAGGGCTACCGCGGCTACTTTGACGGCAACGGACATACAATAAAGGGACTGAAGCTGCCTGCGCAGAACTACTCGGGACTCTTCGGATATATGGACGGTGGACGGGTGAGCAACCTCACGCTGCAGTCGCCCGTGCTATATCTCGACAACACGACCGTGAATTACGCCGGACTTGTCTGCGGCCATCTGAGCAAGGGCAGCGGCGTGGTTCACGGCGTGATTGAGAACTGCCACGTGCGCGACGGCATCTTGGCAGAGGCAGGAGCCGCATACTTCAACTGGGGCGACAACCATGGCGGCATCTGCGGAAAGGCAGACGTGGCGGCTGAGGTAATCGGATGCACCTTCAGCGGAACTATTCATGGCGACGACTACCTCGGCGGCATCGTGGGCGAGCTGAACTCAGGAGCGCAGATACGCGACTGCACGGTGCTCACAGGTACGAAAATAATCGCACATGAATATGCAGGCGGCATCGTCGGGTATATCGGTGAGATAGGCACGAAGGTGATAAACTGCTCTGTGCAGACGGGATGCACCATCACGGGCTCGCCCAACGGCACCATCTATGGCTACAACGGCGGTCAGGTATCGAGTGCGGCATACACCGTGGAAGGACTTAACTATGCCACCACCGGCGACGTGCAGAGGGCAGAGACGGGCAGTTCGTGGTGTACGGAGATGAAGGTGACGGGCATCGCCGACGCCACCCTGCGCGACTATACCATCTATACCGACATTGGAGCCACCTATTCATATTTCACCTCCGACCTCGCAGGCTACGCCTTCTCCTCGCAGCCACAGGCGAGGAGCCTCACTTTCGCCGACTGCAACAAAGGATCGCAGGCATACAAGTGGATAAATATGCGCATTGCCGACAACGCCTTCCGCAGTTGTCAGGGCATGGAGGCACTGTATATGAAATACACCGTGACGAGCGGTGTTGACCATACGGTGATGCTCGACCCGACGGATGTATATCCCACAGGCAGCGCAGCCTTCTACGACTGTCCCAACCTGAAGGTGTATGTGGACGCCGACAAGTATAATGACTTCATCAACAATGAGCGTTGGAGCAAGTATGCCGACCGCATCGTGGGCACGACAGCCATGCGAGTGGCCGACTTCGCCAATGCGGGCGTGAACTATGCCCGCAACCACCAGAAGAACCCCACAGCAGACTATTCCATAGAGGTGCACAACGGCGTGAACGTCTATCCCGTACACGTCATAGGTCCGGCATCAGACCTTGGCAGCTCTTACGACGGCATAGCCACCATATACAACGACCCCGGCGCCACCTACGCCTACCGCACCACCAAGATATGGGCGGAAGCTTACCGCAACCAGCCGCAGCTGCGCATCGTGCGCTTCTTCAACGCCAAGAGCGGCACGGTGTATGCCCCGCTCAGCATGGAGATAGGCAGCAGGGCATTTGCCGACTGTCCGGGACTGCAATACATTGACCTCGTATATGGCAACACCTCCACGAGTAAATACGAAAAGCTCACCCCGACGCAGATATATCCCGCCGACGACACCATGCTTCAGGGCAGCCCCGATGCCCTCATCCGCGTATGGCCCGACCAGGTGGAGGCGTTCAAGGCCGACGCGCGTTGGGGCAAGTATGCCGACCGCATCGTGGCGTGGAGCAAGGAAGGCAAGGAGTACATCTCCGACGGACTGACCTACAGCACCTTCGCCGCCAACGCTTCGAACAGTTCGCTGTCTGTGGATGAGCTGAACAGCAAGGGCAAAGGACACAACGACACCCTGCGCGCACGCCTTTTGCAGAACGCAAGCGACTTCGTCAGTCTCACGAGCGAGATGGTTGAACGCTGCATCAACAGCGAGAGCGACACGCGCACGTTCTATACCCATGTGACCAACGTAAGCGATGACTACCTGAACAGCAACGGCGGTTCGGTGACGCTCTACAACGACATAGGCGAAACCTACAAATACCGCACCGTGCTGATTGACGAGGGGGCATTCAGGAACAACACCAGCCTCCGCCGCCTCACCTTCGGCGACATCAACACATCGCGCAAGTCCTACGACGACCTGCAGCTCATCATAGAAAGGGGCGCGTTCAAGGGATGCACCAACCTCCGAATGATAGACCTCGGCTACCGCAAATATACGGGAACAAACGTCATCGTCTATCTCACCCCAAGTCAGATTATCCCTGCCAAGGATCTCTTCGACGAGGACAGTCAGGTGATTATCCGCATCGGCGAGGGCACGAAGGAGCAGTTCCTCGCCGACCCTAACTGGGCGCAGTATGCCGACCGGCTGGTGGAATACAACGAGAGTGCCGACTACTATGACGTGGGCGGACTGCGCTATTCCGTCTTGACCGACAGCGTGGGCAACCGCCTTACCATCACCGGCGACGATGACTACACGATTTATGTCACCGACATCACCGAGGACGTCAGCAACGGGAAGACTAAGGACTTCACCATACTCAACGACATAGGAAGAGACCGCCGGTATGCCACCCGGAAGATTGGCGTGAGAGCCTTCGACGAGTCAGCGATAGAGACACTCTCATTTGCCGACTGCTACGCGGGGGTAAAGGCCTACAAGTGGCTTGGCGTGGAGATAGCCGACGAGGCGTTCTACAACTGCAAGTCGTTGAAGGCCATATATATGAAATACACCATTTATTCGGGCACCAACCATACCGTGATGCTAGACCCGACCGACGTCTATCCCACGGGCGAACGGGCATTCACGGGCTGCGACAGTCTGAGGATATACGTCGATTACGACAAGTATGACGCCTTCATCAACGACGAGCATTGGAAGCCCTACCGCCATCTGATTGTGCCTACCACAGAGATGCGCACCTTGGAGTTCACCAAGGGCGGAGCCGCCTACACCCGTGTCAACGCGAAGGACGGCACCGGCAGCTATATAATAGAAAAAGGTGAGGGCGACGTGAATGTATATCTCACCCAGATAACAGGACCAGCCACCGACCTCACCACATCCTATTATGGCGCGCTGACCATATACAACGACCCCGGAGTGACCTACGCCTACCGCACCACACGCATACAGGCAAACGCCTTCAACGGATGCGACCAACTGGTTAATGTCCGTCTGCTCGGGGCTTCGAGCGGCACCGTCTATTCCGGCGTCAACATGACCTTGGGCAGCGGCGCCTTCGCCAACTGTCCCGCACTGAGATACATCGACCTCGTGTATGGCAACACCAACACGAATACCTACGAGGCACTCTCGCCCGATGCCGTCACTCCCGACGACGAGACGCTGATCAGCGGCAGCGAGTATGCCTACATCCGCGTATGGCCCGACCTGGTTGACACGTTCAAGAAACACCCGAAATGGTCGGCTTACCGCGAGCGCATCATCGCCTGGACACCCGTGGGACGCGAATACGTGGGTCAGAACGGAGTGACCTACGAGGGCTACACCGTGCGCGGCAGCGAGGGCGACTACTCGATGGACTATCAGGACATGTGCAGCGGCAAGGAGGGACACAACGCCAAGCTGATGGAGCAGTTGAAGAAGCACGCCGAAGACTATGTGAAGGTGGATTGGGAGCAGTTCAAGGACACGGTGTATAACAACTACTATTACACCCACGTCACCGCCGTTGACCAGAACCACCTCATGGACGGCAACCGCACCATCACCATATATAACGACATAGGCCGCTACTACAACTACCGCACGGTGTGCATCGACTCCACCGCCTTCCAGGGCAACGAGCTTGTCACCGCCATCGACTTCGGCGACGTCAACACCAATGTGGGCAATGCACATCTGCCACTGAAGCTGCTCATACAGCGCGGCGCATTCAAGGGATGCCGCAACCTGTTGAGCATCAATATGGTTTATCATAAATACACGGGCACCAACGACATCGAGTATCTGCGCCCCGAGCAAGTCATACCCGCCAAGGAACTGTTCGACTCCACGCAGCACGTGTTCATCTGCGTGTCGCCCGAACTGGTGAACGCCTATAAGGCCGACCCCAACTGGTCGCAGTACAAGAGCCAGATTGTGCCCTACGTGAAGAGCTACGACACCTATACCGACCTCGGCGTGGTGTATGAGTACTTCCCCGTGCTGATGGACAGCGACGGCGAGGCGCAGTACAACCGCACCTACTACAGCAACAAGCGCAACGCCGACTTCCGCAGCGACTACCTGTGGATGAAGAAGGGATATGGCGAGTTTGAGTGGAGCGACATCCTCACCGACGACGACTATGGCGAGACGGTCATGGAGGTGACATACGCGCAGATAACCGCCGCCGACACCACCTATCTGAAGAAATACGACGGACACCTGAGAATCATCAACGACATCGGTCTGTCGAATGTGTATAAGACCATTGCCGTGTCGCCCACCGCGTTCCGCGGCAATGAATACATCGAGTGGGTGGACTTCACCGACTTGAGTTACGAGCCGCGCGCCAACAACTACACCGAGATAGGCATCCTGCTGCCCGACAGCGCGTTTGCGGGATGCAAGAACCTGAAGCACATCGACTTGGTGCAGTATGTCACCGTCGGTGTGCCCAACCACTACGAAGCACTTTCGCCCAAGCAGGTTATCGTGGGCGAACATGCCTTCGACGGCTGCCACGAGAACTTCGAGATACGCGTGACGGGCGAAATGTACCCGCTCTTCATCAACGACCCCAACTGGGCAAAATACCGCGACCGCATAGTCATCTTCGAATATACCCCCGACGGCAATGACAACAGTTACACCGTGGAGGGCGTGACCTATTCTCCGGCATCGCACATACTCAACAACCTGCCTACCGAACAGAAGGCCTATATGGCATGGTCGCTGTGGAACCTGCCTGTGCAGATAGTGAAGACGGCTGCGATAGCTGCGCTGTCAACTGCCACGGCAGGTGTGTTTGGAGCCGTGACGAGCGGAGCTACCTTGGTGAATGGATTGTCAACAGTAAGTAATTTAGTGCTTCAAAATATCTCCAATTTCTCCATTGCCTCGTTCTGTACCAACCTGGCTGTCGGTGCAACTACTACTACTACCAGCATTATGTTCTCAGAGATGGGAATGGGATATCTTGGCTCGATAGTGAATATGGCAGTATCCTTCGGTGCAAGCGGAATAGCCAACGGCATCAATTCTGGCATACAAGGCGTGACGAAAAAAGTCATCGACGGTGTACTCATAAGCAAACTGGCTGAAGCCGGACTTAAAACCGGACTGGAGCAGGGCATCAAGAGTGCAGGAGCAGCTTTGGCAATACCAGGCCTGTCAAATGCCATTGGAGCAGCCCAACTCGCAATGAACTCTAACGATCCCATAGAGTTAGAGACTTACTCCAAGGACGAGAGTGCCGACCTTATCGGAAAGATGGATGCCGGAGGCGGCTCGTTTGGCAGCTGGTTCTCAGGCACTGCACATGAGCGCAAGGTTGACGGCATCTACCACATGTACGTCAAGGACGTGGACGACAAAACCATAGAGGCAAATGACGGCGTGCTGACCTTCTACAACGACATCGGCGCCTATTGGCACTACCGTACTGTTGCCATGGCACACGATGCGGCAAGGGGAAAGCAGAGCATACGCTCCATACGCTTCAAGGACAGCAACGGAATAAGCGTAAACAACCAGACCACCTTCGAGATGGTGGTGCCCGACAGCGCCTTCATGGGATGCACCAACCTCTCTGACATCTATATGTTCATGGACTGTACGGAGGGTACCAACACCACCCAGGCTCTTGGTCCCGACAACTTCATCCTGCATGGATTCAACGTCTTCAAGGACTGCCCGAACCTCAAGATACACGTGGCCCCCGACCGCTATGAGGAGTTTGCCAACGACACCATCTGGAAGCAGTATAACATCGTGGTCGATAATACCTACGAGGAGCCAACCTGCGACAACGTGGCAGGAGCCTACTACGGCTACAACTTCAAGAAAGGCTCGCTGTGGGAATACACGACCATCAACGACAAGACCCACTATAACGTGCATGTGGTGAAGCCGGAGCAGAACTACATCAACAGCCACAATGGCGAGTGTGTATTGATTACCAACTTCGGACGAACCTACAACTACAACACGACTTACGTGAAACGCAAGGCGTTTGATGGTTGCGCTCCACTGAAGACCGTGAAGTTTCGAACTACATGGGCTGACAAAGAACGTGCATACGTAACGCCGCAGTATGAGCTGCGCGACTCGGCATTCGCCAACTGCCCGGAATTGGAGAGCTTCTATCTCTTCTACGACGAGCGAAACCCAAACTATGAAGAGTGTCGTTCAAAGTTCGTGTCCTTCGACCCGGCACAGATTACATTAGGCAAGGACGTGTTTGCTGGTTCGCCGAAGGTTAAACTGAAGATGCGCTACGATATGCTCGGAGAGTACTTGTCTGACCCGTCATGGAATAAATACATGGAGCTGTTCAGCCCCACGCTGACATGCCTCAAGGACAAGCAAATACAGCAGATTTTCAGCAGCGACGAACTCGAAGTGATTGAGGGTTACAAGGATGAGATATCGCCCTGGTTTGAGGCGAAGCTCGACGACAAATATCTCGACACCGACGAGCCATACAACCGCAACTTCGACAAGTTGAAGAACAATACGGAGATTTACTACTTCGATGAGTTCAAGTGCTGGGAAGCACTCGAACTGCGTAAGGTTTGGCCCGCCATGTTCAGCGGTGCCTCCAACCTGCGCAGCATAGAGCTTCCGGCATCCATCACCGAGATAGGCGATGAGGCATTCATGGGATGCGCTAATCTTGCCTCCATCACCTTGCCCGACACCGTTTGTCATATTGGTGCGAGGGCATTCAAGGAGAGCGGTGTGCAGCGATTCTATGTGGGCAACCCCGTGCCTGCCGAATTGGGTGAGGAGGCTTTTGCAAGCAACTTTGCCAACTATGTCATCTATGTTCCGAAAGAAAACCTGGATGCTTATCTGCAGGCGTGGAGCCAATACTGCGAGCATATCCAGGCATACGACGAGAAGGGTGAATACATCACCGTATATACCAACGACGAGACCGACGTGCTTGACAAGAAGTTGGGACTGGAGTTCACGCCTGAAATGTGGGAGATAACAGCTAATAGAAAAGTTTTGACATGTTTATATTACGGCCTTGAAAATCTGAAAGGCAGTTTCAAACAGATCAAAGGACTCAAGGTGGTAGGAACAATTGGTGTGTATGATGTGGCTCTCATCAGTATGCTTGCCAACTATGGACTTGAAGAACTCGACCTGTCTGAAACTCGTGTCAACTCAGAAGTGTTGTCTGATAGGTTCAAACGATACTATTCAAAAGATTGGCTTTCACGTAACAATACGTTTGCTGAAGGGAAATACTATTTTTATATTACGTGTTTTGGGGCGTTTGCAGAGAACAATACCCTAAAGAAGGTCATTCTTCCCGAAGACGGAAATAGTGCGGACAAACCGTATATAGGTACTTATGATTTCGCATACTGTGATAAACTGGAGACAGTCATAGTCAAGAAACCATCGGACAAGTGGGGTGCCCAAGTCTTCTATGCCACACGTCTAAAGAATCTTGTCTCGCTGTCATCGGAATATTTTGACTATGAGAATGTTCTTAAAGATTGCCAAGTAACAACGCTCTACTGCCCCTCGAGCGTGAATGCCCAATTCGCCACCAAGAGCGAGAGCCTGTTCCGCGAGGTGCTCTCGCCATATAAGGACGACGAGGTGTTCCGCATCCTTGCCATGCACGATGCCTTCAGCTACGACCGCCTTGGCACGGTGACATCCACCAAGGACTGGTTTCGCGGCTCGAACATCAAGAACTTCGACGAGTTCTACATAGCTATTCAGGACACCGTGCTTGCCGACTACTGTTTCGCCGACTGCAAGCAGTTGGAGACCATCTCGCTGCCCACAAACCTGGTCTATCTCGACAATACGGCATTCAAGGGCTGCACGTCGCTGCGCGAGATCAACGTCTTTGGCGTGGAGCCGGCCCAACTGGAGAGCGAGAACGTCTTCGACGACCTGCCTTCCGACTACCGCATCCGCGTGCTCAGCGAGAAGGTGGACGACTATGTGAAGGCATGGCCGGAGAAGGTGGCCCGCCATATCATCTCCTTCGCCAACGACGGAAAGATGACCGAGATTGTGATGAGCAAGGCGGGCGTGCTTGCCGACTCGCTCGGACTGTCTCTCTCGTCCAACAAGATGGTGGTGATAGGCGGCGACCTGTCGAAGCACAAGAAAGTGAAGGTGAGCGGACCCGTCAACCACTACGACCTCAATACGCTCGCTGCCATGGCAGGACAGGTGCGTGACTTTGAGAAGGAAATATCGGTTTCAAGTTCAAGTTATGACTCCGAGGAGATTTGGGGTACCAAGCTGATGCCCGACGTGTGTGCATCAAATGCCTCCCTGAATTACATCGACCTCTCCGACGCCTATCTCGTCAATGAGCAGGGCGAGCGTCAGGAGAACTTCCGAATGATGCGCAACCAGTTCCAGAACTGCGACCGACTGAAGACCATCATCCTGCCGCGCTCTATCGACAAGCTGTCCATCGACGCCTTCTCCTATTGCGACCGCTTGACCAATGTCGTTCTTGGAGAAAAGCCGACATGGCTCAGGTTCTGGTCGCTTACCAACTGCCCGCGTCTGAAGACCGTGACGACATTGTCTGACAAGCTCACTATTGAAGATGAGGCATTCAACGAGACCTTCACGCTCGACACACTCTTCTGCGCCCGCGACAACCATCTGGCTCTGGCCAACAATGCTATGGTGCAACGCTATGTGAAGAATGTCATCCCGGCATACGACGACCACGGACTGATGCGCATCCTCGCACCCCGCGGCTATACCACTCAGGAGCATCTGGCAAGACTGGAGTCGTTTGACAACCTCTTCCATGGTGATGCCGACGTGAAGGACCTCCGTGCCTTGAGCAGGAGTTATCGGGTGAAGAGCATTGCCGACGGCACCTTCGCCAACATGAAGAGCCTGCGCTATGCCGCACTGCCAGACAGCGTGCTTACCCTTGGCAAGGCACTCTACAGCGGTTGCGACTCGCTGAGGTACATCGACTGGCAGAACTGCAAGTCGATGCCGATAAGCAACATCGACCGCAGCGACGAGAAATCGCCATTCTATGGAATGAACAGGCGCACGCTCGTCTATGTTCCCCTCGCCGCCGCCACTGATGACCTTGACGAGAACGTTGTGAACACATCAGCCAGCGGACTGTGGCAGGCAAAGTCATACTATACCGACGACCAGCAGACAGTGGAAGTGCCCTACGCATTCACTACACAGAAGGCAGAAATCAACCGCGTCTTTATGCCCGACGTGAAATCCACCGTCTATCTGCCATTCTCCATCGACGAGACTTCAGCCGATGTCCTTGGTAAGTTCTACGAGTTTGACGAATATGAGAGTGAAACGGGCAATGTATATTTCAAGCGGGTGAACAGCACCGAGGCAGGCAAGGCATACCTCTTCAAGCCTAACACCGACAAGTTGGTGGCAGAGGGAGACCTCGACGTTTGCGTCACTGAACACAACGGCGGAACAGCCGACGGCCTGTACGGCACCTGGGAACGAAAGGTGTGGACAGAAGACCCTGGCAACATCTACGGCTATGCCGCATCGGCAGGCAATGGAGCCGAGAGTGCGGGTCAGTTTGTGAGGGTGACGAAAGGAGCGTCAGTCAATCCGATGCGCGCATGGCTGAGGCTGATGACCTACGGCACATCCACAAAACCCGCCATGTTGTCGGCATGGTTTGACGACGAGTTGTTGGGTGGCACTGGCATCAACCCCATCGACAATCCGAATCCCCTGACTCCCGACACCCTCGTGGATGTATATGGCATAGACGGCCGCCTGGTTCGCGAGTCTGTTCCCTTCGGCAGCAGTCTGTTGGGACTCGCCGACGGCATATACATCATCAATGGACAAAAGATAATTATCAACAATTAAATATAAATAAGGTATGAATAAATAAGGTATGAATAACAAGAAAAAGTATGTAAAGCCGCAAATGGAATGTTATGTAATCAATAATACGTGCATGCTCTTGGTGTCAGGCACGGAACAAAGAAATACAGAAAATACATGTGATGCTCTCGACTTCAGCGGAGAATTAGGCTAAATTAAAATCATCATGCAGGATATGAAATCAATGAAGTATATATTAATGTCTCTCACCGCACTTGCCCTCTGGGCGTGCGGTGGCGACGACGAACCGGATGTGCCGCAGCCGTCGGTAGCTACAACCGTGACGGCAAAGTATCAGGTCTCGCTAAGCGACGACCTCTTGAAGGTGGCCGACGTGACAGCCTATTACGTCTCAGCCGACGGCACAGTGAAGAATGAACCCGTGCAGACATCGCCATGGACTAAGGAGGTGAGCATTGCCGCCGACAAGTCTTTCGGCTTCGCACTGAAATACGGAGTGAAGTCGTCGGCAGATATCGATACCGAGAAAGAATACTCGATCAAAACCACCGAGAGCATCTCCTACGACGTGAAAGATCAGTATGCCTCCTCTATGGCATCGGGCAAGAAGGAGCGTACCACCCTCAGTGCTTCTGTCATGGGTGAGGGCGTAGCCAAATATCTCGCCAATATCAGCTCCTCCTCCGCCTTCCGCTGGGACGGCTCATCCATGTCGTCAGCCACAATTGACTGGGGCTTCAATGCCGACATCACCGGCGGCTATACCGATACTCCCGTTAGTGGCGACCCTGCTACTGGAGACGGAGAGTAATACAAAAAGTAAATAAATATATAAAAATATGGATAAAGCAGTTAGAAGAGTCTTTTGTGGACTTTCATTAGGACTATTGACAACACTTTCAAGTTGTGTTGTGAATTCTGATAACCCGGCGATGCCTCAGCAGCCGGGCAGTTATAAGGTGATGGTGATTTCAGACATCCACCTCTTCGACATGGACAGAATAAGCCACGAGGGCGAGGCTTGGGAGAAGCGCCTTCTGTTGGAGGACAAGAACTATGCCTATTGTGCGGCTTCCATGGAGGCACTTGTGCAGAAAGTGAAGAGTCAGAACGTGAAGTATGTGATAGTGCCGGGCGACCTGACAAAGGATGGCGAGGTGATAAACCACGAGTTTGCCGCCTCGTTTTTCAGGAAGATGGAAGAGGCCGGGGCAAATGTGTTTGTGATAAACGGCAATCACGACATCTCTAATGCCGATGCCAAGGAGTTCACCGCAGAGGGAGAGTTCCCGATAGAAACCGCCACAAGTGCCGACTTCAAGCGTATCTATCATGACTTTGGCTATGCGGAAGCCATTTCTCAGGAAACGGAGGGACTGTCGTATTCTGTGGATATGGGGAAAGACATCAGGCTTATTATGCTCGACTCAAACATCTACAACGACTCAAAGGCCGACCCGCACCAGGAGACTGCCGGCACGCTGAAGCCTTCAACCATGGCATGGGCTAAGGAGCAGTGCGCCAAGGCCATTGCCGAGGGCAGAACGCCTGTGGGAGTGCTCCATCACGGACTTGTAGAGCACATTCCAAACATCCAGACTGTATTTTTGTCCGAATTCCTTGCCGACAACTACAAGGAGGCAAGGCGTGAGTTGGCTACTGCGGGTATGCACATAGTACTGACTGGTCACAACCATGCGCAGGACATTGCCAGTGTGGAAGAGGACGGCAAGCCGTTCTATGACATACAGACAGGAAGTCTCGTTACGCTTTGTCCGTTGAGGTATATAGACATCGACACTGAGAAGCGCACCATGAGTTTAGAGTCGCAGGTGATTGATCAACTGGCTGACGGTACGAAGTTGTTTGAGACACTACTTGAGAATAGTTTTTGGGGAATACGCCGAAACTTCATGCAGCTCATCGAGTCAAACCTAAGAAAAATGGGCTATGCCGGTGAGAAACTTGAGGCAACAATGCAGATGCTCACCACGCTGCCTGTATCTCACGATGGCAGCTATCTCCTGCTCGATGCTCTTGCCGATGCGTATTTAGTCCATCGTCAGGGCGATGAGACGATGACGGAGAAGGTTCAGGAAGTATGCTCCATATTGCAGGGCTATGCTGACTTGACATCTATGACCGGCGACACCGCGTCGGCCCAGTTGCTTCTCATGGTCAAGAATCTCTATGCCGGCCTGTATGTGGATTCTCCGTCGGCCGACAATACTCTTGTAATATCATACTAACTCACCTATTGCAAGTATTTCCTCTTTTTGTGCACGAAATCCGGCTGAAGCTCACTTCCTTTTGGGTTTTAGTCAGATTTCGTGCACTTCTTTCCGGAAATGTTCTGCCGTTATCTGCTTGATTTAGCCAAGGAATAATGCATCGTTGAGCAAGAGACAACTGTTTTGTTGTTATATCAAACGATGCGAAATCGGCCAAATGGCATGGTGTAACTTTTTTTAACCTTTTGTTGCTTTGATTATAAATAATTATTAGTACTTTTGCTGCCAAAAGAAATACATCATGAAAAAACTATTGTTATTGATTATCATTGCCGTTATGGCCAAATTGAATGTTTTGGCGGCCGACGGCGGGAAGACATCTGTTAGACAAGAAAATAAGGTGCTCGTGCTCAGTTCGTATTTTCAAGGATACGGCTGGGCCGGAGTTCTTGAAAGTTCTATTGTTTCACACTTTTCGGTTGACCGAAAATGGAATGTCGAGGTGGATTATCTCGACCTCGTAGCCAATCGTGACAGCAGTTTCATGCACCATGAGGCTGAGCGGCTGATGGCCGAACACGATGCCAACAAGAAGAATATCGTGGTGCTGCTTGGCGAGGAAGCCTGGATAATGTATCGTACATATATGTCTAAGGAATGGAAGAATGTGCCCTGCGTTGCCATTTTCTCCGGCACCTACACCATCAGTGCCTCTAACTACAGTTCTTGCCGCGAGATTACCGATGACATGAAAATTTCATTGGCGGACTCGCGCAAGGGAATAAATGCCACACTCATCAACGATCCGTTTTTTGTTGAGCCCACCATAGAACTCGCTTTGAGTCTGAAACCGCAGACCCGACACCTTGCCCTCGTGAGCGACACATGGCAGATAGGATTCATGGTGAGGGAAAAGATCAAACGGATAGTTAGCGAGAAATATCCGAGTCTCGACCTTATCGACCTCAACAACAGAGATCTCACCACAGCCCAACTGAAAACCCGCTTGGCCACACTTCCGAAGCATACCGCGGTTATCTTCGACTCGTGGTTCAGTCAGAGCAAGAACTCCGCCAACCGTGCCCTTTATCCTGATAATGCCATGAGATATATAGCCAGTTCGCTGACCAATGATGTGGTGTTCGGTCTTTTTGATGTGGGCATACGCGATGGAGTGCTTGCTGGCGGTATATATGCTACTTCCGAAGAACTGCAATCCACCCTCATCAACGTGCTTATGAAGATAGAGAACGGTGTGCAACCCAAGGATATGCCCTTGGTGAAGTTGGACAACGCCAACACATACCTGAACTACCAGACGTTGAAGAAATACGGCATCCCCGAGAATCTCTATCCCAAGAATGCCATCTATTACGGCAAACCCATAAGCTTCTTTGAGCGTAATGAGAAATACATTCTTGGAGGAGTATGTGCCCTGATAGCCATTGTTATCCTAATCAGTGTGGTAGCGTTCTTCGAGCGCAAACTCAAGCGTCAGGCAAAGATGCTGCTTCTTGTTTCGCGCGAGAATGAAAAGGGCAAGTCGAACTTCATTACCAATATGGGCCAGCTGATGCGCTCGCCGCTCCACGCCATACAGATGTCGATAGACATGCTGGACACGTCGAACATGAACGACAACAACAAGGAACTGCTCTCCTTCATCAACCAGAACAAGAGCATGCTGCTGAATATCTTCAATGACATCATCGACCTCGGCAAGGCTGGCGAGAACGACCTCAACCTCTCACTTACCGACGTGGATGTAGAGCCGGCAATAATGAATATCCGAGAGGCGCTGGGCAATGTCAGTGGCATACAGTTCACTATTGACGGCGACGGCAACACCCATTTTGTCAAGGCCGACCCCAAGCGCTTCTCCCAGGTAGTGAGCTATGCCATCGTCAATGCCGACTATTACAAGATGAAAGGCAAGGTGGACGTGAAGTTCTGGGGCAATCAGGACGAGGTGGTTGTACAGGTGGGATGCATCGCCAACTTTACTGAAAAAGACACAGAAGACCTGTTCGACGTGTTCAACAACCGCACCAATCCCGCCAAGAGTGGCCGCAGCAATCTCGAACTCCCACTATGTCGCAAACTCATGCAAGCCATGGGAGGCAACATCACCCTCGAACGTCTTGCCGACAACCAGTGGGCGTTTGTCATAAAAGCCATCCAAAATATATAAATATATGAAGAAAACAGCATTGTTCATTATGGCGATACTGACAGTCACGTCGGTATTCGGCCAAAAGAAACCGATGAATGAGTTTATCGACGAACTGATGTCGAAGATGACTCTCGAAGAGAAAATTGGTCAGCTCAACCTGTTGCCTGGTGGCGACATCACCACTGGTGCAGTGATGAATAGTCCGTTGGCGCAGCTCACTGCCGAGGGTAAGCTCGGTGCGGTGCTCAACGTAAAGGGACAGGACAAAATCAAGGACTTGCAGCAAATAGCTATAAAGAAAAGTCGCTTGGGCATTCCGCTCCTCATCGGCCAGGATGTAATCCATGGCAACCAGACCGTGTTCCCCATACCATTGGCACAGTCTTGCTCGTGGGACCTCGAGGCCATAGAGAACGGAGCGCGTATTGCCGCCAAAGAAGCTACGGCACAGGGCATCAACTGGGTGTATAGCCCTATGGTGGATATTGCCATCGACCCTCGTTGGGGACGAGTGGCTGAAGGAGCCGGCGAGGATCCGTTCCTCGGTTGCCGCATTGGCGAGGCTCTTGTCAGGGGGTATCAGGGCAACTATGGCAAGGAGAACGCCATGGCATGCGTAAAACATTTCGCATTGTATGGAGCCGCCGAGGCTGGTCGTGACTACAACACGGTGGATATGAGTCGAGTGAGGATGTATAATCAGTATCTTGAGCCATATAAGGCTGCCGCCAAGGCAGGAGCGGGTTCGTTTATGTCGTCGTTCAATGTGGTTGATGGCATTCCCGCCACATGTAACCGATGGTTGCTCACCGACCTTCTGCGCAACGACTGGAAATACGACGGATTCGTTGTCACCGACTATGGCTCGATCAACGAGGCTGTGGTGCATGGCATCGGCGACCAGTCTGTCACCTCCGAGCGTGCCTTGAAGGCAGGAACAGATATGGACATGTGCTCAAATGCCTTCATCGCCCAACTGTCAGGACTGCTGCAGTCGGGACGCATATCACAGGCCGACATCGACACCGCATGCCGTCGTGTGCTCGAAGCCAAGTACAAACTCGGACTCTTCGACGACCCCTATCGCTTCTGCGAACCAAAGCGCCTGAAGACCGACCTCTATACCGAAGAGCATCGAAAGGCAGCAAGGGACATGGCTGCAGAGACGTTTGTGCTACTTAAAAATGAAGACCTCCTTCCTCTGAAGAAACAAGGTAAGATTGCTCTTATCGGCCCTCTTGCCGACAACCGCTCGAATATGGTGGGATGCTGGTCAACTGGCGACACTCCCGAACTATATTCCACATTGAAGGAAGCTATGGAGCGTTATGTGGGCGACAAGGCACAGGTGCTCTATGCCCAGGGATGCAATATCTATGCAGACGAGAAGATACAGGAAGGAGCCACCTTCGGTCGTCCCATCTCTCGTGTGGATGACGCTGAGGCTAAGGCCGAGGCTCTGCGCATAGCCGCTGAGGCAGACGTGATAGTGTGCGCCATGGGCGAGATGGCTGAGATGAGTGGCGAGAGCTCCTCGCGAGCCGACCTTTCCTTGCCTTGCGTGCAGATGTCACTCCTGAAGGCTCTTGTGGCAACGGGCAAACCCGTCGTCCTGCTCAACTTCTCCGGCCGTCCCACCATCATGTCGTGGGAGGCAGAGAATGTGCCGGCAATACTCAATGTGTGGTTTGGCGGTTCTGAGACTGGAGACGCCATCTGCGACGTGCTCTTCGGCGACAAGTCGCCTTCTGGTCATCTCACCATGACCATGCCAAAGGTTCTCGGCCAAATACCTATCTATTACAACCATCTCAACACTGGTCGTCCTGTGCCTGAAGGAACAGGGGAATATCGTAAGTTTCAGAGCAATTATATCGACGTGCGCAACGATCCTCTCTATCCTTTCGGCTATGGATTGAGCTACACCACCTTTGAATATGGCAAGCCACGCTTGAGCGGCACGACGATGAACGCAAATGGCAAGCTCACTCTCACTGTCAACGTAAAGAACACTGGCAAGTATGACGCCGACGAGGTTGTTCAGCTTTATATCCGCGACGTGGCAGCCACAATAAGCCGCCCCGTCAAGGAGTTGAAGGGCTTTGAACGAATATTGCTGAAGGCGGGTGAGAGCCGCGATGTCAATTTCACAATTGATGTCGATATGCTCAAGTTCTACAACAGCGACTTGCAGTATGTGGCAGAGTCAGGCGACTTTGAGGCGATGGTAGGCGGCAACAGCCGCGACATACAGCGTCTGAAGTTTACGCTCGTTGAATGACCGAGGTGTAATATATGAGCCAAAAAAGGTTGCGCATCATGCGCAACCTTTTTTTCGTGTCCTATAGTAGTATAGATATAAAGTTATTACTTGATGATTACTTTCTTGTTTTTCTTTACATATACACCCTTGCCTACATTCTTCACCTTCTGGCCTTGCAGGTTGAAGAGAGGCTCGTTGCCGTTGTCGCCGCCCATGTCGCCGTCTGTCACGCTTATGTCGTCGATGGCAGTGGTGTTGTCGTCGCCGTCAAAGATGAAACCTCTTGTCGGTGACGATGCGTTGACACCTGTTGCGGCTGTTTTGCTAATGTCTAAGTAGCCCTTGTTTGGCGTGGCGTTTATCCACGATCCGTCGGTATGTTTTGTGCCACCTACTGTGGCTACAGCCTTATAGAAGCCGAGGTCCTTCTTAGAGTTCATGTTGCTGTAGGTAAGTCGGTAGAATATCTTACCATCTGTAGCCTGAATTGACGTATTCTCGGCAGGTGTGGCTTTAAGGTCGTTACTGCCTTGTATAGCCAAGCCGTTTTCAGTGCCAATCTCTTCCACCTTAACATTTTCTCCGTCGGTCTTCATTAGAACCGCCTCGCCCTTAGCCACTTTATAGGCATAGTCGCCGGTGCGTGGGGTCAGTGCCATCTGTCCGTTGCTCACCGTCACGTTGTATAGTGTCAGCTCCCTTCCTGTCTCCACACCAAGCTCAGTGTCTGCTGTCTGGTTGCTGTATGTTGCCCAATATGTGGAGTTGTTGCCGAGGTTGGTGGCGTGTGAGGTTGTTTTGGGAACATATACTGCGGAGTAGTTCTTGTCATGCGTGATTATTACTCCTTCAGGATCTATTGATAAGACTGATAATTCCTTCAAAGACTCAGAACATGTCGGAGAAGTATATAATTTACCGTCTAAAATACAGAAAACACATATTATATATCTACTTCCAACCTCCTTAGGGGTTGCCGTTATGGTAAATGTCTTTGTCTCATTCTTTTCTATCCGTTCAGTTACCATTTTTTGAACTATTTGTCCTTCCCCGTCAAAACCTTCTAATTGCATTAGCACACTGCAATTTGTTGCTCCACCGGTGTTTTCCATTTTGAACGTAAATGTTGCAGATTCATCGAATGTCTTTGGTGCTTTGACACGATATTTTGCACTACCAATTTTTATAAATGCATTGTTTGTCTCGTATCTGTCGGCAGTGGCGTTAGACTCTACGGCGACGAGAGTAAGTACTGGATCTGAGTTTGCTTCAACAGTGAATTTCTGCGCGGTAATCAAAGAATTACCATTGCCATCGTCAACCCAAACATACAAGTATCCTTGCTCTGATGGGTTAACAGTCAGGACGCGAGTTGTGGTTCCTCCATTTGCAGGCACTGCCAAATACAAAGTGATCGAAGCCTCATCTGGCTTTGTATCTGTACTTGATATATATACTTTCGCATTGTTAAGGTATTCCTCCACTCCGCTATTTGTCACTTTTAGGGTCAGGCCGTTGTTTATTCCATTATAAATAGTTTTATCGGAAGACAGTGTAGCAGACAACGAATAGCCTGTGAGTGATGATGTTGTAGTTGTTCCATCTGACGTGACATAGAAGTGCGGTTTTCCATATTTGCCACCACATTCATCAATCACTGTTTCCCCACTTCCATATACCATATATACCTTTGTTGTGCCCACAGGAAAACTATGGTTGAATGTCAGTGAAGAACTATTAAAATTATAAACTCCATTAATAGATTGGGCAGAAAGTTTAAAAGAGGTAGTTTTGCCTGAAATCAGTTTGTGGCCTGTACCTTCCTTTACAGCCAAAGCCACCCAACCTGTAAAATCATTATATGACATATTATAAACATCTACGTTTACAGTACGGTTTTCCATATCAACACTTTTTACATAGGCATCTAAGCCCTTAGCTTTAGCTATTGGTGCAGTTCCTGTTTGGGTAGATGGCTTTATACCTATCGTCATTCCCATACCTATATTATATCCTCCAGCACCTGTTGTGCTTTCGGCATCAAATGGGTTAAGGAGTGAGATGTCGAAATATCCGTTCCCAGATCCACTCCATCCCCAGTTGATGTGGTAGAAACCATCGCCATTGGCTCCGTCGCAAACAAAAGCGTGACCTGCACCGCTCAGCGTGCGACCATCATAAATTATCGGGCGGTTGTTCGAAAGTTCGTGGTCAATAATACTACACCATTCCTCCAACGAGTAATCACACCTGTCCACGAAAGCAAGAGTGGATTTGTCGTAAGCGAAATACGCTCCAAGCACATGTGAGGTACTACTTGTGATGGCATATGATCCAGCAACGCCATATTCCATCTGAACAGCACAACCACAGTGAAGCATAAGTGTTGCTACTGCAGAGGCTTGTTCGTCAGAATAATTTCCACTTACATATTGCCCCAGCATTTTATTATAATCATACGTTGTTGATGATGCTGTTATTTCCGATGAAGTAAAACCACTTTTACTTGTATATGACGGAATATTATTCTTCAACTGTGTTGGATATCTGTAGTATCTTATCACCTGGGCCATTGCCGTGGCAACACAACCAGTGGCGCAATGCCTGCCTTCTGATATAGGACACATGTTGTAGAACGGTTCAGATTGATCCCACATGATATCTCCGAGCAGCGGACTGACGCTGACTTTTGCTGCCGCCGAAGATTCAGCGAGAGCCATGCGTTCTGCCATTGCACTCTCTAATCTTGTGTCGTCGCCAGCCATCTCCCCATATTGCTTCTCGAAGGTATCGAGCAGCGATTTCAGCTGTATTGGCATGTTGTCCTCTGCCATTGTTCCGCTTGTGGCATAGCCAATCACTTCGGGAAGCCGGTCGTCGCCAGAAACAATGACAAATCCCTTGTTCCCACCATTGTTGAAAAGGTAGAAAGCCTTGCCATCGGTCTCCTCTGCACCGCCAGGCGATTGTTTGCTGAGTGAGGCTTTTGGATTGACAACACCGAGTGCCGCCGCCTTCTGTAAGGCTATAGCCCTTGCCTGTTTGTAGCTACGCGGAGCCGCTAAGCAAATCTGGAATGCTAAGATGCTGAGTAATAGCACAAAGATGTTTTTTCTCATAATAATATGTATTAATTGATTAATTCTTAAAATCAGATAACCGTTTATTCTTTTTAGTCACCTATTAACCCTCAGTTTCCTAATGGTTTATTGCTTTGCAAATTTACGAAAATATTCGAGATATGAGACGTTTATAGTTAATATTTAATAATAATTAACTTAAGTTTCGGAAGTGATTTTTTAACCACAGAGTTTATGAGATTAAGAGTGTTTTTATATGTCATCACTCGAAATGTCGGATGAACCTACTTTATCCTCCACGTCAAATCATACCTATTATTGTAAGTTAACTCACTATTGTTGTAATTGTTTTTATTATCTACTGTCTATATTATATCGGATAGCCCTTAGAGATTTACTAAGGATACGCTTCTGTTTTATGTTCCGCAGTGGTGAACGTATATTCCGCAGTGCGGAACACACATTCCACAGTGGTGAACGTACGTTCCGCAGTGCGGAACATAAAACCAATACGGTACAAAGATACATTAAATATGACTATCATGTCAGTTTTAGTCCAGTTATCCTTATACTTTTATTACTATTTATCAGACACCGACTCATTGGGGTAACTATTAAGAGGTACCCATAATCATTGTCTCTTCGTGTCTTTGTACTACGCGCGCGTACGCACGTGCGCACTCTATAAATTTTAATTTTCTTCTATCACTTCTATCACTAATGAGACAAACATTCTTATTATCTGATAGTTAAATAGTGATAGAAGGCGTGATAGTAGTGATAGAAGAATGGTTTTTTAACTATATTTTAACTGTTTTTTGAAGAAATATGGGTATAATCCCGGTTATTTGTCATATAACTATATCCAAAATCATTGACAGTGCCTGTCTCTGACGAGAAACTTATGCCTACCTTATATATCTTGCGTGGGTCAGCTGCGTAAGGAAGGGCATAGCCTTTTTCCTCTATCTGCTTCAATGCTACTTCAGCAGTAGAGTTGAGTTTGAACTCGAAGATATATACATAATCGGGACACTCGAGTATGCAGTCAATGCGCCCTTGGCTCGTCTCCTTCTCAATATATGTGTTATATCTGCCAAGCAAGCACATGATGAGATAGAAGGTGTATTGGAAGTGACGTTCGCACTCCATAGCGTCCTGCTTGCGCTGGAAGCGATAGGAGATGTTGGCGAGGAAGGCAGTAAGTTGAAGTTTGAACTTTTTGAGGTCGCCTGCCTCCAACGAGTCACTAACGTTGTCAAGCCATGTCGATGATCGGCTTTTATTTCCGAAATAATCAGCAGCGAGAGCCGATGCCATTCCGCTTCTCACTTCCTCATTGGGGAAATCGAGCAGATAAGTATTTCTGCGCTGGTTGTACCCCTTGATGGTCAGATAACCGCTCTGATAAAGCATGGGCAAAGGCCTTTGCTTTGTTGCCTTATAATCAACAAACTCGGGGGCTGAGGAAATAGATTTTCCCCATCGTGACAAGGTCATACACTAATGCCGTCTTGTCAACATACACAAACCCATCTTCACGGCTTGAGCAAAGCGAAAAAAGACGTATGTTCTGGCCTCATAAACTCCTTGACGGGAGCTAAAATACTATTGTCTTTAACTTCATTATGTAGTTACAACTGATTTCTGCAGTCGTCGGGTTATGTCCTCCCAAGTATCGTCTGCTTTCTTGCGATAGAGACGCTGGTTGGTGGTGGGTGAGTTGAGAGGACCGAGGTGACGGAGGTAAGGCCCGAGCTTGTAGTAGTCGAGATTGGATGGATTGACGAGAGGGGAGAGCTGTGCGCGTCCGCTATACCATGCCGTCTTCATGGTGGGGTACGTCTGGTGGATGTATGCTGAATGCATGTCTATTGTTTCCGGCTCGGCATCGCCTCCCATGAATGCTATGCATGTGATGTCGCTGCCATACTCCTCCATGAAGCTGTCGATGGTGTCTGTCGTGAGCGCGCTGCCCGTGTCAGTCCAAAGGTAAGGGCTGTGGCAACCGGGACAGCGGCAAGGACAGTTGGATATGTTGATGGCGAGGGTCACCTCGTCAGGTATTTCTTGAAAAACTATTGAGGAGTTGACGTATTTCATGCTTTTACATTTTTCCCTGAGCGTAGTAACGTCTTGATGCCTCTTCCTGACGTGGCTTTGAGAAGTTGCTCACGCGCTTGAGGTAGCCGATGATGCGTGTCATATAGTCTATATTCTTGGAGTGGCAGTGCGGGCACTCCTTGAGATAACGCTTGTCGATGTGTCCACAGTCGTTGCAGACGGTGTTGGGGATGTTGAACGTGAAGTAGTTGCATCCTTCCTTGGCTGCCACACGGAGAAGCTGTGCATACTGTTGCTTGCTCAGATGCTCTTCGAGGTTCATGTGGAGAGCTGAGCCGCCAGTGAGGTGCTCGATGTATGGGGCGCCATGGAGCTTGAACTTGTCGATGACAGTGAGTGAATCTTCCTCGACGATGTAGAAGTATGAGTTGTAGCAGTCGCGTGGAACGAAGTAGCCGTCTTCGCGGTCCCACTTGGCGTGCTTCACGCCTACGTTCTCGGCTGGAATCATTTCGCAGTTGAACATCACTTCCTTCGTGCGGTATTTCTTGTTGTATTTCTCTATGATGCCGAGGATACCCTGGACGAAGTTCTTGTAGTCATCGTTTGGAGTTATCTTGAGTCCCATGAACTCTGCTGCTTCTACCAGTCCGTTGATGCCTATGGTGAGGTACTGTCGGGAGATGTTGATGTAGCCGGCGTCGAAGAGTGGGAGCATGCCGTGCGACTGAAGATCCTTGAGGTTCTCGTTGTATGCGAGCTGCACTTTGTGACAGAGATCTACCATTTGCTCAAGATACTCATGGTAGTCTATGTTGTTGTTTACGGCATACTGGATGCATCGGTTGAGGTTGATGGTCAGCACGCTCTTCGATCCTGTTGACACACCTCCGGCTCCGAGTGTGTAGCTGAATCCGTTGTCTGTTATCTCGTTGCGCAGGCGGCAGCATGACGAGAGGGAGTCGGCGTTGTCGCTCATGTATGTGAAGAAGGAGTGGCCTTCTGAATACATCTCGGCTGTGAAGTCGCCCCACTCCTCGTCCATAGGCTCGCCTTCGGGAGTGGTGAGCAGTGCCATTGTCTCTACCGGGAAGGTGAGCATGGTGCGTGTGCGCTCTTTGTTGAACCATTTCATAAAGCGTTTCTGTAGCCATGACAGTCCTTCCCAATCGGGCTTTGAACCGTCGGGGAAGTAGAAGTCGCCAAAGATGCTCTCGAAGTAGTAGCGGTCGTAGTAGGCTATGTTCCAGAAGACTGCCTGGTAGTTGCGCGCACCTGTTGGTTGGTTGAGTGAATATACAATCTGCTCGAAGTAGTCGGTGATAACCTTATCGAGTGTGCGCTTCTTAAGGCTGAGGTCAACCTGCTCGTCAGCATGCTGCCAATAGTCTTTTCCATACTCTAAGCCTATGAAATAGTTCATATACATGAGGAACTCAGGTGTGGCGCAGGCTCCAGAAAGCATACTTGACACCATGAAGACCATGTTGACAAAGCCGCCGCAGAAACTCTTTAGATTAGAGGGAGCTGTAGAGTTGCCTCCTATGGCTATGGTGCCTCCGATGAGCCATGGATACATGGTGATGCTGGCACAGTAGTTGGCAAGACTTGTCTCGTCGTTCTTGTATATGAAGTGGTGAGTGAGTTTATCAATATACTCGTTGGCCAAATCCTTGCCATACATTCGCTTGATGCGGTCAGTGAGCAGGCGGCGGTTGAGGCGGATGAAGTTTGACTTTGGCAGTTCTCCTATTAGGGTGGCTATGTTCTTATGCTCTACGTTGGCATTGGCGTCGTATTTAGAACCGGTGGCAGCGTTGACAGATTCGCAGTAGTCGGAGAGGAACTGCAACTTGGAGAGTGTCTCGCGATCCTCGGTATGTGCCTGACGATAGAGCATAAATGACTTGGCCACAGCGTAGTGCCCCTCTTTCATGAGTGCCACTTCCACTTGGTTTTGGATGTCTTCCACCGTGATGTCGTCATGCATCTTCAGCTGGCAAAGAATCTTCGAGATTGTGCCGAGGTCAGCAGGTTGGTTTACACTTTCGAACGCTTTTGCTATTGCGCTCATAATCTTGTCCAAGGAGAAGACAGCCTTTGAGCCGTCTCTTTTCGTAATTGTAAAATTATTCATGTTTTCAGTTATTTGCGTGTCCGTAATCCCGCAGACACATGTTACTACTGGCAAATGGCAGGTCTTCTGACTTATCCTCAACGACACGGTCTTCCCGGACATCTGCAAAACTCTGGTGTTTTGCTATCCAGTGACATTATTGGTCGGTTTCAAAAAAGGACTTACAGCATCGGGTAATGTCGCAGATTCTCACTGCGTTCCCATCTTAGCTCCGTAGCCTCAGAAATATCATCTCTGAGGGGGAGAACCAAATGCGGTTGCAAAATTATATGATTTTCTTGAAAAAGAAGAAGAAAAGAAGAAAAAAAGTACAAAAACATGCTTTTTTGCAATCTAAACTGCTTCTCGCAATAATTAGTTTTTAATGCTTATCAATCCTTATCTTTGCAAATTGTGTTTTTTCATCGATTTAAATAAAAATCTTACGCTCAAAAAAGATAATTTATTCTCTTTTTCTTCGCTAAATCGATTTTTTGCACTATCTTTAGATAAGATAGGCTGCATCTCAACAAAAAAAATAAAAGTTTTTGGACTTTTATTTTGTTTTGTCTTCGATTTAAATAAAAATCTTACGCTCAAAAAAGATAATTTATTCTCTTTTTCTTCGCTAAATCGATTTTTTGCACTATCTTTGCTTCCGAATTGTGGGCATATCACTCCTGCAACAGTCAGAAAAACATGGGTACATATATAAACAAAGGTAATAAAGCTTTCAGAGACATCG
Source organism: Prevotella sp. P5-92 (assembly GCF_002251245.1). GTDB lineage: Bacteria > Bacteroidota > Bacteroidia > Bacteroidales > Bacteroidaceae > Prevotella. The sequence continues at coordinate 43,642 of NZ_NPJG01000042.1, forward strand.
TGTCTCACGAATATGTTGACAAGACATCGTTGATACCGCTGATAAATGCTAATCTAAACTCCGAGAGCCGGTACAGTTGTGTCACCCGCTGCCGTCGATTTGGCAAGTCGATGGCGGCAAAGATGCTTTGTGCCTATTACGACAAGTCGTGTGACTCGCGCGAACTGTTTCGCGGATTAAAGGCCGAGCAGGACAAGACATTCGAGACATATCTCAACAAATACAACGTGCTCTATCTCGACGTGACATCATTCACAGCACGGCCGGAAGTCAGGAAAAACATCGTGAGAGTTATCCAGGAAGAGATAATAAATGAACTTAAAGAGGTTTTTCCCGATGTAAAATACAAAGACAATTCCGACCTTATGGATGTTCTTTCCTCCATCCACCAAGCCACAGGAGAAAAATTCTTCTTTATCATCGACGAGTGGGACGCCATCTGCCGCGAGTTCCCCGAGCGACAGAAGATGAAGGGAGACCCTGATACTGTCACACCCACCATACTCGATGAATATGTCATGCTACTCCGCCGTCTGTTCAAGACACAGGATTCCGACGAGGTATTCGCCGGGGCATATCTCACTGGCATCCTGCCCATAAAGAAATACAACACCGAATCGGCGCTGAACAATTTCTGCGAGTATTCAATGATCGACCCGGCTTTCCTTGCCGCTTGCTATGGATTTACTGAAGACGAGGTTAAGATGCTGGCAGAGAGATACAACGCATCTATGGACAACCTTAAGATGTGGTACGACGGATATAACATCGGCAGGGAGAAATCCATCTACAACCCTTATTCCGTGATGAAAGCCCTGCAACGTGGTTCATGCCGAAGCTACTGGACTACAACGGGAGCCTACGACTCGGTCATCACATATATACAGATGAACTTCGACGGGCTCAAGGACGACATCATCCGTATGCTGGCGGGAGAACGCGTGTATGTCAACACCTCAAAATTTCAGAACGACATGAACATTGTCAGGAGTAAGAACGATGTTCTCACAGTGCTCATACACCTTGGTTACTTGGCATACGACGATGAAAAACAGCAGTGCTACGTGCCCAACAAGGAGGTAACCGACGAACTCTTGAATGCAGTGGAAGACACCTCCTGGAAAAGACTTGCAGATGCAATAACCGCTTCGCGCAACCTTCTCGACGCCACCATCGCGGGCAACGAGAATGCAGTGGCACAAGCCATCGACCTTGCCCACGACGAAAACACGAGCATCCTCGCCTACAACGATGAGAACTCCTTGGCTTGTGTGCTCACAGTAGCATATATATGGGCAAGAAATGAATACGTCATCCATCGCGAGTATGCCACTGGCAAGGGATATGCCGACCTTGTGATGATTCCGCGTCGCAACGTCAGCAAGCCAGCCCTCGTCATCGAACTCAAATTCAACAACACGGCCGACACTGCCATCGACCAGATAAAGCGCAAGCAATATCCCGCAAAGATTGCAGAATACACCGGCGACATACTACTCGTGGGAATCAATTACGACAGAGAAACAAAGCTGCACACTTGCAAAATCGAGAGTTTCAAAATTCGTGTGTAAAGTATAAATACAAAAAACGTGATATTTTAGAGGCATATAAATAATAATTATGTATATTTGCAGATGAATAATATATGGACTTAAAAATATAATAAATTAATTATGAAATCGACAACAAAAAACCATGTTAGTAACTTCCTTAACCTTAGAGTGTTAGTGGGGATTGGTGAAAAGTGCAGAACTTATCTGTTGGTTATATTTGCATTCCTGCTCACGGCATTGCCTGGATGGGCACAGAATGTGGTACAGGAGTCGGTGACAGATGGCACTGGGCTAAACTACAAGCTGTATAGCGACAATACAGCTACTCTTCTTGGCGCTACTTCCGAAGATATTTCAGTGCTGAACATTCCCGCCAGCGTGACATACGGTGGTCAGGAATATAAAGTTACCAAAATCGGTGATCACGCTTTTGTAGGAAAATCTTCTCTCACGTCAATCATTGGCGGCGAGAATATTACAAAAATAGGGTATAAAGCTTTTTCGGGATGCTCTGCTCTTACAGGTAATATAGTATTTAATAATGTAACAAATATTGGAGAAGGCGCTTTTTGGGAGTGTGGCAATGGAGGGTTGAATTTGACATTCAACAATCTCGAGTGTGAGACAATAGGTTCTAGTGCATTCAAAAGTTTTAATGGCACTGTGAATTTGTATGGTAATGTTAAATATATTTTAAATAATGCTTTTTATAATGTAAATAATCACGAGAATTTTCAAGTGAATGCTAATCTACGTGGTATCACGATTATTGATGAGATTAACTTTTATAATATAAAAGGAGGAAATATCTCCTTGGAAGTAAACAATGTCAATATTGGTCTATCTACATTTTCTGATTGTATTGCTGGAATAAAAATCTCAGGAACTATACAGAAAATTAATCAAGGGGCATTTTATAATTGTAATGAAACTATCATAGAGTTATATAATTCCTCCATAATATCGATAGATAATAATCCATGTTCGGAGGGAAATATTTCTACTATTTACGTTTTACCATCATTAGTGGAAGAATATAAAACTAAAGGCATCAACGCTAATTTTGAAGCCCTTTCCGACAATCAGGCCCAAACAATCAACGACGTCAAATATGCTGTAAGAAGCAACGCAGCGGAATTTGAAGTGATAGGAACAGAGGTTGGTGCTTCGTTTGAAGACGGTATAGTGAACATAATTGATAATATTTACGGCCTTCCCGTCAGTTCAATCAGGGAAGATGCATTCAGTGAACAAGAGATAAGCTGTATCTTGGTGCCTGAGGAGAGATATAACGCAATACACTCTAATGCCGGAGAATATGCCGACAAGGTGTTTGTAAATAGAGGTAAGGTGAATATCGTGGATGGCGACAATACCACATTGACATCAAGCGACAAAACTTGCTATTTGCCAGGCGACATCACCTACAGCCGCACATTCAGCGAAGCAGGCCAGTACGCCACGATGTGCCTGCCCTTCGACCTCCCTGTGACCAATGCCCAGAAAAAGTTTGAGCAGGTATATGTTGCGCAAGGCAACATCATCCACAACACCTCCACCGACATGTATATCCTGATGCTGCTCAACCCCGAAGGCGAAAGCATTCCTGCCGGCACCCCGTTCTTCGTGAAGACCAAAGACACCGACGTGAAGCTGCAGAACAACGTGTTATGCCGCATGACCACAACGCCAGCCACAACACCGCTCACCGTGGTTGACTGGGACGGCAAGTCGGGACTGATGACCCAATGCCCCGATGTCAACGTGACATGCAGCGGCACCCTCGACGCCCGCACCGACTTCGACGAGACCTACTACACATTCAATACCGACGGCTCGTTCGGCAACCGGCGCGCCGACACCAACTTCCCCGCCTACCGCATGTATCTCAACATCACCAACAAGAGCAATCAGGCTGCCCCCATCCTCATGTCTATCGGCATCTTCGACGACGACGACAACACCACCGGCATCCTCAATGTGATGCCTGTTGTGCTGAAGAAGTCAGCCGCAGAGGGCACCTTCACCATCGACGGCCGTGCCGTAAAAGGCACTCTGTCAAGGGGCTTGTACATAGTGAATGGCAAGAAGGTGGTAGTGGAATAAAAATGAAGAGTACTAACATTTAAGAACGAAAATACAATGAAGAAAAAAAAGTATGAAACCCCATTAATGAAGCAGTATGACATTATGCCAACCCGCATATTGGCTGGCAGCAATGAACCCGGTACAGGTAAAAATGGTAACGGAGGCGGCTACGCCGGAATCTTCTATCCTTCCGCCGACGGCATTATGGCATAAAAGTCAATGATTGTCGAAGGACAATAATTAGTGGAATAATTGGCATTTTGAATCAAAAACAGGATAAATCATCCGTTTTTAATCATTTAATTGCAGATTTTCGTTGATTTATGCGAAAGTCTGCAATTATTTATGTACTTTTGTGGTCTGTAACTTTGCATACTACTTAAATAATATAAATGTATGAAACAGATAATTGAATCGATTCTTATGATATTACTCTTGGCTTGCGTCTTGCCTGATAAGGCGATGGCGGCTGAGAGGGAGACTTTCGCTATAGGCAAGAACACATTCTTGCTTAATGACAAACCTTTTGTGGTGAAGGCTGCCGAGGTTCACTATCCTCGCATTCCTCGCCCTTATTGGGAGCATCGCATCAAGATGTGCAAGGCCCTGGGCATGAACACACTCTGCCTGTATGTCTTCTGGAATATACACGAACAAAAGGAGGGCGTGTATGACTTCACGGGCCAGAACGATGTAGCTGAGTTCTGCCGCCTGGCGCAGAAGAACGGGATGTATGTCATCGTGCGCCCCGGCCCCTATGTGTGTGCCGAGTGGGAGATGGGCGGACTGCCATGGTGGCTTTTGAAGAAGAAGGATATCCGCCTGCGCGAGCGCGACCCGTATTTCATGGAGCGTGTGCGGCTGTTTGAGAAGGAGGTGGGTAAGCAGCTTGCTCCGCTCACTATTGACAATGGCGGACCGATAATAATGGTACAGGTGGAGAATGAATACGGCTCTTACGGCGAGGACAAGCCATACGTGTCGGAAATACGCGACATCGTGTGTGAGTCGGGATTCGACAAGGTCACACTCTTCCAGTGCGACTGGTCGAGCAACTTCACCCGCAACGGTCTCGACGATCTCATCTGGACAATGAACTTCGGGACAGGTGCGAATATCGACAATCAGTTTCGCCGCCTCAAGGAGTTGCGTCCAGAGTCGCCGCTGATGTGCTCCGAGTTCTGGAGCGGATGGTTTGACAAGTGGGGCGCACGTCATGAGACCCGTCCTGCCGACGACATGGTGGCTGGTATCGACGAGATGCTTTCCAAGGGCATCAGCTTTTCGTTGTATATGACTCATGGCGGTACGTCATTCGGTCATTGGGCTGGAGCCAACAGTCCAGGATTTGCCCCAGACGTAACATCCTACGACTATGATGCGCCAATCAACGAGTGGGGACTGCCTACGGAAAAGTATTGGACACTTCGACGCACTATGCAGAAATATGCCGATGGAGGAAAGCTCCCCAATGTACCCAAGGCTCCAATGCCAATAATCTCTGTGCCTAAGTTTATGTTTACGGAGTTTGTTCCTATTACAAGTGGTATCGACACAACAATAGAGTCGCGCGATGTGAAGACCATGGAAGAGCTCGACATGGGGTGGGGCAGCATGATCTATGAGACGACATTGCCCACAGTCGCCTCATCGTCGCTCTTGACGCTGAACGACTGTCACGACTACGCTCAGGTGTTTATCGACGGCAAATATATTGGCAAGATTGATCGTGTGAAAAACGAGAAAAGTCTTATGATTCCAGCAGTCGCGAGCGGCCAGAGACTCACCATCCTCATCGAGGCGATGGGTCGCATCAACTTCGGGCGTGCCATCAAGGACTTCAAGGGAATCACCGAGCGGGTCACTCTCACCGCCGAGACCGACGGCCACATACTCACATACGACCTGAAGAACTGGCACATCGCCACCATCCCCTGCGATTATCAAACTGCAGTAAAAGCATTCGCTTCGGCTAAGCCTCATAGGTTTTCCCTTCAGTCGCCTAACGTTGTTTCTTCATCTAATAAAGGTTACTATCGTGCCAGCTTCACTCTGAAGAAGGTTGGCGACACCTTTATCAATATGGAGGCATTTGGCAAGGGAATGGTGTATGTCAATGGTCATGCCTTAGGTAGGTTCTGGAACATCGGTCCACAGCAGACACTATATGTTCCCGGTTGCTGGTTGAAGAAGGGCAATAACGAGGTTGTGGTGCTCGACATCGTAGGTCCTAAGGGAGCCCCCGTGGCATATTGTCAGGACAAGCCCGAACTCGACAAACTCAATCTTGAGAAGAGCAACAAACACAATAATCCAGGCGACCGTCCCGACCTCAATTCCGCCGCTCCAGTTGTCGATACTAATCTCAAAGCCGGCAACGGATGGCAGACTATTTCGTTTACCGCTCCCGCAAAGGGCAGATATGTGGCAATAGAGTGCCGTTCCACTCATGCGTCCGACCAAGTGGCAGTGGCAGAGCTATATCTTCAGGATAACAATGGCAAGCGTCTCAGTCGCGAACCATGGACAGTGAAGTATGCCGACAGTGAGAACGAGGCGGGAAATCATACCGGCGACAAGGTGTTCGACCTTCAGGAGTCAACCTATTGGCAGACGAAGCGCGGTACCGACTTCCCTCATCTGCTGGTCATCGACCTGGGCAGTGAGCAGACCATCAAGGCTCTCGACTATCTGCCACGAGCCGAACAAGGTGCTCCTGGCAGTGTAAAGCAAATGCGGGTATTCGTATATTAATAAAAGAGGTGTTGTGGAAATATACTTCCTTTCTTACTTGCGATTCATCCACTTCAGATTAGACGATTTCAAACATCTTGTCAAACCCGGTCATCTTGAAAACTTTTTCCACAATATCGTTCAAGCCCTTGAGGGTGACCGTCTGCCCGTTGGCATTTGCAGTCTTCTTGATAATCATAAAAATGCGCAGACCGGTGGATGAGATATAGTTTAGACGTGTAACGTCGATGAGCATCGGCTTTACCATGTCCTTTTGCAGTGACTCAATCTCTTCTTGCAGATCTTGGGCTGCCACGGTGTTTAATTCTCCGTTCATCTCCATTGCAAGGATTTCGGGAGAGTTTTGTGTTACTGTAAATTTAAACATATTTTTTCTTGTTTTGTTCGTATTAAAATGGTAAGATTTTGCAGAAACGTAATTCTTTGGTCACAAAGGTAGTAATATTCTTGAAATATCAACAGAGAAATTTCAAAACATCTTAATATTTAACATTAATTGGCAAAACCTGTAAGGTGCTGAGTAGTTACTATCCGTTGATAAGCGATATGCAACCTTCTCAGCGGTTTGCATTCCTACGCATTAAAAACCTCAGTCATAAGGCAATATTATTTAAAGAAATAGTTGGTCGTTACAGAATTATTTAGTAATTTTGCCCCCGAATGCTGAGGAAATGTGTCTGAAAAAGATATATTTCCTCAGTGCTCGGGGGTATTTTCATAATAAATATGAATCTATTTTCGAATTATTTAGGTATTAATATATGGTTGATAACATTAATGTATAAAAATAAACGATTATGAAAGGGAATTTTGGAAAGATTGTATTAATGGGTTTTATGGCGGTAGCCATGTGCTTTGCCGCTTGTTCTTCGGATGACGACAATGTAGAGACACCACCAGAGAATAACGGTAATGAAGAGGTGACCGACTCTACACTGACGGAGACGGAATGGGTTGTTGACAGTGCCGAGGTGTGGAGCGAGCGCGATGGAAACAGGATTTTTGGCATGATGTATCACAATCCTGCCACGACGAAGAAACAGCCGGCGGTGATACTCTCACACAGCAGTTCGCTCACTCATGAGGCAATGTCGGGCTACTCCAAGGAGATAGCCAAGATAGGTTATGCTGCATATTGCTTTGACTTCTGTGGAGGTAGCGACAAGAGCAAGAGTGACGGGAAAACCGATGAAATGACTGTTTTCACCGAGGTGGAAGACCTGCGAGCTGTTGTTAAGACAGTGAAATCATTGGATTATATCGATCCTTCTCGTGTATATCTGCTTGGCAGCAGCCAGGGCGGATTAGTGTCGGCTTTGCTTGCTGACGAGTGTCCCGATGACTTTGCCGGAATGATACTTTTCTATCCTGCGTTTAACATACCTGAAATGGTTAAGAAGTTCAGCGGATTTGGCGACTTGGGTAATTTCGGCGATTTCGGAGACTTTGGGGGTTTTGGCGACTGGGGCGACTTCGGAGATTTTGGTGGTATGATGTCGATGAGCGAGGCATATATCAACAGTATAAAGGACTTCGATGTATGGTCACATATCGGTAAGTTTCCGAAGCCAGTGTGCATTGTCCATGGCACTCAGGATATGATCGTTCCCATCTCCAATTCCGAGAAAGCCGTGGAACTCTATCCCACTGCAACCCTCAACAAAATAGAAGGAGCTAATCACGGATTCAACACAGCTAACCTTGGCAGTATGGGTAGCTTGATGGGTGGTTCCGCCGACTACGACTCTGTAGTAATGCCAATAGTGGAAAGTTTCCTGAAATCAGGCAAATAATAATGAAAGAAACAGTGAAGGGGATGAGTGTATGGATGGCTTCACACTCATCGACATACGTAATAGCCGCAGCCGTTTTGGCTTTTCTGTTGCCCGACGTGTTCGGGTGGGTGAGGGGAGACGTGTCGAGCGTCATCCTCGGAGTGATAATGCTGACGATGGGACTGACCCTCTCGACTGAGGACTTCCGCATACTGTTCAGCCGTCCGTGGGACATCTTTATCGGTGCCTGTGCGCAGTTTACGCTGATGCCCCTGTTGGCCTATACTCTCACCCAAGTGTTTGGGCTCAATCCCTATCTCTCCATCGGCATCATACTCGTGGGTTGCTGCCCTGGCGGAGTGTCGAGCAATATCATGTCGTTCCTGTGCCGGGGCGACGTGGCGTTCTCTGTGGGCATGACCACCGCCTCCACCCTGTTGGCACCTTTTATGACTCCGCTATTAGTGTGGTGGCTTGCCGACACAAGGATAGAGGTGGATACCCTCGGCATGTTCCGCGGCATATTGCTCATCACGATCATTCCCGTGGGCATTGGTTTCTTGGTCAACCAATATGCCAGTCGCCACAAGTGGTATGAGGATGTAAGGCAGATGATGCCGGGAGTGAGTGTCACGTGTCTTGCCTTGATAGTGGGTGGAGTGGTGTCGCAGGTAAAACCCCAACTGATGATTCACGGTATGGGCCTGTTCCTGCTTATGCTTGCCGTGGTGTTCTGTCATAACACCCTCGGCTATTTGCTCGGCTATAACGTAGGCCGCCTTTTCCGTTTCTCGCTTGCCAAGAAGCGCACCATATCCATCGAGGTGGGAATGCAGAATGCCGGTATGGCCACTGTTCTTGCCACCGCCTTCTTTGCCAACGACGACATCCTCGCCCGCAATCCCGAGGCCATTCTCTGCGTGGTGCCCTGCGCCATCAGCTGTGCCTATCACTCCATCTCGGGCACTGTGCTCGCCGGGATATACGTGAAGTATGACGAGAGGAAGAAGTCTTAGTGAAAGAATTGCGCATTTTGGATATTTTGGCGAAAAGTTGCAATAACCAAGGATGAATACACAAGAGAAGTGGTATTCAGCCTTAGTGTTTGATAAGGTGGGAATAATTTGCTCCCACCTTATCTAATATGATGTAGCGGATTACTCCTTTACATCTATTACTTTCCATATTCCGGCAGCAAGAGCGGTACCGATGAATGGACCAACGATAAAGATCCAGAGGTTAGCGATGGCGGATTATAATGAGCAGAAGAAGGTGACGAGGAAGGGGACGGAGAAATCGACACAGAAGCCATGGAAGATGGAGACCACGACATAAGTCTGGCCAGAGGCTCTGGTGATGATGGGGAGCGTGGTGTCCATGGTGGTGGCTCCACCGAGGGTGATGGGGGCGAGCTTGCCAAACCATCTTGCAAGTAGCGGGGCAAGGAGGAGGGTAAGAATCTCGCGCATGATGTTGGCAAGGAGGGCAATGGTGCCGAGCTCTGGGCCGCGCATCTCGGTGATGAAGATAGAGGAGAGAGAGTAATAGCCGAATCCAGAGCCAATTGCCAAACAGTCGGTCAGCTGTCTGTCGGCAAGCAATGCCGATGCCGCCGTTGTGCCGGCAAGAGTGCCTACGATGGTCATTACGGGCAGAAGCATCAGCCGCGGATTGACACGCTTGAAGCTACGGAGAATCTCCGCATCGCATCCTATGCTTATGCCTACGCAGAACATCAGTGCGCAAAGGGCGTAGTAGGAGAAGGAAGAGTGGGTGACGAGGTGAGTGAACTCGGCAAGTCCCGCATTCGAGGCAGAGAAAAGGGCGAAGACGATGCCGAGGGCAAAGAATGTCACGATGATAAGACTGCCTTTCATGCCTTGCCTCCTTTCGATACCTGTTTCCACAATAGCCATGCGGCAAACACGCTGCCTATGGAGCCGCCGATGGTGAGGATGAGAGCCTCAAGGCCGAGAGTCTGAAGTCCGGAAATGATTTTCGGGTTTGCTCCCACTTCCACTCCAAGCAAGAAGAGCAGTGCCCAGATGAGCACTGTGATGATATGGGAAACAAATCCCGTTTGCCGTCCCCTCAGCAAACGCCCTACAGCGATGCCGCAAAGCATGATACATACGATTATGAGCATTGTTTGAACAGATGAAGTTGATGAAAAAGCGGCCTGCCATGCGCAAGTCTATATAAACAAACGCAGGCAGGCCGTAATTATTGTAATTTATGGGTGTTTTCAGCAATGGTCAGAGAGTTCCCTTATCCCAGTCGCGGTTGTCGATCTTCTTTTCTACATTCTTTTGCTTGCCCGAGAAGATGTTGTAACTTACAGAGAGACAAACCATCGAGCGCTGGTCGGGTATCTCGTTCCAGTGGCGGAATTGGAGGATGTCGTTGGGTAGTGTCTCTGACTCATAGTGCGGTGTGCGCAGGAAGAAGACACTCGTGAGCTGTACCCTAAGCTCCTTGTGCTGGTAGAATGCGGAGAGCTCGCTGTTGTTCTCACACTTATGCAGGAATGGACCGTTGATGCTTTTCGTCACGGTGTTGTAATACCACGACGCTCCGAAGCGTCCCTTGCGGAAACCTATCTCCCAGTTGACGGGAAGTCGGAAGTGAGACTGGCGGCCTACAATGTCGCTCTTGTATGTGTCGTTCCATGCTCCAACATATACTCCGATGGTGAAAAGCTCCGATTTGAACGGTTTCAGCTTGCCCCACACCATGCCGCCATACTGCAGTTCGTAGTTGCCGTTGAGCGGCGACATGACGATACAGCGGTCGTCGCCCACCTTGTCCCACTTGAAACTGCTGCAAATGGGGTTGGAGATATAATCCACGAGAGCCTGAGTGTAGAGTTCGAAATACGGATGCGAGAGATTGAGCGAGAGTATGGCGCAGTTGTCGTTGCCCGACTCGAGATATGGATTTCCGGTCTCGATGAGTCCGGGGATGTATATTTTCGCGCTGTTGCTGAGTTGGGAGATTGACGGCAAGACGGGGTTTGACCTTACCTCCAGTTGCACCTGTCCGTTCTTGATGGGATAGGACAGCACGAGCTTTGGCGTGAAGTAGAACTTGGAGTAGTCGGTGACGTCGTTGTCGGTGTTGACGTATGTTCCTCCCACACCGAGGCGATAGGACAGTTTTCTGAGTTTTCCGCCGATTTCACCGTAGAAATAGTGGTTGTCGTTATGAGACGTGTAGGCATACTCGTCGTAGTTGGAGAGCATGTTGCGTATCTTGTAGTCAGACTTGGCGAGAGTGGCCTTGTAGCCGAGCGAGAGATTAGTCGTGCCCCACGACTTGGCGTAGGCGAGTTCGCCGATGACAGAATACTTGTTGTTCTTGGCACGCATATCGTCGTCGATCAGCACTTTATTAACATTCTCAGTCCACTGGCGGTTGTGGTCGTTCTGCGAGTTGTGGTAGTAAGTGCCGACAACATCCACGGTCAGTTCCTGGTTGTTTTTCATCTTCTTGTTGAGATAGAGGTCGAGTGAAGGGCCGAAGCTGCGCACTTTCCTCTCTTGTCTGCCTGTGCCGTCTTGCCAGAGTGGGTTGTTGTGAGCCTCGATGTCGTTGTCGGTGCGCCAGAATTGTGTGAACAAGTTTGGCGTGAACTTAGCCTGGAAGGTGATGTCGTCCTCTTTGGTGAAGGCATACTTGAGGTTGAAGTCCTGAGTGCAGTAGCCGAAGTGGTAGTTGCCGCGGTAGAGATAATCAGAAACTGCGGTTCCATCGGTGAAAACATACGAATCCTCGCTCTCGCAATTGGCATTGTTGCGATACTGCATGCTATAGTCGAAGGCAATCTGGTGGTTGCCCTTGTTGTAGCGAACGTAAAGGTTAGAGTTGTTGAACGCCACCCATGCGGCCTGCATCACGTCGAATCCGGCAGCATATCCAGCGTCGAGCGGTTGCGTCTTGATGTTGATGAGTGTGCCCACATCAGCATATCGTGCCGGTGGAATGGTGAAATATTCCACATTCTTTATCTTATCTACGGGAATAGACTTGAGGTCGTTGTCGGTAGCCTCGACACCATTGACAAGTATCTTTAGCGACTTGCCTGTCATGGTGTTGAGCTTGCCGCTGAGTGCGTCGAATCGCAGTCCGGGCAGTGAGGTGAGTATCTCCTGTGTCTGTCTTGCGTTCTTCTTCTGTTCGTCGGTGAAGGTGAAGATTGAGCGATCGACCTTATCCACGCGATGATGTCCTTTCACCACGATGCCGTTGATGGCATATTGGTCGCCCGTCATCTTTATTGTGCCTATCTCAGAGATATTCACGTTGCGTTCAATGGTTTTGTATCCAATGCAGGTGATGCGCATGATGGCCGTATTAGTGCTGCACGGAATGACGAAATGCCCGTTTTCGTTGCTCACGCCTCCGGTGATGAATGTGGAGTCGGCGATAGAGAAGAGCTGAATGTTGGCGAATGTCACTGGGCGGTTAGCTTCGTCGGTGAGTTGTCCGATGAGTCGTCGGTCAGTCTTGTTGATACATTCGACGGTGATGAGGCTGTCGCCTATGTGCATGGCTATGGGGTAATAGCCAATGACGTCGCGCAAGGCGTCCACCACTGGGCGGTCGTCAATCTGTTTTGTCACGATGAAGTCTTCCAGTTCGTTGTATATGAAGCTGACGTGATAGAACGACGAAGCACGGTCGAGGTCGATCAGCACCTTCGACATTGACTGGTCGTTATATGAGCGAGAAATGCGCTGTGCTTCCGCCTTCGACGGGCAAAGGGCGAGGAGCAAGAATATGATGATAGATATAGTCATGATTTATTCCACTTCGAGAGTGTCTCCGTTAATTTTTATGTTTATTTTTTCAAAGCTGTTGAGCTCCTCTATGATTTTCTCCATTGGCTTGTTAGTGTCGAGTTTGTAGTACAGTCTCAGTTCTTTTGCCTTGTCTGAGAGATAAGTCACCTTTACGTCATACGCATTAGCCAAGTCGTTGACTATCTGGAAGAGAGAGGCGTTCTCGTAAGTCCTCACTGCGGGAGCCGGTTCGATGACACGTATTGCTGGCTGCATGTCGCGCGCTGGACGTTGGGTGTCGGCTGCAGATGTGGTTTCGGTCTGTTGCTGGCTTTGTTCAGCTGGTCTTACTATTCTTACGGTGGCGTAAGCCAAGCCCGAAATGAGGCATACGGCGATGGCTATGGCAGCCGCCTTATTCTGTATTAAAGAGAGAAGCGGCTTGTGTCGTCTCGGCTTTGCTTCGGCCTGCATGGCAGCGTTGAGATAGCATATAGTCTTATATGTGTCTCTGCCTTCAGCGTCGTCAATGAGCAGTGAGCGAAGTTCGTCTTCGCTGTATCGCTCAGGATGTTCTATCATATCGATAATTTTCTCTGTTTTGTCCATGATAAATGATGTTTTTTACAAATTGTTAAATTCCATTCTCAGTTTTCTTATTCCCTGTGCCAGATGTTTATACACTGCCGTTTCGCTGATGCCGAGCATAGTGGCAATCTCCCGGTATTTCAGTTTCTGCTGGTAGTGCATTCTTATTATCCGTGCGGTCTGTGGAGTGAGTTTAGAGCTGATGAAGTGGGAGATCTTCTCCAACTTGTCGTCGGTATCTTCTGGAGGCTGATAGTCGATGGTGTCGTCAAGTCTCGCGAGTTGCTTGACGCGTTGGGCGATGGTCTTTCGTCGTAGTATGTTGTAACACTTGTTACGCAAACAAGTCATGAGCATGGCCTCGGCATTGTCGTCGGGCAGACGTATCTTGCCGCTTGCCACATCGGCAAACACGTCGCCTACGACATCCTCAGCCTCAGTCGCATCTCCCACGATGAGGCGTGCGACGATGTTCATTTTTGCTGCATACGTTATAAACAGCTCTCCGGAATCAATATTGATATTCATACTTTGTTTCACTCTTTTTTGTCATTATAACAATCGAGAACCGAAAAACCTAACCCCTTTCAGAGGCAAAAATACATCTTTTTTCGAAAAAAAGCAGTGTTTTATTAAAAAAAGTGTGAAATATGTGTAGTTTTTGGTGCGTTTGTTACGTCAAACGGATAGAATTACAGTTTTGGAATTGTATAACATTATTTATTATATAAAGAAAAAATGGAAGAAAAGAAAGAATTTGCCTTCAGTGGCATTACGCTTAATGGTTTTTTGATGCTCTTTGTATCTTTGTTGTTGACTTTCGGGTCGATAGGAATAGCCATATGGGCAGGTATTGAAGAATTGTTTGCTATACTGACGTTTGCTATCATCCTGTTTGTGATAAGCATAATAGTGTGGTGTGGTTTCCTTCAGCTCGAACCCAACGAAGCCCGCGTACTGCTCTTCTTCGGAAAGTATCGTGGCACGTTCACCCGCACGGGCTATTACTGGGTAAACCCGTTCCTCACGGTGAAGAAGCTCTCGCTTCGTGCCCGTAATCTCGACGCCGAACCCATCAAGGTGAACGACAAGACCGGAAATCCCGTGATGATAGGTTTGATGCTCGTATGGAAGCTCAGCGACACATATAAGGCAATGTTTGAAATCGACTCGCAGACTATAGCTGGCGATCCCACAAAGAACGCCAATGCCCTTGGCGCCAGCGTGGCTGGAGTGATGCAGGCATTTGAGAATTTCGTCAAGATACAGAGCGATGCAGCCTTGCGCGAGGTGGCAGGCCAGTATGCTTACGACGAGGAGAACGACTCAGAGGCCATCACCCTCCGTGACGGTGGCGACGAGATCAACCGCCAGTTGGAGGCCAAGCTCGACGAACGTCTGTCGATGGCGGGTATTGAGGTGGTTGAAGCCCGCATCAACTATCTTGCTTATGCGCCAGAGATAGCCGCCGTGATGCTGCGTCGTCAGCAGGCCAGCGCCATCATCTCTGCTCGCGAGAAGATAGTAGAGGGAGCCGTGTCGATGGTGAAGATGGCCCTTGACAAACTTGCCGACGACAATGTGGTCACCCTCGACGACGATCGTAAGGCAGCCATGGTGAGCAATCTTATGGTAGTGCTTTGCGGCGACGACTCGGCACAGCCAGTAGTAAACACCGGAGCATAAGTAGGGTTTACGATATTCTGCATATTTTCAGTCCCATATCCTTCATAAGGCCGGATATGGGACTTTGTTTTTATCTTTTTTCTTAAAGGAACTTAAATTCTTTGTTTTTTATGCCCTCGTCTATTGCAAAATAATGATTATTTTCCGACCTTTGCATGAGACAACAGAGAAATCAACTCGTTAACTCGTCAACTTGTTAACTTGTCAACTTGTAAACTTATCAACTCGTCAACTAACAAAATAATTATAATATATGAGACTTGATGGAAGAAGAATGAGCGACAACGTCAACGACCGTCGCGGAGAAGGAGGAATGAATATGGCCGGTGGCGGATTGGGACTGCTGAGACTGCTCTCAATATTGCCAGGAGGCATAAAGACCAAACTGATAGGCATAGGAGTGGTGATAGCCGTGGTGATGGCTACGCAGGGAACTTCGGGTCTGAGCAATATGCTCGGTCTGAGCACACCACAACAGGAGAATGCCGAATATGTGGGTACTGCCGAGGAGCAGGAATTGTATAAGTTTTCTGCACAGATCCTCGCTGGTACAGAAGACGTATGGACCGAACTGTTCAGACAGATGGGCAAACGGTATGTACCGCCAAAGTTGGTAATCTTTAAGGATGCCGTGAGGTCGGGATGCGGAAATGCCACATCGAGCACTGGACCCTTCTATTGTTCAGCCGACCAAACAGTGTATATCGACCTCTCGTTTTTTATGAACATGAAAAGACAACTCGGTGCCGATGGTGACTTCGCTTACGCTTATGTCATTGCCCACGAGGTAGGACATCATGTGCAGTATCTGCTTGGCGATCTCGACCGAATGCACGAGCAGATGGCATCAAGCAGCGAGGCGGAGAGCAACAGGCTCAGTGTGCGCCTTGAGCTCCAGGCCGACTTCTACGCTGGAGTGTGGGCTTACCACGACAATAAGATGTTCTCCAGTCTTGAAGACGGAGACATCGACGAGGGACTTGACGTAGCCCGAAAGATTGGCGACGACTATCTGCAAAAGAAAGCACGCGGATATACCGTGCCAGAGTCGTTCAATCATGGCACGTCGGAACAGCGCAGCCGATGGCTCAAACTCGGAGCGCATACCGGCGACCTGTCGCGACGCGACACCTTCACGCCTGCCTACGACAAATTATAACGACATGGACACGCCACTTGCCAAACATAGAATGATGAACAGGCTTATTGTCGTCTCGTTGCTTCTTATGTCGGCACTCATGCCAGCTAATGCCGACAAGCTGATGGACAACGTCAGACGCAACCTCGACGCTGTGCCACAAGTGAGGGACAGCTATATACGCTATGGCTCGCAATATGCAGGACAGAGATGGACCTCGCCCAGCGCACAGATGTTTGCCGAATTTAAGACCAATGGCAATCGCACCCGCTACGAGGCAGCCACATTCGCCAAACGCCGACAGTTAGCGGCACTTGTCATGGCGGAGATAGCGGAAGACAAAGGACGGTTTATGGGCGACATCATCGATGGCCTGCAGAGTACACTCGAAGAGACGTGGTGGGGAATACCAGCCCACTATCCGACAAAGATGATGAGGCGAGAGGACCAGAACGTCGATCTCTTCAATGCCGAGACAGCAGGACTCGTAGCGTGGACAAAGCGCGCACTGAAGGAGAAGATAGACAGCTTTTCGCCGATGATGACAAAATGGATAGACGATGAGATAGCACGCCGTATGCTCGCGCCCGCTCTTGCCACCGACTACTGGTGGAAGAAAGCAGGCATGAACTGGAATCCCTGGATCTGTTCTAACTGGCTCGCCTGCGTGATGTTTTGCGAACGCGACTCCGTGCGTCGTCAGCAAGCCATT
This sequence comes from Prevotella sp. P5-92, assembly GCF_002251245.1. Lineage (GTDB taxonomy): Bacteria > Bacteroidota > Bacteroidia > Bacteroidales > Bacteroidaceae > Prevotella. The sequence continues at coordinate 60,717 of NZ_NPJG01000042.1, forward strand.
GAGCAGATAGACAAAGCCATGCAATGCTTCTACAATGCCTATCCCGATGATGGAGGATGCGACGAGGGACCTACCTATTGGGATCGTGCGGCGGCATCGCTCTTCGACTGTCTCTACCTGAGAAACGATGGCAACAGCAGAGATTTTGCCGATGCTAAACTGGCGAGGATGGCAGCTTACTCTTATGCCACGTATATTGCCGACGGCTATTGTCTGAGCTTTGCTGATTCCCATGGCAACAGGATGGTTCAACAACCTAATGTAATGTATCCTTTTGCCGTGATGATAGGCGACAAGACTATGGCGCGCTTTGCTGCTTATGTGGCAAAGGAGAAAGCGTTTATGACCAATGCGGCGGCCATATTCCACCAGAGCGGCAATTATCCCACCCTCGGCAGGGAACTCGTCTTCTTGAGTATGCTCGATACGTTTGTCAACGAAGAAGCTGCAGAACCTCTGCTGGCCGACACATGGCTCCAACGCTTGCAGATAATGACTGCCCGACGCAATGGAGTGTTTCTTGCAATGAAGGGCGGACATAATGACGAGAGCCACAACCACAACGATGTGGGCAGTTTTGTGGTGTATGACGGAGGAATACCAGTGCTTGTCGATCCTGGAGTGGGAGAATACACGTCGATGACGTTCAGTAAGCGGCGGTATGATATATGGACCATGCAGTCGGCATACCACAACCTTCCACAGATAAATGGCTGCGATCAACAGGCAGGTAGGAAGTATGCCTCGCACGATGTGGAGTATCGTCTGGGAAGACTCAAGATGGATTTAGCGAAGACATATCCAGACAGTGCCGGCATCAACTGTTGGACACGCGTCGTGGACATTGACAAGCGTGGTGTCGTCACCCTGAGCGACGACTATGACTTGAGTCGTTGCAGCAGTCCTGTGCGGCTGATGTTTATTGCAGCCCACGAGCCAAGGGTGAAGGCGGGAGAGATAGAGATAGGAACAATGAAAATGAAATACGACACTACGATTCTCGACGTCGCCGTTGAACCTTTGGACGGGAAATTTGACCCGATGTTGAGGCAGATGTGGCAAGACGGTCTTTGGAGAATCGTAATGTCGGTAAAGGGAAACTCGAAGAGAGGTAAGGTGAAGATTACAGTCGCGAGAGGAACTTCTCCCTATCGACGATAAAGCGGAGGTGTGTGCCCTCGCCAATGAGGGTGTCACCCTCGCGCGCTTCCACCTTAAAAAACAGCTTGCGGCCATCGATCTTCTCCAATGTCGCCGTGGCTTCTACTTCAGAGCCTACGGGAGTGGGCTTGAGGTGTGACGACTCTATATGTCCGCCCACGGTGGTGCGTCCCTCGGGAATCATCTCTTTTACAGCCAGCATGGCGGCGTTTTCCATCAGCGCCATCATTGCAGGAGTAGCCAATACAGGCATGTCGCCTGAACCAATCTTTATTGCAGTCACGTCGTCAGTGACCGTCATCTTCGATGTGTGTGTAAGTCCTATTTCCATAATGTAAATTAATAAAAAACGCTGCAAAGTTATTCATTTTTTCCCATTTCTTGTATATTGTCGCTGAAAAACATTAATTTTGCACACGAATTATTAATATATGACAGAAAAATGAGAATGAAAAAAATAATGATATTGGCTTTGTCGAGCCTTTGCTGCATCACCGCATTGGCACAACGAGGGAAGTTTGCAAATATCGGTGTCGGCGTAAACCACACTACTGCTGATTCGCTCCTGATGAGCCATTTTAACGTGGCTCTCTTTGGCAATGTGGATACGCTCCATGGATTTCAGGGCAGCCTTTTCATGAGCGTAGTGAGGCAAGAGACGAAAGGAGTCAATGCCGGTGCGCTTTCTGCCATGACGCGAGGAAAGATGTATGGTGTGCAGATGGCAGGCTTTATCAATGGCATCGATGGTGAGGCACGTGGCGTGCAGATGGCTGGTGTGTCAAACATGGCTAAGAGCATCAATGGCATGCAGATGGCTGGTCTTACCAACGTCACCGTCAAACCTATGCGTGGCATACAGCTCGCGGGTATCACCAATGTGGCCATGGGTGTGGAGCGAGGAGTGCAGATGGCAGGTGTGGCAAATGTCAGTTCGTCATATATGCGCGGTCTTCAGTTTGGCATATATAACTATGCCGATACGCTCAACGGGTCGCAATTTGGTTTTATCAATATCGCCCGTAGTCATCCCCGTGGCGTGCAGGTGGGATTAGTCAATTACACACGCGACACCATTGCCCATAAGATAGGTCTCGTCAATATCAATCCCAAGACGCGCATCGATATGCTTGCCTATCTGGGCTCGTCCACGAAGGGAAATATAGCATTGAGGTTCCGCAATCGCAGCACATATAATATAATAGGTGTAGGAACGCATTTCATGGGCATCGACGAGAAATTCTCGGGAGCCCTGTTCTACCGCATAGGACAGTATTTCCAGCTCTCGCCACGACTCAGTCTCAGCGGCGACCTCGGCTATTATCATGTGGAGACCTTTGCCGATGCGGGCGACACGAGGCCCGAACGCCTGTTCTCTCTTCAGGCACGTTTGAATATCGATTACCAGCTGAGTCCAGTGATAGGCGCCTTTGCCAGTGTGGGATATGGCGACACACGTTATTATCATCATGCCACCCACTATCGCTCACGGCCAATCGTAGAGGCGGGATTGTCGTTGAGATACATGAGAAGCAAGGAGAGAAGTGAGAGAAATGTGAATGCAGCGGAGTGCTACTCTTATGGTTGTCTCACTCCTCGTACTTCGTGTCTCGCCCAGCTATCCGACCACTCGTCACTCCTTGTCCCACCTTCCAAAAAGCGTCCTTGGCTTGCTGCCCTTGAAGTGTTTGGCATCAATGCTGGAGTATGGGCATTTGACAGTTATGTGATGGACGAGGAGTTTGCGAAGATTTCTATCCATACCGTGAAGCACAATATCGAGACCGGTTTCGTATGGGACAACGACCAGTTCTCGACCAATCTCTTTGCCCATCCTTACCATGGAGGACTCTATTTCAATGCAGCACGCAGCAACGGACTGACATTCTGGGAGTCAGCGCCTTATTCGTTCTGCGGAAGTCTGATGTGGGAGACGATCTGTGAGATAGAACCACCTGCCATCAACGACCTTATGGCCACCACTATGGGAGGAATATGTATAGGTGAGGTCACCTATCGTCTTTCCGACCTTATCCTCGATGATAGCCGTCGTGGCTTCCCGCGCTTTTGGCGTGAGTTCCTCGGTACTCTCGTTTGCCCTATAAAAGGTCTCAACCGCATCATCCATGGCGACGCATGGCGCGTGGATCATAAGCACTATAAGCATCATGACTACGACCGCATCCCCGTGCATCTCGCCCTTACCGTTGGCGATCGCTATCTTGCTGACAACGGCGAGTTGTTCCGTGGTGAACACACGCCTTCGGTCAACCTCGTACTGCAGTACGGCGATGCCTTCAACGAGGAAACCACCAAACCATACGACTATTTTACCGCCGACCTCACGTTCAACTTCACCGGCAACCAGCCACTCATCAGTGGTTTACACCTCCTCGGACGACTCTGGGGAGCGCCACTCTCCACTGGCGATAATATGCAGACCGAGCTTGGTATCTTCCAGCATTTCAACTATTTTGACTCGCAGCCAGTGAAAGACGGCAGCAACTTAGTGCCTTTCCGTATCTCAGAGGCGGCATCTGTTGGACCTGGAGTTATCTATCGATTCCCGCATGTGGGAAATCTTGACCGCCTTGAGCAGCACATCTTCCTTAGTGGCATCCTTCTCGGTGGTTCGCTCAGCGACTATTACAACGTCATCGACCGCGACTACAACCTTGGCAGCGGATATAGCGTAAAGGCAAATACGATACTCGACTTCGGTCGGTTTGCCAGCTTCTTGCTCAATGCCCACTATTACAAGATCTATACGTGGAAAGGATATGAAGGTAAAGACCTCTCTACCATCGACCCTATCTATCTCAACGCACAGGGCGACAAGGGACATGCTTCGCTCTTTGTCCTCAATCCGCGTATGATGATAAAACTCACCGACAAGATCAATGTCAATCTCTCAGGAGCATATTATCAGCGTCATACTTATTACAAGTATCACGACAATGTGAAGGCACATACCTTTGAGGTGGGCTTGGGACTGACATACGGAATATAAGCATCTTATGGCAAGCAAAGAGACACTTTACTTCATAAAGGAGCACCTCGACGACAACATACGTCAGCTGGCTCTCAAGGCATATGGCAAGGAGAATATCGACTTGCCATATGCCCTCGACCAGATAGCGGGATTTCAGACGGCACGCAGAAAGCTGCCTTCATGGGCTAAGGTAGAGGGCATTGTCTTCCCACCGCATATCTCCATGGAACAGTGTTCGAGCGAGGTGACAGCCCTCTATAAGTCTTCTCTGCTCGATACCGACTCGCGGTCCATGACCAAGGAAAAGCAACTCATCGACCTTACTGGAGGTTTTGGCGTCGATTTCTCTTTCCTTGCCAAGAGTTTCAGCAAGGCAACCTATGTGGAACGTCATAGTCATCTTTGCGACATCGCGAGGGAAAATTTTGCGCGTCTCGGACTTGGCAATACAGAGGTGGTATGTGCCGACTCTGTGGCTTTTCTCAATACCGTCAGTCATGTCAGTCTTATCTATCTCGACCCTGCACGTCGCGACAATCAAGGGGCACGCACCTTTGCCATTGCCGACTGCACCCCTGATGTGGTGAGTCTCCGTGACAGGCTCTTGGCAAAAGCCGATAAAGTGATGATAAAGCTATCGCCAATGCTCGATTGGCGTAAGGCAGTTGCAGATCTCGGTACAGCCAATGTAAGCCAAGTGCATATCGTCTCTGTTGATAATGAGTGTAAGGAACTCCTTGTGATAATGTCGGGCAGACAGACTGACGAGGTGGAGGTGTGTTGCGCAAATATTATCACTACCAGCCATCCACATTCTGCTCTTCCGTCAGAAGCCACTCCTCGACAACATTACCTCTATGAGCCCAATGCCTCGATAATGAAGGCAGGCTGCTATACCCTTGTAGAAGAGCGTTATGGCATCGCTCAGATAGCGCCAAATAGCCATCTTTTTGTAGCCGACTCACTGGTTGACGACTTTCCCGGCAGGACGTTCGCCGTGGAGCGGGTAGCCACGATGAACAAACGTGAGTTAAGGTCTGCCCTCGAAGGTATCAGTAGTGCCAACATAGCTGTTCGCAACTTCCCCATGACAGCTGTGGAACTTGGTAAACGCCTCAAACTAAAGGAAGGAGGCGAATGGTATCTCTTTGCCACTACCGACCAAGAAGGTAAACACATACTCTATTTTTGTCGAAAAGTAGTACAAAAAGCAGAAAAAAGTTGCAAAAACAGGCAAATCTTTTTGTTTTCACAACAATTATGACTAACTTTGCACACGTAATATTACAAACCATAAGATATGTCTAACATTAAGATAGAAAAAATCAACGACAAGCGTGGACTGGAGAAGTTTATTCAGTTCCACTACGACTTGTATCGTGGCAACGAATACGACGTGCCAAACCTTCATAGTGACGAGATTAACACGCTGTCTGCAGATAAAAATCCCGCTTTCGATTTTTGCGAAGCACAATATTTCCTTGCATATAAAGACGGGAAGGTGGCAGGACGAGTAGCCGCCATCATCAATCATAAGGCAAACAACCGCTGGCAACAACAGCGTGTGCGCTTCGGATGGATCGACTTCATCGACGATATCGAAGTGTCGAAGGCTTTGCTTTCTGCCGTTGAGGCATGGGGCCGGGAAAAGGGTATGAAAGAAGTCGTCGGACCGCTTGGGTTTACCGATATGGATCCTGAGGGAATGCTCACATGGGGATTTGACCAGCTCGGTACACAAGCCACCATATACAACTATCCATACTATCCTCAACACATGGAGAAGATAGGAGGATGGGAGAAGGACAACGACTATGTGGAGTTTAAGATGTATGTGCCCGAGAAGGTTCCTGAGAAATACACCAAGGTAGCGCAGATGATAGAGAAACGCTACAACCTTCACGTAAAGAAACTCACGAGAAAGGAAGTGTTTGATGAAGGCTACGGACAGCGCATCTTCAGCATCATCAACGATACGTTTAAGGATCTATACGGATATTCCGAACTGTCGCAGAAGCAGATAGACCACTATGTGAAGATGTACCTGCCGATGGCCGACCTCAATCTCATCACACTTATAGAAGACTGGAACACGCCCGACAAAAAAGTCGTTGGCGTGGGCATCACCATACCGTCACTCTCACGCGCCTTCCAGAAATGTCGCAACGGCCGTCTCTTCCCATTTGGATGGTGGCATGTGCTACGCGCCTTGAAATACCAGAAGACCGAAGGTGTCGATCTGCTACTCATGGGCGTGCTGCCAGAATACAGGGCCAAAGGTGCTAACGCCCTTATGTTTGCCGACCTCATCCCATGGTACCAGAAATATGGTTATAAGTGGGGCGAGAGTCAGGTGGAGATGGAGACGAACGAAAACGTGCAGAGTCAGTGGGGACCGCTGAAGCCTGAGAATCACAAGCGCCGACGCTGCTATGTAAAGAGGTTGTGAGAAGTGAGCAAACAATAATTAAAACGTAATATGGACGAAATACTACAACCACAACAAACATCTACGGTGGAATATACCGACGACAATATCCGTCACTTGTCGGATATGGAACACGTACGTACCAGACCAGGTATGTATATCGGACGACTGGGTGATGGACAGTTGCCTGAAGACGGTATCTACGTGTTGTTGAAGGAGGTAATAGACAACTCTATCGACGAGTTTAAGATGCATGCCGGCGACCGCATAGAGATAACCGTTGATGAGCAACTGAGAGTATCTGTGCGCGACTACGGACGAGGCATACCTCAAGGAAAGATGATCGAGGCTGTCAGCGTACTCAATACCGGCGGTAAGTATGACTCAAAGGCATTTAAGAAAAGCGTAGGACTCAACGGTGTCGGCGTAAAGGCCGTTAACGCCCTCAGCTCACATTTCGAAGTGCGCTCCTATCGTGACGGCAACGTGAGAAAGGCTACGTTCGAGAAGGGAATAATCACCTCTGACGTCACCGAACCCACCGACGATGAAAATGGTACCTATATCTATTTCGAACCCGACAACACGCTGTTTCTCAACTATAAGTTCCATGATGACATCATCGAGACCATGCTCCGTAACTATACCTACCTCAATACGGGGCTTGCCATCATGTATAACGGACGTCGCATCCTCAGTCGTAATGGTCTGAAAGACTTGCTTAACGACACCATGACAGGCGACGGACTCTATCCTATCATCCATCTCAAGGGCGAAGACATAGAGATAGCCTTCACACACGCCAACCAGTATGGTGAGGAATACCACTCCTTCGTCAACGGACAGCATACCACTCAGGGAGGAACACACCAAAGCGCATTTAAGGAGCATATCGCAAAGACCATAAAGGAGTTTTTCAACAAGAATTTTGAATATACCGATATACGCAACGGACTTGTTGCAGCCATAGCCATCAACGTCGAGGAACCAATGTTTGAGAGTCAGACAAAGATAAAGTTAGGTTCGCTCACCATGACACCAGGGGGAGGCGTAAGTATTAACAAGTATGTCGGAGACTTCATAAAGACCGAGGTTGACAACTATCTGCATAAGAACCAAGACGTGTCTGACGTCATGCTGCAGAAGATACAAGAGAGCGAGAAAGAGCGAAAGGCAATGGCAGGAGTCACAAAGCTGGCTCGCGAGAGGGCTAAGAAAGCCAATCTGCACAACCGGAAGCTGCGCGACTGCCGTATTCACTTCAGCGACGTGAAAAACGAACGCAAGGAAGAGAGCTCAATCTTTATCACCGAGGGAGACTCTGCCAGCGGAAGCATCACCAAGAGCCGTGATGTCAACACACAGGCTGTATTCTCTCTTCGAGGAAAGCCTCTAAACTCATTCGGACTCACCAAGAAGGTCGTATATGAAAATGAGGAGTTTAATCTCCTCCAGGCTGCTCTTGACATTGAAGACGGTCTCGACACACTGCGATACAACAAGGTCATCGTGGCAACCGATGCCGATGTTGATGGCATGCATATACGTCTGCTCATCATCACCTTTTTCTTGCAGTTCTTCCCTGAGCTTATAAAGAAAGGACACGTATATGTACTGCAAACGCCTCTCTTTAGAGTGCGCAACAAGAAGACGAAGATAAAAAACAAACAGGTGGTGGCTGAGGCTCAGGCAAAAGACAAGAAAAAGAGCGATTTCGTCACAATCTACTGCTATAGTGAAGAAGAACGCGTCAACGCCATCGAACAGCTCGGTCCTGATCCTGAGATAACACGTTTCAAGGGTCTTGGAGAGATATCGCCAGAGGAATTTGTCAACTTCATTGGACCAGACATGCGTCTTGAGCAAGTCACACTCCACAAGACCGACCAGGTGCAGAAACTCCTTGAATACTATATGGGCAAAAACACCATGGAGCGTCAGAACTTCATCATCGACAATCTTGTCATTGAGGAAGACCGCCCCGAAGAAGAATAATCGTGGCTTACCTGCATAACTCTATAGGGGGTTATGCAGGTAAGCTGTTTTTTGTCATATCACTCATTTATGTTACCTTTAAAGAAGGTGTATTGCATTCGGATATGCCAAAATTAAAAAATGTGTATTTTTATTTTGTCATATCACTCATTTATGTTACCTTTGAAGAAGGTGTATTGCATTCGGATATGCCAAAAATAAAAAATGTGTATTTTTATTTTGTCATATCACTCATTTATGTTACCTTTGCCGAAAATTTATTTTTTGGAATGAAAAAGATCGTTATTTTAGTATGTGGAGCGCTGATGGCTATTGATGCCGTGGCGCAGATGGACATGGACCAGCCACTGAGGAAGTTGGAGATAGCCGAACTCGCCATAAAGAGCCTGTATGTGGATGAAGTGGATGAGGGAAAACTGGTGGAGGACGGAATACGAGGAATGCTCGAAAAACTCGACCCGCACTCCTCATACTCTACTCCAAAGGAAGTGAAGGCCCTCAACGAACCGCTTTCAGGCAGTTTTGAGGGTATAGGTGTGCAGTTTAACATGATTGACGATACGTTGCTCGTGATACAACCCGTGGTGGGAGGACCATCAGAGAAGGTGGGAATAGTAGCTGGAGACCGCATCGTCAGCGTTAACGATACCGCCATAGCTGGAGTGAAGATGGCTAAGGAAGAAATCATGCGAAGGCTTAGGGGACCCAAGGGTACAAAGGTGATGCTCGGTGTGGTAAGAAGGGGTATTGGCGACGTTCTCACGTTTAAGGTGACACGCGACAAGATTCCCGTCAACACCATAGATGCCACTTATATGATACGCCCTGAGATAGGATATATACGTATTGGCAGTTTCGGTGCCACTACCCATAGTGAGTTTGTGGAAAGCTTGAAGAAACTGAAAGAGAAGGGAATGAAACATCTCATGCTCGATCTCCAGAGTAATGGAGGTGGTTATCTGCAGGCTGCTGTCGATATAGCCAATGAACTGCTTCCAAAGAACGACCTTATAGTATATACTACTGGCAGAAGAGTGCCGAGAATGGAATATAAGGCAAAAGGTAACGGCATGATGCAGGAAGGGAAAGTGGTGATTCTCGTGGATGAATATACCGCCTCCGCAGCAGAGATAGTGACTGGCGCAGTGCAGGATCAAGACCGTGGCACAGTGGTGGGACGACGCACTTTTGGAAAAGGTCTCGTACAGCGTCCTATCGATCTGCCCGACGGTTCGATGATAAGGCTGACAATAGCCCATTATTACACCCCTTCAGGACGTTGCATACAGAAACCATACGAGAAGGGAAAGTCGGAAGACTATGCCATGGACGTATATAACAGACTGAAAAAGGGTGAGCTAACGAATGCTGACAGCATACATTTTGCTGACTCGCTGAAGTGCTATACGTTGAGAGAACACCGCACGGTATATGGAGGTGGTGGCATCATGCCCGACCACTTTGTCCCGCTTGACACACTCGCCTATACCAACTTCCATCGTCAGCTTTCTGCACGCAGCTACATCATTAATGCAAACTTGAAATATGTCGATGCTCACCGCAAGGAACTGAAGAAGAAATATAGCTCGTTCGACGACTTCCGAAACAATTTCACGATGCCACAATACGTGATAGACGACATGGTGGCTGAGGCTGAAAAACAAGGTATAAAACCAAAGGACGACGAGGAACTCAGAAAGACCTTGCCTCGCCTTACTTTACAGCTGAAAGCTCTTGTGGCACGCGACCTTTGGGATATGAGCGAATATTTCGCCGTCTTCAACGAAGAGAGCGAGATAGTGAAAAAAGGCCTTGAAGTGTTTTGAAAGAGAGGAAATGGAAAGCCTGTTTTGAAAGAGAGGAAATAAGACGGCTTTGAGGCGTTTTGAAAAATTGAAGGAATAAAAAAGGAGTTGAGGTGGATATCCTCAACTCCTTTTTTATTAATGTCTTGTTCCCATGCGAGCCTCGACGACGTTGATGACATAGTCGCCAAGTTTCTCACATTCGCTGACGATATCCATATACATCGTACCGATGGCATAGGTATATTCGTGGTTGTTTACATCGTTAATGTTCTGGCTCTTCAGCTGGTTGCGATAGCTGTTAATCTCGTTCTCGATATTGTATGAACGGTTGACGTCGAAGTTATCCTTGCGTCCAAGAAGCAGAACATTCATCTGTGAAAGACTGTCGTCGGTGAGCTCAAACATCTGGTGCAGATGCTCATACTGTGGCTCGGTGAAGTCTTCCTTGCCCTGCATCTTACGATTGATGGTGCGGGCAATGTTGTAGCAAGAGTCGCCGATGCTCTCAAGCTCAGAAATCTCGCGTAACATGGCACGTATCTTCGCCTTCGTGTCGTCGCTGAGGTGGGCGTCGCTCACTCCGTCGAGATATTTGGCTATCTCAATCTCCATATTGTCGGTTATAGCCTCGTACTTCTCTATGCGTTTATACTGCTTGGCAAAGCTGGAGTCATCGGTGGTGGCGAGGAGCTCGCGCACGAAACCAAACATACGGTGTACACGCTGTGCAAAATGCTGTATCTCTTTCTGTGCTTCGAGCACGGAGAGCTCCGGGGTCTTCATGATGGTATTGCCGCCGATATACTGCAGACGGAACTCCTCTTCGTCTTCCTGGGTCTTTGGCTTGATGATGTGGCATACGAGACGCTCTATCTGAGGAATGAACCAAATGAGGACAAAGGTGTTTGTGACATTGAATGCCGTGTGGAATGCAGCAAGGATGATAGGCAGACGCTTGGCAAGCTGTTGTGTGGTGAGCGAGTGGTCGTCGGGATCGTAGCCGACAAAGCTGCATACCATATCCACAAACGGATAGAAGAGACAGAGAATCCAGATAACGCCGATGACATTAAACACGAGGTGGGCAAGAGCTGCTCGGCGTGCTTGGGCGTTGGCACCAAGGGCAGCGAGGTTGGCGGTGGCAGTGGTACCAATATTCTCGCCCATGACGAGAGCGATGCCGAGATATATTGGCAGTACGCCAGTAGAGCATAGTAATATGGTGATGGCCATGACTGCAGCCGACGACTGCACCACGCATGTTATGATAGTGCCAATGGCGAGGAAAATAAGTATTGTGAAATGACTCTTTACGTCGAAAGAGCTAAAGAAGTTTATTACGTCAGGATTATGTTCTAAGTCAAGTTCCTTTCCGGCTCCGCTGAGAAGCACAAGTGAGAAAAATAAAAAAGCTATACCGAAAAGGAAGTCGCCTATGTAACGTTTGCTCTTGGAATAGATTAGGATGATGCCGAGGAAGAATGCCGGGAAGACCACGCTCGTCAGGTCAACATTATATCCAAGGCTCATGATCCATGCCGTCAGTGTCGTTCCTATATTCGCACCCATGATGACCGAGATGGCCTGTGCTAAGGTGAGCAGCCCGGCGTTGACAAACGACACCGTCATCACCGTAGTGGCTGAGGACGACTGCACGGAGCATGTTACAAACATACCGGTAAGCATACCGGTAAAACGGTTTTTAGTCATCGTTGCGAGAATGTGTCGCAACTGCGAGCCCGCCATCTTCTGCAGAGCCTCACTCATCACCTTCATGCCATAGATGAGTAGCGCAAGGGAGCCAATAATCTTAAAAAAAATCCAAATCGACATATTTTTATTTAAATTAATTTCTCTTTCTTTGTAATGTCAGATTTTTGGAGTAACTTTACACTCGCAAAAACATAAAATGATATGGATATGAAACAAGAATTACAAATCCGTTGCAAAAATAATAAAAAAACGGTAAATATCAGCATCGGAAGCTCACTTTTTGAGATTTTTGATGAAATTAATCTAAAAATGGACTTCGGACCGGTCAGCGCCAAGGTTAATAACAAGGTTGAAGGCCTAAATTACAGAGTCTATCACAACAAAGACGTGGAGTTTCTCGATCTCTATTCGCCTTCGGGTTCGAGAGCATATACTCGTACATTATTTTTCATATTATGTAAGGCTGCCAACGACATCTTCCCAGGCCGGAAGATGGTGATAGACATTCCCGTGTCTAATGGCTACTATTGCGACTTGCAATCTGACGTTCCACTCTCAGAAGACGATGTGGCGCGCATAAGGGCAAGGATGCAGGAGATAATCGACGCGAAGATGCCGATACGAAGATATGAATGTACAACCGAACAGGCAGTGAAACTCTTCGAAGAGGTGGGCGACATGGCAAAGGTGAGACTGCTGAAGACCACGGGCAAACTCTATACCTTATATTATGACTTAGGTGGATACAAAGACTATTATTACGGCACGTTACTCACAAATACCGGACAGATTCATCTCTTCGACCTCGTGAAGTATTATGATGGCATGCTGTTGCGCATCCCCTCGCTGAATGATCCGTCAAAATTAGGCGAACTGGTGAGACAAGACAAACTCTTTGAGATATTCAAGGAGCATCACCATTGGCAAGACATACTCGGCGTGCGTACCATAGGCGACTTTAATAACGCCGTTGACAAGGGATATACTACTGAACTGATAAACCTTGCTGAGGCTTTGCAAGAGAAGAAGATAGCGCGTATTGCTGAGATGATTGCCGAACGTAAGAATGTGAAGATGGTGCTCATTGCCGGACCGTCGTCGAGCGGAAAGACCACGACCTGCAAGCGCCTGTCGGTACAGCTGCTTACCAATGGCATAAAGCCTGTGGGTATCTCGCTCGATGACTATTTCGTCGATCGCGAGTTGACACCAAAAGACTCTTCAGGTGAATATGACTATGAACATGTGGAGGCTCTCAACATCAAACTTCTCAACGAACAGATGAATGCCCTCATGGCAGGTGAGGAAGTGGAATTGCCAAAATATAACTTCCAGACCGGAAAGAGCGAGAAGAGCGGACGCCGACTAAAGCTCAATGGCAATGAGGTTCTCGTGGTTGAAGGCATTCATGCTCTTAACCCCATGCTGACGGCCCAGATACCCGAGGAAAACAAGTTCCGCGTGTATGCCTCTGCGCTGACCACTATCCTTCTCGACGACCACAACTATGTGCCAACTACAGACAACCGTCTGTTGCGTCGCATCATACGTGACTATAAGTATCGTGGAGTGTCGGCACAGGACACTATCCGCCGATGGCCTTCGGTGAGGGCTGGCGAGAACAAATGGATCTTCCCTTTCCAGGAGAATGCCGACGTGATGTTCAATACTGCCATGCTTTTTGAACTCGGTGTGATAAAAAGCCAAGCGGTGCCATTGCTCGAACTTGTGCCTGAAGATTGTGAGGAATATAGCGAGGCTTATCGCTTGTTGAAATTCCTTAAATATATCAGACCGATACCCAACATACAGGTACCGCCAACTTCGCTCTTAAGAGAGTTCCTCGGCGGTAGCTCGTTTAAATATTAGGTTGCGGAGAGCAAACTCCTTGGCTCCCTTAGAAAAACTTCGCGGTGATATCGTCGAAGATAGACTGCAGTTCCTCAACTGTCGTGGCACGTAGCATGGCAATGCGCGTGTCGCGGAAGTTGGGGATGCCTTTGAATATTGGTGAGGCGGCGAGATGTCGGCGGGTGTGGAGGATGCCGCGATATTCGTCGATGCGCTCCACGTTGATATGCAGTTGCTCTTTCAGCACTTCCAACTTCCAGTGGTTGTCCATCATTGGGTCGGCTTCGCGTCTTTCGAGATAGTCGTTTATCTCCTTGAATATCCATGGTCGGCCGAAGGTGGCTCTGCCAATCATCACGGCGTCAACACCATATTCGTCAAAGGCATGTTCTACATCCTCGGGTGAACAGATGTCGCCGTTGCCGATGACCGGAATGGTGATGCGCGGATTGCGTTTCACGGCAGCTATGGGATTCCAGTCAGCCTCTCCGGTGTACATCTGCGAGCGTGTGCGCCCGTGGATGGTCAGTGCTGCTATTCCGCAGTCCTGCAACTGTTCGGCAAGGTCTTCGATGATGATGTTGTCGGCTGTCCAGCCGAGACGAGTCTTGACCGTCACAGGTATGTTGACTGCCTTTACCACCTCGCGTGTGATGTCGAGGAGTAGGGGAATGTTTTGAAGCATACCAGCTCCAGCGCCCTTTCCTGCCACTTTCTTTACAGGACATCCGAAATTGATGTCAATGATGTCTGGTTTAGCTTCTTCCACTATCTTTGCTGCCTCCACCATCGATGCCGCGTCGCGTCCATAGATCTGTATGCCTACGGGTCGTTCTATATCGCTGATAACAAGCTTGTTAAGAGTTGACTTTACCGATCTCACCAGTGCTTCCGCACTGACAAATTCAGTATAGACCATTGATGCTCCAAACCGTTTGCAAAGCAGTCGGAAGCCTATATCCGTCACGTCCTCCATAGGGGCGAGGAATACTGGCCGCGGGCCAAATTCGATGTTTCCAATTTTCATTTCTTGCTTGTTTTTATTGTTCAGCTCGTTACTCCTACGCTATTTTTTTCAATACCCTTTACCTACAAGGTGATAGGAGCCTCCGGCTAACTGGCTAATACAACCATTCATCTCAAGGTCAAAGAGCAGTTGGCTGAGTTTTGAGATGTCGTATCCAGTCTTTATGATGAGTATGTTTTTCTGTAAGTCACCATATCGCTCCAGCGCATCGATAATGACGCGTTGCTCGTCAGTGATCTCAGGGAAGAGGTCTATCTCTATGCCTTTGTCTTTTTCTTTTGTCAAGGTGACGTCCATCTGCCACCCCATGTCAGTCAGAAACTGTTCGGCATCGGTGATCAGTGTGGCACGGTTGTCGCGAATCAGGTTGTTGCACCCTTCGGAATACTTGTCGGTGAAACGTCCAGGGAAGGCAAACACCTCCCGGTTGTACTCTTGCGAGATGCGTGCTGTGATGAGGCTTCCGCCACTTTTTGCCGATTCCACCACCACGCAGGCATCAGTTATCCCGGCTACTATGCGGTTGCGCTGTATGAAGTGCTGTCTCTCTATGCCAGAGTGCGACATGTATTCAGTCAGCAAGCCTCCTTGTCTCGTGATGTTTGTTGCAGCCGTGTAATGCGAGCGTGGATAGATCTCGTTTAGTCCGTGGGCAAGTACGGCAATGGTGTCAAGTCCATTGTCAAGAGCTTGCGTATGTGCATGGATGTCGATGCCATAAGCCAGTCCGCTGACGATGAGAGTGTCAGGGCATAGTCGTTTCAGGTCTGATACAAAGCTTTTTACAGCATCTATGCCTATGGCGCTGCAATGACGAGTACCCACGATACTCACAATGTGTTGTCTGTTGAGTTCGGCTGTACCTTTATAATATAGTACCACAGGAGCGTCAGGACATTCGTTCAGTCGCTGTGGATAGCGACTATCTCCATAGAACAGCGTCTCGATACCAGATTGTTGGCAGAAGATTATCTCCTTCTCAGCCAATGCCAAGGCATCGCTCCAGTCTTTGGCAATGAGCTGCTTAAGGCGAGGTGTGGTTTCGGGCAACAGTTCTTCTATATTGAAGCGTTGTTCGAAGATCGCCTTTCCGTTGCCAGCTTCCTGTATAAGGCGGAGCATGTTGTCGGGAGCAATATATCCCAACTGTGTCAGCGCCATGGTGTAAAGTTTCTCCTCGTCTGTCATTATGTGATATTGTTATTTGCTTAAGTACTTCTCGAAAGCCCTGTCATACTCGTCGCACGACGCCAAACGTCCGTTGACGAGGCATACGATGTCGATTACCCCTTGGAAGCATAGCTTCTCGTCAGAGGCACGGAAGATATCCTGTGTGAACACATATTTTATCCCGTCCTTTTTCAGTGCCAGTCGCGATATGAACTCGTCGTCGCATTGTAGAGGAGTCTTGAACTTGAGGTTCATCCTTGCTACCACGGCGTCGATGCCCTTGCGGTGCATCTCGGCAAAGCTCAGACCGCACTCTTTCAGAAACAGGTGGCGTGTATGTTCCGTATAGTGTAAGTAGTTGGCATTGTTTACGATGCCCTCGATGTCGCATTCATAGTCGCGAACCATCATCCGTGTTTCAAAAATGTATTTCATATTTAATGTATTTCTATGAGTTAATTGCCTCTTGCCTTCTTCAGCCTCTTACATCTGTTTTATTTAAGGTATTCATATCCTATTCTGCAACGCAGACAGTCTCGTCTGTCGCAATACTGTTTTTTCAGTTGTATCAGAGCTTGTGTGTCGCCCGCGTTTGCCACGTCGAGACCACATTCTCGCCACATGCGTATGATATGGTTGTCTTCGGGTTTCAGCTGTTCGAGTATGTCGAAAGCCCTGTCGCAGAGTGCCTCGTTGGAAGTGTGGCGTCCATAAGCGAAAAGTAGAGGCACAGCGGTGTTGATGAGTAGGAGATTAATCGAGAACGGCGACATTCGCTTAGTGTTATGAGCGCTCTCAGAGCCGAAGATATAGTGCGTGCCCCAGTATGGTGTGACATGTGTGGCGAGCAGTGAGCTCATCTCGCTTGCCGTCTCACACTCTACGAGTCTGCTCAGCTGGAATCGGCGCTCGTAGTATAGATTGGCGAGTTGCGAGATACGTATGAAGGGGAAGTTCTGTGGTCGCAGTCTCAGGAATCTCCACATCTTGTAGTCCATGGGCGTGAGCGAGAACTTATGCGCTAAGTAGCGATATTCGTTTGCCATCTTCGTGAAATAGGGGTCAGCCAATGCCGCCTGCTGATATCTTGGAGGGATGGCATTGATGTCGAGCAGTCCGGCCTGTCCCATAAACATTGCCTCAATCTGAAAGAGGTCGTCGCGATGATGAGCCACATTGTTGAGGTGGAGGTTGAGAGCCCATTGTTCGAAGGCGTCGCCGTTGATGCCAAAGCCGTAATTGCGTGCAAGGGTGACGAAGAGCGCGTCTTCCCACGACCCTCCCAGCTTCTCCGCTCTCAGTCTTATGGCTTCTGTCTTGTCTTCGAGCCGTTCGGTTTGCAATGACGACATCCACGAGTGTATCATCAGTTTCGTGAGCTTTGGCACAATCTTGTAGCAAGGCGGATAGCTGTCGGTAGCCATCAGCGAGCGGTAGTTGTCGGTCACTTGTTGTGGAACGGAGAGCTGCAGTTGCGGAATGTATTCCCCCTTAGAGTTAAGCACGTCGGCGTCGATGGTTGAGGCTACGTGAAGTATCACATTGTCGTATGCCGCATCCTTGTCGTGCCCATGGGTGTACCAGTCGCGCGAGCGGTTGTGTATCTCCACGTTACCCACCCATGTCTGCCCGTCGATTTTCACTTTTGCATTGAAAAAGTCGGGACCGGCATTGCGGTTGTGAAGTCCGGGATCGACTATTTCCACCAGTCTGTCGTCAGAGGTGAAAAGTTCGCCCAAAGGAGTCATCTTGTGTTTCCACACATAGTGTAATAGTTGTTCCATACGCATTTTTTTCGCTCTACGGCAACAAAAGTAGTAAAAAAAGTTGGAAAAAACAATAGTTTATGCATAAAATTACGTAACTTTGCACCAAATTTATATAGAAACGTATGAAAATAGCACTGATTGGATATGGAAAGATGGGCAAGATGATAGAAGAGATAGCCCGTCAGAGAGGTCATGAAATAGTAAGCATCATCGACATCGACAACCTTCAGGACTTTGACAGCCCTGAGTTTGCTTCAGCCGATGTTGCCATTGAGTTTACAGCACCCCAGGCGGCCTATGGCAACTACTTGCGTGCCTTCAGCCACAACGTGAAAGTGGTGAGCGGTTCGACAGGTTGGATGAACGACCATAAGGCTGACGTGGAGCGAATGTGCAACGAAGAGGGTAAGACGCTATTCTGGGCGTCAAACTTCTCTATAGGTGTAGCCATCTTCTCGGCTGTCAACCGCTATTTAGCAAAGATAATGAATGGTTTCCCACAGTATGATGTGGAGATGGAAGAGGTGCATCATGTTCACAAGCTCGATGCTCCGAGCGGGACTGCCATCACCTTGGCTGAGGAGATAGTGGAAGTCATAGACCGTAAGAAAGACTGGACAAAGGGCGTGTTGCATGCTCCCGACGGAACAGTCAGCGGAAGTGCCGATGCTGCAGCCGACCTGTTGCGCATCGACTCGATACGTCGCGACGAGGTGCCTGGCATACACGCAATAAAGTATGACAGCGAGGCAGACTGCATCACCATAACTCACGACGCCCACTCGCGTAGGGGTTTTGCCCTTGGTGCCGTCCTTGCAGCCGAATACACCAAAGACCACGAAGGTTTGCTCACTATCAGCGACATGTTTAAGTTCTAATATTTTTAGCAAAAGAGTGGTGAAAGGTTAAAGGTGGTTAAGCTAAGAGCCCGGCTTGTAGCAAAACACACTCTTGTATTGTCCAAACGTAAAAAAACACGATGGAAGATTTATCAAAAAAACAACTTAACATGAAAGTGCAGTGGGCAAAGTTTGCCTGTGTGCTCGTCCTCTACATAGCTTTTCTCCTATGGGTGAAGAGCTGGTTGGGTATTATCGTCATACCTTTTATATATGATGTATATATAACGAAAAAGATAAAGTGGCAATGGTGGAAGGATGCCGATCGCCCCGTGAAGTTTATCATGTCGTGGGTCGATGCCTTGGTGTTTGCCCTCGTGGCAGTCTATTTCATCAATCTCTTCTTTTTCCAAAACTATGTAATACCATCGAGCTCGTTAGAGAAGTCGCTGCTCACGGGCGATTACCTCTTTGTCAGCAAGGTAAGCTACGGACCACGCATCCCCGAGACACCGCTGACGATGCCTCTCACCCAACACACTCTGCCAGTGGTGGATTGCAAGTCGTATATAGAGTGGCCACACTGGGACTATCGCCGTGTGAAAGGCCTTGGTAAGGTGAAGGTCAACGATATAGTGGTGTTTAACTATCCTGCAGGCGACACCCTCTGTGCTGCACCGCAATACCAGAGTTTCGACTATTACGGCATGTGCTATAGCATAGGCTATCAGCTCTATCCTCAGCGCCCTAATCCCGACTCGCTCTCGGCTGCCGACAGGATAAGGTATTTCAACACCATATACGAAGCCGGACGACAGGAACTTCGACGCAACGCTGCGGAGTATGGTGAGATTATCACACGCCCCACTGACAGACGCGAGAATTACGTCAAGCGATGTGTAGGTCTGCCCGGTCAGACCCTTCAGATAAAAAACCGCATAGTATATCTTGACGGGAAAGCCAACAAAGAGCCTGACAACGTGCAATATACATACTATGTGAAGCTGCATCAGCGCATACCAGAAGAGATGCTTAAAGACCTCGGAATCTCTACCGAAGACCTTCTTAGTCTCAATTCGACTGGCTATATGCCTCTCACCAAACGCGCTGTGGCAACGCTGCTGCAGAGCAATATTGCCGAGAGCATAGAGCTCAACACCGACGCTTCTGACACCGATGTATATCCGCTCAACGGAAATATGCACTGGACGCGCGACAACTACGGACCTATCTGGATTCCTGCCAAGGGCAAGAGCATCAGTCTCACGCTCGACAATATTGCCATCTACGAGCGTCCGATAAAGGTGTATGAGAACAACGACCTCGAGATACGCGAAGGAAAGATATACATCAACGGAAAGGAAGCAAAGAGCTACACATTCAAGATGGACTACTACTGGATGATGGGCGACAACCGCCATAACTCCGCTGACTCGCGCTATTGGGGATTTGTGCCAGAAGACCATATCGTCGGTAAGCCGATATTCATCTGGTGGTCGAGCGACCCTGACCGTGGAGGCTTTTCTGGCATAAGGTGGAACCGACTATTCCGTTTTGTAGATAATATACGATGAGTAACAAGAGTTGAAAAAGACCGTAATAGCCATCCTGCTGGCAGTAGTAGCCCTCTTGGCTTTCAGGTCGTTGGTAATGACCATCTACACCATTGAGGGTGCCGCTCTCGAGCCTTTGTTCGAGAGTGGCGACCGAATTTTGGTCAATCGCTGGAGCTACGGCCTGCGAACGGGTAGCATTGAAGGTCTTTTCGGCTATGGACGCATAGGCAGTCAGATGCCGTCGAGGGGCGACATTATTGCCTTTGACGATCCCTCAGGCAGTGGCGAAGGTGTCTTCTTGGGACGCGTGACCTCATTGCCTGGCGACACCGTCACCACACGTCAGGGCACGTACCTCGTGCCAGGAGAGGTGACTTGCGCCAATCAAAACTATTACATGGTTGACATGGGAAAAGACGGTCTCATGCCTGTCACCATCCCCGAGACATGTATCATAGGCAGAGTAATACTCATAGTGTATAATCACGACGACAAATATCCCGTAATGTCAGGCTATGCACCTAAACGCTGGTGTCTGCTGCCATGATTCGTCGTCCCGACCTCAAATACAAGTCTTTCAGTCACTCTAATAACAGATGCATCTACTCAGTACAACATATTTCGGTCCAGTACAATGGTATCAGAAGCTGAACGCCGGCCACACTGTATATATCGAAGCCTGTGAGACTTACGCCAAGCAGACTTTCCGCAACAGGTGTGTCATCGCCACTGCCAACGGCACGCAAGCCCTCACGGTGCCCGTAGAACGGCCAGCCGACATAGAACTCAATAGATGTCCGATACGCGACTTGCGTATCAGCGACCACGGCCGATGGCGACAGCTGCACTGGAACGCACTGCAGAGCGCATATAGCGAGTCGCCCTTCTTCGAGTATTATGCCGATGACCTTCGTCCGTTTTTTGAACGTCGTTACGACTATCTCTTCGATTATAATATGGCGATAATAGAGACGATGTGCGAGTTGCTCGACGTGCGTCCCGACATACGTCTTACTCGTGATTACGTGCCGTCAGCCTTTCTGCATCCGGGCACCATAGACTATCGCGAAGCCATCACGCCGAAGCATCCTGCCGACGACCCTGACTTTACGCCAAGACCATACTATCAGGTGTTTGCCTCACGCACAGGCTTCATCCCTAACATCAGCATCCTCGATCTCTTGTTCAACATGGGACCCGAAGGTGTCTTCTGGCTATAACGACACGTCCAAAATAATACCGATTATTATGAGCAAAGAAAAGATAATTGACTTAAGCCTAAGATTTACACAGATAGCCCATGAACATACCGACTATATCGATGGCGACGTGCTCTTGAGCGACAGACTCAACCATGCGTCGATGCCTACCAGTCCGCGACGCATGACATTTATCCTTGTGGCATTGTGTACACAGGGCGAATGTACGTTTACGGTAGATACCCAGCCATTGAAAATACATAAGAACGATCTGGTTGTAATATCTGACCGGCACGTGGTTGACAATTTCCAGTCGAGCGATGACTGTGACGGCTTGCTGATGATCGTATCAGTGAATTTCTTTTATGAAGTGGTGAGCAATGTGAGCGACGTGTCGATGCTCTTCCGTTTCTCGCGCAACCATCCCGTGGTGTCGCTTACCGACGGCGAAGTAGAGCTTTTCCGCAGCTATTTCTTTATGCTAAAAGACAAGATGCGTGCCACTGAGCATAAGTTCCGGCGCGACATTGTGCGGACACTTATCCTTGCCATGTATTACGATCTGAGCAACGTCATTGCCCGTCTCAACGAGGCTGACATCAAGAAGATGACCCGCGCCGACGAGATATTCACCAACTTTATTCGTCTCGTAGAACTTCATTATAAGCATGAACGTAGGGTGGGATGGTATGCAGAGATGCTGACTATCACGCCGAAATATCTCTCGGAAACGGTGAAGGGCGTCAGCGGACGCACGCCAAACGAATGGATCGACAGCTACGTGACGTTAGAAGTGCGTGTGCTGTTGAAGACATCGTCGAAGTCGATAAAGGAAATAGCCGACGAGCTTCATTTCCCCAACCAGTCGTTTCTCGGAAAGTTTTTCCGCGAGCATGTCGGCATGACACCAACGGCCTACAGAAGACAGTCTTAACCGTGTAAGCCTTCTTTCAGTATCTCCTCAGCAGCTTCCTCAAGAGCTTCATACCATTCTGTTCCGAAGCGACGGGTAAGCGGTTCCTTCAGGAATTTATACACAGGCAAGTCGAGTTCCTTGCCCTTCTTCACCGCGTCTTTACACACGTCCCAACGATGGTAGTTAAGGCCAATGAGACCATTCTTCAGTCTCACCTCTCTGATGGGATATAGCGCACAGCTGATAGGCTTGCAAAAGTCAGCCTTGCCTGCACGGTATGCTTTTTCGAGGGCACAGAAGCAGCACCCGTTCTCATGACAAGTGAAGACACAGTCTTTGCCACCTACAATACTCGTCACGAGGTCGCCCTCTTGGTCGGTGTAAGCCACACCTTGCTTGTCAATCACTGTCTGTGCCGAGGCATTAAGGTCGTCCCACACCACATCGAGCGACTCTTCAATGGCAGCCACCTCGTCGAGCGTGACAGGAGCACCGGCATCGCCTTCCACGCAACACTCGCCCTTGCAAGCGTCGAGGTCGCAGCAAAACCGTTCGGTAAGTATCTCTGTCGTCAACAGAACATTGTCTATCTGGAAAAACATAATGAATCTTTCTTTTTTCTTCTTCTTTCACTTCCTTCTATCTTCTTTTCCTCCTGTCACTTCTACCATATTATCTCGTCTTCACCATGCTCTTTCAGATAAGCGTTGGCGCGTGAGAAATGGTGATTGCCAAACCATCCTCCATGGTTGGCCGAGAGAGGCGACGGATGAACCGACTGAAGCACCAGATGGCGAGAAGAGTCAATCAGCTTTGCCTTACTGCGTGCATATCCTCCCCATAGGATGAAGACCAGGTGGTCGCGATGAGCGTCAAGGGCTTTGATGACAGCGTCGGTAAACTTCTCCCAACCTCTACGTTGGTGACTTGCCGCCTGATGAGCCCTTACCGTGAGGGTGGCGTTAAGCAGCAGTACACCTTGTTCTGCCCAGCGTGTGAGGTTGCCTGACATGGGCATTGGCGTGCCGAGGTCGTTGCTAATCTCCTTAAAGATATTTATCAGCGATGGAGGAAACGGAATGCCGTCGTTGACCGAAAAGCTCAGTCCGTGAGCCTGTCCTGGCTCGTGATATGGGTCCTGCCCTATTATCACCACCTTCACCTTGTCGAACGGGCAAAGGTTGAAGGCGTTGAAAATCAAATGTCCGGGAGGATAACACTCGCCCTGGCTATATTCACGACGGACGAAGTCAGTGAGTTCGACAAAATACTGTTTGTCAAACTCTTCATACATGTGCCGTCGCCATGATTCTTCTATCTTTACGTTCATTTGTCTTTTTCTCAATTTTGCCGCAAAGTTAGTGCTTTTTGAAGACAATACAAAATAATTATGTAGATTTTTGTTTTTTTGTTTTGTTATTTCCGAAACTTACATTACCTTTGCAAGGTATTTATCCCATAACATCAGTCATTATGAAGAATTATAAAACAATAATAGCCATTTTCGTATTTGCCGCTACCCTCTTGTCGGCAGCATCTTGCACAAACGATTATTTCAATCAGGAGCGTTATGAAGAGATAATCGAAAGCACATTCCCGGTCTCTAACGTAGATAAATACCACGACTGGAATCTTATGCAGAGCATGTATGTAAGTGCCGACCTCACCGCATCGGGCAGTGACCCGTATTGCGTCGATGTTTTTGACAAAAGCCCAAAGACTGGTGGCGCTACAAAGGTGGCATCAGGAACGATATCGGGCAAGGGTGTGTTTAAGTTTACCATGCCCATCGACAAGGTGCCGACACAGCTCTATGCCATAGCCTACAACCAGAACGAGTGTGTAGTTGACGGAATGATGCCGGTGACGTCAAACTCCATCACGGTGAAGTCTGTAGCTGGAAAGCTGTATTCCTTGCCTTCATATCCGAATATCTCCAACGCCGAATACACTTATCTCTTTGAGGAAACCTTCCCCCAGTGTGGCGATTTTGACTTCAACGACGTCGTTATGGGAGTGAGCATGGAGAAGAACCCAAAGGCGATAAATGGTGTGGCAAACTATCTCGACGTCACTATACGTTTGCGTGCCGTAGGTGCTTCGCAGCCCATAGCGGCATGTATGCATCTCAATGGCATCACTGCCGATGATGTCGAGCCGGAATTCTCAATGCCTCAGAAAGAATGGGACTTCTATCGGTATGCCATCGACTTCCTTGTTGACCCTGAAGGGAAACTCCAGGAAGCGAGAGGCGGCGACGTGCGTATCGACCTGTTCAACGATGCCCACTTTGCCATGAGCGGAGGAGCACTGGACGAGACGGGAACCATGGTGCCCCGTGTGTATATGAACACCAAGACCGACACTATTGCCAAAGACTGGATTACAATGAGCGAGAAAGTATCTACATATCGCATCACGTTTACCAATGAGGGTGCTTACAACGACTTTACGTTTGCCGACCTCGACATCTTCGTTATCTCGTCATACAACGCTTCGTACTACGAGATCCATACCTCGCCGTTCTTCGGAAAGCGCGTGGTGAAAGACTATCCTGCCACCATCTACGGCTATCCTTGGGCTCTCGTCGTTCCCGACGGCAATTTCAAATACCCCGTCGAAGGTGTGCCTATCGGCCGATATTCCACTGATCTAAGTTATTATGAGGGCGCCTACCAGCGTGGACAGTATTCTTTTGGTGCATGGGCGCGCAATCATAGCAACAAAGACGCTCAGGTATGGTATCATTATCCAGCAAAGAATCTCGTTTACGAATGACGTAACACATCTTTAATGCTTCCTCTTTATTGCGTCTTTTACGATCGCCCGTTGTCGTGAAATCACGACAGTGTTTGGAACGACCGTACCATAGCTTGTGTCACGACTGTACCATAGCCTTGTGTCACGACTGTACCACAGCTGTGGAACGACCGTGTCACACGAGCATTCAGTTGGCCACTGAATACCCCACTGAAACATCTCCTTAGTTAGGGAAAAATATTTCTGTACTCGGCTGCGGCTAACTTCATTGAATATCGGCTACTTTAAAGTAGTACGGATTATCATTTTTTAAGTGCAGCCTCAGCAATTGGGGCTGCACCTTATAAATTTTAGTAGTTCATCCCCACAATCCATAGGGGCAGTTTCTTGCCTACGGGATATTCCATATCATCAGCAAGGATATATGAGTCGGGAATATCGGCAATTTGATCGAATGATTTCTTGTTGCCACCCACTTCCAGTATCACTTTCCCGTCAATTCTGAAGTCACCCTCATTCTTGGAATACTCCACGGTGTGATTTACACTCAGTTGGTTAACCACAAAACATTCCCTTATCGTACCTGTTACAAGGCGACTCGACAAAGCATAAAGCATATTGGTGTTGTGTATGAATATCTTGTCGGGTTTCTGCATCTTTGTCACCGATTTGTTGTCGGAATAAACAAGATGCAGCAATTCTGCCCGCTGCATGGCATTCATATAATTCACTACCGTATTCTTGTTTATTTCAAGATAAGAAGCGAGTTTTGATATGTTCACCTCATAAGGCAGATTATCAGCGAGAAAAAGCAACATTGCCTTCAGCTTTCGCGTGAATGCAGGGTCAACTCCGCAGAATGTGGTAATTTCCTGGTCGATGATAAAATTAGCCACATTCTCTATTCTGCTGTAATATTCCATTTCCACACCATCATAGAAAGGATAATACCCAACCCTAAGATATTCTTCGAACATTTTCACTGGTCGGCATTTTACATTTACCTCAGCACATATATTATCGGCATTGCCGAGTATCTCTTCAAGTGAATATTTGGGTAATTGTATCCCTTTGTAAAAATGAAGGAATTCCCTGAAAGACAGCCCCTCCATAGTATATGACAATACCCTGCGCGAGAGGTCGGCATCAGCGTTTAGTATCTGAATAAGCGACGAACCGGTGAAAGTGATTCTCAATTGTGGATATAGGTCTATTATTTCCTTTATCTCAATGCTCCACTTGGGATATTTATGTACTTCATCCAGAAAAAGATGCTCGCCTCCCATTAACACAAATCGCTCTGCAAGTTCCAAAAGCGTGTGTGTAGTGAAATACATACTGTCAACAACGCAATACAGAGCCTTTCCAGCCGTTGTGCCGTAAGTCTTGCGGATATACTGGCGCATAAGGGTTGTCTTGCCCACTCCACGCGCCCCTTTTATGGCTACTAGTTGGCGTTCCCAATTTATATCATTTATTATTTCCCTTATGATATCCATCTTCACTTGGGAAATAAACATTTGGTGCTTTCTGAACAGTGTTTCCATATATGCCTATGTTATATATTCTTTTGGCTGCAAAAGTATAGAAACTTACCGAGATAACCAAAAATAATCCAAAAAAGCTTATTGAAATAAGCGATTTTTAACCAAAACCGCTTATTCTAATAAGCAATATATGTTCAATCCATCCCACTTTATATGACTCCGCTTATATAATCATTGTGTTTTCCTGATATAATAGAAAGGTGCAGCCTCGGCAATCGGGGCTGCACCTTAATTATATATACTTATATTGTTTTGAATAAGTCTTCCATAGTGATAACCTTTTGTATGTTGCCTGAGTATTCATTAAAAAGTAGTCCGAATGTTGTCACGAGAGTTAGGTGGAGGGTCTTGCGGCATTTCGTCTCTTCCCTGAATACGCTCATCTTATGCCTAAGCTGCTTGTCGTAAGATGAAGTGATGGTGTATTCATCCTCAGAGAACTTCATCTCGCAGATGTTAATGATGTTGTCAGCCCTGTCAATCAGCATGTCAATCTGTGCTCCCTCATTCTTTTGCTTGCTCGACCATGGTGATGACTCTGTATGTACACCACTAATACCCAAGGCATGCTTTATCTGGCGGATGTGATAGAAACAAAGAGTTTCAAAAGAGAAACCGCGCCATGCTGTGAGTTGGTGCGACTTGATGTTTGCTTGCCAAAAGTTCTCGTCACTTGTCTTGCTTCCCTCAACAAATGAGAGATAGAACATGCTGAAGCGAATGCATCAAACCATGTCTTGGGAATCTCGTTTAATTTACTGCCATATTGAACAAGACTACCGTAAAAAGCCCTGAGCTGTTGGTCAACAATCTTTTCTGCAGATAATTCAAACGGAGACAATCCCGTATGACAAAAGGCAAATTGCTTCTCAAACATTTGTCTGACGAGATACGTCTTGCCAACTCGCCTTCTTCCATATATAACTGCAAATATCGGTCTGTCAGAGTGATACAGCTCTTCCAATTCTTTCCGCTCTCTTTCTCTTCCAATTAATTTGTTTGCCATAAATTACGTGTTATTTTGCTGCAAAGGTATAATAAATACCATTTCGCGCAAAATAATATCACGCTATTTTGCGCGAGTTAACCAAAATTAGCCATTTCGCGCAAAGTTACCTCGATATTGGGTCAAGCCTCAGCTATCGGGGCTGCACCTTAATTTATTATACTCAACTTTCGCTTCTAACAATCTCCCTTACTTCCGAAACTTAAACTTGTCAACTATAGCTTATTCATTCTGATAGCTCGTTGGCTTTCGACTTCCAATAGAAGCCTGCTTCGCTATAACTCTACACTCTACATTAATTGAAGATAAACGATTTGTTTTCAGATAGTTACAGAATGTAGAGTGCCTCCTGACCCTACATTCACTCTACATTCGCCCTACATTATTGCTTTTTCGGCGCTTTTTCGGCTTGATGTAGGGTGAATGTAGAGTGAATGTAGAGCTGAGAGGCACCCTACATCCGCTAACCTGTTGATTGTCAGTACGAAATTGCCAAATGATGTAGAGTGTAGGGTTGTAGCGGAGCTGGCTTATATACGAGCGAACAGAAACTTCAATAAGCCAACAAGCAAGATGACTTCGGCCACTCTGTCACAGTTATGACAGTCGGCTGCCACAGTTATGACAGGCAACTGTCGTAAGGTGACAGTCAGCAAAACAGAAGGTTATAATGAGAGGTTTGAAAGGTTATATTGAAGCGATTGTACAATAGACATTGCGGTATCAAACAATGTCTTTTAGTGTTTTCAAACATCAAATTTCTGCAAATATTAGTGTTTCCAAACATTAAATTAGGATAATATTTGGTGTTTTCAAACATTATCAGTAACTTTGCCCATGTAACAATATAACATCAAGTGAAATATGAAAGAAGAAAGGATTGAAGAATTATTGAGAGTGTTCAACAGAAGATTGCTTGCAACTCCCACAGATTTCCACACTTATGTTTGCTCTTACTCCACATGCCGACATTGGAAATGTGCGGGAAACGTTTTTCATGAACCAACTATCACAGTCTCACGAACTGTGCTACCCCAAGACTGGTGATTTTATGGTTGATGGCAAATATCTATTTGAAATAGGCGGCAAGGGTAAAGGTTTTACCCAAATCAAAGACATTCCCGATAGTTATCTTGCTGTTGACGATACAGAAATAGGACGTGGAGCAAGAATTCCGCTATGGTTGTTTGGGATGTTGTATTAATATACAAATAAGGTGCAGCCTCGGCAATCGGGGCTGCACCTTATAAATTTTTTGTAGTTCATCCCCACAATCCACAGAGGCAGTTTCTTGCGTCTTTGCCATTCTTCATTATTGCACATTTATCTGTTAGGAATAGGCTTTATATGTAGAAAAGTAGTGTGAATTATCATTTTTTAATTATCATTTTTTGGTAATGATGATAAAATGCTGTATCTTTGCGCCAAAAACATAGGTATTATATGACAGATAACCCTTTTGTGACAAGTGGATATGCGGGACCAGAATACTTCTGCGACCGAGTAGAAGAAACGCAAACATTGATGGACTTGCTCACCAATGGCAACAATGTTGCACTTATTTCGCCTCGTCGTCTTGGCAAAACCGACTTGATACATCATTGCTTCAACCAATTGGAAATGCTTGATGACTATTATACATTCATCATTGATATCTATGCCACTGACTCCGTGAGCGATTTCGTTAATGTTCTTGGAAAATCCATCCTTGACTCTCTCAAACCCAAAGGAAGAAAAGCATGGGAAGTGTTTCTAAACGCATTGCGTTCTGTAAGGTCAGAAATAACATTCGACATAAACAATAATCCCGTATGGGGTATTGGAGTGGGCGCAACCGAATCACCATCTGTAACTCTTGACGAGATATTTGAGTATCTTGGCAATGCAGACCGCCACTGCTTTGTGGCAATTGACGAGTTCCAGCAAATCACACGCTATAAGGACAATAAGAACATCGAGGCCATGTTGCGCACGTATATTCAGCGATGTCCCAATGCCACATTTGTATTTTCCGGTTCCCAGCGTCATCTGATGGGAGAGATGTTTGTGTCCCCATCCCGCCCTTTCTATCAGTCAACAACGATATTCAATCTCCATGCCATCCCGCTCGACAAATACACGGAATTTGCAGAAAGGCAGTTCGCAATTAACGGGAACAGGAAAATATCTCGCGACGTGGTTGAGGCTATATACAATCAATTTAATGGTGTGACTTCTTATCTACAGAAGATTATGAATATTCTTTATATGAAGACATCACCTGGAGCTACATGTCATTATGAGATGATTGAGTCTGCAATACAAAGTTATCTCCAGCTATCGTCCGATACATACGAGGCATTATTGTGCCAAATGCCTGAGAAGCAACGTAATGTATTTTTAGCCATTGCTTCGGAGCGTAGGGCAAAAGCCATTTCCAGTGCCGCATTTGTGAAGAAGTACAACCTTCCATCTGCCAGTTCTGTAGTATCTGCCATAAAGGGACTTGTTGAAAAGGATTTCGTCACCCACGAAAAGAATGAATACTACGTCTATGACCTTTTCTTCCAGCTATGGATAGAGAAATGTTATTGGAGGTAAATTATTGTCTTTTGTTTGTGTGTGCACTTTAGCTCTCGCGCACGTATATATTATATAATAGGTATAGGGCTCGTTTTTGCTACCACGCGAGGAAAAAAGAAATACCACGTGAGGAAAAAAGAAATAGCACGCGAGGAAGCCGTTTTTTCACTGCAGCCGATTAGTTTGACGTTTATCATTTGGACTGGGAATAAAGTCATGTATTTCTGGCGATAAAAGGAAAAGCAAATATAATGTATGAATATGCAAAATGAGCGGCAAAGAGTGTGCAGAAAAAGTATAAGTAATTGCACCAGAATGCTTAAAAACAGACGTTTTTTATAGCGAAATGACTCGAATGTGATAATTTTAAGTACAAAAAACGAAATTTTCAGTTAATTTTCTTTGTAATTAGAGTTTTTTGGTATAAATTTGCACCGAATTTGAAATTTAATTTTTATAAAAGAGAGAGATTTTTATGGAAAAAAGAATCAAAATGCTTTTTGCCGCTCTGTTCCTTTGCGTGGGAATGGCAGTGGCACAGACGCAGGTTAAGGGTACTGTCATCTCCGACGAGGACGGACAGCCAGTAATCGGTGCGACTGTTAAAGTGGTGGGTACCAATGCGGGTACCGTAACTGACTTGAACGGTAAGTTCAGCATCACTTGCCCAAAAGGCAAGAACACCCTCAGTGTTTCATACGTAGGTATGGAACCTATTGAGGTAAGTGCACGCGCCAACATGCGCATCATCCTTAAGAGTGATGCCGAAAAGCTCGACGAAATCATCGTTGTTGCTTATGGTACATCAAAAAAGTCTGCTTTTACAGGTTCTGCAGCAGAAATCAAAACGACAGACATTACTAACCATGTTAGCTCAACAGGTACAAGTGCTCTTGTAGGTAAGGTAGCTGGTATTCAGGCAACCACATCTTCAGGCGAGCCTGGTTCTGCCCCGACTATCCGTATTCGTGGTATCGGTTCGCTGAGCGCAAGCTCTGCACCTCTTTATATTGTAGATGGTGCACCTTATGAGGCTGGAATTGCCAACATCAACCCTCAGGATATCGAGTCAATCTCTGTGTTGAAGGATGCCTCGGCAAGTGCCATCTATGGTGCACGTGGTGCCAATGGTGTTGTCATCATCACAACCAAGAAGGCAAAGGCCGGACAGGATGCACAGATTACCTTTGACGCTAAATGGGGTTCTAACTCACGCCTTGTTCCGCAGTATGATGTAATCGACGATCCTGCTCAGTACTACGAGACACAATATCGTGCGATGTTCAACTCTAAGTACTACAATGGTTCGACAATGGAGGAGGCATACGCATTTGCCAACGCCAACCTCTTCAATGGGGCTAACGGTGGTCTTGGTTACAACATCTATACTGTGCCTGAAGGAGAGAATCTCATCGGTACCAACTTCAAGCTCAACCCCAACGCAAAGATGGGATATAGCGATGGCGAATATTACTATACAGCCGATAACTGGTATGACGAGACATTCCACAACTCATTCCGTCAGGAGTATAACCTCTCTGTATCAGGAAGTTCCGACCGTCTGCGCTATTTTGCCAGCGTTGGTTATCTGAACGATGGTGGTATCGTAAACAACTCAGACTACAGCCGTTATACAGGTCGTACAAACGTGGAGTATCAGGCTAAGCCATGGATTAAGTTCACAACCAACCTCGGATTTACTCACACCGACAGCCAGAAGGCTGCCATTTCAGACGACTGGGGAAGCTCGGGCAACGTGTTCTACATCTGTAATATGATGGCTCCTATCTATCCTCTTTATGTACGTAATGCCGACGGAACAATCAAGACCGACAACGGTCGCATTGTATATGACTCCAACCAGACCAACCAGAAGCGTCCTACAGTTGTTGGTAATGCTGTTCGTGACAACGAATACAACCAGAACAAGATCTACCAGGATGTGTTCACAGGTCAGTGGGCTGCCGTTCTGACTCCCATCGACGGTCTTAACCTTACTGCAAACTTCAGTGTTTCTAACATCACCAACCGCCGCAGTAACCTTCAGAGCACATTCGGTGGAGGTTCTTCTGTTGACGGTGCAGTGGGTATAACATCCAACCGCTATTTCACTACCAACCAGCAGTATCTTGCCAACTATGCCAAGGCATTCGGCAAGCATGACATTGCAATCCTCGCTGGTTATGAGCAGTATAACTACAAGGAGCAGTCTCACTATGGATACAACGACCACCTCTACAACCCGTTTGTGGGTGAGTTGTCAAATGCAGCCGGTACTTCTCAGAAGTCATTGTCCTCATATACTGATGATTATATGACAGAGGGTTTCCTCGGTCGTGTACAGTATGACTATGATGACAAGTATTTCGCAACTGTATCTTATCGTCGTGACGCATCTTCAGTGTTTGCTCCAGGCAAGCGTTGGGGTAACTTCGGTTCATTCGGTGTTGCTTGGCAGATGAACAAGGAGAAGTTCCTTGAGAATGTGAAGTGGATTGACCAGTTGAAGCTCAAGGTGAGCTATGGTCTTACAGGTAATGACAACCTCTCAAGTATCTCATACTATCGTCACGCTTATGCTGACATGTATTCAGCTACGTACAACGAGGACACCAAGTCATATGGTGTGACTATGGTTCAGATGGGTAATCCAGACCTTACATGGGAGAAGATCAAGTCTTGGAACTTCGGTATTGACTTTGAATTGTTCAAGAGCCGTTTGTCGGGTACTATTGAGTACTATACCCGCAACTCTTCTGACATGCTCTATTTCAAGGATCTTCCTCTTTCATCAGGTTCGGTAGTAAGCTCTTATCCAGTGAACGTTGGTTCTATGCGCAACCAGGGTATTGAGTTGACATTGAACGGAACTATCATCCGCAGTCGTGACATCAACTGGGACGTAAACTTCAACGTAACACACAACAAGAACAAGATTACAGAGCTCGATCCCTCAATCGCAGAGGACGGAATGAAGTATGCTACCCGTATCATAAAGGTGGGCGGTACTGTTTATCAGGCATATCTCTACAAGTATGCCGGAGTTGACAAGACCGACGGTAAGGCTACTTGGTACAAGGATACATTTATCGGCAAGGATGGTAAGGAGGTAGCTTCTGTCAAGGATGCCAACTACGACCACACTGAGACTACAACCACTAAGGACATCACAAAGGCCACTAAGTATGACTGTGGCACAACACTTCCTGATTTCTACGGTGGTTTCGGCACAACATTCAATGCCTACGGATTTGACTTGGCTGCACAGTTCTCATTCCAGCTTGGAGGTAAGATCTACGACGGTACATACCAGACGTTGATGCACAATGGTCAGAGCCAGGGTAATGCCATGCACAAGGATCTTCTCAACGCATGGAGCCCAGAGAACCCCAACAGCGACATCCCACGTCTGAGCACTGCTGCTGCTGATGACCCAGGAGTTAAGTCACAGTCACCTCAGGATCGCTTCCTCATAAGCTCTAACTATCTGTGTCTGAACAACCTGACACTTGGATACACACTGCCCAAGAGTATTATCTCTCCTCTGCAGCTTACCAACGTACGTATATATGTATCAGGCGAGAACCTCTTCCTGCTCACCAAGCGCAAGGGTCTTGACCCACGTTACAACTATGGTATCGGTGGTATGACTTCTGGTTCAGGTATGGCTTCTAGTAGCTATAGTGGTACACGTGCCATCACAGCAGGAATCAGCGTTAATTTCTAATTGGTTAACATCGCAAAAATACAGAAATGAATATGAAGATATATAAGATTTCAACAATGGTGCTCGGAGGACTGATGCTTGCATCTTGCTCCGACATCGACGAACAGATATATAGTGGCGGTGCCTTCAGTAAGGAACAGTCGCAGGATATCGTCAATGCCATTCCTACTCGTGTAGAGGCTACCTTTAATGGTTTGTTCACCTTTATGGGTAATCCTGCACAGAACTATGGAACCCGTTTCTCAAGTGCCCGTGCCGACGATTTCGGTTTTATTATGATGGCATTGTCACAGGATTTCGAGGGTGCCGACATGATTGGTGCCGACAACGGATATAACTGGTTCTCTGCAGCTTGTGAATACTCATCACGTACTCCCAGCTACGCCAACCCTTACATCCGCTATGTGACTCCTTACACTCTCATTGGTATGGTGAAAGAGATTCTTGCCACTATACCCGAGGATACCGAGGATGCAAGCCTCATCAACATGAAGGCTCAGGCAAAGACTCTCAGGGCATACAGCTATCTGTCGTTGGCTCCTTATTTCCAGGGCAGCTATGAGACAAGCAAGGACAAGCCTTGCGTGCCTGTGCTTAGCGACTCTGTTGACGTTATAAACAACCCGCGCGCCACTGTTGAGCAAGTTTATAATGTAATAGTTGAAGACCTCACATGGGCTATCGACCATCTCGACGAGACACGTTCTTCCAAGGCATACGTGAATGCCAATGTTGCTTACGGTCTGCGTGCCCGCGCTTATCTCGCAATGGGTAAGGGTGCCGAGGCTGCAGCTGATGCCGAGAAGGCTATGCAGGGATATGAGCCTGCATCTATCGCAGAGGTTAGCGTTCCTACATTCTGTGATATGGAAGAGCACAACTGGATTTGGGCTATCGACATTACCGACGACCAGGCCAACTACTACGGATATGCCACTGCTCCATCATGGCTTTCTGCATTCTGTGGTGATGGCTATGGAGCTGCCTGCGGTACTACTGCAATGATCAATAAGCTTCTGTGGGATAAGATTCCTGCAACTGACGTTCGCAAGGGATGGTGGATTGACGAGAACCTCCATTCTCCCAACTGGGCTGACCTCACATGGGGTACTGCCAAAGGCGACGAGATTGCAAACCTAGTATTGGACGATGGTTCAAAGGTTGAACTTCCTCCTTATACAAACATTAAGTTCGGCATGAAGTCGGGCGTTGGTTCTACTTTGAACAACAACGACTGGCCCTTGATGCGTGTTGAGGAGATGATTCTTATCCAGGCCGAGGGTTATGCCATCAGCGGCAACGAGGCTAAGGCAAAGGAAATCCTCACAAACTTTGTGAAGACATATCGTGACCCCAGCTACACTATTCCTTCTGGACGCACACTTCGCGACGAGATTTGGTTCCAGCGTCGTGTAGAGCTTTGGGGTGAAGGTTTCGCTGTCAGCGACGCCCGCCGTCTTAACAAGCCTATCGTTCGTTTCCATGGTCCTAACACCACCAACTATGCAGATGCATTCCAGTTTAATATCGCCGCTGACGATGGTTGGTTGAACATGCGCTTCCCACAGTCGGAGATGGATAACAATCGGGCAATCGTAGATAACGAAGAAGGTTCGCTGCCTGTATCAGGTCAGAATCCTAATCTGCGCGATGGTGTAACCGACTAATTAGTGATAACATTATTAATATAATAAAAGAAATATATGAAACTGAATAAGATATTTATGCTTGCAGGCATCGCAATGCTGGGCTTTGCAATGAGTTCATGTAGCGACGATGACAATGACTACACTCCTGGTGAGCCAGTTAGTGCCGACTGTCCTGCCGTTTCATTCGTGGCAGAGGAGTCGGGACAGTCTGTTGAGCTCGACCCCGCCGATCCAACTGAGGTAACATTCACTGTTACCCGAGAAAAGGCTGATGCAGCTGCCAGCTACAACCTGAAAGTGCTCAGCAACACCGACGATGTGTTTGTTGTGCCCGCAACTGTTGATTTTGCAGCAGGTGCCAAGGAGGCTAATGTTAAGGCTACATTCAACAATGCAGAGGTTGGCAAGACCTATTCATTTGAGGTTGCCCTTGACGATGAAGTTGTTAATCCTTATAAGTCTTCTACAAGGAAATCATTTACCTTCAAGGCTGTGCGCGTGAAGTGGAACAGTATTGGCACAGGACAGTGGATTGATAACTTCTGGTATGGTTTCTGGGATGAAATAGAAATCCAGCAGAGAGATGACAAGCCGGAATACTATCGTGTGAAGAGTTTATACACCGATGATTTCGTAACATCATCAGGCAGTGCACTTGGTACATACAAGGACTATTTCGTATTTAAGGTATCCAAGGATGGATATGTAACATGGGATGCCCCATTATGCATAAACACTTCATATCAGGATACCGGTATTGACATCCTCGGTCACCTTCCATCAGAACTCAGTCCGAATTTTGCTGCTGATGATGAAAAGAGTGTGGCAACATACGATGATGAGGGAAATATTCAATACTTGACAATCGCCCCGTATTGGTATGTAGGTGGTTTAGGTGGTTTTGGTATTAACAACCTCTACCTCGCATTCCCTGGCTATGATTTAGCTTCAGAGTTGGGATTCTAATAACAATTAGAGTGCCACCAAAATATTATCTTAAGGCAAGAGGGATGGCATTTGTAGCCATTCCTCTTGTTTGTTTCTAATAACCATCATAAATATCATCTGTATTATGAGAAAAGGGATTTTATTACTGTTATCATTCTTCTTGATAGCTTCGGCAGCTTCAGCCAGAACCATCAATGAAAAGAAGGCAAAGAAAATCGCTATTGACTTTCTGACAAGTAAACGACATATCAACACAGACGTGATGATATGCAATCCATACGTATCAACAAGGTCGGTTGTTAGTGAAGCGGGGTATTACATATTCAATTCCACCGACGGCAAGGGATTTGCCATAGTGGCAGCAGAGGACGAATTGCCAGAGATAATAGGTTATTCAGCCACAGGGCACATTGACAGTCAGTCAATGCCTGACGCACTCAAACTTTTTCTTGATTCTTATTCGCAATATGTTGAGGATATCAGAAATGGCATTGCCGTAGCAAGTGATTACTCAGCTACTCGCTCAAGCGATCTTCCTGCCGAAGTAGAACCTATGGTGAAGACACAATGGAACCAGCCAGCCCCCTACAACAAGTATTGTCCCGATGATTGTCCGGCGGGTTGTGTGGCTGTGGCTATGGGTCAAATCATGAACTATCACAAATGGCCTAATGTAGGAACGGGAGCATCATTTACCACATACAATGGCAAAGCCATAAGCGTGGATTTCTCAAAGAGTGAATACAGATGGGACTTGATGAAAAACACCACGAAAGAACTTAAAGAAGACGAGGAAGCAGCTGATGCCGTAGCAAAATTGCTGTTCGACTGTGGAATAAGTCTGAAAATGAATTATTCCAAGAATGGAAGTGGTGCATTTGATAAAAATGTACCTTTGGCATTGTTTAATTTCTTTGGATATAAGCATACCGCATTGGTGTATGACAGTCCTGATTATTATTCGTCTAAGGAGGAATGGTTAGTGAAAATGAAGAAGGAGATAGTAGATGGTCGTCCCATTTATTATAGTGCATCTTCACCCAAAGGAGGTGGCAAGGATGCTGGAGGACATGCATTTGTCATTTCAGGATATGACGAAAAAGACCTGGTGCATGTAAACTGGGGTTGGGGAGGTAAAGACAATGGCTACTACGACATCTTCCGACTTGATCCAGGAGCTTATGCATTCACGGATGGACAGACAGCTATTTATGGTATTGTTCCCAACACCGACGGAATTGATGGCGAATATCTGCCTTTGCCAGCTATAGCCCCCATTGAGACGAACGCAACCGTGTTGGCAAGTAGCGGCACTGGATATGAAAGTTTTAATATCAGTGTAGGAAAGATCTTCAACTTTAATCCCATATCTGCCAAATGGTCATACGGCATTGGATTATATGACAACAATGGCAACTTTATAAAGAAAATACAAACGGGTAATTTCTCTATTACTCTAGAGCCGTATTATTCTCGTCAAAATTTGGCTTTTGTTTGTTCGTTGCCTTCTGATATTCAAGATGGTGAATATATCGTAAAGATGTTTTTTAAATATAATGGTGATTTTGTAGAGCCAAGGGTTGAAGGTGGCAAGATGAATAATTATCTACACTTGGTGGTGGCTGACGGAAAGGCCACGATTGACAAGGAGCCTGTGACATCAGGTATATCCCAAGTGACAGTGGATGATATGTTGAAATCTTCTACGTCATACTTCAATCTCTCCGGCCAACGCCTTTCTTCACCCTCATCACGCAATATTGTCATCCTCAAACAAGGAAACAATGTGCGCAAGATTATGGCTCAATAAAAGTTGTCTCCCTCATTCTATTAATATATAATAAGGTGCAGCCCGATTGCCGAGGCTGCACCTTTTTTCTATCACAATCTTACGATTTTTATTTCAAATACACCAAAACAAGATTATCATATATGACTTTTATACACCAAAACAAGATTATTGGGCGCAAAGATGCTACATGGTATTGTTTTTGATAATAAATAATGTTAATCTCTTGGTATTCCCAAATAAATGCCGTAACTTTGAATTCCATAAAATATGTAACACAAAACATGGAACGACTGAATAATCCTTTCGTCATCTATGGATACAAAGGTGCCGATTACTTCTGCGACAGGCAGAAAGAGACTGAATCCATCACACGTGCTCTGCACAACGAGCGCAACGTTGCTCTTATATCCCCTCGACGTATTGGCAAGACGGGGCTTATTCATCATGCCTTTGCCCAAATAGCCCAAACTCAGCCCGACATTAGATGTTTTTATATGGGGTAGCAAGCAACATATTATGGCAGAGATGTTCACTTCTGCCAAGCGCCCGTTTTATCAAAGTTCGCAGATGCTGTCGCTTTCACCTATTGACAAAAATGTGTATTGTGACTTTGCCAATAGTCTTATGGCAAGAAATAATATGAACTTGAGCGATGATGTGTTCTTCTTTTGCAGGGAAAAGTAAGGGATGTTTTGCTGTTAAGCTGAAAAAATAGAGTAAAAGTTTGGTGATGTGGCTGAAATAAGCTAATTTTGCAGCGATTTAGCAAGTATTGAAATGGTATTGAATTATATTTGGGTGGCGTTCTTCGTCATTGCTTTTGTTATAGCTGTAGTTAAGCTTTTGTTCATGGGGGATTTCGATGTTTTTCCCGCCATGATGGACTCTACGTTCGCCTCTTCTAAGACGGCATTTGAAATATCGCTTGGACTGACAGGCGTATTGTCGTTATGGCTCGGTATAATGAAGATAGGAGAAAAGGGGGGCGTGGTGAATATTCTCGCCAAGATACTGAGTCCTGTATTTGTACGTCTGTTTCCTGACATACCCAAGGGGCATCCTGTCACTGGCTCTATCTTCATGAATATTGCAGCCAATATGCTTGGCCTTGACAATGCAGCTACGCCCTTAGGTCTGAAGGCAATGGAACAATTACAAGACTTGAACAAGAAGAAAGACACGGCATCTAACCCGATGATAATGTTTCTCGTGCTCAACACCAGCGGACTAACGCTCATCCCGGTAAGCATTATGGTATATAGGGCACAGATGGGTGCCGAGCAACCTACCGACATCTTTGTACCTATACTACTTGCCACTTTCTTCTCTACCCTTGCCGGCATTATTGTCACCAGTCTCTATCAACGTATCAATCTCATTAACCGCACTATGTTGCTGACACTTGGCGGAGCTTGCGTGCTGGTGGCTGCGGTGATATGGGGATTCAGTCAGATGGACAAGGACCAGGTTAATATTGTGAGCACTACGGTGGCAAATATGTTGCTGATGCTGATCATCATTGGCTTCATAATGTCTGGCATACGTCATAAGGTGAATGTGTATGATGCATTTATCGAAGGAGCAAAAGACGGATTTCAAACTGCCATTCGCATCATCCCCTATCTGGTGGCAATACTCGTTGGAATCGGCGTTTTTCGAGCTTCAGGAGCTATGGATATGTTAATAGACGGAGTGAAATGGACGGTGGCTGCAGTGGGAGGTGACACTGATTTTGTGGGTGCATTGCCAACGGCGATGATGAAGCCTCTCTCGGGTAGTGGAGCACGAGGAATGATGGTGGATGCCATGACGACATATGGGGCTGACTCTTTCGTAGGTAGATTGAGTTGTGTCTTCCAGGGTTCCACCGACACAACGTTCTATATCCTTGCAGTATATTTCGGCAGTGTAGGCATACGCTACACACGTCATGCTGTTGCCTGCGGACTGCTTGCCGATTTGGCGGGAATAATAGCTGCAATAGCAATATGTTATATGTTTTTCTAACGTTCAGTAAAAATGGGGAATAATATGAATGTCTTGAAACAAGAAAAGCCTGACGGATATAAGTCGCTCTCGGTTTATCAGAAAAGTGAGTGCATATATGATGTAACACACTATTTCGTCAATAATTTCCTGGATCGGGGAAAGGACAGGACTGTAGATCAAATGCTGCAAGCTGCCCGTTCTTGTAAACAAAATATTGTTGAGGGTTATAGTGACGCGGAGGGCTCCACAGAATCGGAACACAAGTTGTCGGTTATAGCAAAAGGCAGTCTTGAGGAGTTGAAAGAAGATTATCGTGATTACCTCCGAAACAACAGTTTGGAAATATGGGGCAAGGACCATCCGAAATACATTGCCGCCCAGCCCTTATGCAGGAAACATAACGACAGTGCATGGTATAGGCGGCAGATAGAAGGTAGAAATGCAGAAGACATCTGCAACATTGCACTGATAATAGTCAATCAGGAATTGGCAATGCTCTATGGATATATAAAATATCTAAATGACAAATTCCTCAAAGAGGGAGGAGTCAAAGAGCAGAGATACAGAATAAGGTCGGAGTGGAGAAAGAGAAATTTAGGGTATTGAAGTAGGTTTTTGTAGGTTGATGTAGGTTGGTGTAGGTTGGTGTAGGTTTTTGTAGGTTAGAGTAGGTTGAAGTAGGTTTTTGTAGAGATTATCTATTTCCTTACAATCCCTACAACCCTTACAATCCTTACAACCCCCTCAACGAAAAAAAAAATATTATGGCAAATTTAAAATCATTATTTAAGGACACGGCAATTTATGGACTTAGCAGTATAGTGGGAAGATTTCTCAACTATCTGCTCGTGCCGCTTTACACGGCAACTCTTTCTGCCGCAGGTGGTGGCTACGGTGTCATCACCAACGTTTATGCCTATACGGCACTCATACTCGTGATTCTGACCTTCGGAATGGAAACGACATTTTTCCGGTTTTCCAATAAGGAAGGGGAAGACCCGCAAAAGGTGTATTCCACCGTCCTGACTGCCGTCGGAATGGTCTCATTGCTCTTCGTGGCCCTCGTCTTTGCCTTTATCGGTCCGCTTTCCGAGGCGATGGGCTATGCTGACCATCCTTCCTATATCTGGGTTATGGCTACAACGGTGGCGATTGATGCTTTTCAGAGCATTCCTTTCGCTTATCTAAGATACAAGAAACGCCCTATAAAATTTGCGGCACTGAAACTGTTGTTCATCGTGTTGAACATCATGCTCAACTTGTTGTTCTTCTTGGTACTCCCGTCCCTCTATGGGTCTTATCCCGATGAAATAGGCAAAATCTATGACCCGACAATAGGTGTAGGCTATGCTTTCTATGTAAATCTTGCTTGCACAGCTTCCATCACTTTCTGCTTCTGGAAGGAGTTGACTGAGTTCAAATACGGGTTCGACGGAAAACTGTTGCGCAGAATGTTGTCATACAGTTGGCCAATACTTGTTTTGGGAATAGCAGGAATACTGAATCAAACCGCTGACAAGATATTGTTCCCCTATATATATAAAGGTGGTAATGCCCACGAGCAACTGGGCATCTATGGTGCAGCCTCGAAGATAGCCATGATAATGGCAATGATAACACAGGCTTTCCGTTATGCCTA
Organism: Prevotella sp. P5-92; assembly: GCF_002251245.1. GTDB lineage: Bacteria > Bacteroidota > Bacteroidia > Bacteroidales > Bacteroidaceae > Prevotella. Next base: position 102,760 of record NZ_NPJG01000042.1, read on the forward strand.
TGAGCCTTTTGTCTTTGGCAAGGCAAAAGAAAAGGACAACCGCAACACTTACGCCGAGGCGATGAAGTTTTTCGTTGTCTTCACCCTGTTGGCATTCCTCGTTGTCATAGGCTATCTCGACCTGCTGAAACATATAATAGGACAAGGCTATTGGTCTGGCTTGAAAGTCGTTCCTATTGTTATGGCGGCAGAGATAATGATGGGTGTTTATTTCAACCTATCCTTTTGGTATAAGCTCATCGACAAGACCATCTGGGGTGCATGGTTCTCAGGCATCGGGTGTGCCGTACTGATAGTCATAAATGTCATCTTTGTGCCTGAATATGGCTATATCGCCTGTGCTTGGGCTGGATTTGCCGGTTATGCCACTGCAATGCTACTGAGCTATTTCGTCGGTCAAAGGTATTATCCTATTGCCTATCCTTTGACGGATATGGCAAAGTATCTTGTGCTTGCATTAGCGCTCTTTGCCGCTATGACACTGTTGAAGGATTATGTAAGCATCGTCGTGTCGCTGCTCGTCAATACAGCACTTATAGGAGTATTTATGCTCTATATCCTGAAAAAAGAGAAGTTTAGAATTAAAAAATAAATAAAGCTATTATGAAGAAAACCTCTTTTATTTTTGCAGCAATGCTTACCGTCGCCTCGGCGCATGCAGATGAAGGTATGTGGACGCTCTACGACCTGCCCCAGGCCGCATTTGAACAGATGCAGGCAGAAGGTTTCGTATTGCCGTATGCTGACCTTTATCAGTCTGACAATGCCATAAAGAATTGTGTTGTCAACTTCTCGGGTTACTGCTCAGGAGTAGTGGTGTCACCCGACGGACTGGTGTTTACAAATCACCATTGTGGCTTCGAGGCCATACGCTCACATTCTACAGTCGAACATGATTATATGCTCAATGGCTTCTATGCCAAGACTTATGAAGAAGAGCTCCCTAACGAGAACATGTTCGTCAGCTTTATGATAGAACAGAAGGATGTGACAGACTATCTTGATAAGAAAGGTATAAACAAGATTCTTCCTACGCAACAACGCCATTTCCTCGATTCCATCGAGAATGTGATGTCGAAGGAAGTCAAAGAGAAGGACTCAACACTGCGCTTGGAGATAAAGCCGTATTTTGAAGGCAACAAGTATTATGCTACAACATATCGCGATTTCACCGATCTTCGTCTCGTCTTCACCATACCTAAATCTATGGGTAAATTTGGCGGAGAGACTGACAACTGGATGTGGCCTCGGCAGACATGCGACTACTCTGTCTTCCGCATCTATGCAGATCCCAAGACCAATGGTCCCGCCAAATACAGCAAGGATAATGTGCCATATAAAGCAAAGCATTGGGCACCAGTATCGTTGAATGGATACAAAGAAGGCGACTTCGCCATGACCATCGGTTATCCAGGCAGTACAAACCGTTATCTCTCGTCGTATGGAATAAGAGAACGTAGAGATGCGCAGAATGCTCCTCGTGCACAGGTGCGCGGTGTGAAACAAGAAGTGATGCTTCGCCATATGAGAGCCGACGAGGCAGTTCGTATTAAATATGATACAAAATATGCACAAAGCAGTAACTATTGGAAGAACTCTATTGGAATGAATAAATGTATTGATTCCACGGGCCTTATCCAGCAAAAAGCTGACTTTGAAAAGCGTATCAGAAAGTATCAGGACGAGACAGGATTCCTAAAGGGAAAACTTGATTTCGACCTCATGAAAAGCCTTTATGACAAACGACTCGTGTTGATGAGAAACTATATGTTGCTCAGAGAGACCTTTGTACGTTCAAATGAATTGGCAGATAGGGCTCTAAAGGTACATAACGGTATGGAAGTAAAAGGGTCGAAAGAGAAACTGTCAAAACAGTATGTGGAGTTTGAGGATAATAGCGACACTTGGGACGAGGCTCTGGACAAAGAGGTCTATGCCGTGTTGTTAAAGAACTTCAGAGAACAAGCTGATGCCGACTATCTGCCTGAATTCTTTAATACTATCGACAGGTCTTTTGGAGGCGATTACAACAAGTATGTTGAAACTCTATGGAAAAATAGCATGTTGATGAAGAAAGGTGCGAAGATCTTTATTAACAAAAAGAGCTTTATGAAAGATCTCGGCGTAAAGATGGGATTCGACATTACTGAGAAGATCAACGACATGATGGTGGCTTTCCAAGATATCAACGATTCCATCCAACTTCAAGAGCGTTATCTATGCGATGCAAAGGTGCGTATGGAGATGGATCAGCCGCACTATAGTGACGCTAACTTCACCATGCGCTTGAGTTACGGGCAAGTAGGAGGTTACGACCTTGCAGGAAAGCCTTCTGGTTATTATACCACAGCGGAGAGTATAGTTGAAAAAATGAAGAAAAGTGATCAAAACTTTGAGTATTTTGCAGAACCTGTCATGCACGAGTTGATGGGGGCAAAAGATTTCGGAAAGTATGCTGACAAAGAAACTGGAACGATGCAGCTTTGTTTCCTAACAAATAACGATATCACCGGAGGAAACAGCGGATCGCCGATGTTTAATGGAAAAGGCGAACTTATTGGACTCGCTTTCGACGGCAATTGGGACAGTCTCTCAGGAGACATATTCTTTGATAAAAAACTCGCACGTTGCATAGGCGTTGATATTCGTTATGTGCTCTATCTTATGGACAAATGGGGACATGCAGATAGGCTGATAAACGAAATAGGAGCAAGATAAAACATTATTTAGGGTAGTTGTGGAAGAAATATCCATGACTACCCATTTTTTTACTATTACCAAGTATGAACAAACTAACATTGACATTATTATTTATGGCATTTGCTTTGTATGCAAATGCACAGACAACGACTATTGACCTTAGTGGACAATGGATGCTCGGCGAGGATTGCATATACTTGCCCGGGACAACTGATACAAATCGAAAAGGAGAAAGGAACAACCGAAAGGATGAGACGACGCATCTCTCGCGACACTTTACGTGGTTTGGAGAAGCTGTTTATACCAAAAATATCGACATTCCATCAGGATGGAAAGGCAAAAAGATAACTCTCTTCCTTGAACGTACAAAACCTACAACTATTTATATAGATGGTAAGGAGGTAGGAAAATGTGATGATATCTCAGTACCACAGGTGTATGATTTAACAGGGAAAATTAATCCGGGAAGACATGTCCTGTCTATCGCAGTAGATAATGGCAATAGTGTGCCAAAACAACTACTTGGCAGTTCGCATGCTTATACTGAAGATACCCAAACAAACTGGAATGGAATAATCGGGAAAATGTATCTCAAGGCTCATGAATGTCCAGTGACAATAAAAAATGTGAGAACGCATTCACAGGCTAAGGAAAACAGAGTGGATATTGAAGTGACACTCAACGATGCAAGAAAGAAAAAGTATATAGTTGAGACTTTAATAAACGGCAGATTGAATTCTGGTTCGGTTGATCGTAGAATCGCTGATATTAAAAAACGGACTGATAATGTCGATGGAACGACAACATTGCTATACTCGTGCCATCTTGGTGACGACGCGATGAAATGGTCTGAGTTTACTCCGCAGAATGTGTATAAGCTGACGGTGAGGGTCGTGTGTAACGGAAAGAGCGATGAGTGCTCTTCAACATTTGCACTTTGCGATTTTGATGCAAAGGGGAATCATTTTGAAGTAAATGGCCGTAAAACGTTCCTCCGTGGAAAACATGACGCTTGTGTATTCCCGCTTACCGGTCATGTGCCGATGGACCGACAGCAGTGGTATCGCTATTTATCGATATGCAAGCAATATGGCATCAATCATGTCCGATTCCATTCATGGTGCCCGCCTGAGGCATGCTTTGATGTTGCCGATGAATTGGGAATATATCTTCAACCAGAACTTCCTATATGGGGCGGATTTGATGAGAAAGACCAGTGGCTCACCACATATTTGCGCGATGAAGGGCGGAAGATAATTGAGACTTATGGCAATCACCCTTCTTTCGTGATGATGGGATTGGGAAATGAGTTATGGGGTAGCATCGAACTGATGGCCGACTATGTGGAGGATTTCCGCAGGCATGATGATATCGGCAATGGTTGTCGGAGACTATATACATTTGGTTCTAATATGTATCTCGGATATAAGGGAGTGCTCGATGGAATGGACTATTTTACCACTTGCAGAATAGGAGGCGAGGCTTGGGGAAGATATGACACGCATGTTAGAGGATCGTTTTCTTTTGCTGACGCTGCAGATGGAGGACTCATCAATCATGAGTATCCAAACAGCATTACCAATTTTGAGAAAGCCATTGAAGGAAGTAAGGTGCCTATCATAAGTCACGAGACTGGCCAGTTTCAAACCTATCCTGACTATGATGAGATATCTAAATATACTGGAGTACTTTATCCAGATAATATGATTGAGTTTAAAAACCGCCTCGCAAAAGCAGGAATGGCTAATCAGGCTGCCGACTTTCACGAGGCTTCTGGTAAATGGTCGGTGGAATTGTATAAGGCGGATATAGAAATGGACCTTCGTACAAATAATATGGCGGGATTCCAACTGCTCGATATCCAGGACTATCCAGGACAAGGCTCTGCTTACGTAGGCATTCTTGATGCATTTATGGATACAAAGGGTATAGTCCAATCGTCACGCTGGCGTCAGTGGTGTAACGATGTGGTGCCACTTGCCGAATTGCCGCGTTATACCTATAATGATGGCGATACAATTAGATGGAATATACTTATTGCTAATTACTCTGAAAATGACGAACAACTGAAAGGAAAGACGATGAAATGGACTATTTCTTCGTCACAACACCTGATGGCTAAAGGTAATCTAATAGTAGAAAAAGCCGAAGCAGGATTAATGCGTATAAACCAGAATGTGGTGGTGGCTCACCTTTCTGAAACTCATAAAGCAGAAAGACTGACTTTGCGTCTGGAAATCGAGGGGACACCATATGCCAATGAATATCCTATTTGGATTTATCCTTCACCGGGCGTTGCACAAAATAAATATGAAAGGGATATCCTTTTTGTAGATAGCCTCAACGAAAATGTCGTAAGAAAGCTTGAAAATGGATCTAAGGTGTTGCTTATGCCACGGAAAGATATGTTTCGGGAACAAACGGTCGGTGGTCTGACCCAAACAGATTATTGGAACTACAGAATGTTTAAGACCATCAGTGAAAACAACAAAAAACCAGTCTCGCCAGGTACTTTAGGACTGCTCATAAACGATGAGCATCATCCACTTTTTGACAATTTCCCTACACGAAAACATACCGAGTGGCAATGGGCGTCATTAGCACACGAAGCCCGCCCACTGATAATGGATGCCATGCCGGAAGGATATGCACCCCTTGTGCAGGTGATAGACAATGTGGAACGTAATCATCGTCTTGGAATAATTTTCGAATTAGCTGTTGGAAAAGGTAAACTTATGGTGTGCATGTGTGATCTGAAAGCTCAAGACACACCAGAGAGTCGTCAGCTATTGACGTCGATGATGGAATATATGCGAAGTGGACTTTTTAAGCCAAAAGACTCAATTTCAGCAGCAGAGCTTATGATGCTATTTGAGACTAACAAAAGGGAGAAAGAGGTCAAAGAATTGCGAAATATTTCGTATGATTAATGTAAAAAGTTGCAATTGTGTTGCAATTTAATACATTTTCATTAATTTCTTTGCTAAAAGTTTTCTTTTTTCAGATAATTATTATACTTTTGCAGAAAATTGGTATTTGAGAGAATGGAAATAGTAAGCAAACAGACAATAGACATCGACAAAATACTAAATGACAAGATGGGCAAGAAGGCGAAGTATGTACCTCGCCCTCTTGTCACTTGGTTGAAACGTATCATTCATCAAGACGAGGTTAACAGGTATCTTTGGGAAAGCCGACACCTAACGGGTACAGAATGGCTTGAAGAATGTGTACGCTATCTCGATATGACCTTAGAGATAGTTGGCGAGGAGAACTTGCCAGACAAAACTGACGGCCGTCTATATACCTTTGTCAGCAATCATCCATTGGGCGGAGAAGACGGAGTCGCACTCGGGGCCATTATAGGACGCCACTATGATGGGCGTTTCAGATATCTTGTCAACGACTTGCTTATGAATCTTCCAGGATTGGCACCCGTGTGCATACCAATAAATAAGACTGGTAATCAAAGCAGACACTTCCCGGCAATGGTAGAGGCAGGATTCAAAAGTGACAACCATATGCTTATGTTCCCAGCAGGCATCTGCTCAAGAAAACGCGACGGGAATATCAGGGATATAGAATGGAAGAAGACATTCATCACTAAGAGTGTTGAATATCAGCGCGACATAGTTCCTATTCACTTTGGCGGACAGAACTCGGAGTTCTTCTACCGATTGGCAAACTTTTCTGACAAGTATGTGAAGAAGATAAATATCGCAATGCTCTTCCTCGTCGATGAAATGTATAAAAATGCCCATAAGACATTCAGAATAGCCATAGGAAAACCTATTCCATGGCAAACGTTCGACAAGGGCAAAACCCCAGCACAATGGGCCCAATATGTTCAAGACATTGTCTATACTTTATAAACAATAACAGAAAAGCGAACTCAAATTCATATTAAGAAGAAATGGAACATGAAATTATCCAGCCAGTAGCAAAGGAGCTGCTGAAGAGTGAGCTGACGCCAGAACGCCAACTCCGAATGACGAACAAAAGCCATAACGAGATATACATCGTTGATGCACACAATGCACCAAATGTGTTGCGTGAGATTGGCCGCCTGCGTGAAATAGTATTCAGAGAAGCTGGTGGCGGAACTGGAAAGGAACTTGATCTTGACGAGTTTGACACTTGCGAAAACTGTTATAAACAACTCATAGTATGGAATCCTGAAGAAGAGGAAATTATCGGTGGCTATCGTTATCTTCTTGGTTCTGACGTTGATTTTGACAAAGACGGTCAACCTATCCTTGCCACAAGCCATATGTTTCATTTCTCGGATAAGTTTATCAAGGAATATCTCCCATGGACAATAGAACTTGGAAGAAGTTTCGTCTCGTTGGAGTATCAAAACACGAACAAGAATGGTTCGAAGAGCCTTTTTGCCCTCGATAATCTTTGGGATGGACTCGGGGCACTTACCGTTATCCAGCCAGACGTAAAGTATTTCTTCGGAAAGATGACCATGTATCCTTCCTACATCCGTAAGGGACGTGATATGATACTCTATTTCCTGAAAAAGCATTTTGACGACAAAGAAAACCTTATCGTACCGATGAAACCGCTTGTTATTGAGGAAGACCCTCAGGAACTTGAGACTCTGTTCTGTGAGGAATCGTTCAAGGAAGACTATAAGATCCTTAATCGTGAGGTGCGTAAACTCGGTTATAATATTCCTCCCCTTGTAAATGCATACATGGGATTAAGCCCAACGATGAAACTCTTCGGAACAGCTATAAATTATGGCTTTGGCGATGTGGAGGAGACAGGAATACTTATCGCTGTTGACGAGATATTGGAACAGAAACGAGTGCGCCATATCGACTCTTATATCAAGGAACACCCGGAAGCTCTGAAGATAACTAGCGGTGCAAATAAGGTGATATATAAGGAGAACATTAGGTAATGGCATCTCGTTGTGATGCCATAATCCTTTGGAATTCCCAATGCCTTGAATATAAGAACACTATACTATCGGCAGACTGATACCATTGATTTTCTGATATACGTCGAGAGCATATACATCTGTCATTCCGCTAATATAGTCGATGACAGCCATAATGCGGGTTTCAAGATCTGGAGAGTCAATATCGTATTGACTGCTCACACGGCATATCAGTTGTTTAGAATAGTATCGGTCTGGATGTGTCACAGCTTCAATCATCTGTTCCATAAGGGTATTCATTATCTTATAACCGGCAAGCTCAACGTCGAGGACTGGCTTGCTGCGGTATATTTTCTTCCAAGAGATGTCGCTGCAGTGGCGGTATGCTTTTGACATTTTTTCACTGATATGCTCGATTAGTGAGCCTTTCAGCGTACCTTCAAGTATGGCTTTTTCATTGTGGATGAACGCTTGGGCACACTCATGTTCAAGTGTGCCGATAGCACATGCTCGCATATATACTATCTGCTCGTTTTTGTCAGTGATGTCCTCCTCGATGATACGCTTCTCGATATTTATGCGTGTCTCTTCGTCAAAGAAAGAGAGTAGGGCTTCTTTAGTTTCTTCAAAAGACAGTATTTTCAGCTTGTGTGAGTCTTCGATATCCATTATTTCATAACAGATATCATCTGCAGCTTCCACCAAATAGACGAGAGGATGACGTACATATTTCAGCGGTTCGCCATCTTCAGAAACCTTTATTATTCCCATTTCGTCGGCTATCCTTTGGAATAGCTCTTTCTCAGAACAGAAGAAGCCAAACTTCCCCTTATGACCAGCATACGCTGATGAATATGGATATTTGACTATCGAAGCCAACGTAGAATAGGTCATAACAAAACCACCTTCGCGTCTGCCCTTATAGCGGTGTGCCAAAAGCCGGAAAGCATTGGCATTGCCTTCGAAATGAGTTATGTCGTTCCAAAATGCGTCGCTAACCATACCTTTCAGAAAGTGACCAGCTCCCTCGGTAAAGAAGGTCTGTATAGCTTTTTCTCCCGAATGTCCAAACGGTGGGTTGCCCATGTCGTGTGCCAAGCATGCAGTTGCCACTATCTGGCCTATTTCTTCAAATAGAGTGTCTTGCAATTCGGGATGTTTTTGTCTCAATGCCCTTGAGACATCGTTGCCTAACGACATACCAACACTTGCCACCTCAAGACTGTGAGTGAGGCGGTTGTGAACGAAGATGCTGCCTGGCAGAGGAAACACCTGCGTCTTGTTTTGAAGACGACGGAAGGGAGCGGAAAAAATCAGTCTGTCATAGTCGCGTTTGAACTCTGTCCTTTCGTCTTTTCGCTTCGGATGAAAATGCTCTTGTCCGAGCCTTTTATTCGTTATAAGTTGTGTCCAATTCATCATACAAGTGCAAAAGTAGCTTTTTTTTGGCTAAAAAAGCACTTTTTTCCAATAAAAATTCGGTTTTTTGGATTAAAATAACTAAATTTGCGCCATTATATTGATAGACAACGCTGAAAAATGGAAATTAGAGTAATAAACAAGGGACGTCAACCCCTTCCGGAATATGCTACAGCACAAAGTGCAGGGCTTGACTTAAGAGCTAACATCGAAGAGGCAATAGTACTTAATCCGATGGAACGCAAACTTGTCGGGACGGGACTTTTCATGGCATTGCCTCCTGGTTATGAGGCACAGGTGAGACCAAGGAGCGGATTAGCATTGAAGCATGGAATCACGGTATTGAATAGTCCAGGTACCATAGATGCAGACTATAGGGGAGAACTGAAGGTCTTGCTGGTGAATCTCTCCAACGAACCATTTGTCGTCAACGAGGGAGAGCGTATAGCGCAACTCGTGATAGCAAAGCACGAAAAGGCAGAGTTTAAACTTGTGGAAGAGCTTGACGATACCGAACGTGGAGCAGGTGGATATGGACACACAGGAGTTAAATAAGTTATAGACTTATAAAATATAGGAGTGAAGATTTTGGCCTTACGTCTGATAATCATAATAATGATGAGCCTTGTCGGTGCAAAAGTACCGGCACAGGATTCGTCGTCTGTTTACAACCGGCTGTTTCTCGAGGCTGTAGTGGAGCGTCAGAAAGGCAATGATACAGCCGCCTTCGATCTTTTACAGCGTTGTGTACAGATAAATCCCAATGCAGCTGAATCACACTACTATCTTGCTCATTACTATCTGAAACTGAAGAAAAACAAAGAGGCATTAGCTTGTTTTGAGAAAGCTGCACGCCTTGAACCTTCAAACACGACTTACACTGAGACGCTGGCAGAGATGTATGTATCGCTGGCTGACTACAAGAATGCCATTGCTTTGTGGGAGAAAATATTTGAAACTGATGGTTCGCGCGAGGATGTGCTCGAGATGTTGTTCCGCCTTTATCAGATGGATGATAATCTGGACATGGCAATCAACTCATTGACGCGTTTGGAAGTGCTGGAAGACAAAAACGAGGGAATCTCGTTCGCAAAAAGTGAAATATTGACACGGCTGGGAAAGAAGGAAGAGGCGATAGACGAAATCCGCAAACTTGCCGAACACTATCCGTCAGACCTCAATTACAAGGGACTATATGCCGATATACTGATGCAGAATGACTATGATAATGAGGCTTTGAAGGTTTACAATGAAATACTTGACGAGGAACCGGACAACAATAGGGCCCAGATGTCTATACGTTCGTATTTTTTGAAGACAGGTGATACTGCAAAAGCGGATAGCATGACAATGAAGATCCTGCTTAATAAGAACACAACTGGAGAAGGACGTGAATATCTCCTCCGACAGCTTATTTCGGAAGAGGGCAACGATGGCGTCGATAGCATAAAGGTACTGTCGTGTTTCGAAACGATTCAGCGTTCAGATTGTCGTAGCGCAGATATAGGGCTACTGCAGGCTGCCTATATGAGAATGAAGAATATGCCATCTGACAGCGTAGAACGGGTGCTGAGACAAGTGATGACCTTTGCTCCGGATAACGCTCCTGCCAGTCTGCAGCTGATTTATCTGGAATACGAGAGAGGAAACTTTGAGCAAGTGCTGAAACTGGCAGCTACATCAAGCCAGTATAATCCGGAAGAGATGGCATTCTACTATTTTGAAGGTATGTCGCTATATCAGCAAGATGATAAGGACGGTGCACTAAATGCCTTTAGAAAAGGAGTGTCGGTAATCAACGATAGGAGCAATCCTGATATAGTTTCCGACTTTTACTCTGTCCTCGGCGACCTGTATTTCCAAAAAGGGATGCGCAGTGAGGCCTATGCTGCCTATGACTCCTGCTTGCAGTGGAAACCAGACAATTATGGATGTCTGAACAATTATGCTTATTATCTCAGTGAGATGGGAGAGCAGTTGGAAAAGGCTGAGCAGATGAGTTTCAAAACAGTGAAAAATGACCCGAAGAATGCCACTTGTCTCGATACTTATGCATGGGTGCTTTTTAAACTTGAACGCTATGCAGAGGCAAAAGTGTATATTGAACAGGCATTACAGAACGAAGAAGATACAGTAAGCCACGTGCTATATGAACATGCTGGGGATATCTGTGCGATGGGAGGATTTACGGAGAAAGCAATTGAGTATTGGAAGATAGCTCTCCAGCGCGACCCACAAAATAAAGCTATTCAAAGAAAATTAAAACATAAAAAATATATAAGGCAATGAAGATTAATAGTATTCTTAAGGTGGCTATAGTAGCCATCCCGTTTGCATTTACTTCATGTAAATCAACCAAAAACATCGAAACAGCTCCAAAGCCAATGACTCAGGAGATGTTGAATTCACAGGCTTTAGTAAAGCGAGTGAAAGACAATTCGCAGGAGACGAAGTTCATCACTTCGAAGTTGAAATTCCGTGTGCAGATAGGCAGTCAGGATATTTCATTGACTGGCAATCTAAAAATGAAACGTGACGACGTGATTCGCCTGCAGCTCATGGCTTTTGGCTTTGTTGAGGCGGCACGCCTGGAGTTTACGAAGGACTATGTCCTTGTTATGGATAGAATAAATAAACAGTATCTGCGAGCCCCATACGAACAGATAGAGTTCCTGCGAAATAGTGGATTGAATTTCTACTCACTTCAGGCGCTGTTTTGGAATGAGTTGTTCCAGCCAGGTCAGAATGAGCTGACCGACGAGTTGCTGTCGTCGTTCGAGACCGTGACAAATGGTGACGATGTAATCATCTCCCTCGCTAAAGAGAATATGACATACAAGTGGCTTGCCAACCAAAGCGACGGTCGCCTGCGCATGGCAAATATCTTGTACAAGCACCGAATCCATGGCACCAGTCAGCTGAATTGGGATTATGCAGCATTCAAGCCAATGAGCCAAAAGCAGTTCCCTACAGAAAGCAAGATAGTGTTTACGACGGGAAACAAAGAGGTAAAGATTGATATGAATCTCAACTATCTCGGGAGCGATCCTGAGTGGGAGACGAGAACATCTATATCGAATAAATATAAGGAAGTGACCCTTGACGATATTCTGCGTCGATTCATGGCTTTATAATACTGAAGACTGACGAAAAATAGATAATGAGAAGCATTCACATATTCTTCCTGTTGGTTGTGCTCGCACTGGGCGTGCAGGCACAGACCAACAGGAAGACTTCTACGAGGAAGGCAAAAACGACGGTAACAAAGAAAAGCACAAAAAAAAATAGCACAAAGAAAAAAGCGAAGGGAACAACAAGAAAAGATGTTTCCACACCGTCAATCAGTGGACTGAAAAATGAGCGTGAGCAACTTAAGAAGCAGATTGCTGTGCAGCAGAAAAAGTTGCGCAACAATGAACGCGACGTTAAACAGCGCCTTCAAAACCTTATGGTCATCAATACAGAGATTGCTGACAAACGTAAGTCTATCGACACTATCCGTCGCGATATAAATGTGCTCGATGGTAATATCGGTGTGCTCAATGACCAACTCGTGGAATTGCGGAAAGAACTTGACGACCGCAAGGAGAAATATGTGAAGTCGATGCACTATATGCATCGCAACCGCTCTATTCAGAATCAGTTGATGTTTATCTTCTCTGCAAAGAACTTCACGCAGATGTACCGACGTATGCGTTTCATGCGTGAATACGCCTCTTATCAGAAAGTGCAGGGAGAAATGGTGAAAACGAAACAGAAAGAGCTGGAAACCAGACAACAGGAACTGACATCTGCGAAAAAACAGAAACACACCTTATTATATAAAGGAGAGCAGGAGAAGCGCACATTAGAGTCGAAGCAGAAGGAACAACAGAATGTGGTAAGCTCATTGCAAAAGCAGCAGAAGACAATAAAGTCTATTATCGACAAGCAGATGCAACGTGACAAGGCCATAAATGCTGAGATTGACCGGCTCGTGGCAATAGAAGTAGAAAAAGCAAGGCAACGTGCTATTGCCGAAGCTAAACGAAAAGCTGAAGCCGCACGCAAAGCCGCCGAGGCTGAGGCGAAACGTAAAGCCGAGGAATTGGCAAGAAAGAAAGCTGCTGCAGAAGCTGCTGCCCGTGAGAATGCTAGACGCATAGCCCTCGCAAAGGAACGAGAGGCACGACTTGCTCGTGAGGCAGAGTTAGCCCGTAAGAAGAGTGCGGAGGAGGAGGCTTTGGCTAAGGCCGCCGCTGCCGAGGCAAGAAGGGTAAGGGAGGAAACAGAGCGTCGTGCTGCCATAGAGGCGAAGGAACGTGAGCGTGAGGTAGCTGAGGCAAAGAAAGCCAAAGAAGAAGCTCCCAAGATAACCCTCGACTCAGAAGATCGTCGTATTACTGGTAGTTTTGAGAGTAATCGTGGGCGCTTGCCTATGCCGATATCTGGCTCTTACCGTATCGTCAGCCATTTCGGACAATATAATGTGGAAGGCCTGAAGAATGTGACTCTCGACAACAAGGGAATAAATATTCTTGGCAGTTCTGGGGCTGCAGTACGCAGTATTTATGACGGTGAAGTGAGCGCGGTGTTCAGCTTCGGCGGCACCACTGGCGTTATGGTACGCCATGGAAGTTACATATCTGTCTATTGCAATCTCGGTTCGGTAAGTGTGAGGAAAGGACAAAAGGTGTCTGCACGGCAGACTCTCGGTACCGTGGGGCGTGATAATATCTTGCAGTTCCAATTGCGTCGTGAACGCTCAAAGCTTAATCCTGAGAGTTGGCTTGGCAGATAATAGACAAATAAGTTTCTATGGCTTTTTCTATTTCGCTATAGCATATGTATTCGTCTGCGGTATGCGAACGGGCAGATTCTCCCGGCCCCAATTTCATTGATGGCCAAGGCATTAGAGCTTGGTCGCTGAGGGTGGGGGAACCAAAGGGCTTCATCCCGAGTTCCAAACATCTTTTTACAAGAGGATGGTCTTCAGGAATGGAAGAAGACGAAAGTCTGAATGAGCGTGCTTTGATCTTGCTCTTAAGCTTTTTCTGCAAAAAGTTGAATACTAATTCATTTTTGTAGTATTCGTTGGTGCGAATGTCGATGGTGAAATCACAAGTGTCAGGTATCACGTTATGCTGTGTCCCCGCGTTTGCTATTGTCACAGTCATTTTCGTGGGACCAAGAAGCTGACTGACTTTCTTGAATTTGTGCTGACGGATGAAGTTAATGTCGTCAATAGCTTCGTATAAAGCATTGACGCCCTCTTCGCGTGCTGCATGGCCCGATTTGCCGTGTGCTTTGCAGTCAACCACCATAAGTCCCTTTTCTGCTATTGCCGGTTGCAATCCCGTAGGTTCTCCGACAATGGCTACGTCAATCTCTGGCAACATCTGCAGTACGCTGCTGATGCCGTTTTTCCCAGAAATCTCCTCTTCTGCCGATGCCAGGAACACCAGATTATATGCTAGATCCTCGTCTTTAAGCAGCCTGAAAGTTTGAATTAGTGAGACTAATCCACCACCGCAGTCATTGCTGCCTAATCCATATAGTCTGTCGCCTTCTTCTGTCGGAGTGTAAGGGTCGCGGCTCCATTTTGACGTCGGCTTTACGGTGTCGATATGCGCATTTAACAATAGGGTGGGTTTGTTTCGGTCAATGACATTTGTCATTGTCCACACGTTGTTTCCCCATCGCCATGTGTCCATTCCGTTGCTTTGTATGAACTGTTCAATGATATCAGCAGCCTCCTTTTCTTCTCGGCTGATGGAGGGAGTCGCAATAAGGTGTTTTAGCAGTCCGATACCTTCTTTGGCCATCTTCTTGATGACAGAATGCTCAATATATGTCATAATATTTTAGTGTATTTATGTTTTTGACGCTGCAAAAATAGGAAAAAATATGGAGAAAAAGTATTTTTTGACTATTTTTCTTTGCGTTTTCCCATATTTAATGTACTTTTGCAGAAAGATAAAAATAAAAAGGCATGCAGACAAACAGTCATCTTTCGGTCTTGGTACACGACCAAGCCAAAAACTACGGTAACAGGGAAGCTCTGATTTATCAGGATTTCGGCAACGAAGAGTGGAAGAGTCTCTCGTGGAATGATTTTTCTACCAAAGTGAAAACCGTGTCCAATGCTTTGCTCAATATGGGAGTTAAAGTGCAAGAGAATATTGGAGTGTTTTCCCAGAATTGTCCACAATATCTCTTTTGTGACTACGGCGCATGGGGAGTACGGGCAGTGACCATCCCTTTTTACGCCACAAGCAGTGAGCAGCAGATCCAATATATTGTCAACGACGCGAAGATACGTTTTCTCTTCGTCGGTGAGCAAGAACAATACGACAAGGCAAAGCGTGTGATGTCTCTCTGTCCCACATTGGAGCGCATTGTGGTTTTTGATGCCTCTGTCGCTCTTAATCGCAGTGATGCAAATGCCATTTACTTCGATGATTTTCTGAAGCTTGGCGAGGGATTCCCACGTCAGACGGAAGTTGCAAAACTATCGTCAGAAGCTACATTTGAAGACCTTGCAAATATCTTATATACCAGTGGGACGACAGGCGATAGCAAGGGAGTGATGCTTACCTATGGACAGTATCATGCCGCCTTGGCAGCAAACGCGAAATGCGTGAATGTCCGTGAAGAAGACCGCGTGCTCGATTTCCTTCCTTTTGCCCATATCTTTGAGAAGGCATGGGCCATATTGTCGGTTTCTGTCGGAGCAAGACTCATCATCAACAATGATCCTAAACGCGTGCAACAATCGATGCGTGAGACCAATCCTACTTGCATGTCGGCAGTGCCACGCTTTTGGGAAAAGGTTTATGCCGGTGTGATGGAGAAAATTGAGAATTCGAGCACTGTGTCCCAACGGATATTCAATTATGCTCTGTCTGTTGGTAGAAAACATAATATTGATTATCTGAGTCGTGGCAAGCGTCCGCCGATGAGCCTTAGCATAAAGTATAATACAATAAATAAGACCCTTTTCGCCAAGATACGCAAGGAACTTGGTCTCGTCAACCCCAACATCTTCCCCACCGCAGGAGCAGCAATATCTCCTCATATAGAAGAATTTGTACATTCCGTGGGAATAAACATGATAGCCGGCTATGGACTTACAGAAAGTCTTGCCACTGTGACATGTGACCACCATGGCGAACCTTATACTGTGGGCTCGGTAGGAAGGCTTGTTGACGGTCTTGAGATGAAGATAAGTGAAGAGGGCGAAGTGTTGCTTAAAGGTCCAACGATTTTTAAGGGATATTACAACAGAAAGGATGTGACGGAAGAGTCATTCACCCCCGATGGGTTCTTCAAAACAGGTGATGCAGGCTATATCAAGAATGGGGAACTTTTCCTTACGGAACGCATAAAAGACTTGTTTAAGACATCCAATGGAAAATACATAGCTCCACAGATGGTAGAGTCACGACTGATGGTCGATAAGTATATAGACCAGATAGCGATTATCGCCGACGAGCGTAAGTTCGTGTCAGCTCTTATCGTCCCAGAATACCGCCTGCTTGAGGCTTATGCCCAGTCGAGGGGAAAGATTAACCTTTCGACAGAGGAATTGTGTGCGGATGCAGACGTGAACGCAATGCTGAAGGAACGTATAGACACGCTGCAGCAGCAGTTTGCTTATTACGAGCAAGTTAAGCGTTTCACCATCCTGCCCGCTCCATTCACGATGGAAAGTGGAGAACTTACCAATACCCTTAAATTACGACGCCGTGTGGTAAACGAACGTTATAAGGCAATAATAGACAAGATGTACGAAGAATAATAAGCAAGATGATAACACAAGATCAACTGAAAGATATACTTGAGCGGACAGTGTCGCTCCATCGCTATCTTGACATTGACAAGAAGAAGATAGAATTTGAGGAAGAAGACCTCCGTACTCAGGCTCCCGATTTTTGGGACGATCCCAAGCGTGCGGAAGAGCAGATGAAGAAGGTGAAGACGATAAAGAAGTGGCTTGACGGATATAAGGAAGTGAAGACCTTTACTGACGAGCTTCAGTTGGCCTTCGATTTCTATAAGGACGAGATGGTTACGGAAGAGGAAGTTGATGAGGCTTATGCAAAGGCTATCAAGTCTATCGAGGATCTCGAACTTATGAACATGTTGCGCCAGAAAGAAGACCCGATGGACTGCATGCTGAAAATAAACAGTGGTGCAGGCGGTACGGAGAGTCAGGACTGGGCTTCTATGTTGATGCGTATGTATCAGCGTTGGGCAGAGGCTCATGGTCATCGCGTCACCATCAGCAACCTTCAGGATGGCGACGAGGCAGGAATAAAGAGTGTCACCATGGAAATTGAAGGAGGAGAGTACGCATATGGTTATCTAAAAAGCGAGAATGGGGTTCATCGTCTTGTGCGTGTGTCGCCATTCAATGCCCAGGGAAAGCGAATGACAAGTTTTGCCAGTGTTTTTGTCTCGCCGCTTGTTGACGATACTATCGAGGTGTATGTCGATCCTTCAAAGGTGAGCTGGGATTTGTTCCGTAGTGGAGGAGCAGGTGGTCAGAATGTGAACAAGGTAGAGACCGGCGTGCGTCTTCGCTATCAGTATGTTGACCCAGACACGGGAGAGGAGGAAGAGATTCTCATCGAGAATACAGAGAGTCGTAAGCAGCTTGAGAATAGGAATAATGCCATGCGTCTTCTGAAGTCGCAGCTTTATGATCGTGCAATGAAAAAACGGTTAGAGGCACAGGCGAAGATTGAGGCAGGAAAGAAAAAGATAGAGTGGGGAAGTCAGATACGCAGCTATGTCTTTGACGATCGTCGTGTGAAAGACCATAGGACAAATTTCCAGACTACTGATGTAGATGGCGTGATGGATGGAAAGATTGATGGCTTCATCAAGGCGTATCTAATGGAATTCCCTGTGGTGGAAGAGTAGTAACTATTCCTTGTGGTTGAAGAGTAGCAACTGTTCCCATATTTGTAAAAGTAGGGATTTCCCGTATTTATGATTGGACATATAACTTAAAACTGAAAGATATGAGTAACAAAAACAAGAAAGTACAAGCGCGTCGTGCAGCATACGAAGCGCGTCAGGAGAAAGAGGGAAAGAAAGTCGTGAATTGGATTTTTGCGGTTCTCGTATTATTGGCCCTTTGTTTCATCGTCTATTCGGTTATCATTGTCATGTAGTGATGGGCGGATTGGAGATAGAACGAAAATTTCTTGTCGCCGACGATAGTTATAAGTCGTTGGCGACATCTTCTTCGCATATAAAGCAAGGCTATATATGCAATGAGAGAGGCCGTACGGTGCGTGTTCGGTTGCGGGACGAGAGGGCATATCTTACTATCAAGGGTCCGTCGCATGATGATGGTTTAAGCCGGTATGAGTTTGAACAGGAAATATCATTGGCCGATGCAGAGCAGTTGTTCCACCTTTGTGTGTCAGGAGTAATAGACAAGCGCCGATATCTTGTTCCCGTAGGCAGGCATACCTTTGAGATAGACGAATTTTATGGAGCCAATGCAGGTCTTGTCGTTGCCGAGGTTGAACTGTCAACTACGAAAGAAAGTTTCGAGCGCCCTTCGTTTCTCGCCGAGGAGGTGACGGGCGACCGCCGTTATTACAACTCCATGCTCTCCAAGAAACCTTTCAGCCTCTGGGATTAGTTTTTACCACTAACATTGACTATCGTTTCAACCCCTGGTATTATACTTTCCAGTTCTTGTATTAACAATAGTTCCTGTATCTGTAATTGCCGGTTTTAGTGTCTTCTCTTTATATAATAAAAGGTGTAGGCGGCTATTGCCGCTAAGATAACGCCCAAGGAGTTAGCAGCCAAGTCGAGCCAGTCGCCGCTCCGTCGTCCTCCTGTGCAGTATTCTTGGAGAAGTTCTATTATTCCGCTTGTAGCTATTGGTGCTATAATAGCCAAGATAGTTGATCTGAGAATGACAATACGATTGTGTCTTCTGAGATATTCTCCCCACATAATAATTCCTGTGCCTCCGTACATCACTGTATGAACCCATTTGTCAATAAATGGCACTTCGTCGAGTTCTGTCTGAGGAACAGTGAAAAACGAGAGATAGAAAATTATCGCCCAACAAAGGGCAGAAAGTGGGTATTTTCTTATGTTTACCCTCCAAAAGCTAACGATTTGACTTTTTTTCTTCATATTATTTCTACAATTTGGTGCAAAATTAAGAAATTATTTATACTTTTGCAAATAATTTTGAGAATAAATACATATGGCACAATTAGAAAGAGCGAAATTTGGTAGTAAATTAGGCGTTGTACTTGCCACCGCAGGTTCTGCGGTAGGTTTGGGAAATGTATGGCGTTTCCCGTATATGGCAGGTGAGAATGGCGGAGCTGTTTTCATCATTCTGTATGTTTCCTGTGTGCTCATGCTCGGCCTACCTTGCATGATAAGTGAGTTTATTATTGGACGTAATGCGAAGTCAAACACAGCACGTGCATATCGTAAGTTGTCTGATGGCCGCCCATGGCAAGTCATTGGTTTCCTCAGTGTCCTGACTGGATTTATCATCACAGGTTATTATGCTGTGGTGTCGGGTTGGTGTCTTCAGTATGTGTATGCGTCGATCACCTGTCATCTGCAAGGCGATCCAGAATATATCAAGCAGTATTTTGCCACCTTCTCCACCAATCCTTATAAGCCCATCTTCTGGACAGTCATAATATTGGGCATAACGCATTTAGTGATACGTCACGGAGTTCGTGACGGTATTGAGCGTGCATCGAAGATGTTAATGCCGACGCTGTTTCTCCTGTTGCTCATCATCGTGGTGTCGTCGTGTCTTTTGCCAGACGCTTGGTCAGGCGTGGAATTTCTTTTTAACCCCGATTTTTCAAAGCTCACTCCCGATGTGTTCCTTGGCGCCCTTGGCCAGTCGTTCTATTCCTTAAGCATAGGTATGGGTTGTATTTGCACTTTCGCGTCATATTTCAGTCGTCATACGGATCTTGGCCGAACGGCAATACAGATAGCTGTAATAGATTCTTTTGTGGCGGTCCTTGCTGGTCTGATGATATTTCCCGCTGCTTTTAGTGTCGGTGTTAGTCCCGACTCCGGTCCATCGCTCATTTTCATTACTTTGCCGAATGTGTTTCAGCAGGCCTTTTCATCAATGCCGCTTGTGGGTTATGTCATAGCGCTGTTGTTTTATTCGCTTCTTTCTTTGGCGGCCCTCACTTCCCTCATCTCGCTCCACGAGGTGAGCACGGCGTTTTTCCGCGAGGAGCTTCACATTACCCGCAATAGTGCAGCACTAATCGTAACAATATCATGTTCTGTCATGGGCGCTTTTTGTTCCCTCTCCATTGGCGGTGTCGAAGGACTATCCTTCCTTGGCAAGACTTTGTTTGACATTTTCGATTTCATCACCGGTCAAGTGTTCCTGCCTGTGTGCGGTTTCCTTACCTGTCTTTTTGTAGGTTGGTATTTGCCTCATAAGTTGGTCTATGATGAGTTCACAAACAATGGCACTCTTCGTGCCCGTTATTTTAAGTTGTATTTGTTTTTTGTAAAATATGTCTGTCCGATGTTTATCATTCTGATATTCATGCATCAGTTTGGGCTGATATAAGGTATTTGTAGTAGAATAGAGAAACGAGATAATTCACATGCGCGATAGTTTTGGTTCAAAGATAGGATTGGTCCTTGCCACGGCGGGTTCTGCTGTAGGTCTTGGTAATGTGTGGCGTTTCCCGTTTATGACGGGTCAACATGGAGGCGCGGCATTTATCATCATCTACATATTTTTCATTATTCTTTTAGGAATACCTGGCATGGTGAGCGAGTTTATCGTGGGGCGTCATGCAGCTTCAAACGCGGCTCGTGCCTACGACCGTCTGTCCCGTGGCAAGCCATGGAAGTATGTCGGTGTTCTCGGCATAGTCTCATCAACCATCATTCTAGGCTTTTATTCAGTTGTTGCAGGATGGTGCGTTCAATATCTTTATGCTTCGGTGGAAGGTGAGATATTGGGTGATGCTCAGTATGTGCAGAACTATTTCCAAGTGTTTTCGTCAAGCATTGCCCGTCCTGTGGCATTTGGCATAGGCTTCATATTCCTTACCCATCTTGTCATTGTTCGTGGAGTGCGCAAGGGCATCGAGCGATTCTCAAAAATGATGATGCCGACGTTGTTTCTGCTGTTGCTCATCATTGTCGTAGCATCATGTATGTTGCCTGGAGCTGTCGATGGCATAGCGTTTCTGTTTATGCCCGACTTCTCCAAGGTAGATGGTCATGTCCTTCTTGCTGCCCTTGGCCAGGCATTCTTTTCATTGAGTCTTGGTACGGCATGTCTGTGTACTTATGCGTCATATTTCAAGCGCGATACTAATCTGGTTCATTCGGCGGCTCAGATAGCTCTTATCGACACATTGATAGCCGTGTTGGCCGGTCTTATGATTTTTCCGGCAGCCTTTTCCGTCGGAATCAATCCCGACTCCGGTCCGTCGCTCATTTTCATCACATTGCCTAACGTCTTTCAAAAGGCGTTTGCTTCGATGCCACTTGTAGGTTATGTGATGTCGATATTGTTTTATGCCCTTCTTGCACTTGCGGCCCTTACTTCCACAATATCAATGCACGAGATAGGAACAGCATTTTTCCACGAGGAGCTGAAGAGTCCACGTAGAGTGTCGGCATGGTTTGTCACAATAATAGCATCGGTGATATGTGTTGTGAGTTCACTTTCAGTTGGAGCTGTGCCGGAGTTGAGCCTATTTGGAATGCCTATGATGGACTGTTTCGACCGTCTCACAGCTCAGTTACTTTTGCCTTTGGGAGGTTTCCTCACATGTATATATATCGGTTGGTACGCCTCCCGTCAGGAGGTTTATATGGAGTTTACCAATGACCACAAGGTCAATCGAGCCTTTTTCAAGACATATATCTTTTTTGTCAAGTTTGTCTGTCCAACATTGATTATCTTTATTTTCCTCGATCAGTTAGGACTATTGTAAAACGATAATAATATTTAAAGCAAGAATATGAAAACATTTATGAACGTACAAGACCTCGGCGACCTTAATCAGGCTTTGTCTGAGGCGCAGGAGATCAAGCGCGACCGCTTCCAGTATCAGCATCTTGGCAAGAACAAGACCCTGATGATGGTGTTTTTCAACAACTCTCTTCGTACCCGTCTTTCAACTCAGAAGGCAGCGATGAATCTTGGCATGAATGTCATCGTCCTGGATGTCAATGCAGGAGCATGGAAACTGGAGACGGAACGAGGCGTCATCATGGATGGCGACAAGTCGGAACATCTTCTTGAGGCGATACCTGTGATGGGTTGCTATTGCGACCTTATTGGAGTCCGCTCGTTTGCAGGTCTTTCAGACCGCGAGTACGATTATGCGGAGACTGTGATCAATCAGTTTATCAAATATAGTGGACGTCCGGTCTTTGCCATGGAGAGTGCCACGGTTCATCCTCTTCAGGCTTTTGCCGACCTAATCACCATCGAAGAGCACAAGAGCGTAACCCGTCCAAAGGTAGTGCTTACGTGGGCTCCTCATTGTCGTGCGTTGCCTCAGGCCGTTCCCAACTCTTTTGCCGAGTGGATGAATGCCGCCGACGTGGATTTTATGGTTACACATCCCGAAGGTTACGAGTTAGATCCGCGTTTCGTGGGCAATGCACGTGTGGAATATGATCAGATGAAAGCTCTTGAGGGAGCAGATTTCGTATATGCCAAGAACTGGAGCTGCCCTGGAGTTTCCTCTCCCGCCGATTACGGCAAGATACTTTCAAGGGATATGTCCTGGACTATTGATGCGGCACACATGGCAGTTACCAACAATGGCAAGTTCATGCATTGTTTGCCAGTGCGTCGTGGCCTTATCGTCACCGACGATGTCATAGAGAGCGAAAAATCGTTGGTTATTCCCGAGGCGGCAAACCGCGAGATTGCCGCGACCGTGGTCATCAAGCGTATGCTTGAAAATCTTTAGTCGCAAGATATGGCTGAACATAATGATTTCGGAGTTTGGGGCGAAGACATGGCCCAACAATATATGGTGGAGCAGGGATATTCCTTGCTCCATCGTGATTGGCGTTGTGGCCATAGGGACCTCGATCTTGTGATGTATAAAGATGGTATAGTGGTGTTTGTCGAGGTAAAGGCCCGTGCCAATGATTTTCTTGTTTCTCCAGAGCAGGCAGTGGATGTGAAGAAGATACGTTCATTGTCGATAGCAGCCAATGCCTATGTGAAGAAATACCGTATCAATGCCGACCTTCGTTTTGACATTGTAGCTATAACGGGTACCATTTCCACCGGATATAAAATAAACCATATCCCCGACGCTTTCTATCCTATCCGTTAGCATTCTATTTCCAGCTCAAACCAGAAGGTAGAGCCTTTGCCCACTTTGCTGTCCACCCCAATTTTGCCGCCGAGATGTTCCATTATGGCTTGGCAGATGTCGAGCCCGATGCCGGCTCCTTGCGAAAAGGCATTTACCTTTGTAAATCGTTCAAAGATACTCGATTGCATATCTTTGGGGATTCCTATTCCAGTGTCTTCCACATAGAAGCGGATAGAGTTGTCGTCAGTTATCTTGTATCCTATTTCGATATGTCCTTTGTCGGTGAATTTTGCGGCGTTAGACGCGAAGTTCGCGAGCACTTGCTCGATGCGTTTTGGGTCTGTGTGAATGAAGCATCTTGGCCTGGCGCATGCTGTCCGGATTTTCACTCCCTCGTTAGCCTTAAGCATGATGCTACTGCTCACGTCCATGCAGAGTCTGTTTACGTCCACGTCATCAAAGATGAATTCCATGCTTCCTGCTTCGAGTTTCGCAAGGTCGAGGATGTCGGATATAAGTTGCAGTAGCATCTCGTTGTTTTTCTCCACAATCCTTGCCATGTCTCTTCTCTCTTCTTTTGGCATGTCTTCCTGGCACATCATGCGTGAGAATCCGATGATGGAATTCAGCGGAGTGCGTATCTCATGGCTCATGTTTGCGAGGAAAGCCGTCTTCAGTTTGTCGGCCGACTCGGCTTTCTCTTTCTGTTCTATGAGGTCGTGCTCCAGTTCGATCTGTTCGGTGACATTCTGAGTTATTGCGCTCACCTCAATAAGATTGTGTTTAGGATCAAAGTTTGTAACAACAGAGAATACCTTTTGGTAGTCCCATTTTCCGTCGCGCCTATTCACTCTGACGAGAGCCTGTAGCTTAGGGTTCTCGCCCCTTTTTGCAGCCTCGCGGAAGTCGGTGATGAAATGTCGGTCGTCGGGATGAATACAATTTGTAAACATCTCCAGCCCGTTATATTGGTCGTTATATCCCATGCCATTGTTGGCATACCACTGTCTTGTGGCAAAACCTACGTCGGTAAGGATATTGATTCTCGCGTATCCGATTTGCGCTACTTCAGCCGTCATGGATATTATTTCGTCGAGGTCGCGTATCTTTTCATTGTTTACTGCCTCTGGTGTCCTGTCTATATAAGCTCCGAGGTAACCTTTGAGGTTTCCTTCATTGTCGAACATCTTGCTATATCTGACGTCGATACGTATTGTCCTGTTTCCGGGCGGCACTTCAGATTGTTGCGACGGGGAGAATCCCGGGTGATAGTTGAAAAAAGAATCGTAATATGGAAGTGTCTTGACGGCGATTTTTGTATTGTCGCAAAGTAGCGGACTGGCGAATAGGTTGAAGCCAGACAGCATGCTTATGTCGCTGAAGCCGAAAAGCTCCAGAGCCTTTGCATTAATATCGGTAGTGTTTCCTTCTTTGTCGAAGAAGATGAGTCCGATAGGAAGATTTTCGAGTACGCTATTTGAGTTCGTTTTTTCTTTTGACATGTTTTGTCGTTTAAGTCATTTCCTTGATTAGTATAACGAGTTTTGCATTATTTTTTTTATGACACTCGTATTCTGAATAGGGTTTGCCTGTGGTTTTGCTGCAAAAGTACATCTTTTTTTCCAAATATGCAAGTAAAACGCCGAGAAAAATGACAAAATCAAGTATTTTACATAAAAAAAGAGAAAAAATACAATCTTACAAAACACAAAAGAGACGCATACCTCTATGCGTCTCTTTCGCGCTCCAGGATGGGCTTGAACCAACGACCCCATGATTAACAGTCATGTGCTCTAACCAACTGAGCTACTGAAGCAATGTTAACAATTCTTTGACTAATGTAGCGCTCCAGGATGGGCTTGAACCAACGACCCCATGATTAACAGTCATGTGCTCTAACCAACTGAGCTACTGAAGCAATTATTGCAGTCCTTTTTCTGAATTGCGATGCAAAGGTACTATGTTTTTTTGTAACTACAAAATTTTTTGAGAAAAAAATCGAGAAAAGCCTTTGATTTTTTTATTTTTTCGTTGATAGATGCCGTTTTTTGTGAATAAAACGCTAATTTTGCACCCAAATAGCGACATATAGTCGAAAAGAAACAATAATCTCATGATGAAAAGAATAGTAACTGCTTTTGTATTGGTTGTGTCGATGCTGTCGTCGGTATTGGCACAGGAACATAAAAACCACAATTTCGAGGTGGCTAAGAACCTCGATGCGTTTAATAATATATATAAGGGATTGGACCTGATGTATGTAGATACGCTCAATCCTGGCGAAGTGATAGGTAATGGCATAAAGGCTATGTTGAAGAGTCTCGACCCTTATACCGAGTATTATCCAGAGGAGAAGACAAAGGAACTGAAGCACTTGCTGACGGGGAAATATGCAGGTATAGGTTCCATCATCCGCTGGCACCAGCGCCTGAAGAATGTGGTCATCGACGAGCCTTACGAGGGAATGCCTGCCGCTGAGGTGGGACTGATGAAGGGTGATATCATATTAAGTATCGACAAGCTTGACATGCGTGGAAAGGATACGAAATATGTCAGCGATCATCTCAAGGGCACCGCCGGTACCTCGTTTGTGCTGAAAATCCGCCGTCCTTCGACGGGCAAGGTGATGAAGATTAAGATGACCCGAAAGATGATAAAGGAGTCAGAAATGCCATATTATGGAATGCTTGGCGATGATATAGGCTACATCAATTTTCTTAGTTTTACCGAGGGCTGTGCCCGCAATGTTAGAAAGGCATTCATCGAGCTGAAAGGCAAGGGCGCTAAAAAGCTGGTGTTCGACCTTCGCAACAACGGCGGAGGCTCGGTTCAGGAAGCCGTCGATATTGTCAACATGTGGATACCAAAAGGAACGACGGTGATTGAGCAGCGTGGCAAGAAGACAAACCACAGTTATAAGACCCGCCTTGAACCAGTCGATACGGTGATGCCTATCGTGGTGCTGGTGAATGGCATCACTGCCAGCTCTAGCGAGATCACGAGTGGCGCACTGCAGGATCTCGACCGCGCAATAATATTAGGTACGCGCACATACGGGAAAGGTTTGGTCCAAGCCACGATAGACATGCCATATAACGGCAACTTGAAACTCACTACGGGCAAATACTACATCCCAAGCGGCCGTTGTATCCAGGCCATCAACTACAAGCACTCGGGCGGCGGTTATGTGGAGAGCATCCCCGACAGCCTAACCCGCGTCTTTCACACTCTGGGTGGCCGCGAGGTGCGTGACGGAGGCGGCATAAAACCCGATGTGGAGGTAAGACCCGACACGCTTCCCAACATAGCCTTGTATATCGACCGCCTCGATTCCATGGAGGTGATGTTCGACTATGTCGCCGATTACGTGGCAAAGTATCCCACGATTGCCCCAGCAAGAGATTTCCGTCTCACCGATGCCGAGTTTGCCGAGTTCAAGCAGAGAGTAGTCGAGAGCGGCTTCGACTACGATCCCGAGAGCGACAAGGCACTTGGCGAGTTAGAGAAGCTGGCACGTTTCGAGGGTTATTACGATGATGCCAAGGAAGAGTTTGCTGCCCTTCGCAAAAAACTAAAGCACGACGTGTCGCGCGACATGGAGAAAGAGAAGCAAACCTTGAAGGAGATGCTTGAACGCGACATAGTCACCGCCAAATACTATCAGGCAGGCGGAATAGAGAATTCGTTGTACTACGACAAACAGCTCAAGGAGGCGGTCCGCATACTCTCTGACGAAGGAGAATATCGTGAAAAACTGGGAAAATAACAGTTTGATGAGCGATTTAACATTTTTTTTTTGGTGGAAAGCACATTTTTTTGTACCTTTGCACCGTTCAGTGGAATGAGGAGCTTCTCCGAGAGCTCCTCATTCTTGTTTTTTAAGCCCATGGTAGGCTTTTGGCTGTGCCTTGGGGCATATGTTTAATAGAAAAGATATGATAGAGAAAAACGAAGTCAAGACAATTGTAGAAGAGTGGTTGGCAGGCAACGACTATTTTCTTGTTGACGTGATGTTCACCCCCGATGACCGCATCGTGGTGGAGATAGATCATGCCGACGGAGTGTGGATTGAAGATTGCGCGGCATTGAGCCGTTATCTTCAGGAGAAACTGGGCGACGACCTTGGTAACTACGAACTTGAGGTAGGCTCGGCAGGCATCGGACAGCCATTCAAGGTTGCGCAGCAGTATACCAACCATATCGGCAAGGACGTGGAGGTGCTGACAGCTGAAGGTGTCAAGGTGCAGGGAGTGCTGACAGCCGTTGATGGCGACAACTTTATCGTCGTCGTAAAGGAGAAGCAGAAGCTGGAAGGCAAGAAGCGTCCGGTAATGATAGATGTAGAGAAGAGCTACAACATGAATAATATAAAATATACAAAATACTTATTAAGTTTCAAGTAATTCAGCTATGGCAGCAAAGAAAGAAGAACAAGGTCCGAGCATGATAGAGACCTTTCAGGAGTTCAAAGAGACAAAAAACATCGACCGCACGACTCTCGTAAGCGTGCTTGAGGAAAGTTTCCGCAGTGTTATCGCGAAAATTTTCGGAAGCGATGCCAACTTCGATGTCATCGTCAATCCCGACAAGGGCGACTTTGAAATCCATCGCAACCGCGTGGTGGTTGCCGACGGAGAGGTGAAGGATGAGAACAAGGAGATATCACTTAGCGACGCTCAGAAGATAGAACCCGACTACGAGATAGGCGAGGACGTGAGCGAAGAGGTCAACTTCAGCAAGTTTGGACGTCGTGCCATACTGAATCTCCGTCAGACACTGGCGTCGAAGATTCTCGAACTTGAGCACGACTCTCTCTACAACAAGTATAAGGACAAGGTAGGAACGGTGGTGAGCGCCGAAGTCTATCAGATGTGGAAGCGCGAGGTGCTTCTCATCGACGACGAGGGCAATGAGCTCCATCTGCCTAAGAGCGAGCAGATCTCTCGCGACACCTATCGCAAGGGCGAGACCATTAAGGCCGTCGTGCTGCGTGTTGACAACGAGAACAACAATCCCCGCATCATCCTCAGCCGCACCGCCCCCATATTCCTCAAGCGCCTTCTTGAATCGGAAGTGCCGGAAGTGGCCGACGGACTCATCTCTATCCGCGGTGTGGCACGCATGCCGGGCGAGAGAGCTAAGGTGTCGGTGGAGAGCTACGACGATCGCATCGATCCAGTAGGCGCATGCGTCGGTGTGAAGGGAAGCCGCGTGTCTGGCATTGTCCGCGAGCTTTGCAATGAGAACATCGATGTGATAAACTATTCGCCTAACATCCAGATATACATCCAACGCGCCCTTGCTCCAGCCGAGGTGACGAGCATCACCGTTGACCAGGAAAACAAGAAGGCTGAGGTGTATCTCCAGCCCGACCAGGTGTCGCTCGCTATTGGACGTAGCGGTATGAACATCAAGTTGGCAAGTATGCTTACCGAGTATACCATCGACGTGTTCCGTGTTGTGGGCGAGGGTGAAGCTGACGAAGACATCTACCTCGACGAGTTCGCCGACGAGATAGACCAGTGGGTAATCGATGCTATCAAGGCTATCGGTCTCGACACCGCCAAGGCAGTGCTCAACGCCCCACGTGTCATGCTGATAGAGAAGGCCGACCTCGAAGAGGAGACCGTTGACAACGTACTCAAGGTGCTTAAGGCAGAGTTTGAGCAGTAAACGACACTTGCTGCTCGCAAACCATATTTTTGAATTTTATTATTTTTGGATTATTAAATTTTTTCAGTAGTGAGCATCAGATTAAACAAAGTATTGACAGAATTAAATATAGGACTTCAAACGGCAGTTGATTTCCTGAAAAACAAGAAGAGCTTGGGAGAGATTAAGGACGACGCAAATCTCTCCACCAAGATCTCAGATGAGCAGTATCAGGCCCTTGTACGACAGTTCAAGGGCGACAAGGACATTAAAAATGAAGCTGAGAAGCTGGCAAAGAAAGGCAAGGAGAGAAAAGTAGAGAAGAAGGCCACTACAAAGGCTGACGATCTTGTCACAAAGGTACAGAAATACACTCCGGTGGGCAAGATAGAACTCGACAAGAACGGTAATCCGTTCAAGCCTTCGTCTGATGCCCCTAAAGCCCCTATGGTAGAAAAGGCTGCTGCCGAAAGCCAGAATAAGGAGAGCGAGAATGCTGCTGCAAAGCTTGTGCCTAAGGCTGAAGAGCCCAAGGCCGTGCAGGCAACAGGCACTAACGATAATAAGAAGACCGACACTGTAAAAACTGACGCTGAGGAAAAGGCGGCTCCCGACGTGAAGACTGACGGCGCGACGCCAAAACCGCAGTCACAGACATCATCTACCCTTGCCTCTGACAACAATAGTAGCAAGCAGGAAAAGGGAACAATGCCGGAGACAGAAAAAGGCAACATAACAAAGGAAAAGAAACAAGACAACGTGAACAATAACGGCAATCAGAACCGTCAGAACGGAAAAGAACCAAAGGCTGTCAGCGACAGTCAGGCAAGCACTGCAAGCAACACGGACAATAAGATATTCACTCTCAAAAGCGAGAAAAAACTGGCTCCGAAAGTCAATGTCTTGGGAAAGATAGACCTTGACGCCCTCAACCAAAGCACCCGTCCAAAGAAAAAGTCGAAGGAAGAGCGCAGAAAAGAACGCGAGGAAAAGATACAACAGCACAACGGAGAGAAGAAAAAGCGCGTGCGTATCAACAACGAGCGAGTTGACATCGAGGCTGCTTCCACACAGCAAGGCGGTAAGAAAAAGAAGAATAAAGGTAATAATAACAATAATAATAACAACGGCGGAGGCAACAATGGCGGAAACCAGCAGGGCGGAGGAAAGAACCGCAACAAGAACAAGAATCGCCAGCCGAAGCCAATCGAGGTGAGTGAGGAAGATGTGGCACGCCAGGTAAAAGAGACGTTGGCACGTCTGACAAACAAAAACCAGAACAAGAAAGGCGCGAAATACCGTCGTGAGAAGCGTGAGGCAGTGCAGGAGCGTCTCAACGAGGAGATGCAGGAGCAGGCAGCAGAGAGCAAGATATTGAAACTTACCGAGTTTGTCACCGTTAGCGAGCTCGCCACGATGATGAACGTGCAGGTAAACAAGGTTATAGGCACTTGTATGAGCGTAGGCATCATGGTATCTATCAACCAGCGCCTCGATGCCGAGACAATCAATCTCGTGGCCGATGAGTTCGGATTTAAGACCGAGTATGTAAGCGCCGAGGTGAGCGAGGCAGTCAGTGAGGAGGAGGACGACGAGAACGACCTGCTCCCACGTGCTCCGATCGTCACCGTCATGGGACATGTTGACCATGGTAAGACATCGCTGCTCGACTACATACGCAAGTCGAACGTCATAGCAGGCGAGGCAGGAGGCATCACTCAGCACATCGGAGCATACAATGTGAAGCTAGAGGATGGCCGTCACATCACGTTCCTCGACACTCCTGGTCACGAGGCGTTCACTGCCATGCGTGCCCGTGGTACCCAGGTCACCGATATCGCAATCATTATTATCGCCGCCGACGACAGCGTCATGCCAACCACACGCGAGGCGATAGCCCACGCACAGGCGGCCAACGTACCTATGGTGTTTGCCATCAACAAGATAGACAAACCAGGCGCCAACCCCGACAAGATACGAGAAGACCTCGCCAACATGAACCTCCTCGTTGAGGAGTGGGGCGGAAAGTATCAGTGTCAGGAGATCTCGGCAAAGAAAGGCTTGGGCGTCAACGAACTCTTAGAGAAGGTGCTCCTCGAGGCGGAGATGCTCGACCTCAAGGCCAACCCCAACCGCCGCGCCACAGGCTCGGTCATCGAGTCATCGCTCGACAAAGGTCGTGGCTATGTCTCTACAGTGCTCGTGTCTAATGGAACGCTGAAGATTGGCGATATCGTCATCGCAGGCACCAGCTACGGCCGCATCAAGGCCATGTTCAATGAGCGTAATCAGCGTATTGAGAAGGCAGGACCAGCAGAGCCGGTGATCATACTCGGACTGAATGGAGCTCCACAGGCAGGCGACTCGTTCCATATTATGGAAACCGAACAGGAAGCAAAGGACATCGCCAACAAGCGTACACAGCTGCAGCGCGAGCAGAGCCTCCGCACGGCTACGACGCTCTCGCTCGAGGAGATTGCCCATCGTGTGGCACTCGGCGAGTTCCACGAGCTCAACCTCGTTGTCAAGGCCGATACCCAAGGCTCTGTCGAGGCTCTCTCCGATTCGTTCATCAAGATGTCAACCGAGAAGGTTCAGGTCAACGTCATCATGAAGGCCGTAGGCCAGATATCGGAAAATGACGTGATGCTTGCCTCTACAGCCGACAACGGAATGATCGTCGGCTTTCAGGTGCGTCCTTCGGTCGAGGCCAAGCGCCTTGCCGAGCGCGAGGGCGTGGAGATCAACACCTATTCGGTCATCTACGACGCCATAGACGACATCCACTCTGCTATGGAAGGAATGCTCGACAAGGTGAAGAAAGAGGTGGCTACTGGACAGGTTGAGGTACGCGAGGTTTATAAGATTTCGAAGGTGGGTACAGTGGCTGGAGCGTTCGTCTCCGAAGGCAAGGTACACCGCACTGACAAGGCTCGTCTCATCCGCGACGGTATCGTGGTGTTCACAGGCTCTATCAATGCGTTGAAACGTTATAAGGACGATGTGAAAGAGGTGAGCGCAGGTTTCGAATGCGGTATCTCGCTCGTCAACTTCAATGATATCCAGCAGAATGACATCATCGAGACGTTCATGGAAATTGAAGTGGAGCAAAAGTTGTAGTTTTTTAGTTGTCAACTGGAATAACTCGTCAACTAATAAAAGTATGTCAGAAAAAAATGCATTTGTACGTCAGGTGGCAGAACAGAAATATGAGTACGGATTCACCACCGACGTACATACAGAAATAATAGAAAAAGGACTGAACGAAGATGTCGTGAGGCTCATCTCGCAAAAGAAAGGCGAGCCGGAATGGATGCTTGAGTTTCGCCTGAAAGCATTCCGCCATTGGACAACGATGGAGGAACCAAAATGGGGACACGTCACAGTGCCCCCTATTGACTATCAGGCTATCTCCTATTATGCTGACCCCTTGGCACAGAAGAAGAAACAGGAGAAAAAAGAGATCGATCCCGAACTGATGAAAACCTTCGACAAGCTCGGCATACCGCTCGAGGAGCGTCTCGCGCTGAGCGGCGTGGCTGTCGATGCCATCATGGACTCGGTGTCGGTGAAGACCACTTTTAAGGAAAAGCTTGCCGAGAAAGGTATCATTTTCTGTTCCATAGGCGACGCCATCAAGGATCATCCTGACCTCGTGCGACAATATCTCGGCACCGTGGTGCCGTATGGTGACAACTTCTTCGCCGCCCTCAACAGCGCCGTGTTCAGCGACGGCTCGTTTGTGTATATACCCAAGGGTGTGCGCTGCCCCATGGAGCTCAGCAGCTATTTCCGCATCAACGCCCGCAATACGGGACAGTTTGAGCGCACGCTAATCATTGCCGACGACGATGCCTACGTGTCGTATCTCGAAGGCTGTACCGCTCCCATGCGCGACGAGAACCAACTTCATGCCGCTATCGTCGAGATTGTGGTGATGAACAATGCCGAGGTGAAATATTCCACCGTGCAGAACTGGTATCCGGGCGATGAGAACGGTAAAGGAGGTGTGCTCAACCTCGTGACGAAACGAGGCGACCTGCGTGGCACCAATAGCAAACTATCGTGGACACAGGTGGAGACAGGCTCGGCCATCACGTGGAAATATCCGTCGTGCGTGCTGCGTGGTGACTATTCACAGGCAGAGTTCTATAGCGTTGCTGTCACCAACAACTATCAAGAGGCCGACACCGGTACAAAGATGATACACATGGGCAAAAACACCAAGAGCACCATCATCTCCAAAGGCATCTCGGCAGGACATAGCCAGAACTCATACCGCGGACTGGTGAGGGCGACGGCAAACGCTGACAACGCCCGCAACTACTCCTCGTGCGACTCGCTCCTCCTTGGCAGCGAATGTGGCGCCCACACCTTCCCCTATATGGATATTCATAACGACACTGCCGTGGTGGAGCACGAAGCCACCACAAGCAAAATCAGCGAGGATCAGCTCTTCTACTGCAATCAGCGTGGCATGCCTACAGAACAGGCCGTAGGACTCATTGTCAACGGCTATGCTAAGGAAGTGCTCAACAAGTTGCCCATGGAGTTTGCCGTCGAGGCACAGAAGCTCCTCAGCGTGTCGCTCGAAGGCACGGTAGGGTAAATGCGAAACTAAAGAAACAATATATAACGATGTTAGAAGTAAAGGATTTATGCGCCAGAATTGGCGACAAAGAGATATTGCGAGGCATCAACCTCACGATTCGCGATGGCGAGACACATGCCATCATGGGACCTAATGGCTCGGGAAAATCGACTCTCTCGGCGGTACTTGTGGGCAATCCATTGTATGAGGTCATCTCAGGCACGGCGATGTTCAACGGCAAAAACCTACTTGAGATGAAACCCGAGGACAGGGCTCACGAGGGACTTTTTCTCTCGTTCCAGTATCCAGTGGAGATTCCAGGCGTGTCGATGACAAACTTCATGCGTGCCGCCATCAACGAGCGCCGCAAGTATGAGGGAAAGGAACCGATGCCAGCCGGCGAGTTCATAAAGCTGATGAGAGAGAAACGCGCCATCGTTGAGCTCGACTCGAAACTTGCCAACCGCTCGGTCAACGAAGGCTTCAGCGGTGGCGAGAAGAAACGTAACGAGATATTCCAGATGGCCATGCTCGAACCGAAACTCGCTATACTCGACGAGACCGACTCGGGTCTAGATGTTGATGCCATGCGTATTGTGGCGGAAGGAGTCAACAAACTGCACCGTCCCGACACCAGCACAATCGTTATCACCCATTACGACCGCCTGCTTGACATGATCAAGCCCGACGTCGTCCATGTGCTCTACAGGGGACGCATAGTGAAGACCGCAGGACCCGAACTCGCCAAGGAGATACAAGAGCGAGGCTACGACTGGATAAAGGCAGAGGCTGGAAATGAAAAATAAATCCGATGGAGAATCAATATACAGAATTATACGACCAGCGCCGTGACATGATACGTGAGCACAGTGCCGACGTGATGAACGCCGTGCGCGACGAGGCATACGAGAATTTCAAGCGGTTAGGCATACCGTCGAAGAAAGTGGAGAGATACAAATATACCGATATGCAGCGTCTCTTCGAACCCAACTATGGACTCAACCTCAACCGGCTCAATATCCCCGTTAACCCATACGACGCCTTTCACTGCGATGTGCCCAACCTAAGCACGTCGCTCTATTTCGTTGTCAATGACTCCTTCTTCTCCAAGGCCACGCCCAAGGCACAGCTACCAGAGGGTGTCGTCATCGGTTCGCTAAGGGAAGAGGCACAGCGACAGCCACAGCTCGTGGCGAAATACTATGCTCAGTTGGCAAAGACTGCCGACGATGGCATCACCGCCCTCAATACCATGCTCGCACAAGACGGACTTCTGGTCTATGTGCCCAAAGGCGTCGCCGTCGAACGTACCATACAGGTGATCAACATCCTTCGTTCGGATGTTGACCTCATGGTAAACAGGCGTGTCCTCATCATCGTCGAGGAAGGGTCGGAGATAAAACTTCTCTTTTGCGACCATGCCGCCGATGACCGCCACTTCCTTGCCACACAAGTCATCGAGGCGCACGTGGGACACAATGCCTCGCTCGACCTCTACTGCCTTGAAGAGACACACGAGAAGAGTGTGCGCGTCAGCAACCTCTATATCAATCAGGATGCCGACAGCCGCGTCAACCACAACGTCATCACGCTCCACAACGGCGTCACACGTAATCGTACCGACCTCACCCTTAGCGGCGAGGGAGCTGAGTGCGTGCTCAACGGATGCGCCATTGCCGACAAAACTCAGGTGGTGGACAATAATACGCTCATCGACCACAAGGCACCATATTGCGACAGCAAGGAACTCTACAAATATGTGCTCGACGGCAAGGCTACAGGCGCTTTCGCCGGACGCGTGCTGGTGCGCCACGGAGCGCAGAAGACCACGTCGGAGGAACGCAACCAGAACATCTGTGCCACACGAGAGTCACGCATGTTTACACAACCCATGCTCGAGATCTATGCCGACGACGTGAAGTGCAGTCATGGCTCCACGGTAGGTCAGCTCAACGATGCCGCCATGTTCTACATGCGACAGCGAGGCATCTCCGAACAGGAGGCGAAGCTGCTACTGGAGTTTGCATTCATCAACGAAGTCATCGACACCATTAAGCTCGAACCGCTGCGCGACCGACTGCATCATCTCGTCGAGAAACGCTTCCGCGGCGAACTCAGCAAGTGCGAGGGATGTAAGTTATGCAAGTAGGATAAAACCACATACGACCATGCTTGATATTCAGAAGATTAGAAACGATTTCCCAATACTGTCGAGAACGGTATATGACAAGCCGCTCGTATATCTCGACAATGCCGCCACCACGCAGAAACCTCTATGTGTAATTGACGCCATGCGCGACGAGTATCTCAACGTCAACGCCAACGTCCACCGTGGAGTGCATTATCTCTCACAGCAGGCCACTGATCTGCACGAGGCGGCACGCGAGACCGTCAGGCGTTTCATCAACGCACGCTCAACGTCGGAGATCATCTTCACACGCGGCACCACCGAAGGACTTAACCTCGTGGCATCGTCGTTTACCGACGCTTTCATGCAAGAGGGCGACGAGGTCATCGTCTCTGTCATGGAACACCACTCTAATATAGTACCCTGGCAGTTGCAGGCAGCCAAGCGCGGCATAGTGCTTCGCGTGGTGCCAATGGACGATAGCGGCAGGCTCGACATCGAGGCATATAGCCAGTTGTTCAACTCCCGCACCCGACTCGTCAGCATAGCTCACGTCAGCAATGTCCTCGGTACCGTCAACCCCATTACCGACATTGTCAGCATAGCCCATTCGCACAACGTGCCGGTGATGATCGACGGAGCACAGTCAACACCTCATTTTAAAGTCGATATGCAGGCACTCGGCTGCGACTTCTTCGTCTTCAGCGGACACAAGATGTATGGCCCCACGGGCGTAGGTGTGCTCTACGGAAAGGAAGAGTGGCTCGACCGTCTGCCGCCATACCAGGGAGGGGGCGAGATGATTGAGAGCGTCAACTTCGAGAAGACCACCTTCGAACGCCTCCCATTTAAGTTTGAGGCAGGCACACCCGACTATGTGGCCACCCACGGCCTAGCTACCGCCATCAACTATCTCGACTCACTTGGCATGGACAACATTGCACTCCACGAGCGACAACTCACCGACTTCTGCATGAAACGCCTCGCCGAAATCGACGGTATGCGACTCTTCGGCACCGTGGAAGGCAAGGATGCCGTCGTGTCGTTTCTCGTGGGCGACATCC
Organism: Prevotella sp. P5-92; assembly: GCF_002251245.1. GTDB lineage: Bacteria > Bacteroidota > Bacteroidia > Bacteroidales > Bacteroidaceae > Prevotella. The sequence goes on from NZ_NPJG01000042.1 coordinate 139,523, forward strand.
ATCATCTTGACCTCGGCACTCTTCTCGACCGCCTCGGTATCGCCGTACGTACAGGCCACCATTGCGCCCAGCCACTCATGGACCGTCTCGGCATCCTCGGCACCGTGCGTGCCTCCTTTGCCCTATACAACACCACAGAAGAGATTAATGCCCTTGCCGAAGGCATCAGTCGTGTAAGCAAGATGTTCGCATGCTGATAAACAACTATCATACTGGTTTGATAGAGGCGGGCTGCGACGAGGCAGGACGGGGATGCCTCGCTGGAGCGGTATTTGCTGCCGCCGTCATCCTCCCGCCAAACTATGTCAACGCCGACCTCAACGATTCTAAACAGCTCAGCGAGAAGAGGCGCTATGTCCTCCGCGACACCATAGAGCGCGACGCTGTGGCGTGGGCGGTGGGTGTGGTCACACCAGAGGAAATCGATGAGATAAACATCCTCAATGCCTCTATTCTCGCCATGCATCGCGCCCTCGACCAGCTGACGACACGTCCCGAGGCTGTCATCGTCGATGGCAACCGCTTCAAGCCTTACGGCTCTCTGCCTAGCGTCACCATCGTGAAAGGCGACGGCAAGTATCTCTCCATAGCCGCTGCCAGCATTCTTGCCAAGACCTACCGCGACGACTATATGAAACGTCTCGCCGAAGAGTATCCGCAATACGACTGGAAAGGCAACAAGGGCTATCCCACCAAGAAACATCGCGATGCCATCCGCCAGTTTGGCGCTACACCATATCATCGCCGCACATTTAATCTCCTTGGCGATACGCAGTTGGAGTTTGAGTTTGAGGAATGATGGGGAGTAAAATGGAAACTTAAGATGGGGAGTAATAATGGGCTAATACATTTCTACGCTTAACATTTAGTACTTCATAACTTCCCCTCATAACTCTCCCCTGATAATTAGAATAATTTCAACTAAAGACATAATATTATGAAATCCCTAAGAGAACTATATAGAATAGGCAAAGGTCCGTCGAGTAGTCACACCATGGGACCACAGCAAGCTGCACGCATGTTCGCCTCACGCAACGGATCAGCACACTCGTTTGAAGTGACACTCTACGGCAGTCTTGCAGCCACAGGTAAAGGTCACCAGACCGACGTGGCCATCATCGACGTGCTGCAACCTCTCGCACCCGTGGAAATCGTTTGGAAACCCACGGTCTTCCTTCCGTACCATCCCAACGGCATGTGCTTCGTGGCACGAGACGCTACAGGCTCTACCATCGACGACTGGACCGTCTTCAGCATCGGCGGCGGAGCACTGTCCGAAGGCGAAAACTCTAATTCGATGGATAGCCCCGACGTCTATTCCATGTCTACCATGACCGACATCATGCAATGGTGTTACGACAACGGACGCAGCTATTGGGAATATGTTGATCTGTCGGAAGACGAAGGCATCTGGGATTATCTACTCGAAGTGTGGAATGCCATGAAGGCTGCTGTGGAACGAGGCATCAACACCGAGGGACGACTCCCAGGACCGCTCAATCTGCCCCGTAAGGCCTCTACATATTATGTCAAGGCATCGGGCTATCAGCGCAACCTTCAGACGCGAGGCTTGGTCTATTCCTATGCCCTTGCCGTGAGCGAGGAGAACGCCTCGGGCGGCACCATCGTCACCGCTCCCACCTGTGGCTCGTGTGGAGTGCTTCCAGCCGTGCTTTACCATTTGTCTAAGGGACATAACTTCAGCGACGAGAAGATTCTCCACTCCATCGCCACTGCAGGCATTGTGGGCAATGTTGCTAAGACCAATGCTTCCATCTCCGGTGCCGACGTGGGTTGTCAGGGTGAGGTAGGAGTGGCGTGTGCCATGGCGTCAGCCGCAGCCTGTCAGCTCTTTGGTGGCAGTCCGTCGCAGATAGAATATGCCGCCGAGATGGGGCTTGAGCATCATCTTGGCATGACCTGCGATCCCGTGTGTGGACTAGTCCAGATTCCCTGTATCGAGCGTAATGCCTTTGCTGCAGCCCGCGCTCTCGACAGCAATATCTATGCCTCTTTCTCTGATGGCATCCATCGTGTCTCGTTCGACAAGGTTATCAACGTGATGAAGCAGACCGGTCACGATCTCCCATCGCTCTATAAGGAAACCAGCGAAGGCGGCCTAGCCACCAGTTTCTGACCGTAACGATAATAACGATATCGAATACCGTCGTATTCCGTCGATGACCGTCGAATTGCCGTCGGTCATCTGCGATCGTTGTAGCAATCAACATCTGCGTGCATTGTCATGACCATAACCCTGACCGTACGAATACTGCCAATATTTTGTTCCTAACTTGAGCATTTGCTCTGTTGCCTAAAGTTTAATTGCCATAACTAAGAATTATTAATGGTTAAACATTGCGTGGCAAACCGTCTTAGGCTTCCTGCTCGCCACAGAAAAATTGTCTCTCCCTTGTGTATCCGAATCACGGTTCGCGCTTCAGATTTTTTTTAACAATGCAGGATGTACAACTTAAATTCCAATCCTACAAATCTTTTAGTAATTAGTTATTCGCCGTTATTATTATTTATAATACACAAAGTATTTTATACTCTATCTAACTGTCCCGTAATATCTCTCTAACTACGTAAATAAATTTCTCCAGTTAGAGAAATTTTATCCAGTCTGAAATCAAGCTGATACATGATACGTGTTTTGCGTTGTGTCATTCATGAAAATAAATGGGTGGTGTGGGTGATATAAAAAATATCGGGGTAAGGACTAAGGACGATGCCTTACCCCGGTTGAGTGTTATGCGAGAAGTTTCTTCACGATGTCTGAGATGGTTTTCCCGTCTGCTCTGCCAGCGAGTTGTTTGTTGGATGCTCCCATCACCTTTCCTATATCCTTAATGCTTGTGGCACCAGTTTGGGAGATGATGTCCTTTACTGTAGTTTCGATCTCCTCAAGGCTGAGAGGTTTTGGGAGATAGCTTTCGATCACCGCTACCTGTGCTAATTCCGCCTCGGCGAGGTCGGCGCGGTTCTGGCTCTTGTAGAGGGCAGCGGAGTCGTTGCCTTGCTTGGCTAATTTCTGCAGAATCTTCAGGGCGACTGCATTGTCGAGAGTGTCGTTGGCTCCAGGTGCAGTCTTTGCCTCGATAAATACTTTTTTAATGTTGCGCAAGGCCTCAAGACGAACCTTGTCTTTTGCCTTCATGGCGGCAACTATATCTTTGCTTACTTGGTCGAATAACATGATGTATTGTGTATTTTTTTTGTTGATATTATAAGTCTTTTCAAGTTGAAGAAGTAAATCTCTTTTCGTAAAATTTTCTTCTCCGACGATACTCGTTAAAGGAATTTGATGGTGCCGGGCGAGCCTTCATGGAGCTCTTCCACTACAAGTTCAGGAGCCGTCACTTTGATGTTTGAGAGGCTGTTGATACTCTCGAGAATCTCCTTTGTGCGCTTGTATGTAGGCGTGTCCTCAACCTTGGCTATGACATTGTCGTTGTCGAGGTCTTCGGGATGGAAGAGGTAGATGTGTGGACGGCGCTTGTACTTCTTGTTGTTGCCCTCGTTGCCATAGTATTGGTTGCGGCGCTCCTGACGTTCGGCGGCGCGCTCCTGTTCCTCGGCGATGCGGTTAGCTTCCTCTTGGGTGTGGCGCTTGATATGCCCGTGCATGCCATCTACGTTCTCTATGCCGAAGCCAGTGGCAAGAATGGTCACCTTCACCTTCTTGCCCAGTTCGGGATCGGTGGCGATACCCCATTTTATCTCGAAGTCGCCAAACTTAGCCATGAAGTCGTTGACGTCGTTCATCTCCTCCATGAGCAGTCCGTCTTTCGAGTCTTTGTTGCCGCAGAACGAGATGTTGAGCAGGATCTTCTTCGACTTAAACACGTTGTTGTCATTGAGCAGGGGCGAGTTGAGAGCGTCGTCGATTGCCTTCTTTACGCGTCCTTCGCCTTCGCCGTAACCCGTGGACATGATGGCCACTCCTCCGTCTTTTAGCACGGTCTTCACGTCATTGAAGTCGAGGTTGATGAGTCCGTGGACGGTAATAATCTCGGCGATGCTCTTTGCGGCTATGCTAAGCGTGTCGTCAGCCTTGCCGAAGGCGTCGAGCACGGTCAGTTCTGGATAGATCTCGCGCAGACGCTCGTTGTTTATCACGAGCAGGGCATCTACATTTTTTGACATCTGTTCCACGCCGTCGAGAGCTTGGTCTATCTTGCGGTCGCCCTCGAAGCGGAACGGTATGGTGACGATGCCGACGGTGAGTATGTCCATCTCCTTTGACACGCGTGCAATGACCGGAGCGGCTCCTGTGCCGGTGCCACCGCCCATGCCGGCTGTGATAAATGTCATGCGTGTGCCGTCGTTGAGCATGCGCTTGATGTCGTCGATGCTCTCCTCGGCTGCTACGCGAGCTTTCTCGGGCTTGTTGCCGGCTCCGAGTCCCTCTTTGCCGAGCTGTAGGTGGACGGGCACAGGCGAGTCGTTGAGAGCCTGTGCGTCGGTGTTGCAGAGTACGAAAGTAACGTCGTGGATACCTTCTCTATACATGTGATTGACGGCATTACCACCGCCTCCGCCAACGCCGATGACCTTTATGATGCTATGTTCTTTCTCTGGTGACCCGAAGTCAACCATGGGTATATTATTGTCTGTCATATCTGTCGAAAATAAATATGGTTTGTTAAAATACTTACAACTCCCTTCGCCGCCTTATTCTTCTGCCATGTCTGAAGCCACCTTCTTAAACCATCTGATGGCCTTGTTGAGCGGACTGTTGCGGCGTTTCTCCTCAGCTATGCGCTTAGCCTCTTCCTCCTCCTTGCGCTTGCGTTCAGCCTCTTCTTCCTCACGCCTGCGCTCCTCTTCCTCGCGCTTGCGCTGTGCTTCTTCCTCGGCTTTTCGCTTCTCGGCTTCGGTAGGTACGACGCCCGGTTTTTTGGCGGTGTCAGCGCGTTGTGAGAGGCTGATGGGACCATTTAGCGAGGTTGCAGATGCCGTGTCAAAGAGGTTGGTGGGATCCACCTCCACGCCGGCGCAGTTTTGGTCGCCCTTGATGAGCAGTCCGAGTAGGGTGTTCATCATGCCGTTTTTGGCATTGATGTCGGCGTTGGTCGATTTGATGGTGTGGTTTACAAACTTCGCTACGCGTATCTTGTCGAGGTGAGTGTAGTTGTAGAACGCCTTCTCGATGTTCTTGATATTTGATCCGCCACCAGTGAGGATGATGCCGCCGAGGAGGAGTTTCTCGTAGTAGTCGGAAGGAATCTGGTTCCACACGTTCTCGATGATTTCCTCGAGTCGGCCTTCCACGATCTCGATAAACTTACGGCTGTCAACCTCGCGGTCGCCGTCGATGGGCAGTTTGAGGTTGTTGTCGATCTCGTTGTTGTCGGTATAGGCGCAGCCATACTTCAGCTTCATCTTCTCAGCTTCGCTTTCCTCTATCTGTAGCGATGCTATGTCCTTGGTGATGTTGTGGCTGCCAAGAGGAATGACTGCAAGATGTCGCAAGATGTTCTTGTTATAGACGCTCACCGTGGTTGTGTCAGCGCCGATGTCAACCAAGGCGCAACCAGAGCGCTTCTCGGTCTCGGTGAGCACGCTGTCGGCCAGAGCAATGGGCGAGATATACATCTGTGCCACGTTGACTCCAGCGTTCTCGAAACACTTGTTAAGGTTCTTGTAGAAAGTGTTGCGTTGCAGTATGTTGAGGAAGTTGCCTTCGAGATGTGTGCATTGTATGCCTACGGGGTCGGTCTGATATTGTGCATCGACCTTGTATTCCTGTATGGCCACGTCGAGTATCTCTTGGTCGGGATATTTTATGGTGTTGTTGGCGTCCATGAGGTCGATGACCATCTGTTCGGTGACCTTTGTGTCGGCGGGAAGTTCCTTAGTGATGACATTCCTCACGCTGCGAATAGACTGTCCTCCCACACCCACATAGACGCGAGTGATCTCTGTCTTGAGCTGGTTTGTAAGTTTTTTTACTATGTTTGATATGCAGAGGGCGGTCTTGTCGATGTTGTAAACCACGCCCTTGCGGATGAATGATGACGACTCCTCCTTTACCACGGCGAGCACGTTGATGCTACCGTCGAGGTTCTTCTGTCCTGCGATACCTGTCACCTTAGATGATCCAAGTTCTATTGCTACGATAAATTCCTTTGTTGCCATCTTACGTTATATTGAACTGTTATTTTGTTTTTTCTTTTTGCAAATTATCTGGTTGTCGAAAGCCATGTTGATGTGCGAGTATTTGTTCCATCCCGCCTGGCTGAGTCCGTATCGGTAGAACATCTCCAGCCGGTGCAGTTTCTTGCCAATGTCAACGGGTTGCCCGAGATAGACTATATGTTCGCCCACGCGTGGAGCCATCTCGATGGTGCCGTCTGCCAACACGTGGAGCTGTTCTATCTGGTTTTGCCAGAACTTGTCGGCGAGGATGGCGTTGCCCACTTTGGCAAGCACCTTGCTTGCGTAGCGGCGGTTGATGTTGCCGGTGGCGACGATGATGTCTGAGCAGTACTTCATGTTGGCCATATATCCGCCTTTGCTGTCGATGTAGTAGTCGTCGCCAGTGTCGGCTTTGATATGTAGCACTGGTGTGCGCTGAGCGAGCGAGATAATAACAAAACCGCTCTGTGTCTTGTAGCTCTGCGCATCGCTAATGAATGAGTTGGTCTTGAGCACTTCCTCGATGTGTCTGACGTCGATGTCAGCCATGGGCTTTGCTAGCGGGTAGGCGTTTTGCCGCACGAGGAGACGTTTTATCTCGTCGGCGTTGAGGAAGCCATTGACAACGTCGTCCTTGATCTCAATCTTCACTTGTGAACACACGATGGCCTTGTCGTCGAGCCTGTTGAATGAGGTGACGGCAAACAGCAGATAGACTGCCAAGACTGTGTCTAAGATGATGAGAATGACCTTTTTCCAGTTCATGTGTCCTGTGTGTGACTGATTGATGATGTTGGAGTGTTATGTTTTTTCATTAAGCTCTTTCGAGCAGGATCTTTGTGATTTGCGGTACGTAGTTGTCGAGGTCGCCTGCTCCGAGCACGACGAGCACCTCGAAATCGTTGTTTTTGACATAGTCGAGCACCTCGTCTTTTGCTATCATCACCTTGCCGACGCCCTCCTTGAGATTGTCGTAGATGAGGCGTGATGTGATGCCGGGGATTGGTTCCTCGCGTGCAGGATAGATGTCGCAGAGTACCACTTCGTCGAGCAGGCTGAGGCTATTGGCGAAGTCGCGGTAGAAGTCGCGTGTGCGGGTGTAGAGATGCGGTTGGAAGATGGCGGTGATCTTCTTGTCGCGATACAGTTCCCTGATGCTCTTTGCGCTTTGGTATATCTCCTGTGGATGGTGGGCATAGTCGCTGAGGAAGACGAGGCGAGGCGTTTTGATCTTGAAGTCAAAGCGGCGGTCAACGCCACCATAAGACATGATGCCGTACTTAAGCTCCTCAGCAGTGCATCCCGCCAACTGTGCCATTGCCATTGCCCCCACGCTGTTTTCTATGTTGATCGGGATCGGCTGTCCGAGTTTCACGCCCTTGACACACTCTATCGGGGAGATGAAGTCGAACGTGATCTCGCCGTTGGCGATGACGATGTTCTCGGCATGGAAGTCGCCCTCATCTCGGCTGTATTCGTATCTTGTCACGCCATCTTGCAGTTCTTCCTGCATCTCCAGTCCTTTTCTTATTATGAGTGCTCCTCCAGGCTGGATGAGCGTGGAGTAGTGGCGGAAACTGTCGAGATAAGCCTCTTTGGAGCCGTAGATGTCGAGATGGTCGGGGTCGGTGGAGGTGATCACGCTAATCCACGGGCGTAGCCAATGGAAAGAGCGGTCAAACTCGTCGGCTTCTATCACCACATAGTCGCTTTTTGAAAGAATATAGTTTGTGCCGTAGTTCTTTGAGATGCCTCCGAGGAAGGCGTTGCAGTCTATATGGCTCTGGTGGAGGATATGTGCGCAGATGGTGGATGTTGTGGTTTTGCCGTGAGTGCCAGCCACGCAAAGTCCCTTATGGGTGCGGGTGAGTGCTCCGAGCACCTGTGCACGCTTTCTGATGTTGAAGTTGTGTTCGCGGAAGAAAACGAGTTCCTTATGGTCGGCGGGAATGGCTGGAGTATATACCACAAGGCATTTCTCCGGGCTCTTGCATACGTGGGGAATCTCGTCGATATTCTCCTCGTAGTGGATGAGTATGCCCTCCTTCTCCAGTTGGTGGGTAAGAGGCGTGGGAGTCTTGTCGTAGCCTGCCACGACGACGCCTTTGCTGAGGAAGTAGCGTGCTATTGCGCTCATGCCTATTCCTCCTACTCCGATGAAATATACTGCATTTATGTCTTTAATATCCATTGTCGTAAGTGTTTGTCTGTGTCATGTTATCTGTTGTCACCGATGTCTTTTCCTGCCAGCTTGAGCACCTCGCGGGCAATGATCTCAGCCGAGTCGGGCAGGGCGAGCTTCTTGATGTTGAGGCAGAGGCTCTTGAGCTTACCTGGACTGGCCACGGTCTCGAGGGCGAGGTCGAGCAGTTCGTTTGGAGCAACGGCGTCTTTCATTATCATGGCAGCCTGGCGGTTAACGAGCGCCATGGCGTTTTTCGTCTGGTGGTCTTCAGCCACATTGGGCGAAGGCACGAGGATGACTGGCTTGCCAAGGAGGCAGAACTCTGAGATGCTGCTTGCTCCAGCACGGCTGATGACGAGGTCGGCAGCCTTGTAAGCCTTTCCCATGTCGCTGATGAAGTCGGTGACGAGAAGGTTGGGGATGGGCTCCATGGTGTCAATCTGTTCACGAATCTTCGCGTTGTAGTATTTACCCGTCTGCCATATTATCTGCACGTCAGAGTTGCGCACAGTGTCGAGGCGGCGTAGGATGCTCTCGTTGATTGTGCGTGCGCCAAGGCTACCGCCGACGAAGAGTACGGTCTTCTTCTCCGGGTCGAAGCCGAAGCTTCGCACGGCATCCTCGTGGCTGATGGCTGTGTCGATGAGATTCTGTCTCACAGGATTGCCCGTTTTGATAATCTTCTCGGCGGGAAAGAAACGCTCCATGCCGTCGTAAGCCACGCACACTGCCGACGCTTTTTTAGCCAAGTGCTTGTTGGTGACACCGGCGTAGGAGTTTTGCTCCTGTATCAGACAGGGGATGCCCATGGAGGCTGCAGCATCGAGGGTAGCGCCGCTGGCATATCCGCCTACTCCCACTGCCACGTCTGGGTTGAACTCGCGCACAATCTTCTTCACCATCATCAGACTCTTGATATAGTCGATGGCTACGCCTACATTCTTCGGCGACCACAGCGGACGGATGAGACCTCTTACGGGCAATCCCTTGATCTCGTATCCTGCCTGTGGCACTCTTTGCATCTCCATTCGTCCCTTGGCGCCCACAAAGAGGATCTTCGCATCTGGTCTTGCGGCCTTGATGGCGTTGGCAATGGAGACAGCTGGGAAGATATGCCCTCCCGTTCCTCCTCCGCTGATGATGACTTTTATGCTCTCACTCATATTCGTGTTATGTTTTAATGTGCAAAATTACAAATTTTTTGTCGGATATAGCCCCAGTGAAGGGATTTTTTTTCCATTTTAAGTCAATTGCTTGACATTTACGGCATTTTCAAGTCGTTTTTTCGCCGAACGGCTGACGCTGAGCAGAATGCCTATATACGCTCCGTTGATGATACATGACGTTCCACCCTTGCTTATCAGCGGCAGAGGCTGTCCGGTGACGGGCGCCAATCCTACCGCCACCATCATGTTGAACGTAGCCTGAACCACAAAGAGCAGTGCGATGCCCATGGCGAGAAACGCCGGGAAGTTGTTCTCGCACCGGTTGGCTATGCGTGCGGTGCGGAAGAGCAGTACGATATATAGAAACACCACGAGCGACGAGCCTATGATGCCCATCTCCTCGATGATGATGGCATAGATGAAGTCAGAGAAAGCCTGTGAGAGGAAGTCGCGTTCCTCGGAGTTGCCCGGTCCCTTGCCGATGATATTGCTCGACACGATGGCGATATTCGCGTGCGCGACTTGCGCGTCTTTGTCGAGGTCGTATTCCTTAGGGTCGTCAGTCTTGGGATTGAGGAACTTGCGTATGCGTCCCTTCCACGTGCCCGTGCGTTGAAGCCTGGTGATCGGCGCCTTCTGCGTTAGGTCCATTGTCTCGGTCTTGGTGAGATTGCTGTCATCTTCCTTTGGCTCGTCTGTACTGCGTAGCATGACGATGCCCACCAAGAGGGCGACGGGAATAGTGACTACTGCCATCAGTTTGCCCAACTGCTTTAACGGCACACGGCCGATGAACATCATGAGGAAGATTACGATACACAAAAGTCCTGCAGTTGAAAGGTTTTCTTTGCCTATGAGTGCGGCGAAGGGAATGAGCGGGATGAGTATGTAGCGCATCGCCTTCTTGTCCGTGATACCACGGTCGGTCTGCATGGCCGACAGAATCTGTGCCGTGGCGAGCACCATCGTCCCCTTAGCTATCTCCGACGGCTGGAACGTTAGTCCGCCTACTCCTATCACGCGGTTGGCACCGTTGATGGTCTCGCCCGCCACCAGCACCCAGAAGAGCGTGAATACCGAGATGAATATCATGAACGGCGTGAACAGCTTGAAATACCGGCATGGGATCATTCCCACCACAACGGCAAATACTATTCCCATAAAGATGGTGCCGGCATGCTTGAAGATGGGCGAGAAGAAGCTACTTTTGTTGAACGTAAGGGTGCTTGAGGCACTGAACACCTCGACAATGCTTATTATGCAGAGCATAAAAAACACTATCCAGATGACCTTGTCGCCACCGAAAAGTTTTCCTATTAATTTCTTTTTTGACATCTAACTACTTCTCTTTTTTTCGTTTCTTTTTTGAGGAACATCATGTCGTGACCGAGCCTTATAGACTCCTCACGAACGACTTAAACTGTTCGCCGCGGTCTTCCATGTTCTTGAAGAGATCGAAGCTGGCGCAACATGGACTGAGCAGCACAGTATCGCCCTCCTCAGCCAGTTCGTAGCACGCCTTCACGCAGTCGGCCATGGAATGGGTGTCGCGCACTGGGATACCGAAGCCGTCGAAGAAGTTGTGAAGCTTGGTGTTGTCGGCACCGAGATACACGAGAGCCCTGCACTTTTCCTTCACCAGTTCGGTGATGGCGTTGTAGTCGTTGCCCTTGTCCTTGCCGCCGATGATGAGCACCACCTTGGTGTTCATGCTTTCGAGCGCATACCAGCAAGCATCCACATTGGTGGCCTTAGAATCATTAACGTAATGCACGCCCCTGATGGTGGCAACCTTTTCTAGACGGTGTTCCACGCCAGGGAAATCTCCGAGGCTCTTACGTATCACCTCGTTTTTGATACCCGAGATGTCTGACGCTATGCCAGCGGCGAGGCTGTTGTAGATATTATGCTTGCCCGTAAGGCTCATATCCTCCTGTTCCATATTAAAAGGCACGGGTGTCTCGATTACGTATTCGCCCTCTTCTATATATCCTATAGAGCCTTTTTCCTTCAGTTCTGAGAATGGATACTTTACCGACTTGATATCGTACTTCTCCAACTCACGTTTTATGATTGGGTCATCGTTCCAATATATGAATGCGTCGTTGCCGGTCTGGTTCTGTATGATGCGCATCTTCGAATCCACATAGTTCTGCATGCAGTTGTCGTAGCGGTCGAGGTGGTCGGGGGTGATGTTGAGCAGGATGGCGATGTCGGCACGGAAGTCGTACATGTTGTCAAGCTGGAACGAGCTGAGTTCGATGATGTAGTATTCGTGTGGGTCTTCTGCCACCTGAAGGGCAAGCGAGTTGCCGATGTTACCCGCCAGACCAGCGTCGTAACCTGCCTCCTTGAAGATGTGGTAGATGAGCGACGTGGTGGTGGTCTTGCCGTTGCTGCCCGTGATACAGATCATCTTCGAGTCAGTATATCGTCCGGCAAATTCTATCTCGCTGATGATGTGTATCCCCTTTTCCTTAATCTTTCGTATCATTGGCGCAGTATCGGGGATGCCGGGGCTTTTTATCACCTCGTCGGCATTGAGGATCTTCTCCTCTGTATGTTGTCCTTCCTCCCATTCTATGTTGTGACTGTCGAGTTGCTTCTTATATTTGTCCTTGATAGCCGACATGTCTGACACAAACACGTCGAAGCCTTCTTTCTTTGCTAATACTGCAGCTCCCGCGCCGCTCTCTGCGGCTCCTAGTATAACTATTCTCTTCATAGTTTCTTTTTTATCTTTTTCAAGTTTATTTTTTTCATATCCGGGTTCCCTGACTTTCCTGACTTTCCGGGTTCCCCGGAATCTCCGGACTTTCCAGATCTCCTGGATTATCTAGAATCTTCGGATCTACCTTATCTTCAATGTTATTATAGCCAAAGCCGCAAGGATGATGGTCACGATCCAGAAGCGGATGGTGATTTTAGACTCATGGAACGGACGATGAGGCCATTTCTTTAGTATGTATGTACTCGTGGCATCCAGCTGAGAGTCAAGCTTGCGGAAATTGTCATGGATTGGTGTGGCGCGGAATACCCTCACCCTGCGACCCTTACGTTTCTCGAACTTGAACCACTGTGTCTGTATGATGACGCTGAGGCTCTCGACAAAGAATATTCCGCAGAGTATAGGCAGCATCAGCTCCTTGTGGATGATGATGGCACACACGCCAATGATACCGCCGATGGTGAGCGAACCAGTGTCGCCCATAAACACTTGTGCGGGATAGGCGTTATACCATAGGAATCCTATCATCGCTCCGACAAAGGCACAGATGAATACCACAAGTTCCTCAGAGCCAGGGATATACATGATGTTAAGGTATGACGCATACTCGATATGCGACGACACGTAAGCCAAGATGCCCAACGCTACGCCTATTATTGCCGAGTTGCCGGCACACATGCCGTCCATGCCGTCATTGAGGTTGGCACCGTTTGACACTGCAGTGACGACGATGATGGTCATCAGAACAAACAATATCCAGCCTGCCTCCTCTTTGTATTTCCCGCAGAAAGCCATGATTTCAGAGTAGTCGAGATTGTGGTTCTTGATAAACGGGATGGTGGTCTTCAACGACTTCTCTGCCTTGCTCTTATGCTTTACCACCAGTTCCTGGTTGTGACGCTCCACCGATGTGTTTTCGCGGATGACGGCATCGGGACTGAAATATAGCACCAAGCCCACGATAAGGCCTATCGACACCTGGCCCACAATCTTGTATTTTCCCTTCAGCCCCTCCTTGTTGCGACGGAAGATCTTTATGTAGTCGTCGAGGAAACCAAGAAAACCGAGCCATGCCGTCGTGACGATCATCAGTATGAGATAGATGTTGCGCATACGTCCAAGAAGGATCGCAGGGACAAGGATGGCGATGATGATGATGATGCCGCCCATCGTGGGCACGCCTTTCTTCTCCACACCAAAGGGGTCGATGCTCGCGTCGCGCTGCACCTCAGAGATGTTGCGCCGCTTCATATACTTGATAAACTTCTCGCCAAACCATGCCGAGATGATCAGCGAGAGGATGAGCGCCAAAAGCGAGCGAAACGATATGTATGACCAGATATGCGCTCCTGTGATGCCAAACTGGTCGAGGAATCTGAACAGATAGTATAACATGTCTTTATTGTCTCACTATTATTATTTGTTTGTTATCGCGTCAACGAAATCTTTATTTCGCTGTTGTTGTAATAACGGTATTGTTGTTTACCTGCTGCCGTATTAGTGGTATATTTGCTTCTCTGTTGTCGAGATAGCTGTTTTGTTGCTTCTTTGTTGTCGCAATTAGAGTTGTTCAAAAAGGCTATTGTGCAAACACCTTTCTCACTTCCTCGCGGTCGTCGAAGTGGTGCTTTACTCCTTTTATCTCCTGATAGTCCTCGTGCCCCTTGCCGGCGATGAGAATGACGTCGCCCTTCTGTGCCATCATACAGGCTGTGCGGATAGCCTCCCGACGGTCGGCAATGCTCACCACTTTCTTCATCTGTTGTGCGTTGAGACCCGCCAGCATGTCATTGATGATGTCTTGAGGCTCCTCGAAGCGTGGATTGTCGCTCGTGATGATGACACGGTCGCTCTGTTTCACGGCTTCCTGCGCCATGAGGGGACGCTTGCCTTTGTCGCGGTTGCCGCCGGCACCGCATATGGTTATGACGTTACCCTTGCCGTCGAGCACCTCGTGGATGGCGTTGAGCACGTTCTCAAGTGCGTCGGGCGTGTGGGCATAATCGACGATGGCCGTATATCCCTCGGGAGAGCGTATGGGTTCCAGACGGCCGCTGACACTTTTCAACGTGCTGAGAATGACGAGGATGTCCTCCGGCTTCTTGCCTAACATCACGGCAGCACCATATACGGCGAGGAGGTTGCTGACATTAAACTTGCCGATGAACTGGACGCCAACCTCGTGACCGTCGATGTCGAGGTACATACCTTCGAAATGGCACTCTATGATACGTGCCTTGAAGTCGGCAAGCGTGCGAGTGGAATATGTCTTCACGGAGGCCTTCGTGTTCTGTACCATCACCATGCCGTTCTTGTCGTCAGCATTGGTTATGGCGAAGGCGTCCTTGGGTAGCATGTCGAAGAAGGCCTTCTTCGCGTCGCGATAGTTCTCGAATGTCTTGTGGTAATCGAGATGGTCGCGGGTGAGGTTGGTAAACAGACCGCCAGCAAACTTCAGACCGCCGATGCGCTTCTGGGCGATGGCGTGGCTCGAACACTCCATGAATGCATACTCGCATCCGCGAGCCACCATCTCAGAGAGAAGACGGTTGAGCTTGATGGGATCGGGCGTGGTATGGTCGGCCGGTATCGCCTCACCTTCTATATAGTTGCACACCGTGGAGAGCAATCCGCAGTGATGTCCAAACTTCCTGAACATATTATATAATAAGGTGGCGACGGTTGTCTTGCCATTGGTGCCGGTGACACCCACGAGCTTCAGCTTCGATGTGGGATCGCCGTAATACATCGTCGCCACAGGACCTACAGCCGCCTCTGATGAATCAACAACAACATATGTCACACCTTCTGATAGCGTCTCGGGCAAGTATTCACACAGTATAGCCGCGGCACCGAGGTCGATAGCTTTCTGAATGAACGAATGTCCGTCCACCTGTGTGCCCTTGATGGCCACAAACAGGTGTCCTTTCTCTATGCGGCGTGAGTCGATGTTCACTCCCGTTATTTCTACTTCGGCATTGCCTCGAATGTCGAGAGGAGTCACTTTGCTTAGAATTTCGTTCAGTTTCATGTCTCAATATTTGTTTTTGTCATTTATTTCATTGTTAACACGCAGAGTTGTCCGAGCTTTACCGTGGAGCCTGGTGCAACGCTCTGTTCGCTCACCTTGCCGCAGCCATGGATGGCCGTCTTTATGCCACGGCTTTCGAGAAGATAGACGGCGTCGCGGGCGCCCATGCCTCTCACGTCAGGGACAATGTTCCGAGGAGTCTTCACTTGCTTCACCTCCACCTGGGTGGCTTGGCGCGTGGCTTCTCCCCATATTGGGTTGCCGTTGGCGTAGGAACCGCTCCATTGCGAGTTGTTCTTGATGCCAAGGTGGTCGAGAACGTAGGTGGCTGCAATGAGGTTGCCGTGTTTCACGTCGGGGATGAATACCGACGCTGTGTCGCGAGCGTCCTCAACGCTGAGCTTTAGGTGGCGTGCCATGATGCCTTCAGCCACGTCGTGGAACACCTTACCGCTCATGCCGCCGCCAGAGGCAGGCAAACCGCTCTTCTGGATGCATACGATGCAGCTGTACATCGGCGCGTCGGCGGGGAAGAATCCCGCAAAGCTCAGCAGATAGTGGGTTACGCCGCTTTTGTAGCCTCCTGCACCTTGCGACACCTGTGCCGTTCCGGTCTTTCCTGCCACCTTGAACGACTTCGAACCGGCTTTCTTTCCCAGTCCTTGGCTTACCACATGTTCGAGTATCGTTTGCATCTCTTTCAAGGTCTTCTCTTTACATATTTTATCCTTGATGACTTCCGGCTTAAACTCCTTTATCACCTCGCCGTTTTTCATCACCTTCTTCACAAATCGCGGACGCATCATTTTGCCGTTGTTGGCGATGGCGTTATAGAACGTGACGGTCGAGATGGGCGGAATTTGGGTCTCGTAGCCAATGCTCATCCACGCTAATGCGGTTTTGCTCCAGTTGAGATATTGTCCGCGCTCGTTCTTCTTAGGCATACGTATGCGAGGAGGCGTGGAGCCCGCTATGGGCAGGTGAAGGTCGCTGGCAAGGCCTATGCGCCGTATTCCTTCCACAAATTTCTCCGGCTTGGAGTGGTAGTGGTCGTCGATGATGCGACTTACTCCGATGTTCGAACTCACCTCAAGCGAGCGTGGCAGGGAGATGACCTGATAGCCTCCGCGCCGCCAGTTATGGTCTTTCATGTCACGGCCATACATGTTCCATACTCCGCAACCAGTATCCACCTTGTATGTAGTGTCAACGACGCCATCGTCGAGTGCCACCATGATAGAAGCGGTCTTAAACACTGAGCCGGGCTCGAGAAGGTTGCTAACGGCAAGGTTCTTTATCTCGCGGTATTCGCCGTCGGCACACTTCGTCATGTTGACCATCGCCTTTATGTCGCCTGTTGGCACGTCCATCACTATCACCACTCCGGCATCGCCGTGAACCTGCGGGTCCTTAAGCTCCTCTATCAATGCGCGCTCGGCAAGGTCCTGTATGCCCACGTCAATCGTTGTCACGATGTCGCATCCGTCTGTAGGAGGAGTGACAGGAATGTTAAGCCACTTGTTGAACACCTTGCGGCGCTGGGTGATGCCGCTTGTGCCGCGGAGGATGGAGTCGTAGGAGAGTTCGAGTCCGCAACGTGCCGTGTCTTTGGCTCCGAACATGTCGCCAACCGTACGCTTGGCTAATGAGCCGAACGGGCGGCGGCGAGCGTTGAATTCATCGTAATAGAAACCACCCTTGTATATCGAAAGGTTAAACACGGGCAGACTCTTCACCTTAGTGAATATGTCGTAGTCAACGCGTTTGGGCCATATTGCCCAATGACGTGATTTTCGTTTACGTCCCTCTTCCATGTGTTTCCTGAACTCTTCGGCGCTCTTCGATGGAAAGATAGCGTTCAGACCCATACAGATGCTGTCCATTTTCACTGTCAGCAACGAGTCCTTCTGCTCTCCTCCAGCAAGGAAGTCCATGTACATCTTGAACTCAGGTATGCTGCTTGCCATCAGCTGTCCGTCGCAGCTGAGGATATTGCCGCGGTTGGGCTTTACTTCTACGCTGTCGCGTTTCAGCCTCGATGCCACCTCGGTCCAGTACTCTTTCTCGGCCGTCATTATATAAAGCGTCTTACCGATGATGGCAACGCCAAGTATCGCCAATGCTACCGCTATAGAAAAGTAGCGGGGCATCACTTTCTCTCTTTCAAACTTGCTCATTTCTCGGGTACGTTTATTATATATGGTGGCTGGTCGGATGCCTTCAAAAGGCTGTCCTTGTTGTCCCTAAGCTGTTCTAATACGTGACTCTCACGGCATCGCTCGGTGAGTGTACTCGAACTGGAGAGCGCCTTGTATTTGGCATCCTTCAGCGTCGTCTCCATCTTGTTTATCGTAATGATGTCGCGTTGACACTGATATCGGAATGCTACATAGATGATGACGAAAACCACTCCGAGCAATATAACTCCAGCTTGTCGGCTGATGATAGTACTGGTGAGTATGTCGCCTCCAAGAATGGTCTTCAGCGTCAGAGACGATATGGGGACGTCGTCTTCCTCGCTCACACTCTGACGGAGCATGTCGAGCGTCGATGTAGGACGTTTTCCCTCTTTGACGGCTTTTATGTTGTCGCTTTTGTTCTCAGCTGTCTTTTTTTCTTCTTCTTTGTCGATCATGTCTTTTTTCCTTTCATCTGTTTGTTGTCATTCCTCTGCAACCTTTTCTGCTATCCTTAGTTTCGCACTGCGGCTTCGGGGATTTTCCTTCTGTTCTTCGGCTGAGGGAACGATGGGTTTGCCCTTGAGTTGTTTCATCGTGGTGGCTGTACGTCCGAAAAAGTCTTTCTCCATGCGTCCTTCCACATTGCCCGTCTTTATCATGTTCTTCACCATGCGGTCCTCAAGTGAATGATACGTGATCACCGAGAGACG
This sequence comes from Prevotella sp. P5-92, assembly GCF_002251245.1. Taxonomy (GTDB): domain Bacteria; phylum Bacteroidota; class Bacteroidia; order Bacteroidales; family Bacteroidaceae; genus Prevotella. Next base: position 157,667 of record NZ_NPJG01000042.1, read on the forward strand.
GCCGTTGGGAGACAACAGCTCTATTGCTGAGGTGAGCATCTCTTTCAGGGCTTCCATCTCGTTGTTTACTTCTATCCTCAATGCCTGGAACATTTTTGCCATGTCTTTCTTCACCCGTTCTTTCGGCATCAGTGCCTCTGTGACTGTCATCAGGTCGGTAGTGGTCACTATGGACTTTGACGATCTTGCCTTGACAATTGCTGTCGCAAGGCGGCGAGCGTTTTTCAGTTCTCCGTAGATGTAAAAGATGTTGGATAACTGTTCTTCGCTGCTTTCGTTGAGAATGTCGGCAGCGGTTCGGCCGTCGCGCTTGTTCATCCTCATGTCTATCGGGGCGTCAAAGCGGAAAGAGAATCCACGCGTCTCGTCGTCAAAATGATGGCTTGACACGCCTAAATCGGCCAACAGTCCGTCGATGTGTTCTACTCCATAATAGCGCATCCAGTTCTTGAGATACCTGAAATTACTCCTAACAAAGGTGAATCGGTCGTCGTCCATGATATTTCGCTCTGCGTCGGCATCCTGATCAAAGCTGTAGAGATGTGCCGTGGGATCCATTCTTCGGAGAATCTCACGACTGTGGCCGCCTCCACCAAAGGTGACGTCCACATATATTCCGCCTGGCTTTATGGCCAAGCCATCGATGCTTTCTTCTAATAGCACCGGACGATGATATTCATTGCCTCTCTCTGTTGTCATTTCCCGATCTCCTCTTCTGGTTGTTTCTGATCTCCTAATGCAAAATCGCTAGTATCATCTCCCATAAGGCTTTCGATAGCCTTTCCAAACGATGCGGCTTCCATGAATGGTTCCGTAGTGTTTTGCTTTGCCCATATCTCTATGGTATCGCCCATACCAATAAACTCCACGTCCAGCTCTATGCCAGCTGCTTCGATGCAGCGACGAGGAAGCAGCAGGCGACCGCTGGCATCAAGTTGCACTGATTCCGCTTCAGAAATAAATTGACGGAACACTTGCTGGTGTGTCTTGTTCCAGCGGTTAAGGCGCTTGCGCAGACTTTCCATCTGTTTATTCCACACCGCCTCGGGATAGATGACTATACAATCGTTGAATACGTCTTTACGCAACACGAGCTTTTCCGCATGAGAACCTTGAAATTCTTTGCGGAAGTTGGCGGGAAGGAACAATCGTCCCTTAACGTCTATTCTTGCTTCTGTCTTGCCTAAAAAACGCATGTGTACACTTATAATATTGAATTCGTTTGCAAAGATAAACATTTTCCCCCACATTTCCCCACATTTCCCCACTTTTTTTTAGCCGGTCGTAAAATATTAATACAGAAATACTTGTAACATATTGAAAATCAACAATATAAGAAAGTGTTAAAAAATATAGGAGTTCGAAAGAGTAAAGACAAGAGAGAATGTAGCATTTGTGTTGAGCTTTATCTCATGTCCTTTCTCTTTGAACTCCGTGTAGTGTTTTGTCTTTCCGAAATATCCGGGTTTCCCAGGATATCTTGGTCTTATGGCGTGTCCGATTGTTCTGAGAGTCTTTAGGGTTATTTCTTTTTCCTTGGCTTTCTTATTGCCCATCCTTCTTCTGAGAAGTCTGGTTCGTCACCCTTAAACTTTACGTCATTGCCTTTGAAGAATTGACGCCAGTCGCCTGTGTCGCCTTCAAACGGAGTCTGCTTTGATTTGCCTTGGCGCTTTTTGGGTTTCTCTGCTGTTTTTCCTCCTCGTGACTTGTCGCTTTTTACGCGTCCGTATCCATCAGTATCAGCTTTACCATTGTTACGTCCATTTTCATCAGCATTTCCGCGTCCGTGTCCTTTCGAGTCAGCGTCGTTACAACGCACCTCACGGCCTTTATATACTGTGCCGTCAAGGGCTCGTATCACCTTGTCTGCGTCTTTCTCTGGCACTTCAATATACGAGAACTTGCTCATAAGGTCGATATGGCCTACGTCCTGTCGGCCTTCAACGTGCTTGTTGATATATTGCATCACCTCGCCAGGATAGAATCCGTCTGACTTGCCTAAGTTTATGAAAAGGCGTCTGTAGCCTGATTCTGCTTTCCGCTGACCACGTCTTGCGCCACTCCGATCGCCACGCTGTCCTTTGCGTTCGCTGTTGCCTCCGCGACGATCTTCTCTCGTAGCTTTCGTCGAAGGCTTTTCTATTTCTGGCGCATCAGCATAATACGCGAGAAACTTGCCGAACTCCATGCTTACGATTTTCTTGATTATATCTTCCTTGTCGATAAACTCGAAATATCGCTTTATGTCTTTCATGAAAGGATCTATTTCCTCGTCGTTGACATCAGTCTTAACGATTTGGTCCATCACCTTGTATAGTTGTTTCTTGCATATTTCTTTTGGGCTGGGAATGTCGCCTTCAACAAAGCTCTTGCCTATCTCTTTCTCTATGGCACGCATCTTGTGCTTCTCGCGTGTGTGGATGATGGAGATAGAAGTGCCTTTCTTACCTGCACGTCCTGTGCGTCCGCTACGATGCGTATAGCTCTCAATGTCGTCGGGAAGTCCGAAATTGATGACGTGCGTGAGGTCGTCAACGTCCAATCCCCTGGCAGCTACATCGGTGGCCACGAGGAGTTGGGTGAGGTGCTGACGGAATTTTTGCATCGTAAGGTCGCGTTGCTGTTGGCTGAGGTCTCCGTGAAGACTTTCAGCGTTATATCCGTCGCGTATGAGTTTGTCGGCTATCTCTTGCGTGTCGAGTTTTGTGCGACAGAAGATGATGCCGAATATCTTCGGGTTGAAATCCACTATACGCTTCAAGGCGAGATATTTGTCCTTGGCGTTTACCAAATAGTAGATGTGGTTTACGTTTTCCGCTCCCTCATTACGGCTGCCCACGACAATCTCCTTATACTCGCGCAGGTAGCTCTTGGCTATCTTCTCTATCTCACGGCTCATGGTGGCTGAGAAAAGAAGCGTGTTGCGGTCTTCGGGCACTCCTTCGAAAATCTCGTTGATGCTCTCCGAGAAGCCCATGTTGAGCATCTCGTCGGCTTCGTCGAGCACAACGTTGTTTACCATCTCAAGTTTTGCCTTGCCTCGATGCATCAAGTCGATGAGGCGTCCTGGTGTGGCAACGATAATCTGCGCCCCATGACGGAGAGCGTGTATCTGGTTTTCGATAGATGTGCCCCCATATACGGCAACCACATTGACACCTTTCATGTATTTTGAGAAATCCCTGAGGTCGTCGGCAATTTGGAGACATAACTCGCGTGTAGGACTAAGTACAAGCGCTTGAGTGTCACGGCTTTTGGGGTCAATCTTCTGCAATATGGGGATGCCAAAAGCCGCTGTCTTTCCTGTACCAGTCTGAGCCAGTGCGATGACGTCGTTGCGGTTTCCAAGCAAATAAGGTATTACTTCTTCTTGTACTGGCATCGGGTTTTCAAACCCTAATTCTTCTATGGCTTTGCGAATCTCTTCGCTAACGCCCAATTCTTCAAATGTCTTCAATCGTTATATGTTCAAAAAATCATAAATTAATACTTTCCCTATACACTTATCATAGCAAGCGCCTTGTCTTCGGCAGCTTCCATTACTTCCCTTTCTCCAGGACCTTTGTCGTTGATGCCGCAGAGATGGAGTATGCCGTGGATGATAACACGATGGAGCTCTTCGTCATAGCTTTTTCCAAACTGCCTGGCGTTGGTCTCCACTGTATCGAGGCTGATGACGAGGTCACCATTGATGCGGTCTCCTTCGTCGTAGTCAAAGGTGATGATGTCTGTGTAGTAGTCGTGGCCGAGATATTCGCGGTTTACTTCGAGTATTTTCTCGTCATCGACAAACATATAGCCTATCTCTCCTACTTTGCGTCCGTATGTGGCGGCAACATCCTTTATCCAAGCAGTCACTTCGCGCTTTTTGATGTTTGGCATTTTTACGCCTTCACAATTATATGTAATCATGTCCTTTCTTTTCCTTTGTTTTTTCTCACTATTAAAAAATAAGCGTCAGGCTTTCACCAAAAACTCATCGGCGTTCCTGCCGAAATGCCGTAGTTCTCTGACTAAGCTCGATGAAATGTTAGCATATTGAGGCTCTGCGTAGAGCAGCAGTGTCTCTATGCCCGATAGCTGACGGTTGATGTCAGCCTGTTCGCGCTCGTATTCGAAGTCTTTCACCGATCTTACACCTTTTATTATATATTGCGCTCCCACGCGTTTGGCAAAGTCGATGGTGAGGTCGTTGTATGTCTTTACCTCCACCTTTGGTTCAGACGCATATATCTTGCTTATGTTGTCAAGACGTTCGTCAGCAGTCAGCATATACTGCTTGCGCTCGTTGACTCCAATGCCTATAACGATTTTGTCGAAAAGAGGCAGTGCACGACGTAGTATGTTGTCGTGTCCTATGGTGTAGGGGTCGAAACTTCCAGTGAATAATCCTGTCATAATGCTCAGTCTTTAAAGTCGAATGATAGGTCTTGGGTGTAGATGTTGCGTCCGAAGTGCTTGTAGGCGAGTTCCGTCACCATGCGTCCTCGTGGTGTGCGCTTGATAAATCCTTCCATGATGAGATATGGTTCATACACCTCTTCCACTGTTCCTGCGTCCTCGCCGATGGCAGTGGCGATGGTGGTCACGCCCACTGGTCCGCCCTTAAACTTGTCGATGATAGTGAGCAGAATCTTGTTGTCGGTTTCGTCGAGACCATATCGGTCGATGTTGAGTGCAGTAAGTGCAATCTTTGTTATCTCAGTGTCGATGCGTCCGTTGCCTTTCACCTGTGCGAAATCCCTTACGCGTCGGAGCAGTGCGTTGGCAATTCGTGGAGTGCCTCGGCTTCGTCTGGCTATCTCCATTGCAGCCTCGTTGTCGATGGGTACTCTAAGGATGCTGGCCGAACGTCTGAGGATGCGTGCCAACGTCTCGGGATCGTAATATTCGAGATGGAGGTTAATGCCAAAACGTGCGCGTAGCGGGGCTGTGAGAAGTCCGCTGCGTGTGGTGGCTCCAACGAGAGTGAACGGGTTGAGGTCGATCTGTATGGATCGTGCAGACGGACCTTTGTCTATCATGATGTCGATGCGATAGTCTTCCATGGCTGAGTAAAGATACTCTTCAACCACAGGCGACAACCGGTGTATCTCGTCGATAAACAAAACGTCGTTTTTTTCCAGAGATGTAAGTATTCCAGCCAGGTCACCCGGTTTGTCGAGAACGGGCCCGCTGGTAATTTTGAAGCCTACGCCCAGTTCGTTGGCAATGATGTTTGAGAGAGTGGTTTTTCCCAGTCCGGGAGGACCGTGGAGGAGTGTATGGTCGAGTGGTTCGCCACGATATTTGGCAGCCTCGACAAACACTTCCAGATTCTCGACTACTTTGTTTTGTCCGCTGAAATCGCCGAAGTTTAGAGGTCGCAACGCATTTTCAAAATCCTTTTCCGCCGGACTTGCTTGTTGCTCTTCGCGTATGTCGAAATTGTCGTCTATCATAATATCCAAAACTTTCGCTTTTGCCCAACTTCTTTAACTGCCCTTTATTTGCCAAAGTTGAGTGCATATATAAAAAAAGAGAAGAGTGAAGAATGAGGTCATTCTCCATTCTTCTCTTTCAGATTCTTCACTTATTTAGAAATCCATCTTGTCCAAAGAGTCGTTGAAATCCTTTGGCTCGTGGTTCTCTTGGCTTTCGTTGAAGTCGGGGCGTGGACGGCGCTCAGGACGAGGACGGCGTTCGCCGCGCTCAGGACGCTCGCCACGTGGACGGCGCTCAGGACGCTCGCCGCGAGGACGGCGCTCAGGACGTTCCTGATAGTCGGCAGGCTTTTCGATGAGCACACGGTGAGAGAGCTTGTACTTGCCAGTCTTTGGGTCTATCTCGAGCAGTTTTACCTTTATCTTGTCGCCTTCCTTGATGCCGGCCTCTTCTACTGTTTCAAGACGTTTCCAGTCTATTTCCGAGATGTGGAGGAGTCCGTCTTTGCCTGGAAGTATTTCCACGAAGCATCCGTAAGGCATGATAGAGCGTACTGTGCCTTCGTAAATCTCACCCACTTCGGGTATTGCCACGATGGCGCGTATTTTTGCCAATGCGCCGTCGATGCTCTCCTTGTTAGGAGCCGATACCTGTACCTTGCCTACGCCATCCACTTCGTCGATGGTAATGGTGGCGCCAGTGTCTTCCTGCATCTGCTGGATGATCTTGCCGCCAGGGCCGATGACAGCACCGATGAACTCCTTAGGTATCTCAATCTGTACGATGCGTGGTACCTGTGGTTTCATTTCTGCGCGTGGCTCAGCTATGGTGTCGGTGAGGCACTTTAAAATGTGCTCACGTCCAGCCTTTGCCTGCATGAGGGCCTTTTCGAGGATTTCGAACGAGAGGCCGTCGCACTTGATGTCCATCTGTGTGGCGGTCAGACCGTCCTTGGTTCCTGTGGTCTTGAAGTCCATATCGCCGAGGTGGTCCTCGTCGCCGAGGATGTCGCTGAGCACGGCATACTTCTCTTCACCTGGGTTTTTGATAAGTCCCATTGCGATACCGCTGACAGGTTTCTTCATAGGTACGCCAGCGTCCATCAGTGCGAGAGTTCCGGCACATACGGTAGCCATTGATGAAGAGCCGTTAGACTCGAGTATCTGGCTAACTACGCGTACGGTGTAAGGATAGTCTTCAGGTATCTGACCTTTCAGGCCGCGCCATGCGAGGTGTCCGTGACCTATTTCGCGTCGTCCCACTCCGCGTTGTGCCTTAGCCTCGCCGGTGCAGAATGGCGGGAAGTTATAGTGGAGGAGGAAGCGCATGTAGCTCTTGTCGAGCACGTCGTCAACCATCTTTTCGTCGAGCTTTGTGCCGAGTGTACATGTGGTGAGCGACTGTGTCTCTCCACGGGTGAAGATAGAGCTTCCGTGTGGCATTGGCAGTGGGCTAACCTCACACCAGATAGGACGTATCTCGTCAGTCTTGCGTCCGTCGAGACGGATTCCCTCGTCGAGGATGCAACGGCGCATGGCGTCGCGCATCACGTCGTGATAGTAGCGGTCAGCCTCGGCGGCTTTTTCCTCAAGCTCGTCCTCGCTGAGGTCGCTGTGAGCTTCAGCATATTTAGCTTTGAAGTCCTCGATGATCTTGTCGAAAGCATCCTGGCGGGCGTGCTTGTCGAGAGCCTGCTTGGTGATATCGTAAACTGGTTGGTAGAGCTCGTCGTTGATTTGCTTGCGCAAGTCTTCGTCGTTGATCTCGTGGTCGTACTCGCGCTTTACGTCGGTGCCGAGCTCCTTTGACAGCTCTGTCTGCAACTCGCACATCGGCTTGATGGCTTCCATGGCGGCCTTCAGTGCGCCGATCATGTCTTGTTCCGACACTTCTTTCATCTCGCCTTCCACCATCATGATGTTTTCAGCCGAGGCACCAACCATGATGTCCATGTCGGCTTCCTTCATCTGCTCGAAGGTTGGGTTGATGACATATTCTCCGCCGATGCGTGCGACACGCACTTCACTGATTGGGCATTCGAAAGGAATATCTGAGCAAGCTAATGCTGTTGAGGCAGCGAAGCCGGCGAGGGCGTCAGGCTGGTCAACACCATCGGCTGACAAGAGCATCACATTGACATACACTTCAGCGTGGAAGTTAGAAGGGAAGAGCGGACGGAGAACGCGGTCAACCAGGCGTGATGTGAGAATCTCATTGTCACTTGCCTTGCCTTCGCGCTTGGTGAATCCACCAGGGAAGCGTCCAGCTGCTGCATACTGCTCTCTGTAGTCAACCTGCAGAGGCATGAAATCTGTACCCGGAACGGCATCTTTTGCGGCACAAACGGTGGCCAAAAGAACGGTGTTGCCCATGCGGAGCATACAAGAACCGTCGCACTGTTTTGCCACTTTTCCGGTCTCGATGGTGATGGTTCTTCCATCAGCCAACGAAATTGTTTTCGTAATTACGTTCATCTAAAATTTAAAACTATTTGTTTTGTTTTCATCAAAAAATCGCACAAAGATACTATAATTCTGTGTAATGGCGCAATGTTTTCCAGCATTTCTTCTACTTTTTGTGTTTTTTTATGAAATTATGAATGTATGCGGCTCGTTTATCTGCACAAAAAGGAAATCGCCGGCGTCTGCTTCAGTGAGCGCGACAGCCGGCGATTTGTCGAGTATGAAATAAATTTTTATTTGTTTTCTATGCCTTCCATGATGATCTCAGCGTGATTGTTTTGTGTCATGAGCTGTTCTACTGCGCGTCGGGCGTCGTCGGCAGTGATACTCTGTATGGTCTGCTCGAAGTCGGTGGCGAAGTCGAGGTTGGTGTCGAGATAGTTCTTGAAGGTTGTAGCCCAGTACTTGTTCTCGCGGAGGTTCTCTTTGTAGTTCTTGAGGAAGAATTCCTTGCCTTTCTCGAGGTTCTCCTTCGAAGGACCTTCTGCGACAAACTGCTTCACGATCTCGCGTACTCTCTGGTTGAGGTATTCGTATCTATCTGGGTTTGCCTGGTATGCTATCTGCATGTAAGCCCTGTATCGTGGAGCTGGCATGGGGACAAGTTCTCCGTAAGCTCCGATGCCGTATGTGCCGCCTTCCTTCTCGCGTATCTCTTCGAGCAGAACTACGCTGAGTGCGTTGAGCGCAATGTCGAAGGCGAGTTTGTTCTTCAGAGTGTATTGCATATCGGCAGTGTCGAAGAAGACGTTGGTTGTCATTGGCACTTCCATCTTGCGCTTGTAAACATTGTCAACCTTACCCTTGCGGAAGTCGGAGATGGCGGTGTTAGCCTTCTCCGCCTTGCCTTTTGCTGGCAGTGAGGCGATATACTGTTCCATGAGTGGCAGCAAGGTGGCTTCGTCGATGGCTCCGGTGATGATGAAGGTGAAGTCGGCTGCGTTGGCATAGCGTTCGCGGGCTATCCTCATGATGTTGTCGTAGTCGAGACGGTCGAGGTCAGCCGTGTGCATGCCCATAAACAGACTGGCGTTGTCGTAGATGCTTGTCTGCACGCTGTCCTGAAGGGCCGACATTGGGTCGCTTTCGCGGTTAGCCACCGAGGCGCGTTCGCGGTTGAGCCATGAGTCGAATGCTTCGCGGTCTGAGCGCATAGCTGTGAAATACAGATAGTTGAGCTGTAACATTGTCTCAAAGTCCTTTGGTGTTGCAGAGGCAGTCACTGACTCTTCAAACACGCTCACCTTTGGTGTCACGCTCACCTTCCTTCCTGCTGTGGCCTTGCGCAGTTCGGTGTTTGAGAAATTGCCCAGTCCTCCCACGAGCATCACGTCGTTGATGGCTTTGAGGTCGGCAGTCATCGAGGTAGGGTAGAGCGATGTTCCGCCCTTGCTCACTGCCGTCATCAGTATCTCGTTGGGGTTGAAGTCTGTCTGGCGGAAATATACTGTGGCGCCATTTGAGAGAGAGTATTGCTTGTATCCCATGGCTTTTGCCTGTATCTTCTTTACCTTTCCTGGCTTGGGCAGTGAGCTCATGAGAGGCTCGTCAGAGACGGCGTCTTCATAAGGAGTGATCGTCTCGGCTGCCACTGCAGCGAGAGCTGCTTCCATTTCCTCTTTCGAAGGGTAGTTGACGCCTTCCTTGTCGGGCAACATGGCGCTCATCACGAGTATGTTCTTTTCCACCATCTGCGAGAGAATCTTTCCTATGGTCTGTGCATCTACTCCCTCGGCGAGTTGCTTTACGATAGCGAGGTTAGTTTCCTCACCCGGTATTGGCTCGTTGTCGATGAAGTGACGTACATACTCCTTGCAGTAGTTGGCGCTCTTCTTCTTGTCGCGGCCGTTGTATGCTGCCTCCACGTCGGCAAGTATCTGTGCCTTTGCACGCTCATACTCCGAGTCGGTGAATCCGCATCGTGCAGCGCGGAGCATCTCGCGGTAGAGTGTGGTGACTGCCTGCTGCAGTCCTTGTTCCGACGACACTGCCTGACCGGCGAAGCTGCGCTTGGTGCGTGCAATCATAAAGTCGTCGTCAGACACTTCCGCTGCAATAAACGGCGGATTGGCGCTTTGCTGCAGTTCCTGCAGGCGTGCGTTCACCATGCGCGAAGCTGCGTCCATGGCATATTTATAAATAAGGTAAGGCATGTCGCCTCTCATCTCCTGTGGATAGGGATCGTGGTTAAGGAAGAGGAACGTCATGGCGTATGGCTGCTCCTTGTCTTTTGCCATGCAGATGAGAGGTGTCTCGTTGTCGGGAATCTCTACGAAGTATCTCTCCTTTGGGTTTTCGGGCTTTGCTATCTTTCCGAATATGTCCTTGATTTTTGCCTCAATATTATCCACGTCGATGTCGCCGACCACGATCACTGCCTGCAGGTCTGGACGATACCACTGTTCGTAGTAGTCGCGTAGTGCCTTGTAGGGAAAGTTGTCAACCACCTCCATCTTGCCTATTGGCAGGCGATGGCCATAGCGGTTAGAGCCGTCAGGACGGGCGTGGTTGGTGCCTTTCGGATACATCATTGGCAGCAGCTGCTCAAGAAGACGTATCTGTGCGTTAGCCCTTGTGCGCCATTCCTCGTGTATCACTCCGCGCTCGTGGTCGATGTCCTCGTCGGTAAGCAGGAGGCCGTCGGCCCAGTCGTGGAGTATGAGGAGGCAAGAGTCGATGGCCGACGGTGTCGTGCCTACGGGTACATTATCTATATTATATACGGTCTCGTCGATGCTTGTGTAGGCATTGAGGTCGTTGCCAAACTTCACGCCGATGCTCTCGCAGTATTTTATCACGCCGTTGCCGGGGAAGTGCTTTGTGCCGTTGAAGCACATGTGCTCAAGGAAGTGAGCCAGACCGCGCTGGTCCTCTTCTTCAAGAATAGAGCCCACACGCTGTGCGATGTAGAAGTTTGCCTGACCCTTTGGCTCGGCGTTGTGGCGTATGTAGTACGTCAAACCATTGTCCAACTTGCCAATGCGAACGGCCTTGTCTATGGGAATAGCTGGCTGTTGCTGTGCGAATCCATTTGTAGCGAGCAATACCATTGCCACTACTGCGATAAATAATCTTCTCATTGTTGTAATATGAATTATGTCCTTTTTTGTCCGTTAGACGCACTTCCTTTTTCATTTACTACAAAAAATCATAAAAAATCCATTTTTCTCTTATATATCGATGCTCTCATTAACTCTACACTCTACATTCTGCGGGTATAACCCGTTTAATGATAGTTAGTTTGCTCAATGTAGAGGCAGCGCAACCCTACATCGTGTTAACACTCTGAAAACTTGTGGCTTATAGGCGAATAATGTAGAGTGAAGATTTGGCGGAGCATCCCTCTTATCTCATGCTTTTCGCTTAATCGTCTCTTCCGATTCTGTCATGGGGATGACAGGCAAACTATGTAGTTATGACAGCCGGCCGTCATACTTGTGACAGCCAACACTATCTCCTCTGGCATAGCCGACGGATAAGACATAAAGTTGGCTGCGAGACGCTTCCCGCAGCCAACAAGCAATAGCCTTTTTGATTCCCTTAGTCCCGTTTAGAAATCGTCGTTGTCAAATAAGGCTCGGAACGAGGGTTCTTTCAATTCAAAGAACATTATGGAAACAACGACAATGACAACAGAACAATATCTCGCACGCCGCAAGGAGATCCAAGAGAAAATCTCCGAGTGCCGACAGGATGAGCGACAGCAAATCCAGAAAATAGGACGCAACCGACAACCTATCGTAAGATACTCAATGCGGACTTGCTTGCCATAGAAGACATCATGCTGTTTTTAAAAAGAAGGAGGATGTGTAAAACAAGAAGAATCGATTGATGTATGTCAAATAACAAGGGTGATGCATTTACTTTACGAAAAAATGATGCATTTAAATTTGCATGTTACAGCAATGTCATTGGTTACGTTCTGTTTATCCCATTTGCAGAGGCAAAATCATTGAAATGACACACATAATATTCCACATCATCCAAGCAGTACGGGGGACAGGGGTGCCCCCTGTACCTAAGTAGTCAGAAACTCATTTGTAAGCTCACGCAAGATCTTTTGCCAGTTAGCAAAAGTTCATTTGCCAGCTTCCACAAGATCGTTTGACAACTGGCAAGGCACAACCATGTCGTTCGTCCTAACGCCACAAGGACGTACTTTCAGACACCATTAGGACGTGAGTCCTGACAGCTCATGAACGCTTATCCATACATCATTAGTATAGTCTGTTTACAATCAACAATACCACTTACCTGAGTTAACAAAAACAAACAACAATCGTATTGTTATTATTTGAACTTCTGTTCGTCTATGACATAACTATAATTAGCCAGCACAACCGACAAATCCTTCCCCACCAGATTTGTCGGTTGCGCCAAAATATCACCGACTTTTCGCCGACATCTTCACCCTTGATACGCCGTAATTGTCTAATTCACAGACGTACATAAGTATTTTTGTCGGGATGAGGCGACTCGAACGCCCGACCCCTACGTCCCGAACGTAGTGCGCTACCAACTGCGCTACATCCCGAAGCCATATAGTTTTTGTTAATTCGGCTGCAAAGGTACTATATTTTTTTGAAACTCGTGCATCTTTTCCAAGAAAAAATGTGTTAGGAGTCGTTTTTTACAGTATTTCTGGTAATTGGAATAGCTTAATGCCATTGCTTCCTTTCACGAGGATGTAATATCCCAGAGGTTTTGCCTTGGCGAGTTCAGCTTTCACCTCCTCGACATCGGCAAATTTGCGGCAGCGGCTGCGAGTGTTGGCAAACTCAGAGCCTACAAGCCACACGTCGGTAAGTCTTGACGCCTCGATAAAGTCAGCCACACGCTGGTGCTCCTCAGCACTCGACTCGCCCAGTTCGCGCATGTCGCCGAGGATAGCCATCTTTGGAGAAACCTCCATGTTGCAGAAGTTCTTCAGTGCAGCCATCATGCTCGTCGGGTTGGCATTATACGCATCGACGATGAGATGGTTGGACGCTGTCTCGGTAAGTTGCGAACGATTGTTGCTGGGCATGTAATTAGACAACGCATGGTCTATCTGTGCTGGAGTGATGCCAAACTCCAGTCCTATGGTGGCAGCAGCCAACATGTTGTGGAGGTTGTAGCTGCCGATGAGGTGAGACTGTACCTCATGCCATTCCTCGCCATCAGTCCAGCGGAATCTCAACAGTGGAGCACACGACACCACCTCGCCTCTCACCCTGAGGTCGTCAGCCACGTCGCCTATACCATATTTAATAAGAGAGAGCCCTTGGGCGATGCCCATAAGATGAGGGTTTCCAGCATCGACAAACACTTTCGAGTCTTCCCGATGGCGGAGGAAGTCGTAGAGCTCGCCCTTGGTCCTCACCACTCCCTCAAAGGAACCGAAGCCCTGAAGATGAGCCTTGCCCACATTGGTGATGAGGCCATATTGAGGCTCGACCGTCTCCACGAGGACCTTGATGTCGCCAGGATGGCTTGCCCCCATCTCCACCACGGCAATGTCGTGAGCCGAAGAGAGGCGGAAGAGCGTCTTAGGCACACCGATGTCGTTGTTGAAATTGCCCTGGGTAAAGAGCACGTTATATCGCTCAGAAAGGACGGCGGCAACGAGTTCCTTCGTGGTCGTCTTGCCGTTGGTGCCTGTAATGCCTATCACGGGGATGGAGAACTGACGGCGGTGATGACGGGCGAGAAGCTGTAATGTCTTCAGACAGTTGTCAACCACTATATAACGCGGGTCGTTGGCCGTATGTTCCCCTGGCTCGTCAACGACGGCATAGGCGCAACCTTTCTCCAAGGCAGACTGGGCAAACTTGTTTCCGTTGAAAGTGTCGCCCTTGAGGGCGATGAATATCGATCCCTCCGGGCAATCGCGGCTGTCGGTGGTGATTACGGGATGACTCTTGTATATCTCGTAGAGTTGTTCTATTTCCATTGTATGAACGTATTTAAAAATCGGTGCAAAGGTACAATTTTTATTTGAAAAGCCCTCTAAAACGGCATGTAAAGAACGTAAAGAACATAAATTTTGCAAAATATGACGTTTTTTTTTGGTCTTTTCATTAACAAGTGGTACATTTGCAAAACAAATTAGCTGTTGAAAGAATAAACAATCGTAATATGCAATACACAATCAATGTCAGAGGTAAACTCGTCGATTTCTCGTCGCCACAGGTGATGGGAATACTCAACGTCACACCCGACTCCTTTTTCGCCGGCAGCCGAAAGCAGACCGAAGCTGAAATAGCCGATCGTGCCAATCAGGTTATTGCCGAGGGAGGAACCATTATCGACGTGGGAGCATTCTCCACACGCCCCGGAGCACCTGAAGTGAGCCAAGAGGAGGAAATGGCGCGACTGAGGTTCGGTCTGGAGATTGTGAGACGCGAACAGCCCGACGCCGTAGTGTCAGTAGATACATTCCGTCCTGACGTGGCACGCATGGCGGTGGAGGATTATGGAGCCGACATCATCAACGACGTGTCAGAGGGCGGCATTACCGGAGTGGTGAACACACCGCTGGAGAAAGAGGACGGCACTTGTCCTGCCATCTTCCGAATGGTGGCGCGACTGGGCGTGCCGTATATACTAATGTCGGTGAAACCCAATGTGGAGACCATGCTCATGGCTTATGCGCGAGAGATACAACAGCTGCGCAATCTGGGCGTGAAAGACATAATACTCGATCCGGGATTCGGTTTCGGGAAGACGCTTGACGACAACTACCGTCTTATGGCGGAGATGGACAAACTCCATGTCCTCGGACTGCCACTGCTCGTGGGAGTGTCGAGGAAAACGATGATATTCAAGCTCCTCGACACCGCCCCCGCCGGCTCGCTCAACGGCACTACTGTGCTCCACACATTGTCGCTGATGAAGGGAGTCTCGATACTCCGTGCTCACGACGTGCGCGAGGCAGTAGAGGCAGTGAAGATAACGTCAAAGACCATCAGTTCCTCTCCACTAAGCAAGCATTTGTAAGATCATGTTTATAGAATTTGGCATAAAAGACTTCATCGACATCTTTCTTGTCGCTCTGATGTTGTTCTACATTTATCGTCTGATGAAGGAGTCGAGCTCGCTCAACGTCTTCATCGGAATACTTATGTTTGTCGTGTTATGGCTATTCGTGTCGCAGGTGATTGAGATGCGGCTGTTGGGCAGCATCATGGACAAGTTGGTCAGTGTGGGTGTGATAGGACTCATTGTGCTCTTTCAGGAAGACATACGCAAATTCCTCTACAATCTCGGAGCACACCAACGCATGAGGATGCTGCTGAGAATATTCTCTGCCGACAAGAACAAGGCTCCGGAACACGACAAAGAGACCATCGTGCCCATCGTGCTGGCCTGTATGAACATGTCAAAGAAAAAGGTGGGAGCACTCATCGTCATAGAACGCAACAACCCTCTCGACGATATCGTGAAGACTGGTGACCTCATAGACGCCAACATCAACCAGCGCCTGATAGAAAACATCTTCTTCAAAAACTCGCCACTGCATGATGGGGCAATGTTGATATCCAACAAAAGAATAAAAGCGGCCGGATGCATCCTGCCAGTATCCCACAATATGGAAATACCCAAAGATTTGGGACTGAGGCATCGTGCTGCCATGGGCATGTCGCAGGAAGCTGACGCCGTGGTCATCGTAGTCTCGGAAGAGACGGGATCGATATCCGTGGCGATAAATGGAGAGTTCCAACTGCGACTGTCGGCAGAGAAACTCGAGAGTGTACTCACCGAAGAGATGAGAGGGCAATAGATATAGAATGAAGAAAGACATAAACAGATATAATTTAAATACATATATATATGATACGAACTAACTTACACCTAATTACTCTGTCGGTCGCCATGATGATAAGCAATGTGGCACTGGCGCAAGAACAGAACGGAGAAGAAAGAAAAATACGGGAATTCGTTACCTCCAATCCAATGGTACACGACCCCGTGATGGCAAGGGAAGACGGCGTGTACCATATCTTTGCCACTGGCATGGGAATACAACGGATGACGTCAAAAGACAGAAAAGACTGGCAAGTGAAAGCCATGCCCGTGATGACGGTGATACCGAAATGGACCCACGACTCGGTGCCGGGATTTGACAAGCATGTATGGGCTCCTGACATCATCAGATGGCACAACAAGTGGTGGCTTGCATATAGCTGCTCCACATTCGGGAAAAACGGCTCGGCCATCGGACTGCTGTCGGCGGCAAAGCTCGATTCTCCTATATGGAACGACGAGGGATGTATCGTCGCCTCACGCGAGAACCGCGACAACTGGAATGCCATCGACCCGAACTTTGTCATCGACGACAACGACACGCCATGGATGGTGTGGGGCTCGTTTTGGGATGGAATACAGATAGTAAGACTAGATACCACCATGCACGTGGCAAAGGGAGAGAAACCCCGAACCCTGGCACGACGCTATGCCCCTGGCACCACAACAGCAGAACCTAACCCCACCTCGGCACATGCTGGCACCAACGCCATCGAGGCTCCCTTCGTGATGAAACACCAAGGCTACTATTATCTCTTCGTGTCGTGGGACTATTGTTGTCGAGGCAGCAAGAGCAACTATCGCGTCGCCGTGGGTCGAAGCAAGAATGTGGATGGACCATATCTCGACAAGCGTAGCAACGACATGCTCAATGGAGGCGGAACCGTCTTGCTCGAAGGCGATAAGAAACAATATGAGGCAACAGGCCATTGCGCTGCATACTCCATTGACGGAAAAGACATCTTTATCTGTCATGGCTACAGCACAGAGATGAAAGGTGCACCGGTACTTATACAACGAGAAATAAGATGGACCGACGATGGATGGCCAGAACTGGAATCAATGAACCACTAATTGTAAAAAAACAATTGAAGAAAAGTATGAAGAAAAATATTATCGTCGCGTTGGCTGCCATGTGCTGCCTCTCGACAAATGCTCAGGAAAAAGAGCTCCCTACTATGGGATGGAGCTCGTGGAACACCTTTGCACTTAACATCAGCGACTCGATTATCATGCGTCAGGCCGACGTCATGGCTAACACTCCGCTGAAAGATGCAGGATATAAATATATAAACATTGATGACGGATACTTCGGTGGACGAGACCCGAAAACAGGTCAGCTACTCATACATCCCGTGAGATTCCCGCGTGGACTGAAAGGCGTGGTAGATCATATTCACGGACTCGGACTGAAGGCGGGCATCTATTCTGATGCGGGCGCAAACACATGCGGAAACTATTACGGTGGTGACACCATCGCAAATAATGTAGGTCTGTACCTTCACGACCAGCAAGACTGCGACTTCTTCTTCAAAGAACTTGATTTCGACTTTATCAAGGTTGACTTCTGCGGAGGCGACGCTCCTCAGAACCGTCAGCGTTACTGCCTCGATCCGCAAGAGCGCTACACAGCCATCCACAAGGCTATGGAAAATACGGGTAAGAAAGGACTACGACTCAACGTCTGCCGATGGGACTATCCAGGCACTTGGGTACACGACGTGGCTACATCATGGAGAATGAGCGTTGACATCAACTGCTCGTGGCCTTCAGTAAGAGGTATTATCGACCAGAGCCTGTATCTTTCGGCCTACTGCTACGACGGACGATATAACGACATGGACATGCTTGAGGTGGGACGAACACTGACACCAGAAGAAGACCGCACTCATTTCGGCATGTGGTGTATCATGGCATCACCACTGCTCATCGGTTGCGACATGAGCACATTGACTCCAGAGACCATGAATCTGCTCTGCAACAAGGAACTCATTGCCCTCAACCAAGACCCGCTGATGCTGCAAGCTAATGTGGCTAAATACGACAAGACAGACAGTACCTATGTCTTTGTAAAGGATATTGAGACCCTTGAAGGTAACACCCGTGCCATCGCCTTGTACAACCCGACGGAAACCACAAAGACCGTTAGCGTCGATTATGCGGATATACAGCTCGACGGTGTGACACAGGTGAGAGACCTTTACGAACACAAAGACCTCGTGGTGACCGGAAAGAAAGCCAAGAAGTTTGCCAAGGCTAATGCCGCCTTCACTGGTACTACACTGAGCCGCGAGGTGCC
The DNA here is from genome assembly GCF_002251245.1 of Prevotella sp. P5-92. GTDB lineage: Bacteria > Bacteroidota > Bacteroidia > Bacteroidales > Bacteroidaceae > Prevotella. The sequence continues at coordinate 175,640 of NZ_NPJG01000042.1, forward strand.
TGCTCACGGATGCCGTATCTATAAGATTACTGCCGACACACGACTTGAGCGCACACTCTATGAGGCAGAGACAGCTTATCTCAGCAGCTATCAGGAATTGAGCAACCCTTGGGCATTGCATACAGGAACATATCAGAAAGACAACAACTGCTCTGGTGGCGCAAAGGCAATCTTGTTAGGCCAGCGCGCTGTCAACGACCTGCAGTGGCGTAACGTATATAGCCATGAGGGTGGCGACTACGAGATTACCATTCGTTGCAATTCAAAGCCAGGAGTTCATAGCCAGATCAGCTGGGGACAGCCACGCAAGGAAGGTCAGCACTTCTTCATCAATGTCAACGAAGGCATAGGTCAACCTATTTTCGCCAATACTAACGGCAAATGGGGAGAGGTAACTACAAAGATTCACCTCGAGAAAGGAAACAATACCGTACGTCTATATCACGATCGCGACGAGCTGCCGGAGATAGACTGTATGACATTGAAGAAACTGTAATCCTGCCGCTTCCCGTCACGGATTATAATGCGTCGGGAGCAAAAAAATGTAATCGGGTTGTATGCGAATGAGCATACAACCCGATTACTTATATTCTTTCTATACACCTCTTTTAAAAGAACAATGCACGTTGGATGCCATAGATCAAGATGCCCGACAAATAACCTACAAGTACAATCCACGAAATCTTCTTCATATACCAGCCAAATGAGATCTTTTCCAATCCCATTACCACAACACCGGCGGCACTACCGACAATAAGCATCGAGCCGCCTACACCTGCACAGTAGGCAAGGAGCTGCCAGAAGATGCCGTCAACAGCAAAGTCGCCTGTCGCTGCAGCTGGATACATGCCCATGCAGCCTGCTACTAACGGCACGTTGTCAACGATACTTGACAAGATACCTATGATACCGGTAACGAGATAGTGGTTGCCGTTGAACATGGTGTTGAGACCTTCGCCAAGAAGTTCCAAGGCGCCGATGGTCTCAAGACAAGCGACTGCCATCAAGATGCCAAGGAAGAACAAAATGGTTCCCATGTCGATGCGTGAAAGCATATTGGTGACACGTTTTTGCATACCGCCTTTCTCCTCTTCGCCAGCCAGCCGAGAGTAGAACACCTCGGTAACGGTCCATAGCACGCCGAGAACTAACAGTATGCCCATAAACGGAGGCAGATGGGTGATGGTCTTGAATACGGGTACAAAGATAAGACCGCCGACACCGAGGAAGAACACGGTCTTGCGTTGTACTTCTGTCAGATGATCCTGCACACGTACATTTTGCTCGAAATCTTTTACCTCCATCTTGCCATTGAGGCTATGCGAGAGTATGTAAGCAGGAACGAGCATTGACACTATAGAAGGCAGGAACACCTCTGTTATAACACCCGCAGCGGTGAGCACACCCTTGTTCCACAGCATGATAGTGGTGACATCGCCGATGGGCGAGAAAGCTCCTCCGGAGTTAGCTGAAATAATCACTAACGCGGCGTAAATGAGTCGGTCGTCGCGGTTTTCTACCAGTTTGCGTAGAATCATTATCATCACGATGCTTGTTGTGAGGTTGTCGAGCACAGCCGAGAGAATAAATGTCATGAAAGCTATGCGCCATAGCAACTTCTTCTTGGTGCGTGTCTTAAGCGTGTCGCGCACGAAGTTAAATCCGCCGTTCTGGTCAACGAGTTCCACTATCGTCATGGCTCCCATAAGGAAGAACAGCGTGGTGGCGGTAGTGCCCAGATGGCGCTCCATTACTTCAGCCACAGTCAGAGCCTTATGCTCTCCTATGGCTCCTGGGATATATTGCCCTGGGTCGATCATGAATAAGGTCCAGCACAACACAAACATCAGCAAAGCTATTGCTGCCTTGTTGATCTTCGTGACACTCTCGATGGCTATGCAGAAATATCCCAAACAGAATACTGCTACAATGATGATGCTTAATGTTGTCATTTTAATTATTTAGATATTATAGGTAAATGTTGCTTTTATGGATGCAAAAGTAAGAAATAATTTTGAACTGGCAAAGATTTTAAGCTTTTTTTGAATTCAGAAATCCGCTTCCACCTTGAAGTGCAACCTCTTGCCTGTGACGGGATGCGCAAATTCCAGATATTCGGCATGAAGACAAAGACGTTCGCCGCGATGACCATAGAGTGGGTCGCCTTTGATAGGTGAGGCGAGACCGTCGCATGAAGCACAATGAACGCGAAGCTGGTGGGTGCGGCCAGTGTGGGGCACAAGCGACAACACGACCTCTCCACTGCCGAGGCCTGATGGCTGTGGACTGACAACACGCCATTCTGTAATGGAACGTTTGCCATAGTCGTAATCTACCATCTGACGGGGCCTGTCGAAAGGGTCAGGACAAATAGGGATGTCGATGATGCCGTGGTCGCCTTCATTGAGTGTGATGCCAATCATCGGTTCCACGATTGCAACATAACGTTTCTTCACGGTGCGGTTGTAGAATTGGCGTTGGAGCGAGTGGTGGGCTTCGGTGGTGCGTGGCACGACAAGTATGCCCGATGTGTCCATGTCAAGACGGTGTACGGTCTTGGGAGTATATCCGCGTTCGGAAAGGATGCTGAATACAGAGTGGCGCTCGCTTTTCCCGGGTACGGAGAGTAGTCCTGATGGTTTATATACCACCACAATGCTCTCGTCTTCATATAGGATGCTTATGCTTTCGCCCGCATCTTTATGCATCTCTTTCTGTTCAACGTCCATGCCCTCCAACATAAAGGTGAGTATGGGTAAGCACTTGCCACGGCATGCGTTATAGTAATTGAGATGGCGTCTGATGACGCTTTTGGGAGATTCTCCCCACCAGAATTCTGCAATACACAGTGGTTGCATGTCGTGCGAGAAAGCATATTGCAGCAACTTTGGAGCACAACATTCCCCTGAACCCGACGGAGGCATTCCCATTGGGGTGTATTTGAAGATGTCGAGTAGGTCACGTGTTTCTCCACGTGCATTCCTCACGATAAAGTTTTGGAAAAGCCATGTTTGCAATGCTTCTGACTTCTGTTGGCGTTTGCCTTTGAGCTCGTCGATTTGTTTGTCGTAGTGTGCTATTGATGTGTCGAGTTCCTTCTGTATGTTACGCCATTTCTGCTTTATCCTTACCAATTCTGCCTTCATGAATTGGCTCTCGCGTATCAATTCGTCTTCGGTGCGTGCATCGTCGCCTGTCTGTCGGGAAAAGTCGCGTTGGCGTTTTGCCTGTGTCATTACCTCCTTGTAGGCATCTATCTCTGTGACGGCATCTATTTGTGCTTGTTGTATCTCGTCAAGCAGATGGATGCGTTCCGGGGTAGTCTCGATGGATGCAATCTGTCTGTTTATCTCGCTTATCTCCGCTTCGTGGCATTTGAAATAGCCATCCGGTTGAAGATAGTCGAACACGTTTGGGACAAAATAGTCGAGTTCCTTACAGCCTTGTAGCTGTCCGGAGTATGCGGCAAGATATCCCAACTCGTCTTTGTATCTTACTACAAGCACGCCGAACATCTTACCCGAGTGAAGTTCGTCGTTATATTGAAGGTGGCTTTCAATATACATACACAACCCCTTGACCGCAAGCTGGCATAATGGATGTGGCTCGTAGTCAAAGGGGTTGTTAAAACGTTCTGGCGGAGAGGGCAACGAGTGCCCTTCTGCCAACAGAGAAAGCGGATGAAATTTCAACTTACTTTACGTATTCAGCGTAGTCTGTCAGATGCATATCGCCCTTGCGGATGAGAGTGTCGTGGAAGGAGAATGCAGCGGGGAGATTGTGGTGTGTCTGACCGCCCTTCGCAATCTTAAGGTAATCCCATAACAGCTCTTTGTAGCTTGGATGGGCGCAGTTCTCGATGATGCATTGTGCACGCTGCATTGGGCTCTTGCCGCGAAGGTCGGCCACTCCCTGCTCTGTGACGATGATGTTGACGTCGTGCTCGGTATGGTCGTGGTGGCTTACCATTGGCACGATAGAGCTGATGGCGCCATTCTTGGCAATTGAAGGACAAGTGAAGATGCTTATGTAAGCGTTACGCTCGAAATCGCCTGAACCGCCGATGCCGTTCATCATCTTTGTACCTGTGATATGTGTAGAGTTAGCGTTACCGTAGATGTCGCATTCGAGTGCGGTGTTGATGGCTATAACTCCAAGACGGCGGATAAGCTCCGGTGAGTTTGAAATCTCGCTCTGGCGTAAGGTAAGATTCTGCTTGAAGTAGTCAATGTTGTCATACACCTTCATCAGGCTTGGATTGGTGACGGTGAGTGAGCAAGCGGATGCTTTCTTCACACGGCCATTGAGCATCATGTCAACCACTGCATCCTGAAGCACTTCGGTGAATATGTTAAAATCGGGGATGTTCTTGTCCATCGACAAGGCCGCGAGGATAGCGTTGGCTGTTGTGCCTACGCCGCTCTGCAGAGGAAGGAATGTAGAAGGGATGATGCCGCGACGCATGTCTGCAGCGAGGAATTCTGCCACGTTGTTACCAATCTGTGTGGTAACGGGGTCAAGGTCTTTGAATGCTCGTGCCTCGTCAGGGATGTTACATTCCACTACACCAACAATCTTGCTGGCGTCGATTTCTACGTAAGGTGTACCTATACGGTCGTCCACGTTTACGATTGGGATTGCCTGACGATATGGTGGGTCTTGCAGTTCGTAAACATCGTGAAGATATTTAGCGTCGGGACTGTGGAACTGGTTGTGCTCAAGGATGACATGCTTAGCTAAACGAGCGGCTGTAGGACTGATGCCACCGGCAGAGGTGAGATAAGCTTTGCATTTTGTCTCTCCTTCTTCAAGATCGCACACTTCGAGGATAGCCCAGTCAACCTGGCCCATGAAGCCGTAGCGTAGTTCTTGTGCCATCTGAGAGAGGTGGATGTCGTTATAGGCAATCTCGCCCATGTTGACATGCTTGCGGAAATCACCATTGGTGGTGTAAGGGGCACGATAGCGTATTGCTTGTGCGTTGGCAAGATCTCCGTCGGTGCTTTGTCCAGTGGATGCGCCAGTGAAGATGCCTACCTGAAACTCACGGCCTGCCTCGTGCTCGGCGAGGGCGATTTTGGCCAACTCTTTCGTTACGGCCTTTGCGGCTCCAGAAGGAGTGAATCCGCTAAGGGCGATGTTCTCTCCGTTTTTGATCAGTGCTGCAGCTTCTGCAGCTGTCATACGTGTATATGCCATAATGTTTTTTGTTGTTAATTACTGCATGGTTACAAAATTTGTGCAAAATTAGTCAAATTTGAGCGTACGACAAAATTTTTTGCCATTATTTTAATAAAAAACGAACCTATACATTATTATTCCGGCAGTTACACTCACATTCATGGAGTGTTTTGTGCCTAATTGTACTATTTCAAGACATCCATCGCAAGCGTCGATAACGTCTTGATGCACGCCTTTTACCTCGTTGCCGAGCACGACAGCGTATTTCTTGTCTTGCTCAGGGGTAAATTCGTGGAGCTTGGTACTGCCTTCGCATTGCTCCACTGCGAGAACCACATATCCGTTCTCCTTCAGCCGCTTCACTGCTTCAAGGGCGCTGCCAAAATGTTGCCACTCTACGCTGTCTTCCGCTCCGAGAGCGGTCTTGTGGATCTCTGTGGCTGGCGGGGTGGCGCTGATGCCACAGAGATATAGAGCTTCGATACGAAAGGCGTCGCCCGTGCGGAAGACACTGCCTACGTTGTACATCGACCTCACGTCGTCGAGAACCACCACGAGAGGTGTTTTTTTTGCCTCCCTGAATTCTTCTACCGAGAGGCGTTTCATTTCGATGGTCCTTAGCTTCCTGTTCTGTTCCATTACATTAGAAACTTTGTAACCATGCGCGTAGTTCTTGCATCATCTCAAGGTGGTAGGCAAAGCTTGTGCGGATGCCCCAACCATGACCTCCCGAAGGATAGACGTGGAGGGAGGCAGGAACATCGTTAAGATGACATGCAAGATAATAGTTTACACCGTTTACAGGCAGGACGGCATGATCGTCGTCACTGAGGGCAATGAAGGCTCGTGGGGTAACCCGTGTCACCTGGAGGTCGTTGCTATAATCGCGTTCGGTCTTCTTCTTTGCCTCTTTGCCGAGAAGGTTGTCGTGTGATCCGCGATGGGTGTAGTTCGGATCCATGGTAATGACTGGATAGAAGAGAATCTGGAAGTTGGCGGCTGCGTCACCCTTTGAGTGGGTGGCAAGGGTAGATGCGAGATGACCGCCTGCCGACGACCCCATTATTCCTACTTGTTCTGGATTGATGTTCCATTGTTTTGCATTGCGGCGTACAAGACGCATAGCCTCTTCGGCATCCTCCAGCGGTATGGTGCTTACACCATGTGGCATGCGATATTTCAGTACTACTGTCGCGATGCCCATGTTGTTGAAGAACGTAGCCCAGTCACGTCCCTCGTGATTCATGGCGAGATGAGAGTAGCCGCCACCAGGACAGATGACGATACATCGCCCGGTAGCTTTGTTGGGTTTGGGCAGGCTAATGTAAACTTTGGCCGTGTCGGCCACATCTTCACTTGCTGTTGGGGCACCGTTGGGCCACAAGGGGAAAACGGTGTCTTTCTGAGCGCAAACTGTCGTTGACGCCAGAAAAAGGATAGTTGATAATACGGTTTTTATTCTATTCATAACAATTTATTAGAAATTTCTTGCAAAGATAAATATTTTTTTGTAATATTGCACCCAAATTCCAAAAATTAACTATTATGAACAAACGATTTATAGTATTAGCGGCTCTTGTCGCATGTGTTTTTAGCTCAAATGCTAAAGTTAAACTGCCTAACCTTGTTAGCGACGGCATGGTGATCCAGCATAGTAGCGATGTGAGACTATGGGGATGGGACAAACCCGGTAAAAAAGTCACGGTCACCACTTCTTGGTCGGCAGACAAGACTGTAGTCACGACGGGTAAGGATGGCCGTTGGATTGCAACAGTGAAGTCGCCCGCAGCCTCTTTCGACCCTTTGTCAATTAGCTTTGATGATGGAGAACTGACAACTATCAGTAACGTTTTGGCTGGAGAAGTATGGGTCTGTGCAGGACAGAGTAACATGGAGATGCCCGTGAAGGGATTCGGACAGTGCCCAGTGGTGGATTACAACAAAGAGATACTTAACGCAGCGGATGGAATACGTTCGGCGAAGATACCAAGCCGCATGAGTACCCGACCACTTAATGACGCAGAAACATCATGGAGAATAAGCAGTCCTGAGACCATTGCAGAGTTTAGCGCAACAGGCTATTTCTTTGCTCGTACTATACGTGAGGCTCTGAATATCCCCGTAGGACTTATTGAAGCTAATAAAGGAGGTTCGCGCGTGGAAAGCTGGCTCGACGAGGATAATTTGAAGAAATACACGAAGGAGGATCTTGATTCGGCAACGATGAAGGATCGCTTCCAGTGGGACTTCCATTATCCGTTGCTTTGGCATAACGCCACCTTTAATCCCATACTCAACTATACCGTGAAGGGAATAATATATTATCAGGGTTGCTCAAACGTAGGCGACCCGGCAGGACAATATACTGACAGGTTGAAGTTGCTTGTGGAACAGTGGAGGCGTGATTTTAAAGAAGGCGATATCCCCTTCTACTTCGTACAAATAGCGCCATATGTCTATGGTGACGGTATCGAAGGAACCTCTGGAGCAAAGCTGCGCGAACAGCAGTTTAATGCGACGAAGGTGATTCCTAACAGTGGCATGGTATGTACCAACGACCTTGTGTATCCATACGAAAAGGGTCAGATCCATCCAGCCCAAAAGCAGCAGGTGGGCGAGCGTCTGGCATATCTCGCGCTCAACAAGACCTATGGTATGAAGAGCCTTGTTGCAGAGTCTATGTCGTATAAGGACATGATTATACAGGATGGCAAGGCCTATCTCAGTTTCGACAATATGGCTGATGGATACAGCCGATGGGAGGATATTGAAGGATTTGAGATAGCTGGTGCCGACAAGGTGTTCCATAAGGCTACAGCCGTGAAGTTCTGGGCGCCAAGCAATGACCCGCGCAATGAACGTATTGAGGTTAGTTCGCCAGAGGTTACCGCGCCGGTGGCAGTACGCTATTGTTTCAAGAACTTCCAGATAGGTAACCTCAAGAATCAAGGCGGATTGCCTCTAATCCCATTCCGCACAGATAACTGGGATTGATTTAACCGCCATTTTACAACTTGTGATTATGCATCCCTTAGAAAAGTTTGCTTACTGCCCAATGTGTGGCAGTAAGCATTTTATGATTAATAACGAGAAAAGCCGTAAATGTGATAATTGCGGTTTTACCTATTATGCTAACCCATGTTCTGCCACGGCAGCATTTATCATCAACGAAGATGGGGAGATGCTTGTGGTGCGTAGAGGTAAGGAACCTGCAAAAGGCACTCTCGACCTTCCGGGAGGATTCGCCGATATGGACGAAACCCTTGAAGAAGCTATGAGACGTGAGATACGTGAAGAAACAGGCATAGAGGTGGAGAGCATGGAATACCAGTTTAGCATACCAAACATTTACCGCTATTCGGGCATCGATATCCATACGCTCGACGCATTCTATTTCTGTCCGGTGAAAAGCGGAACCCAGGCCAAACCTGATGACGACGCCGCCGAATGCTTATGGCTGCCTGTTAACGATATTCATCCCGAATTATTCGGTCTCCGCTCCATAAGACAGGCATTACATCAATTCGATTTCTTAAAAAACCAAAAATAATACCTTATATATAAGGTGAAAGAAAACTTTTTGCTTACTTTTGCAGGCCGAAATAAAGATAATAATCAAATATGCAGAAAAATCTTGTAATTGTAGAGTCTCCTGCTAAGGCGAAGACCATTGAAAAGTTTCTTGGAAATGATTTCAAGGTGATGTCCAGTTATGGACATATCAGAGACTTGAAAAAGAGAGAACTCAGTATCGATATTGACTCGCTGACTCCTGACTACGAAATTCCTTTGGAGAAGGAAAAAGTGGTGAAAGAATTGAAACAAAACGCACGAAACGCTGAAAAGGTTTGGCTCGCTTCCGATGAGGACCGTGAGGGAGAAGCCATATCTTGGCATCTTTGCGAGGTGTTGGGACTTGACGAAAAGAAGACAAACCGTATCGTCTTTCACGAGATAACAAAACCAGCCATCCTTGAGGCAATACAAAATCCGCGACACCTCGATATGAATCTCGTTAACGCCCAACAAGCAAGACGTGTGCTTGACAGACTTGTTGGCTTCAAACTATCGCCCGTATTGTGGAGGAAGGTGAAACCTTCGTTGTCGGCAGGACGTGTACAGAGTGTGGCAGTAAGACTTGTCGTTGAGCGTGAAAGGGAGATAAAGGCGTTTAAAAGCGAGGCTTTCTATCGCGTGTATGGCACTTTCGCTGTAACAAATGAAGATGGCTCCATGTCGGAGGTAAAGGCTGAGGTGCCTACACGATTCAAGAATCATGACGAGGTTATAGAATTCCTTAAATGTTGCGAAAAGTCAACATTCACCGTCGAATCAGTCAATAAGAAACCTCTTCGACGCTCACCAGCACCTCCTTTCACAACGTCAACACTACAGCAGGAAGCCGCTCGAAAGCTCGGATTCACCGTTTCACAAACCATGATGGTTGCGCAGCACCTCTATGAGAACGGACGAATCACATACATGCGTACAGACTCGGTAAACCTCTCGGCTCTCTGTCTTAGCGCGAGCAAGAACGAGATAGTGAAGATGTGGGGTGAAGAGTACAGCAAAACAAGGCAATATCACACACAGTCGAAAGGCGCACAGGAGGCACATGAGGCTATCAGGCCTACCGACATGTCGTGTACGTCAATCGATGGTACACAACAAGAAAAGAGACTCTATGACCTTATATGGAAACGTACTGCTGCAAGTCAGATGGCTGACGCTGAAATAGAAAAGACCACTGTCAATATTAGTGTGAGCGAGAGTCCGGAAATCTTTGTGGCTGGAGGTGAAGTGGTGAAGTTCGACGGATTCATCAAGGTTTATCATGAATCGACCGACGATGACGACCTCCGTGACGACGATAACGTGAGACTGCTACCGCCAATAAAGGAAGGACAAGGATTGACAAGACGCGAGGTATCCGCCATTCAGCGATACACACAGAGCCCCTTGAGATATAATGAGGCAAGCTTGGTGCATAAACTCGAAGAGCTGGGCATTGGCCGTCCGTCAACTTACGCGCCTACCATCAGTACCATACAGCAACGTGATTATGTTCACAAGGGGGATAAGAAAGGCGAAGAACGGACATATACTATCGACATACTGAAAGGTAAGCAGATAACACAACAGACTCGCTCGGAGATAGCAGGAAGTGACAAGGGGAAACTCATCCCTACCGACATTGGTATCGTCGTAAACGAATTCCTTATGCAGTACTTCCCCGGAATCATGGATTATAACTTTACTGCAAAAGTGGAACAGAAGTTTGACGAGATTGCAGAAGGAACCGAGCACTGGACCGACATGATGAAGGACTTCTACAAAGACTTCGAGCCCGAAGTGGAGAAGACCCTTAACGCACGCTCTGAACATAAGGCCGGAGAACGGGAGATAGGCATCGACCCGAAGTCGGGCAAACCCGTATTTGTGAAAATAGGACGCTTCGGACCCGTGGTACAGATTGGTAGCGCTGATGATGCCGAGAAGCCACAATTCGCCCAGTTGCCCTCAGATATGAGTATGGAGACACTGACAATGGAAGAGGCAATGGAGTTGTTCAAGTTGCCTCGCACCGTGGGTGAGTACGAAGGCAAGACTATCACCATAGGAGCAGGACGCTTCGGACCGTACATATTCCACAACAAGAAGTATGTCTCGTTGCCAAAGGGCGCCGACCCTTTGACCTTCACGCTCGAAGACTCGATTAAACTGATAGAGGACAAGAGAAAAGAAGAAAAGGAACGTCACTTGAAGAAATTTGAGGAAGACGCTAAGTTGGAAGTGCTCAACGGAAGATATGGCCCATACATCGCCTACGACGGGAAGAATTTCAGACTTCCGAAGAATCTCCACGAAAGGGCTGCTGAACTGACATACGAGGAGTGTATGGAGATAATAAACAACACTCCTGTGAAGAAAAAATAATAATGAACCAAACAAAGTGAAAAGAATAATTCTAATAGGATATATGGGGGCCGGGAAGACTACGGTGGGCAAGCAGCTCGCCGACTCTCTCGGGCTCAAGTTCTATGACCTTGATTGGTATATAGAGACACGGATGCACAAGAAAGTGTCTGACATCTTCGCCGAAAGAGGGGAAGACGGTTTCAGAACCATCGAACGTAACATGTTGCATGAAGTGGCAGAATTTGAAGACGTGGTAATCAGTTGCGGAGGAGGTACACCTTGCTTCTTCGACAATATGGACTATCTCAACCAACAGGGCGATGTGATATATCTTAAGGCCAGGCCAGACGTGCTGTATAAGCATCTCTTGATGGGAAAGACCGAGCGCCCGTTGATCATAGGGAAAACAAAGGAACAATTGCTTGAATTCATCAACGAGCAGCTCGCAAAAAGGGAACCTTACTATACAAAGGCGAAATATTCGCTTGACGTAAGTCTGATGGACAACTACGAGAAAATAAAAATATCTGTACAAAAAGCTAAAGAACTATTGGGAATAGAATGAAAAAATGGACTATTGAAGACTCAAAGGAGCTCTACAACATCACAGGGTGGGGAACCTCTTATTTTGGCATTAACGACCGAGGCGATGTTTATGTCACACCATGTAAGAATAATACGCAGATCGATTTGCGTGAGGTGATGGATGAATTGGCGCTGAGGGATGTCACGCCTCCTGTCTTGCTGAGATTTCCAGACATACTGGACAACCGTATTGAGAAGACCAGTAGCTGTTTCAAAAAAGCTGCGCAGGAGTATAACTTCAAAGGTGAGAATTTCATCATCTATCCTATTAAGACAAATCAGATGCAACCCGTGGTAGAGGAAATTATCAGCCACGGACGAAAGTTTAATCTCGGTCTTGAAGCCGGTTCAAAGCCGGAATTACACGCGGTGATTGCTGTACAGTGCCAGAGTGACTCGCTCATCATCTGTAACGGATACAAAGACCAAAGCTACATCGAACTCGCACTGCTTGCGCAAAAAATGGGGAAGAGAGTGTTTATCGTGGTAGAGAAACCCAACGAACTCGAACTCATTGCACGCGAGGCTAAGAAACTCAATGTCAAGCCTAATCTTGGAATAAGGATAAAATTGGCTTCATCAGGCAGCGGAAAGTGGGAAGAAAGTGGAGGCGATGCCAGCAAGTTCGGTCTGACAAGCATGGAACTTCTCGAAGCTCTTGACATGCTTGATAAGAAAGGCATGAGGGATTGTCTTAGACTCATACATTTCCATATAGGCAGCCAAATCACCAAGATAAGAAGAATACAAGCTGCCCTCAGAGAGGCTTCCATGTTCTATATACAGCTTCATAAGATGGGATACAATGTGGATTTCGTCGATTGCGGTGGAGGCTTGGGAGTTGATTATGACGGCACGCGCTCGCCAAGTAGCGAGAGCTCGGTCAACTACTCCATACAAGAATATGTGAATGACTGTATCTACACTTTTGTAGATGCCGCTGACAAGAATAATCTTCCGCACCCAAATATCATTACAGAGAGTGGACGCTCGCTCACTGCTCATCACTCGGTGCTCGTGATAGATGTGTTGGAGACAGCCTCTTTACCTGAAATGCCTGAGGAGTATGAGCCAGATGCAAGTAGCCATCAACTCGTTAAAGACCTATATGATATCTGGGACAACCTCAATCCAAGGTCGATGCTCGAGGACTGGCACGACGCTGAGCAGATACGGGAAGAGTGTCTCGACCTTTTCACTCACGGACTCGTAGATCTTAAGACAAGGGCAGAAATAGAGAGCATGTATTGGAGCGTGTGCCATGAAATAAATATCTTGGCAAAACATCTCAAACATACGCCAGAAGAACTGATGAATCTCGACAAGCTCCTTGCCGATAAGTATTTCTGTAACTTCTCCCTCTTTCAGTCACTGCCTGACTCGTGGGCCATCGACCAACTGTTCCCAATAGTACCCATTCAGCGACTTGCAGAAAGACCTACCAGGAGCGCCACGTTGCAAGACATCACTTGTGACAGCGATGGAAAGATCACAAACTTTGTCACCAATCGCAATAACTCACATATATTGCCCGTACATAGTATAAAGAAAAACGAGATGTACTATCTCGGCGTGTTCCTTGTCGGTGCATACCAGGAGATACTTGGCGACATGCACAACCTCTTTGGCGACACTACGGCCGTACATGTAAGTGTCAAGGATGATTCCTATCATATCGATCAGATAATAGACGGCGAAACAGTGGCTGAGGTGCTCGACTATGTGCAGTATAACCCACGAAAGCTTGTTAGACAGCTCGAGGTGTGGGTGACAAAGAGCGTGAAAGACGGAAAGATAACCCTGGAGGAAGGAAAAGAATTCCTTTCCAACTATCGCTCAGGACTTTACGGATATACTTATTTGGAATAAATGAAACAATTGACAGTAATAAAGGTGGGAGGTGCTGTGGTCGAAGACGAGGCACAGCTCTCCCAACTGCTTAAGGATTTCTCTTCCATCGCAGGCCCTAAGGTCCTCGTGCATGGAGGAGGACGTAGTGCTACCAAAGTTGCCGCCCAACTTGGTATAGAGACAAAGATGGTGAACGGGCGTCGTGTCACTGATGCAGAAATGCTTGATGTAGTGACAATGGTATATGGAGGACTGGTCAACAAGCGTGTCGTTGCTCGTCTTCAGGCTCACGGCGTGAATGCCATTGGACTTACAGGTGCCGATGTGGATGTCATCCGTTCACATAAACGACCACCCAAAGATGGTATCGACTATGGGTTTGTAGGCGATGTGGATCGTGCAGACGGCAAGATGCTATCTACTCTCGTTGAGGCTGGAATAGTTCCGGTTATGGCACCACTCACTCATGATGGCGCAGGACATATTCTTAATACCAATGCAGATACTATTGCGGGCGAGACCGCAAAGGCATTGGCACAATATTATGACGTGACATTGGTTTATTGCTTTGAGAAAAAAGGAGTGCTATCCAATCCTGATGACGATGATAGCGTTATTCCTGTCATCACCCGAAACGACTTCAGACATTATGTCGAAGACGGAACCGTCAGCGGAGGCATGATACCTAAAATAGAAAATGCTTTTCAAGCGATTGACGCTGGAGTAAAAAAAGTAGTGATAACATGCGCATCGGCTATTGACGGGAACAACGGAACGGTAATTAACAACCTTTAACGTGCTCGGCCTGTAACATTCCCGCCTTTTCATTCGTCTTTACCTTAGAAGGGTATGAAAAATATCAGTTTCCGAAACGATGTATTGCCGTTGAAGAACAAACTTTACCGGCTCGCCCTACGTATTACGATGAATAATGCGGAGGCCGAGGATGTCGTGCAGGACACAATGATAAAGGTATGGAGTAAGCGTGAGCAGTGGAACGAGATAGAGTCTATCGAGGCATTATGCTTCACCATCTGCAGAAATACGGCTCTCGACAGAACGAGGAAGGCTGGAAACGCCAACGAATCGCTCGATGAAAGCTATAGAAACACACCAGATTATTCTTATTCTTCCAACCCTGAAGAGATAGCAGAAGCGCGCGACCGCCTTGAAGTAGTTAAACGTCTCATAAGTTCACTGCCAGAAAAACAACGTACGGTGATACATCTGCGTGATATAGAAGGCAAAAGCTACCGCGAGATCGCAACTATCATGGGCATTAGCGACGAGCAAGTGAAGGTCAACCTCTTTAGGGCAAGACAGATAATAAAGACAGAATTCTCAAAAACAGATAATTATGGACTATAAGTATATAGAACAACTGTTGGAGCGCTATTGGCAATGCGAAACTTCCCTTGAGGAAGAGAGCATCTTGCAGACATTCTTCGCACAGAAGGAGGTCCCGACAGAGTTTCTCAAATACAAAGGTCTGTTTTCGCTTCCTATGGAGGAGAAACAAGAGAATTTCCTTGGGGCTGACTTCGACAAGAAAGTGCTTGCTGCCATCGAAGAAGAAGGCAGTCATGTCAAGGTAAAGGCTATAAGAGTGTCTCTACGCGAAAGGTTGATGCCGCTATTCAAGTCGGCTGCCGTCGTGGCCATAATCCTCTCGCTTGGTGGTGCCGCTCAGTTCCAGTTCGGCAAGAATGGCAGTACTGACGAAATAAACTATGCTGACTATAAGGACACATATAAAGATCCGGCAATGGCATACGACCAGGTAGAGGATGCCTTGGAGCTAATCTCTGAGGGATTCTGCCAGTCGGCAGAAGGTGACTCTTCAGTTAGCATACATAAGGCCGCAACAACAGATATCAAGACTGCGGAATGAAAAGGATTGCTTGTCTCGTCTCGTTTGTGGTGGTTGCCATCACCTCACTTGCTCAGCGGAGCGTAGATTTTGCGTCGAAGTACATGGCTTGTTGTAATGGTGACACGTTGGTGAAGTGTGTTACTATCGGACCGAAGATGATGGAACAACTGACGAAGCATCATGACGCTAACAGCAACGAGTATATCGACCAGGCTATACAAAAGCTGAAGTCGGCAAGAATAATTATTTCTAATGTCAACGGCGAGGACTATTATATCAAGGCAGAGAATCTGCTGAAGAGATATCCCAAGAGGTTCCGTCATGACAAGGATTATCATAATGCTCATGCCATGGGCACCTTCTACCAAAGGATGTCAAAGGACGGAAAGGTGGTAGAATTGGTGATGTTGCACAACGATACTGTAAAGAATGCCATGGTGATAGTTAACCTTACGGGAGATATCGATGAGGAGTTCACTGAGCTTTTGTCGAAGAATCTCGGAAATAAGAATAGATAATTTCTATGCTTTCTCTATAATATAAAATCATGTTTAGTAAAACTTGAAACTGTGAAGTTTCGATTCTCTCAAATTTTTCATAACATACTATTTATAAGGGTCGCATGTCATCAATGACAGCGACCCTTGTCTTTGTATATGTTCCATATTGCGGGAATGAAGATACATAACGAGAACAATATCGCAAGTATCATTGATGTAGTGTTGCCCGCAAAGATATCCGAGAGCTTCATGTCTGGGTCGGGGAACCTCACTGCCATAAGGTAGGCGATGGTGTTGTTTGCGGTATGAAAGACAACTCCAGGGAGGATGCTGTTGGTCTTTGCATACAACCATCCTAAGAGTAAGCCCATCAGGAATGCGTGCGGCATCTGTGCCGGATTGACGTGTATGAGGGCGAATATCACAGCAGAGATGCAGATGGCCATCCACTTGTTGCTTATCGTCTTTTGCAGTTCTCTTAGTATTGCTCCGCGAAAAACGGCTTCTTCTGATAAGGGAGCCATTATGGCCAACACAAAATAGCCTCCAGGCACATGGACGATTTTCATCAGTGTGTCGCTCATGGTGTCAGGGAGAGCCGGCATTAATTCCTGTAAGGCTAATGAGGGGATTGTAGCTCCGAGAGCAGCCAGTGAGCACCATGCTAATGTGGCCCAGGGACGGCTTCTGACATATTCTGTTCCCTTTGGAGTGAACTTGGCGCAGAAAAACAATATGAGCGTCAGCAATCCTGCTGCCGCAGACGAAATGACAAGCATCAATCCGCTATCGCTTTTCTGCCCAAATATAGGGGCTATAGCTCCAATAACTAATGTGATTAAGACCTGTATGGCAACAAATGCCACGAGATAGAGTGTAGTGTTTAATAATGTTCTTTTCATAAAAGAATGTGTTTTCTTATTTCGTTTTCGTCGTTCTGCAATTGATGTTTCAATTCCGCTGCCGACTTGAACTTCCGTTCGTCGCGTATTTTCTTGAAGAAAGTTATTGAGATTTGTTTGCCGTAAATATTGCCGTTGAAGTCAAAGATATTCGCTTCTATCGTTCTATCCTTACCTTCGAAAGTGGGACGCTGTCCGATGTTAAGCATCGCTTTCCTATCTGCTTGTTCACCGGCAATGCGCACCATCACGGCATAAACGCCGTTGGCTGGAATCATCTTGTAGGCAGAGTCGGGATGGATATTTGCAGTGGGAAATCCTAATCCTGTACCAATATGGTGCCCGCTTTCCACATGCCCCAGCAGTGTGTAACGATAGCCCAGGCAGTTTGCGGCAAGATCTACTTCGCCCTCGGAAATCAGCGCCCTTACCACAGACGAGCTGACGTTAACTCCTTCGTAGATATACGGTTTGCCTAATATCACCTCCATTCCCATCTGTTCGCCATATCTCACGTAGTCGTCAAAGCCCTCGCTGCGATTGTGGCCGAAACGATGGTCGTAGCCAGTGATCAACACCTTCACACCTAACTTCTCTGACAAGATATAGCGCATGAAATCGTGTGCAGACATTGACGCCATTTCCTTGTCGAAGGGTAGTACTATGCAATTGTCAATCCCGGCTTTTTCGAGTAATACGAGTTTTTCTTCTGTTGTGGAAAGGAGTTGCGGCATAAAGTCGGTCTTTACCACTTGACGTGGATGACGGTCGAAAGTCACCACTGTAGAAGTTAAGCCCATGGCTTTCGCCCGTTCTGTAACCTCGCCAATCAGATGCTGATGTCCGCGGTGTATTCCGTCGAAGAATCCGATGGTTGCCACACAGGGACTCATACCTGATACTCCATCTCCATATAATATCGTGTTCATAGGAAATAATAAAAAGTCTTGTTTGTCGTCGTCTTCTTATCTTTTAGCCAAGCGTCTTATTCCGCGTATCAGCTCTCCTGCAATCATCACTACAGACGTACCTGCAATAATGTATGTCCAGTCTTCGAAGCTAAGAGGTACGGTTCTGAACATCTTTCCTCCAAACTCTACTATGATCCATTGTCCCGCGAGAATCATCGCCAACACCGTAATAAGGCCTTTGTCAGAGAGGAATCCTCGGAAAGCTGAGTGGCTCGAACCGAGTGTCTTTGCATTGAAAAGGTTCCACCATTGCAACATTACGAAGATGGTGAAGAATATTGTCAACTCTTTGGCTGACACACCGGCAATACGTTCAAAATACCACAGAAGACCAAACATCAACGCGAAGAACAGTAGTCCTACACCGAAGATGCCGAATGCCATACCTCGGTTGATGATAAAGTCGGTCTGTTTTCTTGGCTTGTCTTTCATCACCTCGCTTTCGGGAGGTAGCGATGAGAGAGCCATGGCGGCAAAAGTGTCCATAATAAGGTTCACCCATAACATTTGTGTAATGGTAAGTGGCAGTTCTGTGCCTATGAACGAGCCGCCTAACACAAGCAATAACGCTGTCACGTTGACAACGAGTTGGAAGAAGATAAAGCGCTGAATGTTCTTATATAGAGAGCGTCCCCATTGTACTGCTTTGACGATGCTTGTGAACGAGTCGTCGATAAGTGTCATGTCGCTTGCGTTCTTTGCCACACTGGTGCCTGAACCGAGCGATAGTCCGACGTGGGCATGATTAAGGGCAGGAGCGTCATTGGTGCCGTCACCTGTCACGGCTACCACTTCCCCGTGTTTTTGCAACATATTTACGAGTCGCTGCTTGTCGGTTGGTCTGGCGCGGCTCATTACTTTTAGGGCTTCAACCCTATTGTATGCCTCCTCGTCAGAGAGGGCGGCAAAGTCAGGACCGGTGATTTGTGCACCGTCGGGGATCATGTCGTGCCATACGCCGATTTGGCGTGCTATCTCAATGGCAGTGGCTGATGTGTCTCCAGTGACTATTTTCACGTCTATGCCAGCTCTGCAGCATTGTCTTACCGCCATGGGCACTTCCTCTCTCAGTGGGTCGCTGATGGCTGCCACTGCTTGTATGGTGAGGCTTCTGTCTCCTGCTTCGAGGCTGTATCCGTTTTTGCCACACTCAACCTTCTTGTATGCAAAGGCAAGCGTACGCATTGCCTTGTTTTGATATTCGAGGGTTTGGCGCTGTATGTTGAGCAGCTCTTCATGGTCAATATCACAGTGTGCCATCACAATCTCTGGTGCACCTTTTACCATTAGGTATTGTCCTTCTTTTGTTTCAGCTATGGTAGCCATATATTTGTTCTCCGTAGAGAAAGGCTGTTGCCAAAGTATCGGAGTCTGTTGCCTTAGTAGCGAATAGTCAGTGCCGTTAGCCTTCAGCCATAGCAACAATGCGGCTTCTGTAGGGTTGCCAATGGTCTTCGCTCCGTCGAGTTCTGCTGTTGAGTTCACGGCCATGGCTATTTCGAGCAGACTTCTGTCTCCCCATTCCTTAATCTCGGCAACCTGCATCTTGTTTTGTGTCAGTGTACCTGTTTTGTCGGTGCATATCACGGTGACAGCTCCCATTGTTTCGCAGGCATGAAGCTTGCGTACGAGGTTGTTGGACTTAAGCATTCTCCTCATGTTTAAGGCGAGTGCTAATGTCACAGCCATCGGCAGTCCTTCAGGTACAGCCATCACGATTAGCGTGACGGCCATCATGAAATATTTCAGCACCACTTCAGCCATTCTGATCCAGTCATTGGTGCTCCATAATGGGTTTGTCATGATGTCGTGTCCGAGGAACCCGACGAAAGCCAATATCGAGACGGCTGAGCCAATCTTGCTTATCATCTTGGCAAGTTTGTCGAGCTGCATGTTGAGCGGAGTTTTTATCTGCGTTATCTCCATCGACTTTGTCGCCACCTTGCCAATCTCTGTGGCGTCGCCCACGGCAGTTACACGGAAGCGTCCATTTCCGTTCATCACCATAGTCGATCTCAGCACCACGTTTGAAGGATATGTGGCGCCGTCATTCATTTCTTTTACATTTTTAGAAATGATAGGTTCTCCGGTCAGTGCCGACTCATCTATCTGGAGTTCAGTAGCTTCGAGTAGCCTGCCGTCTGCCGGAATCTCATCGCCCACGCCAATGACAATCACGTCTCCCACGACCACATTGCGCTGTGCGATTTCCACCACTCTTCCGTTTCTCCACACCTTTACAGGTTGGTCGTCGCCCAGGGCGGTAAGCTCATCAAATCGCTTTGCGGCATCACGCTCGAAGTAGAATCCCACAGTAGTTGCAAAGAATATGGCAAGGAAGATGCCGATAGTCTCCACGAAATCGTTTTCTATGGCAGCCAATCCAAGCGATATTGCGGCAGCCACGAGAAGTATCTTTATTATCGGGTCGTTGTATTTGTCGAGGTACAACCTCCACAGCGAGGTCTTCTTGGGCGGGGTAAGAACGTTCTCTCCGTATTCCTCTCTGCTTTTCACTACCTCTTTGTCGGTGAGTCCTCTAAAATTGTTTGCTTTTTCCACTTATATGCTCTGTTTATTGTTTTCGACTGCAAAATTACTAATAAATAAGGTGAAAAGTCTGTATATTCATTTTTTTTAGTCTTTTTTGCAAAAAATATTTGGATTTCTCACAAAAACATCGTACCTTTGCACCCGAAATCAGTATTCAACCTGTTTTTCATCGGGCTTTTAGCTCAGTTGGTTAGAGCAACAGACTCATAATCTGGAGGTCCTAGGTTCAAGCCCTAGATGGCCCACCTTCAAGAAGGAAGCACTTGCGATTGCTCGCGAGTGCTTCTTTTTATTATGTTATTTCCTTATTCTGCATATCGTCTTCTCCCCCATCTTTGGGCATAAATGATTGACTCTGCTGTGTAATGGCCAATGAGCCGGTTGGGTTTGGGCTGCATGCGGTTGGAGTGTCAGTCTTCGTGGCAGAAATGGAAATAGTCTAATGTCAGGCGGTTGACGTCCTTGCGCAGTTGAGTTATTTCGTTCTGCTCTTGGACGTCGAGTGGACTGCCTTCGACGTTGACATAAAGTTGTTCACCTTTTTTTCTTACTACAACAGTGACGTTGCCGTCGAAGTGCTGTAGCTCGATGGTGCCAACGAGCATGCTCTCTATCACGTGCTGCATCCTTGGAGCATCGATGTCAGCGTTGTATGTCTCCATTGTCGTGTCGAGAGAATAGTGGGCTTTGGGCCATTTTATCGACGCTTTGGCTATTGCGTCTCGACAGATGGCGATGAAGTCATGGTTTGCTATCTGCCATTTGGTCATTCCCGCTTCGAGACGCGAGAGGTCGAGCACGCCTGTGACGAGAAACATCAGGCGGTCTGTAAGATTTTGTATGGTGATAGCCATGGCTGAGCGTTGTTCTGAGGAGAGGGATGTGTTGTTCATCATCTCTTTTGTCTTGTCCATCACTTCCTGTAGCGGTGTGCGTATGGCTTTGCTCATGGTGTTGAAGAACTGTTCTTTCTGTAGGTTGTTGATATTTGCCTCGTTAAGGGCGTCGGCAGTTTTCTTTTCTGTCTTTTTCAGATGGTGGAAGGTGACGCTGACCTTTGCCACAATGCCGATAAGCACTATCATCACGATAAACATTAACACCATGGCGACCATCACATTTTGTCCTTTCAGGATTTCCTCTTCAGCCTTGAGATTGTTTATTCGGCTCATTTCTTTCAGCTCCTCTATCTGTTCGTTCGACATGTCGGTACTGATAGAGTCGTTGGTATGCTTCATCTGTTTGTATATGGCGAGCGCCTTGTCGTATTGGTGTCGTTTGTAATGTATGTCAGCCCGCATCGACAGGCAAAACAGCTTGTTTAAAGATCTTACGTTAAGCTCGTTGCTCAGTTTCAAGGCTTTGTCGTTGATGGCCATGGCTTCGTCGAGCTGTCCGCGCTCTATGCGGTTGAAGCACAAGGCGTAGAGATAGAGCGGCTTGTAAGGAGGGTAGGTGAGTCGCTTGTAAAAGTCCATACCTCTTTGTTCGTGGTATTCCGCCTTTTCGAAGTCATGTTTATATGAACAGTAGAGTAAATGGCAGTATTCCATGAATAAGCGGTGGTCGTTGAGAGTGATGTCCATTCCTGGTGCCATCTTCAACATCTTTTCCATGACGACGTCTATCTCTTTCAGTGCCTTTCCCATTCGTTCGAATTTATGTACCGAGATACTATAGTCGAGCAGATGCATTAGAACGGTGAACTGTATCTGCAGATCGTCTTCCTTATACATGGTTTTCAATGCTTTTTTCAGCACATCATCAGCCTCGTGCCATCGGTAGGTGCCGATGTATATCTGAGCTTGTGCCACGTAGGCTTTTGTTATTCCAGAGAAGTTTTTCAGTCTTGAGGCTTCGTCGATCATCTTTTTCGACTCGTCGAGAGCATATTCATATCTCCCTTTGTATATATAAGTGTTGATGAGTGTGTATTGCATTTCGAAATACATCCTCCAGCTGTGGCATTTCTTTGCCACTTTCATGCCTCGGTCTGCCCAGAATACCACGCTGTCCACCGTATCGTCATACATGTAGTGGTGGTTGACAATAAAGGTGAGGGCGTTAGCCTGGCTTGTGTCGTTCTTGAGATATTCAGCCTCTTCGAGCATCAGGTATGCGTCTTTTATGCCATCGGGCATCAGCTGTGATACTGATACTATGTCGCTGAGTTTCTGTAGCCTTTCCTCTCCGTGTGGCATGGCTTTAGCTTCTTTCCTCATGCTGTCAACCTTGATTTTTTCAGGCTCTTGCGCGTAGGTGCATAGAGAGGAGATAAAGCACAATACAAGTGTCAAGATGTGTCGTCTCATGATTTTGCCTCCTTTTTGTTTAGTGGATGAGTGAAGCAGAAGCGTGCGCCGTTGTTGTATTCAGGGTCAACCCATATCTTTCCGCCTAACCGTTCTATGATAAAGCGGCATATGGATAGTCCGAGGCCTGTGCCTTGTGCATTTTCGTCCAGTTTCTCGAAGCGGGTGAATACCGATTCCCGTTTGTCGGCTGCTATTCCGCATCCTGTATCGGTGACGGCAAAGAGAGCCATGTCGTCTTTTGTCTCCAGCGACAGCGTTATGGAGCCTTCGGTGGTGAATTTGTTTGCATTCACCAGAAGGTTGATGAGCAGCTGTTGCAGTCGTGCCTCGTCGGTGACGATAGGAAGCGTTTCGAGTTGCGACTCGAAGATGATGGCGGCCTTGGTTTGTTTCACCTTATCTACGGTCTTTACCACGTTGCGGCAGGTGTCCACAGCATCGTGCTCTTCCAGTCTGAACTGCATCTCCCCGTCTTGCTGTATGGAAAAGTCCACCACGTCGTGTATTAGTTTCATCAGCAAGTCAGAGTTTTGTTGTATGATGGATTCAAACTGCTTTCTGCTCTCTTCGTCGAGACTTTCGTCGGCGAGGAAAGCTGTGAATCCGGCGAGGGCATTGAGTGGAGTGCGTATCTCGTGGCTCATGTTTGAGAGGAAGAGGTTTTTCAGTCTTAAGGAGTTCTCTACCATTTGTCGTGCATGGTTGAGCTTTTCTTTTGATTCCATCAGTCGCCGGTTGTATTTCCTCAGCATTATCAGTCCTGCAACGAGCAGTCCAATGACGAGCAGTCCTCCCATCACGATATATGTTATCAGCATGTTTCGCTGTCGGTTGTTGCGTAGGGTCTGCTGTGCCACCAGGTTGGCTGCACGCTCTTTGTTCACTCTGGCGATATAACTCTGTACGCTTGCCGAGTCAACAGATGAAATCTCTTTGCGATACTTGTCACATTCTTCCTTTGGGTTTATGTATCCTTCCTCTACGTTTTTTGCAGTTAGTGTGGAGGATATCGGGAAGAGTGTAATGATAAGACAAAGAAGTATAGTTTTACTCAATATTCTTGGCATTCTCTCTTGCATTGTTTGTTATTATCTCTTGTTTATGTTGATTAAAAATCGTCTTCTGATCTTTTCACACGGCAAAAATACATATTTTCTTCTATATTACTCTCACTATAGCTCCATATTTATAATAAATTAACTAAACAGAAACGATAAGTAACTACTCAACACCCCTGATAATCTTGCCTCAAAATCCTTTGTTTACAAAGTGCTGAGTAGTTACCTTCTCCCCACACACTGCTTCCACTCTCAAAGGCCATAAGAGGAAGGGGTGGCGGCAGGGTGGCGTTTTGCTACCACGCGAGGAAAAAATAAATTCCACGCGTGGGAGCAATATTTTGGTCGCGGGAGAGGGGAAATGGGGAAACTTGTATTATTAATATAGAATTTCATTTGCCTTTGACTACTATTCAAGTAAATAGCGAAAAAAATAAAAGTTTAAAAACATCTGTCACTGTCACCCGTAATAGTTACTCTCTTGGTTATTAATTAGTTAACATTTCCTACTGGTGACAGACGTTCTGAAAAAGGGGCTAAGGCCGCATCTAAAAGTGGCAAAAAGCATTAAATACTTGCCCAAAAAACATGGCTTTTTTATTCAAAACGCCCTAAATCTTCGCCATAAGTGACAATTTCGGTTGTTAAAAACACAAAAACGCCTTCTTTCAGGGAAAAAGGTTGCGCCTTTGCAGTATCTAACGACAGCCTTTGGAACAACTGTACCACAGTTAGTGACACGACTGTTCCATAACTATGGAACGACCGTGACACTAACTATGGAACAGTCGTGACACTAACCATCTATTAATCGCCTACAACCTAAGGGATAATGTCTCGACAACTACCGAAGAATCTTCCATGTGCTATCGGGTGACAGACAAGAACATCTGTCACCTATCTGTCACCAGGTTAAACCCCTGTATATTAGAAATATACAAGCTAAAGGTGACAGATGACAGATAAACTAAACATTTATACGTGTGTATAGTGACGAACGTGTTTGTCGTGTGCGTAATAATATCTGACAAAACTTGGTCTTAGCGTTCGTTTATCTTTACAAAATTTTCTCGAAAATTAAAGCCGTATTAAGGAATTGATACAATCGTATTTCTAAAAGTGTAAAAATTACACATTTTTAGCATTTTACATCAAAATATCATTAATCATCAAGTTTAGCATCAAAATATCACGTTTTTCGCAAAATAGTATTGAAAAAAAACAAAATAATATTACTTGTTTTGCAGAAAAAGCTATATCTTTGCAAAGTCAAAGCGAACGAAAATACTTAAAAGTGTTAAAACGTAAGATACAACTAATAACAATAAATAAAATTAGCTAACAATATGACAAAAAACAGTACATAGCAGGAAATAGCATCTGGCAGTCTGTCCTGTAGTCAGGAAGACAGCTACCGTTGACTCCATGTCGGGGTCACACCTTATTTAATTATAGAAGAAAACCTAATAAAGAGATTTTCCTCATGTTTGCCGGCCAACCCCCGGCTAACCGAATTAAAAACCTCAAAGAAAAAAGTACTTCAAGTATGGATTTGAATTTTAAGAAATCAGTGATGCTGATGGGCGTATGCTCGGTGCTCGGAGCTGTTCCGACACAGGCCTATGCCGACGCCGCCAACTCACCGTTGGCAGCCATCCAGCAGACAAAGAAAGTGCAGGGTACCGTAAGTGACGACATGGGTCCGGTAATAGGAGCCACGGTCATGGTAAAGGGTGCCGGCGCAAGTAACGGAACGCTTACCGATTTCGACGGTAACTTCTCAATCAATGCCAAGCCAGGCCAGACTCTTATAATCACCTATATCGGTTATAAGACTCAGGAAGTGGTAGTGCCACAGAGCGGCGTCGTGACAGTGAAACTCGTAAGCAACAGCCAGGAACTCGAGGAAGTGGTGGTTGTAGGTTACGGTGTGCAGAAGAAGAAGCTCGTCACTGGTGCCACAGTGGAAGTGAAGGGCGAGAACATTCAGAAACTTAACACAACCCAGGCTCTCGGCGCATTGCAGAGCCAGACTCCTGGTGTGAATATTCAGGCCTCATCTGGTCAGCCAGGTGACGGATTCAAGGTTACCATCCGTGGTGCCGGTACCAACGGCAACACAGCACCTCTTTACGTTATTGACGGTGTGTCGGGTGGTGACATCAACAATATCAACCCTGCCGACATCGAGCGTATCGACGTGCTGAAGGATGCCGCCTCTTGTGCCATCTACGGTTCGGCTGCTGCCAACGGTGTTATCCTCGTTACCACAAAGCAGGGTAAGGCTGGTAAGGTACAGGTTTCTTACGACGGTTATATGGGATGGTCAAACATCTATCGCCTGCCGCAGATGCTTACCGCTGGAGAATATATGAAGGTGATGGACCTCGCCAAGTACAACTCTGGTGAGACTCCTTATAACTGGGCAGACTATTTCCAGGGCAACGAGCAGCTCCTCGCCGACTATCAGAGTGGAGCTAACCCCGGTACCAACTGGGTTGAGGCTCTGCGCAACAAGAACGCCGTTACTACCAGCCACTCTCTGAACATTACCGGTGGTTCCGACCTCTCGAAGTTCTCAATGGGTCTTGGCTATCAGTATCAGGATGGTGTATTCGGTGGCGACTATGCAAAGTCTGACTTCCGCCGCTTCACACTGCGTCTGAACTCTGAGCACGTTATCCTGCGTAACTCCAAGGGTATGGATGTAATCAAGGTGGGTGAGAACCTCTACTATGGTCACCGCCAGCAGCAGGGTCTTGACAATGGTGGCCAGTATAGCAACCAGCTCTCTACCATGCTCCGTGCCAACCCGCTTATACCTATTTATAATAATGATGGCGATTTCTTCGGTTATGACGACCTGAAGAGCTCAGGTTTCTTCAACTATACCTCTTACGCTACCAACCCGCTTGCATCTTTGGTAAAGAACCAGAGTGCAAACAACAAGAGCGTAAATCACAACCTCGATGTTGTGGGCTATGTTGAAATCCAGCCTATCAAGGGTCTTATCTATCGTGGACAGGTGAGCTACAAGCAGAACACATGGTCATGGCGTAACTTCCTTGGAACATATCACCTCAACGACCAGGGTGACCAGCGCACCAACGAGTCTGCCACCAACCAGATTGGTACAGGTTGGAGCTGGGGAACAACAAATACCCTGAACTATAAGTTCGACATTGCCAAGGACAACCACTTCGACGTGCTCGTTGGTACCGAGTATGGCGAGAGCCGTCCTGACTTCGGATTCCAACTCAGCGCAACTGCTACAAGCGCTATCATTTCCGACTTCGACCATGCTTACATGACACTGATGAAGAACAACACATCAGCCACTGTATCTGGTCTGCCAAGCACCGACTCACGCGGTATGTCATACTTCGGACGTCTGAACTATGACTTCGCCGAGAAGTATATGTTCTCCGCTATCATCCGTGCCGACGGTTCTTCAATGTTCGCTCCTGGCAAGCGTTGGGGTTACTTCCCCTCATTCTCTGCCGGTTGGGTTATCAGCAACGAGAAATTTATGGAATCTCTTGCCGGAACTCTCGACTTCTTGAAACTGCGCGCCGGTTGGGGACAGAATGGTAACAAGAACATCTCTGCATTCCAGTATGAGGCAGCATTCGCTTACGATGCATACAGCAACTACTCTTTCGGCAACACCAAGGACACTCCTGTACGTGGTGCTTCTCTCTCACGTCTTGCTAATGCCGACCTTACTTGGGAGACATCAGAGCAGCTGAACATCGGTATTGACGCACGTTTCTTCGGTGGCAAGCTGAGCTTCAACGCCGATTGGTATAAGAAGAAGACCAAGGACCTGCTCGTGGCTGTTCCTGTATCACCTACAACAGGTTTCTCTTCTCAGCTGAAGAATGCCGGTACTGTTGAGAACACCGGTGTCGAGGTTGCCCTCAACTGGCAGGACCAGATTGGCAAGGACTTCAAGTACAACATCGGTTATAACATCGCATACAACAAGAACGAGGTAACAGAGGTTAACTCTCCACAGAAATACAACAACGGTGGTAGCGACCTGCTCGCACAGGGCACTGGCTACATGGCACGCTTCGAGGAAGGACACCCAATCGGTTACTTCTGGGGCTACAAGACCGACGGTGTTATCCAGAACGCAGAGGATCTCGCTGCTTACACAGCTACTCTGAAGGACGGTGATCCCGCAAACTCTCACCAGGGTTCAAGCCTTAAGGTGGGCGACCTGAAGTTCGTTGATGTTAATGGTGATGGTGTTGTTAATGACGACGACAAGACCGACCTCGGCAATCCTACACCAGACGTGACAATGGGTATCACCCTCGGTGCAAGCTACAAGGGCTTCGACATTAACGTGACTGGTTACGCAGCACTCGGTCAGCAGGTAGCTCGTTCTTATCGTAAGTTCACCGACGGTGAATACGAGAACTTCACATCTGAAGTATATTCTTACTGGAATGGCGAGGGCACAAGCAACAGATATCCTCAGCTTGCCAAGATGAACTCTGGTGTAAACTGGCAGTCAATCTCTGACATATATATCGAGAATGCCGACTACTTCCGTCTGCAGAACCTCACCTTGGGCTACGACTTCAAGACCATTTGGAAAAATTGCCCATTCCAGCAGCTTCGCCTCTACGTGGCAGCACAGAACCTCTTCACCATCACAGGCTATAAGGGTATGGATCCAGAAAACGGTAAGTCTATCGCCTCTGAGTCTTGGGTAACTGGTGTTGACGTAGGTAACTATCCACAGCCACGCACATACATGGTAGGTGTAAACGTTAAATTCTAATTATTAAAAATTGAACGTACAATGAAAAAGATATTTTATATAGCAACAGCCCTTTGCACAATGGGACTTGCATCTTGCGACATCGACAATGTGGAGAACATTGGTGAAATGTCATCCAGCCAGTTCCCTAAGACTGATGCCGACGCAGAGGCTGTACTTGCAGGTGTATATCAGAACCTGAACGAAATACATGCCAATCCTCAGATGTCGTTCCTCTACAATGCTTGTCTGGCCTCTGACGACCAACTTGGTGGTGGCGGTACCAACGACAAACTGATGCAGGCTGAGGACTTGCTCATGAACTATAACGCCGACATGACCAACCAGTTCTATGCCGACCGTTTCAAGGGTATCTCACGCGCCAACACTCTTCTCGAAGTGCTCGAAGGTTCAGAAGGCATGTCTGAGGACGTTAAGAACCAGGCCATCGGTGAGGCTAAGTTCCTCCGCGCCTATTATTACTATGAACTTGCCTCAATGTACGGCAACGTACCTTTGGTAAGAAATGCTGCCGAGGCCGACAACAAGCAGGGCGACGTAAAGGTGCTCTGGGGACAGATTCTCCAGGATCTCCGTGATGCAGCGTCATCAATGCCTGCAGAGAATAGTCTCAACTCATCTCGCGTAGGACATGTTGACAAATACACCGCAGAGGCTATGCTCGGACGTGCATGGTTGTTCTACACTGGTATGTACTGCAACGGTACTACCGTGGCTGACATGGTTAGCACAACCTACAATCCTCTTACATCAGTAGAGCTTCCTGACGGAACTACTCTGACAAAGCAGGATGTTATCGGATATATCGACGACTGTGTTAACAATTCCGGCTACTCTCTCGTAGATGACTTCCGTAACCTTTGGGCTTACACCAACAAGAAGACCATCAACGACTATCCTTACGTTTCTGGTAAGGGACTTGCTTGGGTGGAAAACGACAATGGCATTAACCCGGAGTCTATGTTCGCCATCAAGTTTAACAAGCAGGCTTCTTGGAACACCACTATTGGATACTCTAACGGCTATGCTCTTCACTTCGGTGTTCGTGGCGGTCAGGACATAAAAAATACATTCCCGTTCGGTCAGGGATGGGGTGCTGGTCCTGTTGCTCCAAACCTCGTGAAAGACTGGAAGGTTGCCGAGCCTAACGACATTCGTTTGAAGGCTACCATCTGCGACGTTAACGATACTGAGGAAATGCCAAACTACGGACGTGGCGGTTGGGCTGACTTCGTGCAGGAGACCGACTATTATGCAAAGAAGTGGTCGCCTATCGCATGCAAGAACGATGGTACAATCCCTGGTTCTGACGGCAACCCCGCTCCTGAATATGCATTCTGCTTCGAGACATGTATGTATGGTATGACTGGCGGTCAGCAGGGTGGTTATGGTAACAACTTCCAGCTCGACAACATCCACGACCAGGTTCTTATCCGCTTCGCTGACGTACTGCTTATGCAGTCGGAGTTGAAGGAAGACGTGACTGGTATCAACAAGGTGCGCGCACGTGCCGGACTTGACCCAATCGCAGCCTATTCACTCAAGGCTCTCCAGGACGAGCGTCGTTGGGAGTTTGCTTGCGAAGGTATTCGTTGGAATGACATCCGCCGTTGGCACATTGCCTCTGTAGCTCTTGACAAGCAGGAAGGCCAGGACATCTACTACTGTGGTTCGCCTGCAAAGAACGAGGCAGCAAGCCACAACGGAGGTTACTCTACACGTTACAAGGCAACTGCCGGATTCCAAAAGATGCCTGACACTCAGGTGGCACTCGGTACTGTTGTACAGAACGAGGGCTGGACAGCTGCTGACTCTGAATACGGCGGCTGGTAATAACAAATGTATAACCATTTAAAAATTGGAAAAACAATGAAAAAATCAATTATATTCATGATGGCTGCCGTTGGCTTGCTCACAGCTTGCGACCCCTCAAAGGACGACATCAGCATGCCAAGCAGCAGCTTGTCGGAGCAGCAGCTTTCTGACGGTTTCTCATTCAAACAGTATGACGAAACCTACACTCAGGAGAAAGAAGATGGAAACTACTTCACCTTCACGACATCTCCGTCACGAGTTGTTCGCATCTATCAGAAGGATGCAGATGGAGTAGAGAATGTTCTCGTTTCCGGTGTTGCCAACGGCAAGTTTAAGATTGTTCCGAAGCGTGGCAATCCCAACGAACAGACTTTCTATGTAGAAACAATGAACTTCGACGGTTCAAAGGTTATTACAGAAAAGACATGTAATGTATTTGTACCATCGGAGTTGACACCCGAAATGCGTGTCCTCGCTTCTGACGCTTATGGATTTAAGGTTTGGGAGTGGGATACTGAGTTCCGTGCAGATGGTGCAGTATGGGGTAACCTCGGTTATGCTCCTGGTGAGGATTGGACTAGTGGAATCTGGTGGGGTTCTGACCCTGCAGGTCTTCTGACTCAGTTGCAACATTCAGATACTGGTGTTGCTACAGGCGAAGAGGCTGCTGGTGCATATATGGAGTTCTATGATGATGGTACCATAAAGACCTACGATGCCGGTGGCAACCAGATTCGTAGCGGTAAATACTCTGTAGAGGGTTACACAGGCGAGAAGAACGTACCTTCAATTGATGGTTCTATTGCAAACTGGTCTTATGGTACTCTGAAGACTACAGAAGGTGCAATTCTCTTCCCATTCCAGATTAATGGTGGCGGAACCAAGCCTACAGAATTCGAAATTGTCAAACTTGATGCAAGCCATCTCCAGCTTATATATGCAGCTCCTGGCACAGCCGGTTGGGGCGAGGCCACATGGTGGGCATTCAAGAGTTCTTCTGACGCAGAGTGTGCTCTCACCGACTTTGGCACTAAAGCTTGGACTTGGGATACAGAACTCCATGATGGTTGGGTATGGGGTAACCTCGGATATGCTCCTGGTGAAGACTGGACAAGCGGTATCTGGTGGGGTGCTACTCCTGAGGAGCTCACTGGCCAGCTCCAGCACTCTGACACTGGCGTTGCTACAGGCGAGGAAAGTGCAGACGCTTACATGACATTCGACTGGAAGACCGGTACCGTTAAGTCTTACGATGGTTCCGGCAAGGAAATCCGCAGTGGTAAGTTCGAGATTAAGAACTGGCAGATGGGTAAGCGCACCCAGGCTTCTATTGATGGTTCACAGTCAACATGGGCATACGGAACTCTCGTAACAGACGCAGGTTCAATCCTCTTCCCATTCCAGATTAATGGTGGTGGAACCAAGCCTACAGAATTCGAAATTCTTAAGGCTACCGACAATCAGCTGCAGCTCATCTACGCAGCTCCTGGCACAGGCGGTTGGGGTGAAGCCACATGGTGGGCATTCAAGAAGAAGTAATTGACATTTAGTTAATAGTACACATTAATCCCCGTATAGAGCCTCAAACTCCTATACGGGGATTTTTCATGTAAAACATTTGGAGGTTACTGACTATAAAAGGTATGCGTGGTGCCCAATGCATACTTGGCATACCTAATAACAATGTCCGCCACCGACGCCGATGCAGAGAAGCAATAAGAACATGCTTTAGCAAAGAATGGGACAATAATAAATCGGCAACAGAAATTGCTGAGGAACTTCGCAGTTCAAGGAGTTTCACGGATAGAATAACCGAATGGTAAAACTATGAAAGGTGTATTGCTTGATACATTATTAATATAAAAAAGGAAAAATGTTTGGTGGTTAAAAAAATAATTCGTAAATTTGCCGCGTGTTTTATAGAAATGTATAATATGAATACAATTACGATAGATTCAGATATATACCAGCATGTTGCAAATTATGCTGCCAAAAGGAGTGTGAGTGTCAAAAGCATTGTTGAAACATTCATACTTAGTCTTGATGATAAATATGATAGAGATGACACCGTGGTTGAAAAGCACACCTCAAAAGTGTTACCTTTTGATAAATTGAGACCAGAACTACAGAAAATTCTCAAGTTGTCAGCTCCATTGAAAGGAACTGTGCCAGAATGGGATTTGAATGGCGATATTGCAAGAAATGACGCTCTGAAATAATACTTATGGACTCAAAAAATATATTTATTGACACAAACATATTAATAGACCCCTTGTGTCATAGAGAACACTCTGCAGAAGCTGCTACAGTAATTTTGCATTCTCTACTATTCCAGTAATGAATTGTGCGGTGTTTCTTGATTCATATCAAGTTGTAGGGTAAGAGGTATTGAAATCGTAATTATGCAGCAGTTTAAAAGAAAAAGAATTAATATGAAGAAAATATTGTTTGCTTGTGTCATCACACTGATGACCTTAGCATTAGGCGGATGTAAATCCGAAAAGAGGATTGTAAATGGCAAATGCCACATCATGGGCACTATAAACCCTAAGTTCAACGGAAAGAAAATCTTTCTCGTACCGATGACCAGACCGGCAACCATTGAGACTGTTGACTCGATGGTGGTGGCAGATGGAAAGTTTGAGTTTACTGCCGATACTTGCGACTTGAGAGTGATACGAGTTGACTATCATTTCCGCATTGGCGTGCAGGACCTGCTTGTCGTGACTGAGCCGGGCGACCTTGTAGTGAATATAGACAGCATCAGCTCTTGCAAGGGCACGCCACAGAACGACTCGCTGCAGGCATGGAAAGAACACACAGAGAGATTCAACATGGAATGTCAACCATTCATGATTGACGGGCGCAATGCCGAGAAGAAGGGCGACATTACCACTGCCGAGGCAATGAAAGCCAAGCTCGACAGCTTACGCCGCGACTACCGCCGGGCTTCGAATGCCTTGGGCGAGAGCATGAAGGGCACAAGCCTTGGCGACTTCCTGCTCAAGCAGTTTCCAAAGACATACAAGAAGAAAATGCCTGACGGAAGCATTGAGGAAGTTCCATTTTTTTAATCAGTGATGAGGAATTATTTAAGGGCGACAACCTCAATATTATTCGGTATCGCAATATTCTTGTTCTGGCTCTTGGGCTATCCCGAGGCAATGAACTATCCCTTTTCTATAGCTCCTGGGCAAAAGATGCGGAGACATATCTCGGCGATGAGGCCCATATAAAAAATCATCCTCTTTGGGGCAAGATGAGAAGCTACCGATATAAGGAGCGTATGTTTTATAACTATGCAGAGAAGCACAAGATGCTCGGATTGCTCTTTATGAACAATACAGACAATCGTCTCGCCCTCTCTTATTTTATGGGTCAGCTGCTGCTCGACGGCGAGTTACAGATGTTTATGGGATAGATGTCGTGGGTTCAGCTGTATGGCGGCTATACAAGTATGCCTTACGGATATGCCGATGCCTGTCAGGCCATACAGCAACAAGGCAACGTGCCAGGGTCGGCATACCCTTTCCTCCTTCCGCAGCGTAATCCGAGAAAGTATGATCTCGACAACTTCGACTCTTTTAACTGTCCTGACTTTACGAAGACAAAAGTGGATTTCGATATCCGTACGGCTCGTGAACGCATTGAGTCGGGCAAGAGAGAGAAGGTGAGAATAAGATAGTAGAATATAAATAAGGTGTAAGACAATGAAAACAGTTGCGTTGAAACAGTATATCAGCAGTGCCATGATATGGAAGTGTGTGCTCCCGATAGTATTGGGGCTTTCCGTATTCGTATATTGGCGCTATAGCTATCCCTCGATGATGGCATATCAAGAGCAGTTCCAGCTGTTCCTCTTCGACAGCCATTATCTCGCGGAACGTGTGGGCTTGCCAGGTGGAGTAGTCACTTATGTGGCAGAGTTTCTCACGCAGTTTTATAACACCCCGTTTTTTGGAGCCTTGGTCATCAGCCTACTGATGGTCGGCGCACAACAACTCTCGTGGCTGTTGATGTGTGCCAACAAAAGAGAAGGCGCAGGTGTGGCGGCCTATATACTCAGTTTCATGCCGTCGTTGGTATTGTGGCGTATGATGAGCGACGAGAGTCTGTTGCTTGCCTATGTTGTGTCGTTTGTTGTTGTGCAGGCTGCAATGTCTTTCGCACCAAAGAAAAAGATGCCCTTGATAGTATATGCCATATTTGCCATTCCCTTTTTCTATTGGTTGGCGGGGCCGATGGCCGTCATGCTTGCCGTGTATATAGGATTGCAATTGTTGAGGGCAAGCGATAGGCATCTTGAGGGCATATCCTTCGTTGTCCTTTCGGTCGTGTATGTCATCCTTTGCATTGTGCTTAGTGCCTATCTCTTGCCATATCCGACGGTAAGGCTTTTTACGGGGATTTTCTATTATCGTTCTATCGAGGTGCCAATGCTTGTGATGTGTGTCGTACCCATGTTGCTCCTCCTACTTACTATTGTGGCCGCCATTCCTATGAAGGCAAAGGCGGCAACAGTGATAGCCGTCGCCGCTGTGGCTATAGCCGCCTTTATGCTAAAGGGAGCAATGGACGAACAGAAATACGAACTGATGGACTACGACTGTCTCGTGCGTCAACAACGCTGGGCAGACATAGTGGCGAAGGCGGAGAAAAAGAGTCCGAACCTGCCGATGAGTGTATGTGCCACCAATATTGCCTTAGCCATGACCGGACAGCTCGGCGACCGCTGCTTCGACTTCTTCCAACATGGTACAGAAGGACTGTTGCCCGAGTTTGAACGTAACTTTAACACCATCCTTGTTACTGGCGATACGTTTTTCATGCTTGGACTAATCAATACCGCCCAACGCTTTGCCTTTGAGGCGATGGAGGCTATACCAAACTACAATAAAAACAGCAGGGTGATAAAACGTCTTGCCGAGACCAATCTTATCAACGGACAGTATAAGGTTGCGGAAAAATATCTTATGATGTTACAAAAGACCATATTCTACAAGAAGTGGGCAGACAAGCGCATGGAGATGATACACAACCCCAAATTGATAGACGCCCATCCTATGTATGGCTATCTACGCAGAGTAAGACTGAAAGACGACTTGCTCTTCAGCGACAAGGAGATGGACAAGTTCTGTGGACAACTCGTGATGCACAACAAGGAAAATGTCGTAGCCATACAATATCTGCTTATGTACCCGCTGCTCAATAAAGACCTGAATACGTTTATGCAGTATTATGGCTATGTGCAGTCGGTGGCAAAGTATAACTCCCGCGCATGCGATGAAGCTGTCGCCCTGGCCTATGCACAGCAAGGCAAGTTGACACAAGCACAGATAGAGAGATATAAGAATTCGTCGGTGTGGAGGTATTTTTTGAAATAAATAAAACGAAGACATGAGACATATTTATAGCATATTATTGTCGGTGACGATGCTGCTGACGGCATGTACCGAAGCGGTTGACAATGCGGTGGAAGTGAACAAGCTGCCGGCTATCTTTCCCGACTATTGTGGAGTGACTATCCCAGCCAACATCGCGCCAATGAACTTTAACGTCACAGACAACGTGGACAAGGTTGACGTGACCGTAAAGGGAAGCAAAGAAGGCATGATACACCATCAAGGCGACTATGCCGACTTTGATATCGACGAGTGGCATGACCTCGTAGGCAGAAACAAGGGAGGAATGCTGACATTCTCTGTCTGCACAAAAAAAGACGGCCGATGGTGTAGGTATAAGGATTTCACAATGGAGGTCAGCCAGTATGAGATGACTGACTACGGACTTACCTATAGGCGTATTGCGCCAGGGTATGAAGTGTATAGCAAGATGGGGCTCTATGAGCGCCGCATAGACAATTTTGACGAACGACCTCTGATAGAGAACACCCAAGTGCCGGGAATGTGTGTCAACTGCCATACGTCTTGCAAGACAAATCCCGATAACTATGTGTTTCATATCCGTGGCGACCATGGAGGCACTCTGTTTAAGACGGGCGACAAGACAGAGATCTTGAAGGCGAAGAACGACTCCATAAAAGGCTCGATGGTGTATCCCTATTGGCACCCAACAGGAAAGTATTGCGCCTTCTCCACCAACCAGACTCGCCAGGGCTTTCATGTGGTGAAGGACGAGAGGGTGGAAGTGTTTGATCTCTCCTCGGATGTCTTTGTCTATGATGTGGAGAGGCATGAACTCATCCTCGATACGCTTCTTTCCACAAAACTGTATTCGGAAAACTCACCGGTGTTCTCCGCTGACGGGCGTTCACTCTACTATCTCACATGTCTGCAACAAGACTACCCGTTGCATTTTAAAGAAGAGAAATACAATCTTTGCCGCATAGACTTCGACCCTAATACCGGTAGATACGGCAATAAGGTCGATACGATCTACAATGCTGTGCGGGAAGGAAAGACTGTCACCTGGCCACGCCCCTCATATGATGGCAGATACCTCATGTTCACCAAGATGGACTATGGCTATTTCTCCATTTGGCACAAGGAAAGCGACCTGTATCTACTCGACTTAAAGACCTTGAAGGCATGGCCTCTTGATAATGCCAACAGCAACGATGCGGACAGCTTCCATAACTGGAGCATCGGCTCGCACTGGTTTGTGTTTACCAGCCGACGTGTAGATGGGCTGTACTCCCATCTCTATCTGTCGTGTATCGACGATCGAGGGAAAGCGACGAAGGCATTCCTATTGCCCCAGAAGAATCCGCTTGACTATTATTCATCGTCCCTTTACTCCTTCAACACGCCCGACTTCATCTCAGGACCAGTGGAGATAGACAGTAGGGAAGTGGGAGCTAATATCTTGTCAGGCCAACGAGTGGAAACGAAAATAAGATAAGCGCATGAAACAGCAAGTAAAATATTCATGGCTTTCATATTTGGTTGTGGTGTGCTTTGCGCTACAAATATGGGCATTCTTTCAGTTCAATTACTCTTATACCTTTTATTATAAGGAGCAGAACCAACTGTTTTTGCTTACGTCAGACTACGTGATGTCATACTCCTCCCGTCCTGCATGGGCAGCCTGTCTGGTTGGAGATTTCCTGACTCAGCTATTCTTCTATATGTATGCAGGAGCGGCCGTCTTCGCCCTTCTGGTGCTTGCGCTGGGTGCTTCTACTTGCTTCACGATGAAGAAGTTGGGGTACAACAGATGGGTCGCCTTGCTTCTGACAGTCGGCGTGATGGGATATGCGGCATCGTGCAATTTTGACCCGCAATACCTCATGTCTTCGATGCTCTGCTTGCAAGGCGGTGTGCTTATGGCACTTATCTACACAATGGTGTCAGGGTTGTCGCCATTTTCAAGAAGTGTCTCCCTCTTTGTCCTGGGAGTATTGGCGTTGTGGATGTTTAATTGGGGAGTGGTAGTATTCCTGTTGATGGTGTTGACGGGAGAGGCCATCTCGGCATATTTGTCAAGAAAGGTAAGGCGCGTGTCAGGACCGCTTATTGTAGCAGTCATGCTGATTGCCGTCTATCTGAAGTCAGACATCTTTTATCCCGTAAATCCCGACACATGCCGTACCTACCCGGGATTAGGGAAACCCATAATGCCGCGCTCTGACCTTGAGGATTATCTTGAAGCCGACAACCTGTATTACTTTGGCAGGTATGACGAACTGATAGAGAAGGTGAGCAAGATGGATAATCCTTCACGGGAGGTGTCGTTCTTCTATTATCTTGCAAAGGCAAGACGAGGAGAACTGCCGTATTCAATAAACAGCGTCAAGCCCGTCAATCTCGGCACTCTCTATAACATTGGCCCTGAGTCTTCGACGGTAGAGATAAAGATGGTAGCGGAATTGTACTTCGCACTTGGCGACATGACGATGGCTGAACGAGAGGCTCTGCTGTCGTGTGTCTTCTCGCGCGACAACCGCAATGTGCGTATGATAAAACGTCTGGCGGAAGTCAATCTTGTAGCAGGCGATGATGAAGCGGCAATGAAATATCTGCGTATCCTCGACAACACTCTCGCTTATAGCAGATGGTCGAAGGCAAACAGACCGGGACATTTCAGCCCACGGCTAAGGAGTATGCAACAGTATATGGTTAAGGATGACACCATTCGTGTAAGCACTAACTGTCGTGATATCTTGACAACGCTTCTGAAGGCTAATCCGAGAAATCGCATGGCGCTCGACTATCTGTTATGTACGGATTATCTGGTCGGGGCACGTGACATGTTTGTTGATGATATGCAGCAATATTACATCCCTTATTACGGGAATCCCGTGGTGCCAATGTATCGAGAATTGTATAAAGCGAAGGACAGAAAATGAAAAGAAAGTTTTTTTATATATTGGCGGCAGTGATGCTTTTTGCTGCTTGCGACAATAGGGTAGAGGTGGCTGCAGATATGGATGCCCCTATCTATCCTGACTATGCCAACGTCACCATACCGGTAAACATAGCACCTCTCAACTTTGTTATACGTAATGATAAGGCAAGGGATGTTCGCGTGTTTGTAGATGGGGAACTGATGGTGGAGAGTAGAGGCGACGAGGTGGCGTTCGATGATGACGCTTGGAAGGAAATGCTATCAAAAAAAGTTGGTAAGACCATCGAGGTCAACGTCCATGTGGGACAAGAGAAGGAGTGGGTCGAATACAGACCATTCACGTGGACCGTCGTTCCTGATAGTTTAGACCCCTATCTCACCTACCGCATGATAGAACCCGACTATGAGGTGTATAGCAACCTGCAATTGCAAGAGCGTTGTGTGGAAAACTTTGAGACAAGGAACTTCTGCGACTATGAGAGGGTGGGGAATAGATGTATGAATTGTCACACTTATAGCCAGCAAGACTCGCGCCTAAGTATGTTTTATGTAAGGGGAAAGGGAGGCGGCGCTGTGCTCAACCGCGATGGCAATTTGTCGATTCTTGACATAAAGACCGATAGCATGCCCTCAGGGAGTGTATATTTCTCGTTTCATCCTGACGGGCGTCATATAGTCTTCTCAGCAAACAAGATCATTCCAGCTTTCCATTCCTCAGGCAGTAAGCGCTTGGAAGTGTTTGACACAAAGTCTGATGTGTATGTGGCTGACATTGTTGACGGCCGCGTGAAAAGTTGCAAGGAGCTGTCAGACTCGATGTGGCTTGAGACATTCCCTACCTTCTCGCCTGACGGGAAAGAGATATACTTCTGTACTGCACGAAGCCCATTTGTTGCAGGAGAAGAGAACCTGGATCCGGAGACGGCTGTCAAGAGTCTTCAATATAAGCTTTGCAAAATCAGTTTTGATGTCTCAGGAGAGACATTCGGTTCAGCCGTTGACACTCTTCTCGAAGCAGGGACAAGCGTGTGTCATCCGCGTGTGTCGCCCGATGGGAAACGCCTGCTTTATTCTGTTCAAGACTATGGCACTTTCCCTATCTGGCACCGTGAGGCCGACCTTCGGATGATAGATCTCAAGACGCTAAAGGTTGACAGCCTTTCGACGGTGAACAGTCCACGAAGCGATACTTATCACAGCTGGAGCAGCAACAGCCGCTGGTTTGTCTTTGCCAGCAAACGTGACGACGGATTGTACGGCAAACCATATTTCTGTTACGTTGACCGAGAAGGCAAAGCCCACAAACCATTTGTACTCCCTCAGTCAAATCCCCGTTTTTATGACAACAGTCTGAAGTCGTTTAATGCTCCGGAATTGGGCCGCGGTAAGTTGCCGTTTACAGCTGCTGATGTACGCAGGCTACTAAGAGACGCCCAGCCCAGGAAGTTCTCGGGGAAAGAGAAGAATTAGGACTTTGCTATGAATATATCTCGCGAAGCACGGATAACGACCGTAGCTCGGGAAAGTCAGGAAGATGAAGCCTATAATATAGAATAAGGATGTCAAGGAGGCGGTTGCGCTCGTTATGTGACATTTGAAAGAGTGTCATGGTGCGATAGTTCATTCTCGTCATGGTGTTGACAAGTGAAGCCTCGTCAGAGGCGAGATAATCCCTGTGAGGAGGTATGACGCTGACAAACGAACTGTTGCGCAAGTCGAAAAGGTCGCCCGCTGCATATCCCTCCAGATTTGGCATGAAACCAAGGAAAAGAGTCAAGCGTAAGAGAAAGACTATATGGAAGTTAGCATAATCGCCAGCAGCATAGTCGAGCCATCTTATGCTATCTTCAATGTAGTCGAAGAGGTGGGCGTTGGCTTGTTCGCCTTTAAGCGCATGGTAGAGAAACTCCGCTACAAAGAGGGCGATAGACAACTTGTGCTGCTCGAAAGGTATTGACGTCATCGGGAAAAATACCGTGGCCTCCTTGATCTTTTGCAACTGGGCGTTCTGACGTATGTCAACCTCTATGTCGAGCAAGGTCAGTGGTTGGAATAACATCTTGGTGAACTTGCCCTTCCTGCTGGAAGAAATAGTGACGGCTATGGCCATTCGCCCACTTTCGCGGGTAAAAAGGTCAACAATCAGACGGCTGTCTGAATACTTGAACGAATGTAGTACAATGGCCTTAGTTTTTACTAACATATATCGAATGAGAATTAGATATTTGCAGTGCAAAGATACAGAAAAACTAATTAAAACAGGATTTAAATGGCCAAAAAGTACAAAAAACATAAAATTATTGCATTTTTTACTGAAAATATTTGTGAGATTGAAATAAAAGCAGTAACTTTGCACCCGCAAATCGATAATGGTCCCTTCGTCTATCGGTTAGGACGAGAGATTTTCATTCTCTAAAGAGGAGTTCGACTCTCCTAGGGACTACTAAATAAAAAAGATAATTAAAAAGATGGCAAATCACAAATCATCAATCAAGAGAATCCGCCAGGACAAGAAAAAGGCGCTGCATAACAAGTATTATGCAAAGACAATGCGCAACGCTGTTCGCAAGTTGCGCGCTCTCACAGACAAGGAAGAAGCTGTGAAGTTGTATCCTAGTGTACAGAAGATGCTGGACAAGCTTTCAAAGACCAACATCATACACAAGAACAAGGCTGCTAATATCAAGTCAAGCCTTGCCCTTCATATCAATAAGCTGGGATAATTATTAAATTACCGCATACATGCAGGTTGTGTCTTAATAGGATGCAACCTGTTTTTGTTTTTTATACATTTTTTACCTTTAAATATTTCTCTATCTCATAAATTTTGTGTAACTTTGCGCTGTGAAATTTGACTGTAAAAGAAATGGCAGAAGATATAACTAAAGAAAGTAATTATTCCGCGAGTAATATACAGGTACTCGAGGGACTTGAGGCCGTCAGAAAACGACCGGCAATGTATATAGGAGACATAAGCGAAAAAGGTCTTCATCATCTTGTCAATGAGACTGTCGATAACTCTATCGACGAGGCTATGGCAGGATACTGTACGCATATAGAAGTCACTATAAACGAAGATGAATCAATAACCGTACAGGACAATGGACGTGGTATTCCCGTGGATGAGCACGAGAAACTGCATAAGTCGGCTCTTGAAGTCGTGATGACAGTGCTGCACGCTGGTGGAAAGTTCGACAAGGGTTCGTACAAGGTCAGCGGTGGATTGCATGGTGTGGGTGTAAGTTGCGTTAACGCCCTTTCTACCCGAATGTTGTCTCAAGTCTTCAGGGACGGGAAGATATATCAGCAGGAATATGAGAAGGGTAAGCCTCTCTATCCGGTGAAGGTGGTAGGTACTACCGGCTTGCGTGGTACAAGACAGCAGTTCTGGCCAGACCCTACCGTGTTTACCACAACAACATACAAGTATGACATCATTGCAAAGCGTATGAGGGAACTGGCATATCTGAATGCTGGCATCACCATAACGCTCACCGACATGCGTCCTGACGAGGAAGGTAAGGTGCGTCAGGAGGTGTTCCATGCAAAAGACGGACTGAAGGAATTTGTGCGTTATGTAGATCGTCATCGCACGCATCTGTTTGACGATGTCATCTATCTGAAGACAGAGAAACAGGGCATTCCTATCGAGGTGGCAGTGATGTATAATACCGACTATTCGGAGAATATTCACTCTTATGTCAATAACATTAACACCATTGAGGGTGGTACACATCTCGTGGGCTTCCGTATGGCTCTCACCCGTACTCTGAAAAAGTATGCAGACTCAGATCCTGCCATTTCAAAACAAATTGAGAAGGCAAAGATTGAGATTGCCGGTGAGGACTTCCGTGAGGGACTGACCGCCGTTATCTCTATAAAGGTGGCTGAGCCACAGTTTGAGGGACAAACAAAGACAAAACTCGGAAACTCTGAGGTTACAGGTGCTGTACAGCAGGCTGTAGGCGAGGCTTTGACATACTACTTGGAGGAACATCCAAAAGAGGCAAAGCAGATTTGCGATAAGGTGATTTTGGCCGCTACAGCACGTATCGCCGCACGCAAGGCCCGCGAGAGCGTACAGCGAAAGAACCCCATGACAGGTGGCGGACTGCCAGGCAAGCTCGCTGACTGTTCAAACAAAGACCCGAAAGCATGTGAGATATTCCTTGTCGAGGGTGATTCTGCCGGTGGATCGGCAAAGCAGGGTCGCGACCGTTATACACAGGCCATACTTCCCCTAAGAGGAAAAATCCTCAACGTGGAGAAGGTGATGTGGCATAAGGTGTTTGAGAGTGAGTCTGTTATGAACATCATACAGAGTATTGGCGTTCGCTTTGGAGTAGAAGGCGAGGGAGACAAAGAGGCAAATATCGACAAGCTGCGCTACGACAAGATTATCATCATGACCGACGCCGACGTCGATGGCTCACACATCGACACACTCATCATGACACTCTTCTACCGCTTCATGCCAAAGGTGATACAAGAGGGACATCTGTATATCGCAACTCCTCCATTGTACTTGTGTACATATAAGAACAAGGCAAAGGAATACTGCTATACCGAACAGCAGCGGCAGGCTTTCCTCGATAAATGGAGTAACGGTATAGATGACGGAAAGACCATTCACACCCAGCGTTATAAGGGTCTTGGTGAAATGAACCCCGAACAGCTTTGGGAGACCACCATGAACCCGCAGACACGTCTGCTTAAGCAGGTGACCATAGAGAATGCTGCTGAGGCTGACGAGATATTCTCCATGTTGATGGGTGATGACGTGGAACCACGTCGCGAGTTTATCGAAAAGAACGCCACTTACGCAAATATCGATGCTTAGTAACTCTTAATATGTTGTCCCGAATATTCGAAAGAACGAACATTCGGGACAATTTTTTCCATACAAACCATAACAACTATTACTTTTATAAACAATGAAAAATAATGTATTGCTGATTCTATTGCTTCTTGCTACTGCCGCAAAAGCCCAAACACTTCCGTTAAAATTATGGTATGATCGTCCAGCACAATATTTCGAGGAGTCGTTGCCGATAGGAAATGGCAAGATGGGCGCACTCGTTTATGGCGGAGCTGATGTGAATACAATATATCTGAATGATATCACACTGTGGACAGGCGAACCTATTGACATCAACGAGGATGCAGGAGTCCATAAGTGGATACCAGAGATAAGGAAGGCCTTGTTTAATGAGGACTATGCTCTCGCCGATTCTCTACAACTGCATGTTCAGGGACATAACTCACGTTTATATCAGCCTCTGCTGACTATGAATATTGAAGACAATGACGCGATGTATGACCATAATCTCGATAAGACTGTCACAGACTATTATCGTGAACTCGATATTAACAATGCGATATGCCGCGACAGATATACAAGACGAGGTGTGACCTACGAACGAGAGTATTTCGCTTCTAATCCAGACAAGGTGATAGCCATAAGACTAAAGGCAAATGTCAAGGGAATGCTCAATGTAA
Source organism: Prevotella sp. P5-92 (assembly GCF_002251245.1). Classification (GTDB taxonomy): domain Bacteria; phylum Bacteroidota; class Bacteroidia; order Bacteroidales; family Bacteroidaceae; genus Prevotella. The sequence goes on from NZ_NPJG01000042.1 coordinate 219,764, forward strand.
AGGTTAGTCTGACGGGACAAGTGCCACACCACTCGAAAGCCTCTGATAATCAGGTCACCGTCATAGGACATGCTACTGGCGATGAGCTACATTCAATACACTTCTGCTCTATCTTGAAGGCTTTGTCAGATGAGGGAGTGATCCATGCCTCAGATTCTACGATCACCATTTCTGGTGCTACTACGGCAACATTATTTTTCGTTAATGAGACGAGCTTTAGCGGCAGCGACAAGCATCCGGTAAGCCAAGGAGCTGACTATCTTGCAAATGCTGCAGACGACGCATGGCATCTTGTCAATTTCTCCTACGACGCGTTGCGCAATAGGCACATCTCCGATTATGTCGAATTATTCGGACGATTTCGTTTGCGATTAGGTAAGCCTGTGTTTGACAACAAGCGTCCTACAAATCAACAATTATTAGAATACACTGACAACAAGGGCGGTAATCCATATCTTGAAACCCTTTACGCACAATATGGAAGATACCTGTTGATCAGTTGCTCACGTACAAAGGGCGTCCCTGCCAACCTCCAAGGACTGTGGACACCTCATCTGTATTCGCCGTGGAGAGGAAATTACACAGTAAACATCAATTTAGAGGAGAACTACTGGCCGGCATGTCCGTCAAACCTTCCGGAAATGACAATGCCGCTCGACGACTTCATTGCCTCGTTAGCGGCTAACGGCAAGCATACAGCAAGGAATTATTATGGTATTGAACGTGGATGGTGTTCAAGTCACAATAGTGATATATGGGCTATGACCAATCCTGTGGGAGAGAAAAACGAGAAGCCGGAATGGGCAAACTGGAATATGGGAGGCGCATGGCTTGTCAATGCCTTATGGGACAAGTATCAATACACTATGGATATTGACTACCTGAAGACTACAGCATATCCTCTGATGAAAGGCGCTGCTGAATTTTGTCTTGCCTGGCTCGTGGAAAATCCGAATAATCCACAAGAGCTGATAACTGCTCCTTCAACATCGCCTGAGAATGAGTATAAGACCGACAAGGGTTATCACGGAATGACATGTTATGGCGGTACAGCCGATCTTGCCATAATACGCGAACTGTTTAAGAATACGATAGAAGCGGCTAAACTGCTTGGACAGGACGATGCCTTGCGTAAGGAAATGGAGGAGGCAATGGCACGGTTGCATCCATACACCATAGGCAAACGCGGCAACATACAAGAGTGGTATCACGACTGGGACGACTGGGATTGGCAGCATCGTCATCAGTCACACCTGATAGGTCTCTATCCAGGCACTCACATCACTTCGTGTCAGCCCGACCTGATGGCAGCTTGCCAGAAGTCGCTTGAGATAAAGGGAGACAATACCACAGGATGGAGCACGGGATGGCGTATCAACCTCTGGGCCCGATTAGGCAAGGCCGACCAGGCATACCATATATATCAGAAACTCCTGACATACGTATCACCAGATGGCTATGAGGGCGAGGACCGTCGCCGCTCGGGTGGCACATATCCAAACTTGTTTGATGCTCATCCGCCATTCCAGATTGACGGAAACTTCGGTGGAACAGCTGGCGTCTGTGAGATGTTGTTACAAAGTGATGGCACCACTATTGACCTGCTTCCCGCACTGCCTGAACAGTGGAATGAGGGTAGCGTATCAGGCATTTGTGCAAGAGGAGGCTATACAGTCAGCATGACATGGTCAGAAGGTAAGGTCGTTACTCTGACTCTGAAAGCTGTGAATGATGGTAAGGTAACTATTCGGTTCAACGGTAAGGAGACGACGATAAAGGTCAAGGCGGGACAGGTATCACGCATATTATGATAAGGCTTCTGTTTTCGCTTCTCTTCCTTATCTGCTGTCCGGCTGTAATGAGTGCGGGTGGTTGGTGTCGTCAATGGATAAGTGCAGATTCCGTTGGCGACAGTCAACTGTGGTTTCTTCGTACCTTAATCTTGCCGTCACAGCCAGTAGAAGCTCGTCTTGAGGCAATTAGTGGCGGTCGTGTGTGCATATATGTCAATGGATATAATGCCACGACCGACATACTTGCCCCTTATAAGCAAGGTGACAAGGTGTTGAAAAGCATTGGCTGCGACATCTTGCCTTATATTACAGATGACACATGTAGGATAGCCGTGTGGTATTCTCCTTTTTTGAGAGAGATAAAGAGTAAGCATCTGTCGTTGACCGTCTGGTGTAGATATCCAGATGGTCAACGACAGTCTTATGTGTCTGACAGTAATTGGTCGTGGGTGATGGCTCCTGCTGAGACAAACGGGAATGACGAGTGCTTTAATTCGTTGGCGATGTATGATAAATGGAATATCGATGAGCTTCCAGCTCCGATGTTGTTGCCAGTCAGGGTGTCGTCAGGATCATATTACGAACCGTCTGAGCCATATACGCCACAATACATCCGTCATATATATTCCTGTAAGAAGATATCAGCCACACCTACGTCGCTTACCTATTTGTCTCCTTCCCCGTTCTGCGGATGGGTGCGTGTCACCTTGCGGGGAATGAAACGCGGAGCGACGCTGTCTGTTAATGGATTTGACTATATTTGCAATGGTGACATTGACGAACAGGCTTGCCGACGTTTTACCATATCGCCAGTTGCGACCGACCATATTGAGATAAGATGTTCTTCGGGAATAACTGCTGACAATGTGATGAGTGTTGAGGCTATCGACATCGACTAACGACCCATATTTATTCTGACACCGAAGTTCAGGCTAAAGCTCCAAGGCTTGTCTTTGTAAATGTTCTCTACGTCAGAGTGATTGTCGAAATAATGGTTTATTCCCGGCTCAAGAAACAGTCCCAACGTCTTGTTCACGTTATATTCTGCACCAGCTGCCGCTTGTAGCGACCATTGGAGACGGCTCTCTTCTATCTTGGTCTTGTCGTCATTGAATGTTTGTTCGCCCTTGACAAGCTTCTCCATGGTACCTCCTGCCGACACATATAGCGTCAGATGTTTGTTGCTCCAGACGTTATATCCTGCCGATAGTGGTATGCCAATATAATGCAGGCGCTGATCTCCATACCGTTTGTCATTTATGGATGTTGATGAGTGGAGGTAAGTATAGTTTACTCCAGTAGTGATGCTCCAGCGGTCGTTGATGTTATAGCGGACGCTGAGACCTGCACGAATGGGTATGTCGTGTTCATAATCGAGACCAGGTTGCTCGTTAGTCGTGTAGTTAATGAGAGGATAGGCGAGTCCTGCCATTTGCATCTCTCCGTTGCCATACGCAGGGGCGTAGCTTATGGTATGCGACTTAATGAACGCCATGTCGCCGTTGACCGTATTGTTTGTTGCCAGCAGTCCTTGTGCGTGAAGCTCTGCTGCAAAGCCACTCGAGCGTTTCTTTGTCTTGGCATACTGCTGCTGGTTGTCGAATGATGTCGCAAGGAGATCGAATGACTGTTTCTCCTTCGCCTTTTGTAGTGTCTCCCTCTGCTCGGCTCTCAGTCGTGTCTTACCCTTTTCAGCTATCTGTTGTGTCTCCCTCTTTTCAGCTATCTGCCGCGTGACAGCCTTGCTATCCTCTCTCTCCTCGTAAATGTCTTTAGTCTCAATGTTTTGGGAAAGAGCAGCTGCTGTCGCCGACACATACGTCGGAGTAGGTGTGGCTGCATAAGTCGAGGCGTTTACTTTTGCAATATGCTCAAAGCTTGACGATGCCTCGTGCTTCAGGCTCTCCTTTGCTGATAGTGTGGATGACTTGTCTCCGTCGATATTCTTACTTCTCGATGCCATCATCGTGGATGGTGTCGGCGACGTCTCGCTGTCGTTCATGAAAGCAAGTTTGCCGCCACCTACGACGAGTAAGGCGATAGACGCGGCAATGGCAATCCTGCGGGTCCATAACTGTACGGTGGTAGTCTTGCTTGCTGTCTGTCGTGCTTCAAGAGCCTTGTCAATGTCCAACCACGACAGCTCAACAGCCGGTTTTTGCAAGCCGTCAATCTTGTCTTGAATCTGTTTTCTCCACTTTTCTGTCATGATTGTATTCTGTTTTTTTCTTTTTTATATTTGTTTATTTCCCGCGCCAGTATGTTTTTTGCACGATGTAGCTGCGATGCTGACGAATCTGCCTTGATACCGAGGATATCTGCGATCTCTTTGTGGCTTTTCCCCTCTATGGCGTAGAGGTTAAATACCGTTCTGTATCCTTCTGGCAGAAGGCTGATCATCTTGTGGATGACTTCTGCCGGAATATCGCCTATGTCGGGTTCATCGTTGGCGTCCGATGTATGAGCTATTGAATTGATGTCATCGTCGGTGAAGGTCTCGTCAAAGCGTTGTCTTGATTTAATAAAGTTGAGAGCTTGGTTCACGACGATGCGTGTTGCCCAAGCTCTCAACGAGCCTTTTCCATGGTATGTAAAGTTGTCGATATGTTGTATGATGCTAATCATAGCATCCTGCATAACGTCTTTTACGTCGTCTTCGTCCGAGATGTATCTTGAACACACAGCTGTCAGTTGGCTGCCGAAAGAGGCATAGAAGGAGCGCATCGCACGGTTGTTGCCCTTGCGAATACCTTCTGCCATGTCTTTTTCGTCTGTGTGTCCGAAGATGTTCATTTAGTTGCTTCTTGGAATGTATTTGAAAGTCTGTGACTTCTCGCCTGTAAATGATTTCCACTTAATCTTGATGTTGCCTGGCACCCTGTCGGTGTCTATAGGCAGGTCGAGGAAGAATGCCACCATGCCGTCTCCAGTCTGACCTCCAGTCTGTCCTTGTGCATCGTGATGGAACACAAATGTGGGCATCCCGTCTTCGTCGGCAATGCGCACGAGGCTTACTCTGTGTCGGCTTCCAGGCAGCCAGTTGGTGCGGAACCTGATGTTCATATATCCGTCTTCTGCACTGGTCTCCCAGCTTTTAACGATTTCAACAGGGTCGTTGCCGTAAGCCATGTCGTTAGCTTCTGCTGATTCGAGAGCTGGTGCAAGAGGCTTGGTGAGCAGGGTGTCGATATGTGTGATTGTTATCGACGGCAACACGCATGTCAAGTTTGGCTCGGAATCATACTTGAAGTAGATATACGCTCTGTATTCCTTGTCGCCGTAGGGATATTTCTTGATATTTGAACATTGGGCGAACGAGGAGTCGGTCAATTGTATTAGCCAGCTGCCATTGTTTGACTGAGATGGCTTCAGGGTTACAATACCAACTGCAGTGTCTGGATCGATGCTGATATAATTGTCGTCGTCATCGTCAAGGCATGACTGCAGTGTGAATGCCGCAGACAGGAGTGCCACCATGGCATAGATAAATGTTCTTGTTCTTTTCATGTTTTTCTTTTTTTATTGTTTACGTCATATAAACAAAGTATTTTGGAAAAACTTGCGTCGGTAGCAGAGAAAAAATGTTAAATATGCCAGTAGGTTGGCTGACTGCAAGCTTATAGCCTGCCTTCTTCACTATACGAATAGTATTTGCCGTCTGTGATGATGAGGTGATCGAGGAAAAAGACGCGCATCAGTTGGCATGCGTCTTTTATGCGTTTGGTGATACGGTCATCGTCGTTACTTGGGCGGATGTTGTTGCTTGGATGATTGTGGCATAGTGCAAGAACGGTAGCGTTGGATAGCAATGCGTTTTTCATTATTACGCGCACATCTACTGCGGTTTCACTGAAGCCTCCATGCGAAATGCGTATTTTCTTTATCAGCTTGAAATTCTGGTTCATCAGCAATATCCATGCTTCTTCCACGTCAAGATCTTGCATTATTGGGTGCATGTGTTCGTATATAGCTGATGCGGAATTGAGGTTTTCGCGTTCCTCAGCCTTTTCGAGCTGTCGTCTTTTGCCGAGTTCGCATGCCGCGAGAATGGTTATAGCCTTTGCCGGTCCTATTCCCTTGTATGCACAAAGTTCGTTGATGGTCCTTTTGCCTAATGTGTTGAGATTGTTTTTACAGCCGTGCAACACTCGCTTCATGAGGTCAACGGCGCTTTCTTCGGCAGAGCCGGAGCCGATAAGTATGGCGAGAAGTTCGGCGTTGCTCAGTGCCTCTGCCCCCAGTCTCTCGAGTTTCTCGCGTGGCATGTCCGCCTCGTCCCAGTCTTTGATGGATAGTTTAGTCATAGAACGATTTTTCGAAAGCTTGGAATATGTCTTTTTTTAGTACGCATCGTTTCCACCATGCCTCTATGAATCCAAATCCGTAGCCCATGAGTTGTACGAAAGCTGCTCCAATGGAAATGACCCCAATGGGTAGGCTTCTGTTCTTTATGGCAGAGTCGGTGAATATTATCAAAGAATATATAATAATAGGTGTAAGGGATGCTAATACCACGTAGTACCATGTGAAGAAGTCTTGTGGATTGCCATACACCATCATCACTCGTGCCGCACAAGCTACGAGGAAGAGAGCGATGACGCCTATGGTGAACACCATCGGCAACAGGTGTACGATTTTCAGCGACTCGGGGTAGAGCTTGTAGAGGTTGATGCGTGCGATGCCGCTGTTATATACTTGGCGAAAAAATTTTCGCATGTCGGTGCGACGCTTATGCCACACCCATGCTTCGGGAAAGAGACGGCAACGACAGCCTGCCTTAAAGATTCTGATTGAAAAGTCGATGTCTTCACCGAAACGCATCTTTGAGAATCCTCCGAGCTGGAGATAGATGTCGCGGCGAATGCCCATGTTGAACGATCTCGGATAGAACTTGTCGAGTTTCTTTTTGCCTCCTCTGATGCCACCGGTAGTGAAGAATGATGTCATCGAATAGCTTATCGCCTTTTGCGTCTCGGTAAACGAGTCGTGCGAGCGGTCGGGACCTCCAAAAGCCTCTGCAGGTTCTCGTTTCAGCTCTTCGTTAATAGTCTTTAGATAATCTTCGGGCAGCACGACGTCAGAGTCGAGCACTATGAGATAGTCGCCTTTTGAACGTTCCGCTCCATAATTGCGGCTCTGTCCTGGTCCGGAATTTCCCTTCTTGAAGTATTTTAAGTCCAACAGCTCCTGATATTTGTCGCACACGTCTTTGCACGGTTTGTCAGAGCCGTCCTCGACTATTATCACTTCAAAGTCGCTATATGTCTGACGACAGAGGCTTTCAAGGAGCTCGTCGATTTCGTCTGGACGATTGAAAACAGGAACGATGATGGAGTAGGTCATTGCTTTATTGTGGAGTGAGGATTGATGGGTGTGGAGTGAAGTCTTTCATCACCCCACACTCGTTGCTTTGTGAGTTATTCCTTTACTCTCTGGAGATAGCTACCATCGCGGGTGTCAACCTGGATGAGGTCGCCCTCGTTGATAAACAGAGGCACGCGGATTTCCACGCCTGTCTCAAGAGTGGCAGGCTTTGTGGCGTTTGTTGCAGTATCGCCCTTTACACCTGGCTCGCTGTGAGTAACACGGAGGTAGGTCTTTACAGGCATTTCTGCATAGAGGATTGTTCCGTCAGTTGTGTCGGTGACAACTTCAACGATGTCGCTCTCCTTCATGTACTCATGACCGATAACGAGGTCGTTGGCGATAGGAATCTGTTCGAATGTCTCCTGATTCATGAAGATACGGCCTGTTGCATCTTCGTAAAGATACTGATAAGGACGACGCTCGATGATCACGTCCTCGAGTTTAAAACCAACCTGGAATGTGCGGTCAAGCACACGTCCGTCGGTCACGTTCTTCAGTTTAGTGTTCATTACAGTGTTGCCCTTACCTGGCTTCCTGTGCTGGAAATCGATACAAACCCAAATGCCGCCGTCCATGCGGATAGCTGTACCCTTCTTAATGTCTTGTGAATTAATCATATACTTTATGTAACTAATAAATATGTTATTTTTTCATTTTTCGGTGCAAAGTTACTGCAAAAAATTGGATTTTTGTCGTTTTTCTCGAAAAAAACATAAAAGTTTTAGCTAAAAATGACATATTTCTTGGTTATTTCGAAAATTATGAGTACTTTTGCACCCCAAAAGAACGGAAATAACAAAAAATTAAATATTTAATAGCAATGAAAAGAACATTTCAGCCACACAACAGAAGAAGAGTGAACAAGCACGGCTTCCGCGAGAGAATGGCTACTAAGAACGGACGTCGAGTATTGGCTTCTCGTCGTGCCAAGGGCCGCAAGAAGTTAACAGTTTCTGACGAGCATCACGGAAAGTAATTCCGCATTCCGTCAGAAGTTACTGACGTTGAAACGAAAAAAGAGGCGAGGAGAGATTCCCCGCCTTCTTTTTTATCCCTTATTTAGGCTCAGTAGCCCAATCGTGTTGAGGCGACTTGCAAGTCGGTCGTCCTAACGCCACAAGGACTTACTTCCTGACACCATTAGGACGTGCGTCCTGACAGCGCATGAACACTTATCCATACATCATTAGTATAGTCTGTTTACTATCAACTAATGCAAGTCAGGCAGCCAAACGTATTTAGAACTATTATTCAAGTTCTGCCAAACCTCTGTAGTTGGCAACTGCCAGTCACCACATAACTGAAAAAATGCCAAAATATTGCTTTAAGGCATTTTTTTGTTGTTTCTCTTCAAAAAAGTGGAAAATAATTTGGATGTTTGCATAAATATTAATACCTTTGCGGCTGAAAACGTATAAACATGCAGCAATGAAGACAAAGAAAGATAGACTTGAGACTCTTAGGATGATAATCTCGAGTAGGGAAATGGGCAGTCAAGAAGAACTGCTTGTGGCTCTGCAGAAAGAAGGATTCCAGCTGACGCAGGCAACGTTGAGCCGAGACTTGAAACAGCTAAAGGTGGCAAAAGCTGCCAGCATGGGAGGAAATTATGTCTATGTGTTGCCTAATGTGGCAATGTATAAGCGTATAAGCAGTCCTGCACAGGTGAAGGAGATGATGCAGGTGCCAGGGTTTCTTTCCATTCAGTTCTCGGGTAATATGGGTGTGATAAAGACTCGTCCGGGATATGCCAGTAGCATAGCGTATAACATAGACAATAGTAATATACCTTATATATTAGGTACCATAGCGGGCGACGACACGATCTTTATCGTGATAAGCGAGGCCGCGTCAGAGCACGATGTAGTGTCGGCTTTGAGCAAGGTGGTGCCAAATATGTTTTAAACAAGACGAATAAACAATAAAGAAAACAAAAAGTATATCTTCAAACAGCAATGGAAGAAATTAAAGTGTTGGTAGCAGACTCTTCGCACGAGAAGTATGTTGATACCATTTTGCAGACTATAGCCGATGCGGCAAAGGTTCGCGGAACAGGAATTGCAAAACGAACACACGAATATCTTGCCACCAAGATGAAGGAGGCAAAGGCGGTGATAGCCCTTGAAGGCGAGAACTTCGCAGGTTTTAGCTATATCGAGACATGGGGTAACAAACAATATGTCACCACGTCAGGACTTATTGTCCATCCAGACTATCGTCATCTCGGTGTGGCAAAGAAGATAAAGGACATGACGTTTACGTTGGCACGTACCCGTTGGCCACATGCGAAGATCTTCTCACTCACCAGCGGTGCGGCAGTGATGGCGATGAACACACAGTTAGGCTATCAGCCCGTCACCTTTGCGGATCTTACCGACGACGAGGCGTTCTGGCGCGGATGCGAAGGATGTATCAATGTGGATGTGCTGCATCGTACGGGCAGGAAGTATTGTATCTGTACAGCCATGCTCTATGATCCAGACGAGCATCTGCCTGCAAAGATTCCTCAAGAGGTGCTTGACAGGATAAAAATCCTTGAGGCCCCTGACAATAAAGATTAGTAAACAAATAGAAAGACAAAACAATACGATATATGGCAAACAAGAAAGTAGTAGTCGCCTTCTCAGGCGGATTGGACACCTCCTATACAGTGATGAAACTGAAGGAGGATGGTTATGATGTTTATGCTGCATGTGCCAACACTGGCGGATTCAGCGCAGAACAGTTGAAGAAAAACGAGGAGAATGCCTATAAGCTCGGCGCCGTGGCTTACGTCACCCTCGATGTCACTCATGAATATTATGAGAAATCGTTGAAATACATGATCTTCGGAAATGTGCTCCGCAACAATTGCTATCCCATCTCGGTATCGTCAGAGCGCATCTTCCAGGCTATAGCCATCGCACGCTATGCCAAGGAGATAGGTGCCGATGCCATAGCACATGGTTCTACGGGTGCAGGTAACGACCAGATACGTTTTGACATGACATTCCTCGTGATGGCTCCGGGTGTGGAGATTATCACCCTTACTCGCGACAAGAAACTTACCCGTAAGGAAGAGGTGGACTATCTCAACGAACATGGCTTCTTTGCCGACTTCACCAAGTTGAAGTACTCGTATAATGTGGGTATATGGGGAACAAGTATCTGTGGCGGCGAGCTGCTCGACCCGACACAGGGCTTGCCTGAGGAGGCATACTTGAAGCATGTCACCGCCGAGGAGAAGGAAGCTACACTGAAGATTACTTTTGACAAGGGCGAGATAGTGGCCGTCAATGGCGAGAAGTTTGACGACAAGGTGGCTGCTATCCAGAAGATTGAGGAGATAGGAGCGTCTTACGCCATCGGCCGTGATGCTAATGTGGGCGACACCATTATCGGCATAAAGGGGCGCGTGGGCTTTGAGGCAGCGGCACCGAAGCTCATCATCGAGGCCCATCGTCTGCTTGAGAAATCGACCCTCAGCAAGTGGCAGCAATACTGGAAAGACCAGGTGGCAAACTGGTATGGCATGTTCCTCCACGAGAGTCAGTATCTGGAACCAGTGATGCCGGATATCGAGGCTATGCTCACCTCTTCGCAGCGCAATGTCACAGGAACGGCAATCCTCAAGCTCCGTCCTTATGGATTCGAAACCGTGGGTATTGACTCCGACAACGATCTCACCAAGTCAAAGCTTGGCGAATATGGCGAGACACAGACCGGCTGGACCGCTGATGAGGCTAAAGGCTTTATCAAGGTGTCGAGCACACCGCTCAGGGTTTATTACGGCATTCATCCGAATGAGAGATAATACCTGAGGAGAGGGTAATACCATAAAATTAGGAAAGAACAATAAACTAAAATAAATATGTTTATGAACAAGAAATTTTATTTGTCAGACACTGACAAGAAGATAGGCGGCGTATGCGGTGGCCTCGCAGAGTATTTCGGCATTGATTCTCTTATCATGAGACTTGCCTTTGTTGCCCTCATCCTCGGATGGGGCTCAGGCTTACTGCTTTATCTGTTGTTGTGGGTTCTTGCACCAAAGAAGGGAATACTGTAAAAATGGTACGAGTAGGAATATTGGGAGCAGCGGGATATACGGGCGGTGAACTCATCCGCCTGCTGCTCAACCACCCCGAGGCTGAGATAGTGTTTGCCAATTCGGAGAGCAACGCAGGCAATCCCGTTGCCGATGTTCATGAGGGACTCTATGGAGATACAGAATTGTGTTTCACGTCAGAGATGCCCTTTGACAGTGTCGATGTCGTGTTCTTCTGTTTTGGACATGGCAAGAGCGAGGCATTTCTCAAGGAACATTCCATACCGGAGAATGTGAAGATAGTCGATCTTGCGCAAGACTTCCGCCTGGAAGCCCCAGGTCACGATTATGTGTATGGCCTTCCCGAAATCAACAAGGAACGAATTGCGAAAGCACAGCATGTGGCCAATCCAGGGTGTTTCGCCACTTGCATACAGCTCGGCCTCCTTCCTGCTGCAAGCATGGGACTCATTAAGGGCTCAGTGGCAGTAAACGCCATCACAGGAAGTACGGGAGCAGGTCAGAAAGCTACTGCCACCACTCACTTCTCGTGGCGAAACAATAATATGAGCATCTACAAGGCGTTCACCCATCAGCATGTGCCAGAGATAAGACAGAGTCTAAGGCAAGTGCAGGGACATCTTGATGCCGACATAGATTTTATTCCATATCGAGGCGACTTCTCACGCGGCATATTCGCTACGGAAGTAATTAAGACCGACCGCCCGTTGGAAGAGATAGTCGAGGCCTACAAGGCCTTCTATCGCGATGCACGCTTCACGCATTATGTTGACAAGGCAATAGACATGAAGCAAGTGGTCAACACCAACAAGGCCCTTGTTCATTGCGACAAGTATGGCGATAAACTCCTCGTCACCTCTACTATCGACAATCTGCTGAAGGGTGCCGTGGGCCAAGCCGTGCAGAATATGAACATCATGTTTGGTCTTGATGAGGCTACTGGCCTGAACCTCAAATCATCTGCATTCTAATAAATATTGAAAATGAATTTATTCGACGTATATCCATTATTTGACATAAACATCGTTAAAGGCAAAGGCTGCAATGTATGGGACGACAAAGGCCAGGAATATCTTGACCTCTATGGAGGACATGCAGTGATAAGCATTGGCCATTGCCATCCGCATTATGTTGACATGATGACCAAGCAGATGAACATGCTTGGATTCTACTCTAACTCAGTCGTCAATAAGTTGCAGCAACAGCTGGCTGAGAGACTCGGAAAGGCTTGCGGCTACGACGACTACCAGCTCTTCCTCATCAATAGTGGTGCGGAGGCAAACGAGAACGCACTGAAATTAGCTTCATTCACAAATGGTCGCAAGCGTGTGCTCTCTGCTGTGAAAGCATTCCACGGACGCACATCTTTGGCTGTCGAGGTGACCAACAATCCAAAGATTATTGCCCCCATTAACGATGGTGGCCATGTGACCTATCTTCCGCTCAACGACCTCGAGGCATGGGAGAAGGAACTCGCCAAGGGTGATGTCTGTGCCTGCATCATCGAGTGCATACAGGGAGTGGGAGGTATAAAACTGGCGACAAAAGAGTTTGCACAAGGCCTGCAGGCTGCCTGCAAGAAATATGGAACAGTGCTCGTCTGCGACGAGATACAATGCGGATATGGACGCAGCGGAAAGTTCTTTGCTCATCAGTGGCTCGACATCCGTCCAGATATCATCACTTGCGCAAAGGGCATAGGCAACGGATTCCCAATGGGTGCCGTTCTCATCTCGCCCGACTTCAAACCGGAATACGGACAGCTTGGTACCACCTTCGGCGGCAACCATCTTGCATGTACCGCTGCCCTGGCAGTGCTCGACGTGATGGAGCAGGAAGATCTCGTCAACAATGTGCACGAAGTAGGCGAATATTTGCTCAAGAAACTCATCGAGTTGCAACAGAGAGAGAAGCATATCACCGACGTCCGTGGACGTGGCCTCATGATTGGTGTCGAGCTCGACATGCCGCATAAGGATATACGTTCTCGCCTCCTTTTCGACGACCACATCTTCACTGGATGCGCATCCACAAACATCCTGCGACTGCTGCCTCCACTCTGTTTCTCAAAGGAGATGGCAGACATCTTCGTGGAGAAACTGGCAGGGGAACTGAAAAGAATCTAAGGCCGAAATGGAATGAAAAATAGTGAATACAGGGTTTAATTAATATACATTTATTATGAAAGTATCTGTTATTGGTGCAGGCGCCATGGGAGGTGCCATAGTAGAAGGACTGCTGAAGAGCGATTTCGCTAAGAACTCAGACATCACTGTTGCCGACCCCTCGCAAAAGGTCATTGACCATTTCGCCGAGGCCGGAGTCAGCGTCACCACAGACAACAGCATTGCTGCAGAGTCGGCCGATATAGTTAATGTGGTGGTAAAACCATGGCTTGTAGAAAAGGTGTTGCGAGACATAAAAAACTCGCTAAACTATAAGAAACAAGTTCTCGTGGTAGTGGCTGCAGGAGTGGCTTCTGCGAATATTAAGGAATGGCTTGCGAAAGACGGCGAAGAGATGATTCCTTTCTTCCTCGTGATACCGAACATTGCCATTGCACTGCTTAGTTCAATGACTTTCATAGTACCTGCCAACGCAAAACCGGAAAATATCGCCCTCATAAAGGAGATGTATGGCAGTATGGGCGAAGTGCTTGTCGTGGATGAACAACATCTTGCTGCTGGAACCACCTTAGCCTCTTGTGGCATCGCCTATGCCATGCGCTATGTGCGTGCAGCATCGGAGGGTGGCGTGGAAATCGGCTTCAAGGCAGACGATGCAAAGAACATCGTGCTGCAGACCATAAAGGGTGCCGTAGAACTGTTGCAAGCTACTGGCGAACATCCTGAGGCGGCCATCGACAAGGTGACAACACCAGGCGGCGTCACCATTCGTGGTCTCAACGAGATGGAACATGCCGGTTTTACCAGCGCAGTCATCCGTGGCCTCAAGGCGGGATTGTCAAGTAAATAACAATGTGAGTGATATAAAACTTGAAATATCATACAATATGAACGATGCAATTCAACAAATAGGAGAAAGACTTCGTGGACTGCGCGATGTTCTCGACATACCTGTCGAGGATATCGCGCAGCTATGCGATTTAGATATTGACACATATCTGAAGATGGAAGAGGGCGAGGGAGAACTGTCAATCAGCAACTTGCAAAAAATATCAAAGCAGTATGGCATAGCCCTCGATGTGCTGCTCTTTGGCGAAGAACCACACATGAGCCAATATTTCCTAACCCGCAACGGACAGGGCATGAGCGTGGAACGTCGCAAGGAGTACAAATACCAGAGTCTTGCCAGCGGATTCCGTGGACGCACAGCCGACCCGTTTATGGTGACGGTGGAGCCTAAACCAGACAATCATACGTTGCATGCCAATTCCCACCAGGGACAGGAGTTCAACTTCGTGACTGAAGGCAGACTCGAACTCACCATTGGCAAGAAGACTCTTGTATTGAATCCCGGTGACAGCATCTATTTCGATGCCACACAGCCTCACTGTATGCGTGCTCTTGACAATGCTCCAGTGAAATTCCTCGCCATTATCTTTTAACACAGAAAAACCCATGATCGAAAGATTCCTAAAACAGACGACATTCGTTTCTCAGGAGGACTACGAGAAAAACCTCAAATTCATCATTCCTGAACATTTCAACTTCGCCTACGACGTGATGGACGAGTGGGCGAAGGAAAAACCAGAAAAACTTGCCCTGCTATGGACAAACGACGAGGGAGAGTGTATCCGCTTTTCATTCAAGGACATCAAGGAGCAAAGCGATCGTGCAGCTGCCTATTTCATGAGCCTCGGCATCGGTCGTGGAGACATGGTGATGCTCATACTCAAGCGTCGTTATGAGTTCTGGCTTGCCATGCTTGCACTGCACAAGATTGGTGCCGTGGCAATACCTGCCACCCACATGCTTACTACTCACGACATCGTATATCGTAACAACCGCGCCGGAGTAAAGGCTATCATCTGCGCCGGTGAGGAGTATATAATGCAACAGGTGAAGGGCTCTCTGGTTGATAGTCCCACGCTTGAGACTCTCCTATCCGTAGGCCCTAAGCAGGAGGATGGCTTCCATGACTGGCATAAGGAATGGAACGATGCACCAGCATTTGTCCGTCCTGAAAAGAACGACAACGACGATACCATGCTCATGTATTTCACATCAGGCACCAGCGGCGAACCTAAGATGGTGGCGCATGACTTCCTCTACGCTTTGGGACACCTCACCACAGGAGTTTATTGGCACAACCTCAGCGAAGACAGCATCCATCTCACCGTGGCTGACACCGGCTGGGGTAAGGCAGTATGGGGAAAGTTCTACGGACAGTGGTTTGCAGGTGCTGCAGTCTTTGTCTTCGACCATGAAAAGTTCACTGCCGACAAGATACTTCGTCAGATAGAGCGTTATCGCATCACGTCGTTCTGTGCTCCGCCTACTGTATATCGTTTCCTTATCCACGAGGACTTTTCACATTACGACCTCTCGTCGCTTCGCTATTGTTGCACAGCCGGTGAAGCTCTCAATCCCGCTGTTTTCGACAAGTTCAAACAGCTTACGGGCATTTCGCTCATGGAGGGTTTTGGACAGACCGAGACTACCATGACTCTTGGCACCATGCCTTGGACCACACCCAAGCCAGGCTCGATGGGACTGCCCAACCCACAGTATGACATAGACCTAATCAAGCCCGACGGCACACCTTGTGAAGACGGCGAGAAGGGTGAGATTGTGGTGCGTGTAGGCAATGACAAACCCGTCGGTCTTTTCAAGTATTACTATCGCGACGAGGAACTCACCCACAACGTATGGCACGACGGACTTTACCATACTGGCGACGTGGCTTGGCGCGACGAGGATGGCTACTATTGGTTTGAAGGACGCATCGACGATGTCATCAAGTCAAGTGGCTACCGCATAGGCCCGTTTGAGGTAGAGAGCGCCCTCATGACTCATCCTGCAGTGGTGGAGTGTGCTATCACGGGTGTTCCTGACGAAATCCGCGGCATGGTGGTAAAGGCTACCGTAGTGCTTCATAACGATTGGAAATCAAAGGCTGGAGACTCTCTTGTAAAAGAACTGCAGGAACATGTCAAGCATGTCACCGCACCATATAAATATCCACGAATCATTGAGTTCGTCGAGGAGTTGCCAAAGACCATCAGCGGCAAGATTAGACGAGTGGAAATAAGAGAAAAAGACAATAAGAAATGAGAATAGTTGTAAAGGTGGGCAGCAATGTGCTCACACGGCATGATGGTCATCTCGACATCACCCGCATGTCTGCCATCATCGACCAGATAGCATGGCTTAAGAGACAGAACCACGAGGTGATACTCGTGTCGTCAGGAGCGGTGGCTTGCGGACGTCGTGAGCTGATGGTTGATCATGATCTTGATACTGTGGAACAGCGTCAGCTCTTCTCTGCCTTGGGTCAGGTGAAGCTAATAGGATTATATTATGACCTTTTCCGGGAGCATAATATGCACATAGGGCAGATACTTACAATGAAGGAAAACTTTGAACCTGGAGAGCAGTTCGAGAACCAGCGTGCCTGTATGCGTGTGATGCTCGAAAACGATGTTATTCCTATAGTGAACGAGAACGACACTGTCAGTGTTACCGAACTGATGTTCACCGACAACGATGAACTCTCGGGACTCATAGCGCAAATGATGGAGGCCGACATGCTTGTCTTGTTGAGCAATATCGACGGCATCTATACTGGCAACCCCACTGACCCGCAGTCTGAACTTATTCCTCGTGTGGCTCTTGGTCGCGACCTGAGCGAGTATATACAATCCACTAAGAGCTCGGCCGGACGTGGTGGCATGGTATCAAAATATACCACTGCTTCGCGCGTGCAACAGGCTGGTATTAGGGTGGTAATAGCCAATGGTGAGCGGGAGAATATCCTCGTAGATTTAATATCAAATAAAGAAAATACTCCACATACGGAGTTTGAAATATGAAACAACTGTTTGAAAATACAAAGACGGCAAGCCGTATGCTTGCCACAATATCTGACGAGCGCCGTAACGAAATACTATCGGCGGTTGCTGATGCCATCTGTTCGCAGAAGGAACGCATCCTTGCCGCTAACGCTAAAGACCTCTGTCGAATGGATAAGGCCAACCCTCTTTACGACCGTCTGCAGCTCACACCCGGTCGTCTTGATGGCATCGCCTCCGACATGCGCAATGTGGCATCACTTCCTTCGCCGCTTCACCGTGTGCTCTGTGAGCGTACTTTGCCCAATGGCATGCGTCTGAAGCGTGTCAGCGTGCCCTTTGGTGTGATAGGTATGATATACGAAGCTCGTCCTAACGTCACTTTCGATGTCTTCTCGCTGTGCTTCAAGAGCGGTAATGCCTGTGTGCTCAAGGGTGGCAAGGATGCCGACTGTAGCAATCGTGAGGAAGTGGCTCTGATACATGAGATACTTGAACGCTATGGAGTCAGTCCTGGTGTGGTAACCCTGTTGCCTGCCACCCATGATGCTACCGCCGCTATGCTCAATGCCGTAGGCTATATCGACGTGTGCATACCACGCGGAGGCAGGAAACTCATAGATTTTGTTCGCGACAATGCCAAGGTGCCGGTTATTGAGACTGGCGCTGGTGTGGTGCATGCTTATTTCGACGAATATGGTGACGTTGAAATGGGAGCACGTATTATCAACAATGCCAAGACTCGTCGCGTTAGTGTGTGCAATGCTCTCGATTGTCTTATCATCCATCGTTCGCGGCTTGCCGATTTGCCACGTCTGCTTGAACCTATGAAAGATAGGGTAGAGGTGTATATCGACAACGAAGATTATTGGGGTACGGAGTTTATGGATTACAAGATGTCGGTAAAGGTGGTTGACTCGCTCGATGATGCCATCGCTCATATCACCCGATATGGTTCTGGCCATAGTGAGTGTATAATCACCCAAAACGAAGACAATGCCCGCCGCTTCCAACAAATGGTGGATGCTGCCTGTGTGTATTGGAATGTGCCGACGAGTTTCACTGACGGCGCCCAGTTCGGACTTGGAGCTGAAATAGGAATAAGTACCCAAAAACTCGGTCCGCGCGGTCCTATGGGACTTGAAGAAATCACCACCTACAAGTGGTTGATAGAGGGAGAAGGACAGGTGAGGAGTTAACCACACTCCTCCTTCTCCCTATTCTTTACCTTTATTTTGCCCGGTATTTCTCTGCTTGGCTATTGATGAGGTCGATATCCTCAAAATAGTTTATCTGCATGGCGCGGCGTACTTCGTCCATGGTCTGTGCAGCCGTCTCGCGGGCTTTCTCTGTTCCACGCTTTAGGATATTGTATATTTCGGGAATGTCTTGCTCGAATTCGTGACGGCGTTGACGCATAGGTTCCATAAACTTGTTGAGCACGTTGTTGAGGAACTTCTTGCAGGTGCCGTCGCCGATGCCGCCGTGTACGTAGTGCTCCTTGAGCTCGTCAAGGGTCTTGAACTCAGGCCAGAACTCAGCAAAGCTATCGTCGGTACTGAAGGCTTCCAGATAGGTGAATACGGCATTGCCTTCCAGGTGTCCAGGCTCGTCCATACTCATACGTGGTTCGCCGTTCGACATCTTTTTCACTTTCTTCCATACGTCGGCGGCCGAGTCGCTAAGATAGATGCAGTTGCCAAGGCTTTTGCTCATCTTCTCCTTGCCGTCGGTACCAGGCAGACGGCGTGCAGTGGCGTTTTCGGGCAGCATAATCTCTGGCTCCACAAGTACAGGAGAGTATGTCTGGTTAAAGCGTCTTACAAGTTCGCGTGTCACCTCCAACATTGGCTCCTGGTCTTCGCCAGCGGGTACTGTGGTGGCCTTGAAAAGGGTGATGTCGGCAGCTTGGCTGACTGGATAACAGAAGAAGCCAAGAGGGATGTTCGCCTCGAAATTGCGCATCTTTATCTCTGTCTTTACAGTAGGGTTACGCTGTACACGACTCACAGTGATGAGATTCATGAGATAAGTGGTAAGTTCTGCCAATTCGGGAATCTGGCTTTGAATAAATAGAATGCATTTCTCCGGGTCAAGTCCGGCAGCCAGATAGTCGAGTGCCACCTCAATGATGTTCTGACGTATCTTCTCTGGATTGTCAGCGTTGTCAGTGAGGGCTTGCACATCGGCCATGAATACAAACATTTTCTTGAAGTCGCCCGCGTTCTGCAGTTCGACTCTTCTGCGCAACGACCCCACATAGTGTCCAAGATGGAGCTTCCCAGTGGGGCGGTCGCCTGTAAGGATAATCTTTTCCATGTATATTTTCTTTTCTGTTTTTTCTATTTTTGGGTGCAAAGGTACGTCAAAAAGGAGACAAAACAAAATAAAAGTAGAAAAATCTACGAAACATTTGGCACTTTGGCGTTTTATCTGTAATTTTGCAAACATAAAACGATAATTATTATGACTACAGAAGAAAAGACAAAAATAGAAGAACGAATAGTAGATGTGCTGAAGACGGTATATGACCCTGAGATACCGGTGAACATTTACGACTTGGGATTGATCTACAAGGTGGATGTGAAGGACGATGGCGAGGTTGAGCTCGATATGACGTTCACGGCTCCTTCGTGTCCGGCCGCTGATTTTATCCTTGAGGATGTCAGGCAGAAAGTGGATAGTCTTGAGGGTGTGATAAACACCACGGTCAACCTCGTTTTTGAGCCGGTATGGGATCAAAGCATGATGACCGAGGAGGCACGTGTTGAACTGGGATTTGAATAAGTTGAAAGGCTTAAATACAGATGCTTCGATTATGAAAAACGTCTATTTCCTTTCCGATGCACATCTCGGCTCGCTTGCCATCGATCACAGCCGTATGCATGAGAGGCGTATAGTGCGCTTTCTTGATAGCATAAAGCACAAGGCGGCGGCAATATATTTGCTTGGCGACATGTTCGACTTCTGGTACGAGTACAAGTATGTAGTGCCGCGAGGTTACACGCGTTTCCTCGGCAAGCTGTCGGAACTGACCGACATGGGGGTCGAGATTCATTATTTCACCGGCAACCACGATATTTGGGCATATAACTATCTCGAACAAGAGTGTGGCGTGATATTGCACAAGAAACCTCTCGCCACTGAGATCTACGGCAAGGTGTTCTTCCTTGCCCATGGTGACGGCCTTGGCGACCCTGACAGGAAGTTCAGGTTGCTGCGTGCCGTGTTCCACAACCGCTTCTGCCAGGTGATGTTCTCCGCCATCCATCCGCGATGGAGCGTATGGTTCGGCCTGCACTGGGCAAAGCACAGCCGTTTGAAGCACATGAGGCGTGAGGAACCTGCCTATATGGGTGAGAACCGCGAGCATCTCGTGCTGTTCACCAAGAAGTATATACAGACTCATCCAAATGTCGATTGCTTCATCTACGGTCATCGTCACATAGAGCTTGACCTTCAGTTGACGAAAAAGGCAAGGATGATTATCCTTGGCGACTGGATTGACCAGTTCACTTATGTCGTATTCGATGGCGACCATCTGTTCATGAGTGAATATGTGGAGGGCGAGAGCCAGCCGTAGCATTTTTTATTATGCACAAACGGATGAACGTCAAGGGACATTAATCTCTAAAACGTTAAAATAACAAAACGTTTCGGGCGTTGGCGCAAGAAAAGTACATCATGGGTGTTTATATGTTACGAAAGATAATGAATAACAATATGAAGAAAACATTTAAGAACATTGCCATGATGGCTTTAGCGCTGCTCGCCCTTTCGGCATGCAGTTCAACAAAGAAAATCAGTGACGACAAGAGTAATGGTATGACAAGCATGACGAATGAAGACGATATCGACCCTGGGTTCATGGTGCTCTCTGATGCGCAATATGACCTTGTGAAGCGTAATAACCAGTTTGCCCTTAACCTTTTCTCGGAGGTTAAGGGAGTTGGCTCGAGCGTGATCTCGCCAATGAGCGTCACCTATCTTATGTCGATGCTTGCCAATGGAGCGGAAGGAGTAACGCGAGAGGAGATTATGGCTGCCATCGGTGCCAAAGACTTCGACATCGACGAGATGAACGCGTTCTATGCCTATCTCATGAGAAGGGCAAAGACTGCCGACAAGCAGACCACGCTCAACATTGCAAACTATATTGCCCTCAACAAGGAGTTTAAGCTGAAGAAGAAATTCGCATCCACTATCGCCGACAGTTATCAAGGCTCCGTGGAAGCTCTTGACTTCAACGATTCCAAGAGCACAACGCGAATAAACGGCTGGTGCAGTGAGCATACCGACAATATGATACCCTCCATCATTGACCAGGTGAATCCGTCGGCAGTGGCATACATCCTGAACGCCATATACTTCAACGGGACGTGGACCGACAAGTTCGACAAGAGCAACACCAAGAAGGAGCAGTTCAATGGCTTCACCCGCGACATCAATTATGTCGATATGATGCATCGCAACGCCAAGTACTACTATACGTCAAACGATGTCTATTCGGCAGTGACCCTGCCTTACGGGTCAGGAACTTATTCAATGACAGTGCTATTGCCCAACGACGGCAAGTTTGTCACCGACGTGACGAAGGCTCTCAATGCCGACACTTTGGCTTCTCTCCGCCGTAACATGGAGGAATGTATCGTTGATTTGAAGCTACCCCGCTTCACCACTGAGATGAAACTCTCGTTGAAGGACATAGTTGCAAGATTGGGCGCACCTGCGATGTTTGATGCCTCACGCGCCGACTTCTCGTCTTTTGCCAACGGCAACGTGTATGTGTCGGAGATGCTTCAGAAGGCAAAGATTGAGGTGAGCGAGGAAGGCACAAAGGCAGCTGCCGTCACCATGGGTATGATGAAGCTCACCGCCATGCGTCCCCAGGAACCACGCCGCGTGGATTTCCACTGCGACCATCCCTTTGTATATCTTATACAAGACAACTATACCGGTGCCATCCTCTTCATGGGACAGTTCACCGGTAAATAAGTTCCTTACTATAAAAGGCATGGCACCGGGACGTGTTGCGTCTGATGCCATGCCTTCTGATTGTTTATAAGGGGATGTGGCGGTTAGTTGGCAGTTCCTTCAATGTTATTGCCAATTTTATTTGAGAATCAGAGAAGGTTCATGGTGTCGGTAGCAATCATCAGCTCCTCGTCGGTCGGGATGATGCATACAGTGACTTTGGAGTTGGCTGTTGAGATGACCTTCTCCACGCCACGCAAGCCCTTGTTGAGCTCCTTGTCAATTTCCACTCCGAGGAACTCAAGACCTTCGCATGACTCTTGACGGGTGCTCCACTGGTTCTCGCCGACACCGGCTGTGAAGACTATGATGTCAACACCACCCATGGCAGCTGCGTAGGCTCCGATATATTTCTTGATGCGATAGTTGTACATCTTCATGGCAAGCACAGCCTTTGGCTCGCCCTTCTCGCAGGCAGCCTCTACTTCGCGCATGTCGGAAGACAGTTCGGTTATGCCAAGCACACCGCTCTTCTTGTTAAGCAGGTCGGAGATGCCGTCAGCGTCGAGGTTGAGCTTCTTCTGAAGGAATGCCACTGCGCCGCCGTCGATATCGCCCGAGCGTGTACCCATCATCACACCTTCCAATGGAGTGAGACCCATAGAGGTGTCAACGCACTTGCCGCAGTCAACGGCAGCTATTGATGCACCGTTGCCGATATGGCAGGTGATGATCTTCTTGTCTTCGGGATTGACGCCGAGGAAGTCGCACACGCGCTTTGCCACGTAGCGGTGGCTGGTGCCGTGGAAACCATAGCGGCGGATGCCATACTTCTCATACAGTTCGTATGGTACGGCATACATGTAAGCGTAGTCGGGCATGGTCTGGTGGAAGGCGGTGTCGAACACGCCCACCTGAGGCAGACCGGGCATCAGCTCGCTAACGGCCTTGACTCCCTTGAGGTTCGCTGGGTTGTGGAGTGGAGCGAGGTCGCTGCATTCCTCAAACACTTTTAGCACCTCGTCGGTAAGAACGACGCTCTTGTTAAACTTCTCTCCACCGTGTACCATACGATGTCCCACGGCGTCGATTTCCTTCAGGTCTTTGATTACTCCGATCTCTGGGTCGGTGAGGAGTGAGAAGATAAACTTCACACCTTCGGTGTGC
Source organism: Prevotella sp. P5-92 (assembly GCF_002251245.1). Classification (GTDB taxonomy): domain Bacteria; phylum Bacteroidota; class Bacteroidia; order Bacteroidales; family Bacteroidaceae; genus Prevotella. Next base: position 243,087 of record NZ_NPJG01000042.1, read on the forward strand.
TCGGGAATGTCGTGCATTATCTGCTTCTTTTCACCGTTAGCCAGTTTCACTTTGACGAATGCACCGTCGAGACCAACTCTTTCTGCACCTCCAGAGGTCATCACCTCCTTGGTGTCCATGTTGTAGAGCGCATACTTAATAGATGAGCTGCCACAGTTTAATACTAATATTTTCATACTTTTATAGTTTTTGGGGGAGTTAAGGAGTTAATTCCTTAAGCTCCTTAACTCCTTAACTCCAAAATAATAATAACTACTTCTTCGCATCCATTGCCTGGCAAGCAGTGATGGCAACCATCTTGTAGATGTCGTCAACAGAGCAACCGCGACTGAGGTCGTTGACAGGACGAGCTATACCTTGGAGGATTGGGCCGAGGGCTGTTGCACCGCCGAGACGCTCCACGAGTTTGTAGGAGATGTTGCCCACTTCGAGACAAGGCACGATGAGAACGTTGGCACGACCGGCAATCTTGCTGCCTGGAGCCTTCTTTGCACCGACAGCTGGGACGAGCGAGGCATCAGCCTGCAACTCTCCGTCTATCTGGAGAGAGGGGTCGAGCTCCTTGGCAAGACGAGTGGCTTCAACCACCTTATCAACCACCTCATGACTTGCACTGCCCTTGGTAGAGAAGCTCAACATGGCTACACGGGGCTCCTCAAAGCCGGCTACGCTCTTCGCGGTCTGAGCCGTACATACGGCGATCTGTGCCAGCTGGTTGGCATCAGGCATAGGAGTGACTGCTACGTCGCCCATGACAAGGATGCCCTCTTCGCCATATTGCTCCTTATCGGTGATGAGAAGCATTGCGCCGCTAACACAGGAGATGCCAGGGGCACACTTGATGATCTGAAGGGCAGGGCGCAGTGTGTCGCCAGTGGTGCTGAGCGCACCGCTGATCTGTCCGTCGGCACCTTCAGTCTTGATGATCATACATCCGAGATAGAGAGGATTCTTCATCAGCTCGCGCGCCTTCTCTATTGTCATTCCCTTCTTCTTGCGCAGCTCTGTCAGCAAGGCTGCATATTCTTCGGCCTTAGGATTGTTTTCAGGGTCGATAAGTGTAGCCTTGTCGATATTTGTCAATCCCCATTGCTGGGCAAGTGAGTGAACCTCATCGGGATTGCCAATGAGGATAAGATCTGCCACACCTTCAGCGAGGACTCTGTCTGCTGCTCTTAATGTGCGCTCCTCGGTGGCTTCGGGGAGTACAATGCGCTGCTTGTTGCTCTTGGCGCGCTCGATGATTTTTTGTACTAAATCCATAGTATGTTTTAATGTAGTTTTGATTTTGTTGTAGTTGTATTTGAGGGCTTATTTTGCAAAGTCCACCTTACATTTTGCAAAAGTAAGAAAAATATTTCAAACTTAACCTATTTTATGCGTTTTTTTTAAAAAAATTATAAGTTCTATTCTTTGTAATTTCATTCCTTTGCTGTACCTTTGCACTCAGAATTCAGATTTTAATCTATATATATTAGGAATAATATGGCAAAGAAAGCATTATTGATGATTCTCGACGGATGGGGAATCGGAAAGAAAGGTAAGGGTGATGTAATCAACAATACTCCAACTCCTTACCTCGACTATCTAACAGCAATTAGCGCACATTCACAGCTTCAGGCTTCTGGTGAGAACGTAGGTCTGCCTGACGGACAGATGGGTAACTCAGAGGTAGGACACCTCAACATTGGTGCTGGTCGTGTGGTTTACCAAGACCTCGTGAAGATCAACCGTGCGTGCAAGGATGGCTCTATCAAGGAAAATCCTGAAGTGAAGGCGGCATACAGCTACGCAAAAGAAAACGGCAAGCGCTTGCACCTCATGGGACTCACCTCTGACGGTGGCGTTCACTCTTCGCTCGATCATCTCTTCAAACTCGTTGAGATAAGTAAGGAATATGGGTTGACACAGACTTTCGTACACTGCTTCATGGACGGACGCGATACCGACCCTAAGAGTGGTATTGGCTTTATCAAACAGCTCGCTGAGATATGTGAAAAGAACGACGCACACATAGCTTCTATCGTAGGCCGTTTCTATGCCATGGACCGCGACAAGCGCTGGGACCGCGTGAAGGAGGCTTACGACCTGCTCGTTGAGGGTAAGGGCAAACAGGCCGACTGCATGGTGAAGGCTATGGAGGAGAGCTATGCCGAAGGTGTGACCGACGAGTTTATCAAACCTATCAACAACGCTAAGGTTGACGGTACCATACAGGAAGGCGACGTCGTTGTCTTCATCAACTTCCGTAACGACCGCGCAAAGGAACTTACACAGGTGCTCACACAGCAGGACATGCCAGAGGAAGGCATGAAGACAATACCTGGCCTGCAGTACTATTGCATGACTCCTTACGATGCATCCTTCAAAGGTGTACACATCCTCTTCCCGAAAGAAAATGTGGGAAATACTCTCGGCGAATATCTCAGCAGCAAGGGTAAGAAACAGCTCCACACGGCGGAGACGGAGAAGTATGCTCACGTAACATTCTTCTTCAACGGCGGACGCGAGGCTCCTTACGAGGGCGAGGACCGCATCCTGGTGCCTTCGCCAAAGGTGGCTACATACGACTTGAAGCCAGAGATGTCGGCATACGAGGTGAAAGATAAGCTCGTGGGCGCTATCAATACCCAGGAATATGACTTCATCGTGGTGAACTTCGCTAACGGCGACATGGTGGGACACACTGGTATTTATAACGCTATTGCAAAGGCAGTACACGCTGTTGACAACTGCGTACGTGACGTCATCGAGGCTGCAAAGGCTAACGACTATGAGGCTATCATCATTGCCGACCATGGCAATGCCGATAACGCCATCAATGAGGACGGCACTCCAAATACTGCACACTCTCTGAACCCAGTGCCATTCATTTACGTCACCGACAATAACTCGGCAACCGTAAAAGACGGTCGTCTGGCTGACGTTGCTCCTTCTATCCTCCATATCATGGGACTTGAGCAACCTGCCGACATGACTGGTGAAAACCTTATTTGCGACAACAAGTAAATAGAAAAGTAATAATAATAAAAGGAGTTAAGGGTAACAAACACCTTAACTCCTTTTTCTTATCTCTCCAAATGTTTATGTCTCCTTATTCTTCCATAAGCTTGCGATAACGTCCTTTCTTTATTTCCTCGTTGCCGAGACGACGTGCCTTGTTGATCTCATACTCAGAATAGCTGCCCTCGAAGTAGAACACTTCGCCATTGCCTTCGAAAGCAAGGATATGGGTGCATATACGGTCGAGGAACCAGCGGTCGTGACTGATGACAACAGCACATCCAGCAAATGCCTCAAGACCTTCCTCAAGGGCGCGTAGGGTGTTGACATCGATGTCGTTGGTAGGCTCGTCGAGGAGCAGTACGTTGCCTTCTTGCTTTAAGGCAAGGGCAAGTTGCAGGCGATTACGCTCACCGCCCGACAGAACGCTGCAGAGCTTGCTTTGGTCGGTGCCAGAGAAGTTGAAACGCGAGATATAGGCACGGGCATTGACATCACGTCCACCCATACGTATGGTTTCGTTGCCCTGTGAAATCACCTCATATACGGTCTTTGAAGGGTCTATATCCTTGTGTTGCTGATCAACGTAAGCGAGTTTCACGGTCTCGCCCACCTCGAATGTTCCTCCGTCGGCTTTCTCCAACCCCATGATAAGACGGAAGAGTGTGGTCTTTCCTGCTCCGTTAGGACCAATGACACCCACGATGCCGTTAGGTGGCAGCATGAAGTTGAGATCGTTGAACAGCACTTTGCCGCCGAAAGCCTTCTTTACGTGCTGAGCCTCGATGACCTTGTTGCCCAGACGCGGTCCGTTAGGAATGAAGATCTCGAGTTTCTCCTCGCGCTCTTTCTGCTCTTGGTTGAGCATCTGCTCATAGGAGTTAAGACGAGCCTTGCCTTTAGCCTGTCGGGCTTTTGGTGCCATACGTACCCATTCGAGCTCTCGCTCAAGGGTTTTCCTTCGCTTCGAAGCAGACTTCTCTTCCTGCTCCATTCGCTTGGTCTTCTGGTCGAGCCATGACGAGTAGTTACCCTTCCATGGTATGCCTTCTCCACGGTCGAGTTCAAGAATCCATTCGCTCACGTCGTCGAGGAAATAGCGGTCATGGGTGACGGCAATCACCGTTCCCTCATATTGTTGCAAGTGTTGCTCAAGCCAGTCAATGCTCTCTGCGTCGAGGTGGTTGGTAGGCTCGTCAAGCAGAAGCACGTCGGGCTTCTGGAGGAGAAGGCGGCAGAGGGCCACACGTCTGCGTTCGCCTCCCGAGAGGTTTGTCACGGGGAGGTCGCCTGCTGGACACCGTAGCGCGTCCATAGCCCTTTCGAGTTTCGAGTCGATGTTCCATGCGTCGGTAGCGTCGATAATGTCCTGCACCTCAGCCTGACGCTGCATGAGTTTATCCATCTTGTCAGGGTCGCCATAATACTCTTCCAGTCCAAACTTCTGGTTGATGTCTTCATATTCAGCCAGAGCGTCATAGATGTGTTGCACTCCTTCCATGACGTTCTCTTTTACGGTCTTTGCCTCGTCGAGAGGTGGATCCTGTGGTAGATAGCCGACGGTATATCCAGGGCTCCATACCACTTCTCCTTGTGTGGGTTGTTCGAGTCCGGCGATGATTTTCATCAGAGTCGATTTTCCTGCGCCGTTAAGACCTATGATACCAATCTTTGCTCCGTAGAAGAACGATAGGTAGATGTTCTTCAGAATCTGTTTCTGATTTTGTGGGATAATCTTTGATACTCCCACCATTGAGAAGATGATCTTCTTGTCGTCAACTGTTGCCATTATATTATTATGTTAATTAAAGTTTCTAAACTCCTTGTATGGACATCCCTTTGATTATGCTCTTTTGCTTATAACTTGAAGTTGCCGCTCACGTGGAGCATGGAAAGGAAATACACCATACCCTCATAGTAACGATATTTGCCTGTAGGCGGCTCGGCATCCCATAGGCGCTGCACAATCTCTGTGGCAAGCTGCTTGTGCTCTGGGGTGGAGTGGGCGAGGGCAAAGGCAGCTACGGCATTTGCTCCAGCCATACCTCTGGAATAGTCGCCAAAGGCCTGTTTCCCGTCAAGCGGGAAGTGTCCGTGTTTATATCCGTCAGCTTTAAACGTGTTGAGCAGTCGAGCCATCACCTCAGTTTGCCGTTTCTTGTCCTTGCCGCAGAGATAGTAGTCCATACCTACGTTCATGGCGCAGCGAATGGCGTCATACATGTATATAGAGGTGTCGTAAGCGGCATGTGGCCAGCGGTAAGCCGTACCGTCGTAGTTGCTGTAGTCAGGATAGAGGCCAGTGACGGGGTCGGCAGAGTCTATGAGATGCTGTCGTGCCACCTTGGCAGCTCTCTTCCAGAACTTGCGGTCTTTCTCAGCCACCTTTGCCCAGTAGTCGAGGAAGGCGGGCAGTTGGTATGACGGGTCGGTGAAGTAATGTCCGCCGCGGTCGGGTACGAAAGTCACGAGATAGTTGTCGCGGTTGTAAAGGTTATACACGCCAGTCTTCGTGCCATCGTTGTCCATGGTGCGTTGTAGTATGTAGTTCGCCTCTTCGGCATATCTGGGTTCGTTCCAGCGTTTGGCGGCAAGGAATAGAGCTGTGGCGTAATATATTTCGCCGTCTGAGGCATTGCTGCCTCCGAACTGGGTACCGTCGGTATGGCATTGCCAGCAGAAGAAGCCGTCCCATGCAGAGTCTTTGGGATAGGCCATGTATTTCTTCGACCACTGCCAGAGTTTGTCAAACTGCTCGCGATGACCGAGCTGTACGCTTATCATCATGCCATACGACATTCCTTCTGTGCGAACGTCGTTGCTGCCTGTGTCCATGACGAAAGCCAGTCCGTCGGGCGATTCGTAATATACGCTCTTTTGTCCGTCAGTTTCGTAGAGTGTCAGATCTCCTGGGGTGAAGAAATGATTCCATGTCTGCTCTATGCGTGCCTGCACCTCTGCATCGGTTTTGCCGAGCAGTGTCTTAAAGAGATTTTCGGCCATTGCCGATACCGATGAGAGTCCGAGGACCAGTAAGGCGAATAGCCTGATTGTCGTTTTTTTCATTGTTGAGATAATAATTTGGTGATTGATACTTTTGCAAAGATACTTATTTTATGTCAAATGACAATGGAAACGGCTGTTTTTTTGACTTTTATTTTGTTCTTCGCATTATTTGCATTAACTTTGCACTCAAAAAATTGCATTTTTTGTATTATGAACATAAGAAAACTATTTCCTGTGGCTGCCGTAGCGGCTGCTACATTCGCCTTTACGGCGTGTCAAGAGAAGAAATTCCATGTCGAAGGCTCTATTGCCAATGCACAGGATTCCACTCTGTATTTGGAGAATATGAGTCTTGCGGGACCGGTGACTGTCGATTCTGTCAAGCTTGGTGCTGACGGAGATTTTAGCTTCAGCGGTAAGAGTACTGAGGCGCCAGAGTTCTATCGTCTGCGCATTGCAGGACAGATTATAAACATCTCCATCGACTCCACCGAGACCGTCATGGTGAAGGCAGAGATGCCTAATATGGCACGCGACTATGAGGTAAGCGGATCGGAAGAGTGTACCAAGATACGCCTCCTGGCATTGAAGCAGATAGAACTCCAGAACAAGGCTATTGCCATTGAACGTAATATCTCACTTGGTTCAGAGGTTGCGGCAGATAGCATCAACAAGCTTATAAAAGCATATAAGGAGGAAGTGAAGAACCACTACATCTTCAAGGATCCAAAGGCAGCCTCTTCGTATTTCGCCTTGTTCCAGGCTATCGGTCAGTATCTCATCTTCGATCCCCGTTCAAACAAGGAAGACATCAAGGCTTTCGCTGCCGTAGCGACAAGCTGGGACACGTTCTATCCTGGTGCCGAGCGTGGTGAGAATCTCCATAATATCGCCATCGAAGGAATGAAGAACGAGCGCATTATCGCAGCCGAGAAGCAGTCGGTGGCAATAGACGCAAGTAAGGTCACCACTGCAGGTATCATAGATATCAAGCTAAGGGACAACAAGGGTGTGGAGCGTTCGTTGACACAGCTGAAGGGAAAAGTCGTACTGCTCGACTTCCACGTCTTTGCCATGGAAGACTCGCCAAAGCGTATCCTGATGCTCCGTGAGTTATATAACAAGTATCATGCTCAGGGACTGGAGATCTATCAGGTGTCGCTCGATACCGACGAGCACTTCTGGAAGCAGCAGACATCCGCATTGCCTTGGATAAGTGTTCATGACCCGGCAAGTGTCAACTCTCAGCGTCTGGCACTCTATAATGTACAGTCTGTTCCTGACTTCTTCCTTATCGACAAGACCAATACCCTTGTCAACCGTGCTGCCCAAATAAAAGACTTGGATGCTGCCATTGCGGCATTGTTATAAATAAAGGTGGGACTTGTTTGTCCCACCTTTATTATCTTTACTTTATGATAAGTGTTGTAAGTCGTTCAGGAGCAAACGTTTCCTGGGCGACTTGTTGTATTTGCTCGGCTGTAAGGGCGTCAATACGCTGGAAAAGATTGTGTATATCCTTTTCCCAGCCGTAGTGTAGGAAGCTCTTGCCAAAATCGAGTGCAAAGCTTTCCCTGTTGTCGCAAGCCACTCCCAACTGTCCTTTTATCTGTCTTTTGGCAGCGTTGAGTTGTGCGGTGCTAAGCGGTTTCTCCATCACCCGTTGCAATTCTTTTGCAACAAGACGACGGCAACGGCTTACGTCGTGAGGGTCGCATCCGAAATACACGCACCACACGCCGGTGTCACTGTATGTCACCATAGAGCTGTCAACGGTATATACTAATCCGTGACGCTCTCTCAGCGAGAGGTTGAAGCGGGCGTTCATGCCTGGTCCGCCGAGGATATTGTTTAGAAGAAAGAGAGCCATACGGCGTTCGTCGTGAACAGAATAGGCACGATTGCCAATCATGACATGCGCTTGGTGAGTCCCTTTTTCGATGGTTTTCTCTTGAGGTTCATAAGGAGGGAGAGAACATGCGGTCTGCGAGTCGCCTATAATGGGCGTAGAGACAGGAAAACCTTTCGTGGTGCGTTTCAACAGACTGACAAGGCGTTTGAAGTCTATGTCGCCATAAGCGAAGAAGATAGCGTTTTCTGGTTTGTAATAGCGGCTGGTGAACGCGGTGGCTGTTGCGGTAGTGTAGGTGCGTAGCTGACTTGCCTCGCCGAGAATGTTATGTCCGAGAGGATGTCCCTTGAAGATGAGATTCTCGAAGAGGTCGTAGATGAGTTCTGCCGGCGAGTCGTTGTAGCTCTCTATCTCGTCGCAGATGACTTCTATCTCCTTGTCTATCTCCTGCTGCGGATAACGGCTGTGAAAGACTATATCCGAGAGGAGATCAACAGCCTTGGCCGTGTGTTCCTTAAGTATGGCAGAGTAATAGACGGTGTCTTCCTTGTTGGTAAAGGCATTGAGTTCACCGCCAACAGTCTCAAGACAGTTAATGATATGCCATGCCCTGCGGTGTTCTGTCCCCTTGAATGTGGTATGTTCGCAGAAATGAGCCACACCCTCCTCGCCCTGTAGTTCGTTGCGGGTACCGGCTTTGATACCATATCCGCAATAAACCACGGGAGATGTTGAGGGCAGGTGAATTATTCTTAGTCCGTTGGGAAGTGTCGCTGTGTTATATTTCATTTCAGTATCGCTTCCGCCATGTTGATGCCAAGTTCCTCACACTGGTGGGCAGTCAGTTCGTTGAGGCTCTGGCAGATTTCAACGGGTTCGCCGACCTGTTCGAAATGGAGGCGGGTCTCATTCCATTCCTGTATCTTTCCTACAGCCTTGCTCGCCCATCCATAGTTGCCAAACCAGCCTATGTAGTGGTTTTTGATGTCTCTGTTTGCCAGTTCGGAAAGGAGAACTTCCATCTCGTGGTAGAGGCCGGTGTTGTATGTCGGCGCACCGACGATGAGCCCGTTGTAGCGGAACACGTCGCGGATAATATAAGAGTGGTGTGTCTTTGAAACGTTGTACATCACGATGTTCTTCACGCCAGCTTCTGATGCTGCACGTGCTATTGCCTCTGCTGCTCGCTCAGTGTTGCCGTACATAGTGCCGTAGCAGATGACGAGTCCCGGTTCGGTCTCATATTTCGACATTGAGTCGTACATCGAAATCACTTTTCCGATATTTTCGTGCCATACAGGTCCGTGGGTAGAACAGATATAGTCAAGCTTTACGCCAGCCAGTTTCTTCAGAGCGTTCTGTACGGGAGTGCCATATTTGCCCACTATATTCGAGTAGTAGCGTACCATCTCGAGCCAGAATGTGTCGCAGTTGATCTGTGAGTCGAGGATTCCGCCGTTAAGAGCACCAAAGCATCCGAAGGCATCGCCCGAGAACAGTACGTTGGCTGTTGTGTCGAGAGTCACCATCGTCTCTGGCCAGTGTACCATCGGGGTGAGGACAAATTGCAGTTTGTGTGAACCCAGGTCGAGCACGTCGCCGTTCTTCACCTCCTTGGTGTTTTTGCTTATTCCATAGAATCCTTTCATCATGCCGAATGTCTTCTTGTTGCCCACAATGGTGATGTTGGGATAATACTTGCGAATGAGTTCCATCGAGCCGCTATGGTCTGGCTCCATATGGTTGATGACGAGGTAGTCAATCGGGCGGTCGCCAATGGTCTGCTGGATGTTTTTTATGAAAGGTATGAAGAAATCCACTTCCACTGTATCAATAAGACAAACCTTTTCGTCGTCGATGATATATGAGTTGTATGATACTCCATTTGGCAAAGGCCATAATCCTTCAAAGAGGTGCTTGTTACGATCGTTGACACCTACATAGTAAATGTTGTCTGTTATTGTCTGCATAGTTTTTTATACAAAATATTTAATTGTTTATTCTAATTTTCTCTCCATATTCCCAAGATATGTAGTTATTGATGCTCTTGCAACACTCGGCAGAGAACATCTGTGCGCAGGCGATGAGATTGTCCCATTGTTCCTTGCTGAGGCCTTGGGCTATATCTTTCTTGCTTATGTCGTATTTTATCAGCCCATAGACAAAGCCCGCATTGAAATTGTCGCCGGCACCTATGGTGCTAACGGTCTCTGTTTTCTCTACGGCATATTCTCCTCTGATACCTCCTTCTGCCCTAAGCTCTATCGGGTTTGCACCCTGTGTATATATGAAGTTGTGGCAGTAAAAAGATATGTCTGCACGATAAACAGAGTCGGCATCATGTCGTTTGAAGAGAATGCCAAAGTCTTCGTTACTGCCTCTTACCACATCGGCAAATTCGAGATTCTCAAGAAGGTTTGGGGTAATCTTCATCACCTCGTTGCTGTGTGAAGAGCGGAAGTTGACATCGTAATAGATGATGGCTCCATGAGACTTGGCGTATTCCAGGAAACCAGCCACCTGAGGACGTATGACGGGGTTGACAGCATAGAACGAACCGAACATCACTATATCGTCTTTGTTTACTTCTGGATAGGCAAAGTCGAGCTTGTCGTTGGGATGGTCTTTATAGAAGACATATTCCGCGTCGTTTTTGTCGTTGAGAAAAGCCAACGAAAGCGGCGATTTGCTGTTCTTGTGGATGTTGACATTGGTGGAGTCTATATTATTTTCCTGAAGGAAGCGTATTATCCGTTGTCCGACACGGTCGTTGCCTGTCTCGCTGATGAACGAGGTGCTGATGCCAGACCGTCCCAGTGATACCAGTCCGTTGAATACCGAGCCTCCTGGTACGGCACTTATCGGCTGGTCGTCTTTGAAAATGATGTCCAATACGGTTTCTCCTATACCTATTACCTTTCGCATATTTACATGAGTATATTATTTTTAAGGTGCAAAATTACAAAAATAGATGGATAATAACCATGAAATAACAAAAAAAAGATTAAAAATCAGACTAATTATTAATTAATACACGTTTTTTATCAAATTTTATCCCTTTATTATCGAAAACATTTGTAACTTTGCATCGAAATTTAATATGTCCACATATTTAGTTTCAAAGAAAAGTTAGTGATTAAAGGTTAGTTATTTTTGTATGCCCGCGTCGTGATGACGCGGGCTACTTTTTTATAATATCTTGCCAAGCTCTTCTATCTGTCCGGGTGTTGTCGCCCAACTGGTGACTAAGCGGCAGATGGTGTGAGTGTCGTCCAATTTTTCAAAGCGTGTGAAGGCTATTTCCTCTTCCAGTCGTGAGATGAGGTCATTCTCGATGATTACAAACTGTTTGTTGGTGGGCGAGTTGATATCGTTGTCGAAAAGAAGTCTTTCCATATTATTTCGGGTTATTACTCCCAGTCGAGTATCACCTTACCGCAAAGTCCTGACTCCATGACATCGAATCCCTTTTGGAAGTCGTCAACAGGGTAATGGTGGGTGATGACAGGAGTAAGGTCAAGGCCGGAGATAAGCATTTGTTCCATCTTGTACCATGTCTCCCACATCTGTCGGCCATAGATGCCCTTGATGGTGAGTGCCTTAAAGATAATCTCGCTCCAGTCAACCGTTGTGGTGGGCGGCAGGATGCCAAGCTGTGCTATGTGTGAACCATTGTACATATGGGCTACCATGTCCCTGAATGCCACTGGCGACCCTGACATCTCAAGTCCTACATCGAACCCTGATATGCCTAATTGTTTCATTGCGCCTTCAATGGTCTCGCCCTTTGAGGCATTGACGGTGAATGTGGCTCCCATTTTGCGGGCAATGTCGAGACGATAGTCGTTGAGGTCGGTGACGATTACATTCTTCGCTCCTGCAAAGCGTGCGATGGCTGTGGCCATTGTGCCTATGAGACCTGCACCTGTGATGAGAACATCCTCGCCGAGCAAGGGGAAGGCGAGAGCGGTATGGGTAGCGTTGCCAAAGGGATCCATGATGGCTGCCATGTCGTCGCTGATGCGATTGTCGAGCTTGACTACATTCGACTCGGGTATGCACAGGTATTCGGCGAATGCTCCGTCACGGTTTACACCCACGCTAATGCTGTTCTCGCAAATGTGCAGCTTGCCTCTACGGCAGTTGCGGCAATGGCCGCAGGCTATATGGCCTTCGCCCGTCACGCGATCGCCCACCTTGATGTTTTGTACGCCCGGACCAACATCGGCTACAATGCCTACATATTCATGTCCAATGGTCATAGGAGTCTTTACTGTCTTTTGGCTCCATTCGTCCCACTTGTAGATGTGTAGATCGGTGCCGCAGATGGCTGTTTTCTTTATCTTTATAAGTACATCGTTGACTCCTACTTCTGGTACTGCAACATCTTCCATCCAGATACCTTTGCGAGCTTCTTTCTTTACTAATGCTTTCATGTCATTCGTTTTTTATTGAGTTAAGCATATTTTTTACTCCTTTTACTCCTTTATTACTCCCAATTCTTTCCCTATCTTGGTGAATGCTGCAATGCACTTGTCGAGATGTTCGCGCTCGTGTGCGGCTGAAATCTGTACGCGTATGCGCGCTTGGCCTTTTGGAACTACAGGATAGAAGAATCCGGTGACGTAAATACCTTCTTCCTGAAGACGCGAAGCCATGATCTGCGACAGCTTGGCATCGTAGAGCATCACCGCACAGATGGCAGATTGGGTCGGCTTTATGTCGAAACCTGCCGCAAGCATCTTCTCGCGGAAGTAGTCGGTATTGGCATGAAGCTTGTCTTGAAGTTCGTTTGTCTCGTTCATCATCTGGAACATTTTTATTCCTGCTGCTACTACCATTGGAGGCAAAGAGTTGGAGAAGAGGTATGGACGTGAACGCTGACGAAGCATGTCAATGATTTCCTTCTTGCCAGTTGTAAATCCTCCAACGGCACCGCCGAAAGCCTTGCCGAGAGTACCGGTGATGATTTCTATCTTGCCTCGGAGGTTGTGGAGCTCTGTCACGCCTCGTCCTGTCTTTCCCACTACTCCGGCAGAGTGCGACTCATCCACCATTACCATTGCGTCGTACTTGTTGGCGAGTTCGTAAATCTTGTCGAGTGGACAAACGTTGCCGTCCATGGAGAAAACTCCATCGGTGACGATGATACGGAAACGGCATTTGGCGGCAGCCTTCAACTGTTCCTCCAGATCGCTCATGTCTGCATTAGCATATCTGAAGCGTTGTGCTTTGCAGAGGCGCACGCCGTCGATGATAGAGGCATGGTTTAGTGCATCGGAGATGATGGCGTCGTCTGGACCAAGCAAAGGCTCGAAGACTCCACCATTGGCGTCAAAGCAAGCTGCATAGAGAATGGTGTCTTCCGTGCCGAAGAAGTCGGCAATGGCCTTTTCAAGGTCTTTGTGGCGGTCTTGTGTTCCGCAGATAAAACGTACCGACGACATACCGTAGCCTCTTTCGTCCATAGCATTCTTAGCAGCCTCTATCAGGGCTGGATGGTTGGCAAGTCCGAGATAGTTGTTTGCACAGAAGTTTAATACGGTCTCGCCTGCTACGGTGATTTCTGCACTTTGTGGCGAACAGATGAGTCGTTCGTTTTTGTAAAGTCCTGCCTCCTTTATTGAGGATAGTTCTTCAGATAAATGTTTTTGGAAATTGGTGTACATGATAATAATGTATTAATGATGTTGATAATGTATAATTGGTTTTGTTTGCTTCTGATCTTATTCTAATGGCATGGTAATAATCCGTCGTCCGCTTTCTGAAGTGTTGATGTGGATTGACATGCTGTCAGGGTTGAATGCTTTTAAGCCACTGGTAGGGATGGAGAAATAGTATTTCTGAGTGAAATATTCTGGTATGTCTCCTTTGTCGTGATAAAGTGTGAGATGGAGCGTGGTGGCATTGTCCGCGGCGGTCTTGGTGACAAGAGAATCGGCTATGAGAAATAACTTGTGCTTTATGGATTGGTCGGTCACCGTTCCTACGCGAAGAGTGAGGGCGAGGTTGATGTATCGTTTGCTCTTGCTTGTCCATGCCGACTCAAAACCGACGGGGTCGGTCTTCATCTCTTTCACTGAGTCGGCAGGGATAAAGCCTAATGTTGACATCTGCCCTATAGCCACTACTTCCGCCTTGTTGCCTTCCACCTTATTATAATATAACATGGCCCGATACAGGCTGTCAGGCTTCTTTGCCCATGATGTCTCGACCGGAATGGTGAGACGTAGTGAGTCGCCATTGTCGGTTATCACATAGTCGAACATGGTGTCGTCGTTAGTGTGAGCTTCGACAAAGTCGGCTGTGAGTCTTGAATAGTTTCCTTCGCCTTTGTCGTAGTTGTCTTGCTCGCACGAAGCGAGAGTGGCGAGTGCGACCATTGCTAAATATATAATAAGGTGGCGCATGCTGTAGATGTGAAGTTGTTTTTCTTATTTGTGGATTCTATTTTGCGGCAGCTTTGTTGCGAGCGGGATTGGCATACATGGTGAGGATTCTCTCGCGTAGATAAGCCTTGTCAGGCGTGAGACCTGCCTTTGTCAGTATGTCTTCTGCCTTCTTCGCCTGTTGCTCGAGATAATTGACGAATGTGGTTTTCTCTTCTTTCGTGTAATCACCACCCGCTGTGTCCTCAAGCATGTCGAGCGCGATGATATTGTTTGCATAGAGCTGGTAGTTGGCATGTATGTCGTTGTCCATCTTGTCTGCTATCACCCTGAAGATATCGCCTTTGGGAAGGTCGGCAGGCAGAGTGTCGAGGAAATGGTCCAGGCAAGGGGCACAATGGTAATGAATATGGCCTTTGTAGCCCATGATGCCTGTCTGCATGCTGAGCACGTCGTCCTGTTTTGTCTTTTTCCATCCTTCCACGTCGCGTTTGAGTTGGAACTCTGCAGCCTTGAGGAAGTCGCAGGGGTCGTATTCGTAACTGATGGCGAGAGGTACGATATGGAGCTGTTTCAGTCTCTCCGCTACGCTACCTTCTCCTCCCATGGCCATCATCTTGATGATTGACTCTTGTGTGCGGTCGTTGCTATCCTTGGCTCTGCCTTCCCTTTGCGCTATCCAGATGTTGTCGTGTTTCTCGTTGATGACAAGATTCATGTATTCTGCCATACGTTTGCTATTGACGAGCATCTCACGTATGCCGGCGCTTCTTAGTACGATAAACGATTTGTTGACTCTGACGAGGTCCTTTATCCATGGTGCGGCGAGAAGGTTGTCGCCGATGGCTATCTCACATGTGGTCTTAAATCCCGCGTCGATGAGCATCACGTCGAGCAACGCACTGTCGAGCACTATGTCGCGATGGTTGCTGACAAAAGTGTAACGACGTGTATTGTCGATATTTGATATGTCGATGTCGCAGCCTTTGCTTGCCTTTGCAAGTAGATCCTTGAGGAATGGATAGCAAAATGCAAGTTGGAAGTCGAGGTTGGTCTTACACTGCTTGAGTTTGGCCTCGAGCATTTCGAAAGGAACTTGCGGGAAGACCTTTGTCACTACATTGCGAAACTGCACGTCGGATGTCAGTCGCTCATAAGCCGCCGGAAGGTCTTCGGGAGAAAAAGCCCTGATGGGTTCAAAATTATTCTGGGTAGCCATAGTGTCTGGACTTTATTGTGAATTGTCAAAACTGATTCTCAACGATGTCGGTGAGGACATCTGCCATGTTCAGTCCGGCAGCTCTTACCTGCTGCGGGATGAAGCTTGTGGCGGTCATGCCTGGGGTGGTGTTCACTTCCAGGAGGTTGATTTTGTCAACCGTCTCGCCGTTTTTGCCCTTACCCTTTCCGATGATGTAATCGATGCGTATGATGCCGTTGCAGTGGAGAATGTCATAGATGCTACTGGTAAGTTCTGCCACGCGGCGGGCTGTGTCTTCGCTGAGGCGGGCCGGAGTGATTTCCTTTACCTGTCCGTTGTATTTCGCGTCGTAGTCGAAGAACTCGTTTGAGGTGACTACTTCAGTGGCAGGCAGTACGACAGACTTCTCGCGTGTCTTGTAGCAACCGATAGAGATCTCTGTTCCCTCTAAGTATGACTCCACCATCACGTCGCTGCTCTCGAGCATGGCCTTACGGATGGCAGGCGCGAGCTGGTCTTTGTCTTTCACCTTTGACACGCCAAAGCTACTTCCGTCGGCTGCCGGCTTTACGAAGCAAGGCATTCCGATGCGTTTCTCCACCTCGTCGTCGCTTACTATTTCCTCGTAGCCTTTGCGAATGAGCAGGCTGTCGGCCACCGACACGCCGTAGCTGCGCAGGTATTGGTTGAGCACGAACTTGTCGAATGTAAGGGCTTCCACCAATACGCCGCTTGTGGAATAAGGTATGCCAATGAGTTCGAAATATCCCTGCAGGATTCCATTCTCCCCGGGGGTGCCGTGTATGGTGATATAGGCATAGTCGAAGAAGATCTTATGTCCGTCTTTCTTGAACGAGAAGTCGTTCAGGTCTATTCTTGAAGTGGTGCCGTCGCCGAGGTCAACGTTCCAGTCAAGGCCTTTGATATCGACTATATATATGTCGTAGCGGTCTTTGTCGAAGAAAGAGTATAGTCCTTGTGCTGAGCGGAGCGACACGTCGTGCTCCGATGAGTCGCCACCGCAAACGATGGCTATTTTCCTTTTTTGCTGTTCCATATTGTTTCTGTAATTATGCTTTTATGTCTTGTTTTTCTTATTCGTTTGTTACTGAAGGCACGTAGCGTCTCCATTTCTCGAGCAGGGAGCTCATGTCTTCAGGTAGTTCGGACGTGAAGTCCATCTGTTTCTTTGTCCTCGGGTGAACGAAACCTAAAGTCTTAGCGTGCAGCACTTGTCGTGGGCATAGCTTAAAGCCGTTGATAACAAACTGTCTATAGCTGCCTGAGCGTTCACCTCGAAGTATCTCGGTGCCGCCGTAGCGTTCGTCGCTGAATAGCGGATGACCGATATGTTTCATGTGCGCTCGTATCTGGTGTGTGCGTCCTGTCTCAAGGATACATTCCACCAGGGTGACATAACCGAAACGTTCCATCACCTTATAGTGCGTCACAGCCGGCTTGCCCGTCTCTGACTCTGGCGGGAAGACGGCCATGCGCAGGCGGTCCTTGGGGTCGCGCCCTATATTGCCTGTTATCGTTCCTGAGTCCTCAACAAAATTTCCCCATACGAGAGCGTTGTAGCTGCGGTGTGTGGTCTTGTTGAAGAACTGTACGCCAAGACTTGTCTTCGCTTCTGGGGTCTTTGCCACCACAATGAGTCCGCTCGTGTCCTTGTCTATTCTGTGTACCAAACCCACCTGAGGGTCGTTGGGGTCGTAAGAAGGCAGGTTGCGCAGGTGCCACGCTATGGCGTTGACCAATGTTCCATGAAAGTTGCCGCATCCGGGATGTACGACAAGGCCTGCCGGTTTGTTTATCACCATCAGTTCATCGTCTTCATATACTACGTCGAGCGGAATATCTTCCGGTTCTATCGTAGTGTCGTAATGCGGCCTGTCGAGCATGAGGGTGACTATGTCGCCCGGACGCACCTTGTAGTTGCTCTTCACGGGTTTGTCGTTGACGTGTACAAAGCCCGCCTCAGCGGCTTTTTGTATTCTGTTACGGCTTGAGTGCTGGAGTTTTTCAAACATAAACTTGTCTATTCTCACAGGCACCTGGCCTTTGTCCACCTCAAACCTGAAGTGCTCGTACAGTTGCTGGCTTTCCTCAAGGTCTATGTCAGCGACCTGAAGCATCGGTGATATATCTTCTGTTGTCATTGTTTGTCTGTATGAAATGTCAAAATGCAGGCTTGTCTCCCACTGTCTCCTCCTCAGAAGGTGGTGCTGTCACCTCCTCGAATTCGTCAATATCATTGCCCGTCTCATCGATGTCATATTCGGGTCCAGAGAAGTCGATATCTGCAAATCCGTCGGCGTATTTGCCATCGCCCACGATGAGTGTCAATGGATAGTCAATAGGGATGCGGTCGCCAGTGGCAAGGCGTCTGCCGCGGCATGTTATGCCGTAAACCCAGTCTTTCTCACCGTCAACATATTTAGGCGGGAGGAGCTTGAATCCCATGGCGGTAAGTTTTGCGGTGGCTTCACGGGCACTGCTGTTGTCGATGATGTCAGGGATGGCGAAGGATGGCGAAGATGGTGAGTTGACAGTTACATATATGGCATGCCCTTCTTTCACTTTCGTTCCGAAGCCTGGGCTTTGCGCCAATATGCAGTCGGCTGGCAACCTCTTGTTGTAGCCTGAGTCGCTGACGATAATCCGAAGTTTGTTTTGGGATAACAGGTATGTGGCTTCACTGTATTTCATTCCCTTGAGGTCTGGTACGGCAATGCCTTCTCCGTGGTGTGTGTAAATCTCCAATCCGTATTTCACACCCACACAAAGAGCGACTATGACGCAACACATGGCTGCAATGTTGCCCCAGAGATATTTGCTCGTCAGCTTGCTTAGAAACTCTTTTGTCTTCATCTTTCTGAATTTGTAATGCAAAGGTAATGGAAATAGTAGAAACTACAAAATAAAAACATTAAAAATTGCTTAAATCCTGATGTTTCCCACCTTTATTATATAATGACAAGTAGAGTCGGCGAGAATTATAAATAGTGAGGGACTAATGAAAGTAAAAAAAACGAGAAAATCTTTGGATGTTATGGGATTATTATTACCTTTGCAGCAAAAACACCGAATAACATGAATATAGAATCAATCCGCGACTATTGTCTGTCGCTACCGGCAACGTCAGAGTATTTCCCTTTCGACGAGACCACCCTCGCCTTCCGCGTGGCTAACAAGATATTTGCCATGATCGACCTCGACAACACCGAATGGTTTGTGCTCAAGTGCGACCCTGACTATGCTGTAGAACTGCGCGAGAGTCATCCAGAGATAACGGGTGCATGGCACATGAACAAGAAGCACTGGAACCAGCTCAACCTCTACGGCCATCTCCCCGACTCCCTCATCCAGCACCTCATACGCCACAGCTACGAACTGGTGGTAAAGAAACTGCCAAGAAAAGTAAAGGAAGCGCACCCCATAGGAGACGTTTAACCTGAGCGATGATAACGTCTCCTTTCTGTCGTCAAAACGCTGCGGTTCTGTTCCAATTCTTGGGAAAATACCGTATCAATAACCGATTTCTCATGTCTCTCCAATATATTTATTTGCGGTCTGATTTTTGGGACACATAATTCTTTTGTTGACAATCCCACTGCTTGTATTTGTTTAACATAGGCTATATGATTTTCCCCATATAGACTATTCCGATTTATTAAGCATACGCTTTTAGTTTATGTTCCGCAGTGCGGAACGTACATTCCGCAGTGGTGAACGTACATTCCGCAGTGGTGAACGTACGTTCCGCACTGCGGAACATAAACTCAACACGTTATGATGATAAATCAAACACGTCTGTTGATAATATTTCATTCCAGTTGTCCTTATACTTTCATTCCTTTAGGCCAGTTGTTGTCATCACACCCGTTCTTAGTCCATTCTCTATGCCCTGATATTATGTTCCATTTATCTTTATTCGTATTAATAGTGGATAAATAGAAAAAAAACGAAGTATTCAGTCCATTTCCCCTTATTCATTCGAGCACTTCTAACTTGCCAATTCATCAACTTCCTCTTTATATATAAAAAAGGTGTATATAGAATAATGCTTCTATTTACACCTATTATTTGCAAACGAATGTTAAAGAATGAAAGTTTTTTGCCGAAATGTTTGGAGCGTATCGATTTTTGCCGTACCTTTGCACTCGCTTTTGAGAACAACGCTTCTCTTGAGCGACTATAAGAAGAGTTCTTTGAAAGATTTACATAACAGAGAAGTAGTAGTACAAGAAGCAATCGAGAAATCGATTGGGTAAACGAACCGTCAATTTGAAAAGATTGAGAATAGGTTTCTTTAGACTTGA
>NZ_NPJG01000043.1 GCF_002251245.1 Prevotella sp. P5-92
GCTGGCGTCGGCCATGTCTTCGCTCCAGAGAAATTCGCGCAGGGGCGAGCCTGTGCCCCAGAGTACCACGCGGTTGTCGTAGATGCCGTAGTAGGCGAGCGCACGGAGAATGCGGTCGGGCTGGCTGTGGCCGTCTACGTTGCCCTCGCCGATGATGTCGCGCAGGGCGTCGGTGGGGTTGATGGGGCGCTTGTCCATATCGCGGGCAATGCTGTGCCAGTCGCCCTCGTGGATGAGCTTGGCGAGGTAGACCTTACGCATCATGGCTGGCATGACATGCGAATTTTCGAGGTGGAAGTTGTCGTTGGGTCCATAGAGATTGGTGGGCATCACAGCGATGAAGTTGGTGCCGTACTGGAGATTGTAGGACTCGCACATCTTGAGTCCGGCTATCTTGGCGATAGCATACTCCTCGTTGGTGTACTCCAAGGGCGAGGTGAGCAGGCAGTCCTCGCGCATGGGCTGGGGCGCCTGCTTGGGGTAGATGCAGGTGGAGCCGAGGAAGAGCAGCTTCTTGACGCCGTGGGTGTAAGCGTTTTCTATCACGTTGCACTGCATCTTCATGTTCTGCATGATGAAGTCGGCGCGGTAGAGCGAGTTGGCCATGATGCCGCCCACAAAGGCTGCGGTGAGGACTACGGCATCGGGGCGCTCCTGGTCGAAGAAGGCCTTGACAGCCTGCTGGTCGGTGAGGTCGAGCTCGCTGTGGGTGCGGCCCACCAGATTGTGGTAG
>NZ_NPJG01000044.1 GCF_002251245.1 Prevotella sp. P5-92
AAAGAGATTTGTGGTTTTATAGAGTAGGTCGCAAGCGACAGAGGACACAGAGTTTCCATGCGGCAAACATGATGCGCAGCTCTCTATGAACTCTAAATGCCTTGGCATTCACTCTCTTTCATTAGTAAAAATACTCTATATCTCTTAAACTCTGTGGTTTAAAATAAATTCCGAAAGTTGAGTAATTAAGTCAATCCTACTCCTCTACCATTTCACCTGAGCCAAAACTTTCTCCATAACTCCAGCTGCTCACAGATACTTTGGTGCTTCCTGTCAAAATCTGTGTTGGCTCAGTCTCATATACCTTCATCGAAGGTGCCACGTAGTGTTTCTTGTTTCTTTCTTCCATAAACTATTTTATTTTTTAATTTGTTATTGAAATCTTAT
>NZ_NPJG01000045.1 GCF_002251245.1 Prevotella sp. P5-92
CCGTACCGGCCTTTGTGCTTGTGGAATATTGTTGCTATTTTGTCCTTCACATCCTTGTATTTGTCATCATTGCCAATATTTTTCATGTGATAGTAAAAAGTGCTGCGTGCCATCTTCTTCAACTCCAACAGGAGATTGAGATCCACATGCTCCTCGCGCCTTAGTTCGTCAATGGCCCGCGCCCAATCCTTCTGTTTCGGGACTCTCTTTCCTCGACTAAGGCTTTCACTTTTTTTAGCAGCAGGTTCTCCGCCCTGAGGCGTTCGATCTCCCTGCGGAGCCTCTCGTTTTCCTTCTCACACTCTTCCTTTGGTAATCTTTTCATAATGCTCCTGGATTGTTCTCTTGGCGATGGTTGCTTACTTGCAAGCGCATCCTTTCCACCCTTGTTGAACTTGGACAGCCAGCCGACTAAGGTACTAGCCGAGATACCATGCTTAGAACTAATCTCAGGCAAAGTTAGCTCAGATTCTTGATATTCACGAATAATTTCGCATTTTTTTTCAAATGAATACTGGTTTTTCTTACATATACGCTTGTTTTCAAGTCCGGAGACTCCTTTTTCTTTATAAATGTATAACCACTCATAAATTTGATGGTGTCCAATGTGTAAACGGTCAGACACTGAACGAGGAGAGTTGCCCGCCTCTACTAATCTAATAGCTTCTAACTTTTCTTCTAATGTTCTTCTTCGCATATGAACAGTAAGTGTTGTGTCCAACTTTGGGGGTTCACTTCATCATTGTCCTGCCTTTTCGATAAATGATGATTGATTATTCGCAAGCTCATCAAGCTACGCAAGTTCTTCACACATTATATATTTTCAGCGGTGTTCATCAAGCTACGCAAGTTCTTCGCAAGCTCATCAAGCTACGCAAGTTCTTCACACATTATATATTTTCAGCGGTGTTCATCAAGCTATGCAAGTTCTTCGCAAGCTCATCAAGCTACGCAAGTTCTTCACACATTGTCTATCAAAAGAGGAGTTCATCAAGCTACGCAAGTTCTTCGCAACTTGTTTATTAATAGCGGTGCTCATCAAGCTGCGCAAGTGTTTGATGAACTGTAATATTGTGGTGGGAGGTTATAAGCCGAAGGGCTTTAGCTTTTTTCACCGCAGGAAAAATTAGTACAACGCTCATTCATTTCTTATGAGCTACGGAACAGGCTGGACAGGGCATATAGCGGACAGATGTTGATGTGACGTACGGTATCGTTATCTTCTTTGTCAGTATAGTCAAACGCCCCAAAATTTTCAAGTGAACAGCGCACGGCTTCTGTGAGATGCTTGTCACGCATGAATGACCAAAGACTTTTCATTCCTCCTTGTGTCCCAGCCTTGACCTCAATCGGAAGCACATGGAGACGGTGGGGTAACAGATAGTCTATCTCTGCCAGCGCATTCTTGGAAAGACGAACCCAATAATACAATTCATGACGAAGATTAGGCGTCTGATAATGGACCATTTCAAGACCAGCAACAAGTTCTGCCATTGCTCCCTTGTTGACCAAGTCGGAAACAGTAGCAGTAAGAATATGTGTGGTAACGTCGGAAATGTCGCCCAGGGACATGTGGAGCAGACGGAGTGTGAGTCCGGTATCGAGCAGAAGGTATTTCCTGTAGGAAGTGTTGGCTTCGCTGCCGAGGGGGAGGCCGTTGGCATCGGAGTGGGTAACGGGTATGAGAATGCCTGCCTGCGTGAGCATGTCAAGAGCACGCTTCACATCGGCAGCCTTGTAGTCGCCGACTTGGGAAAAGACGAACTTCTTGGTGGCTTGCATCGCTGCGCTGCGGAGCGTATGCCGGAGAAGGGTGATGTCTATTCGTTTGCGGTATTTTGGGAAATCGTCTTCGTAGCTGGTGAGGATGTCGTCCTGCAATTCCTGGCACAGGAGATAGTCGTGGGTGGCTACCCATTTGGCAACACACTCGGGCATTCCACCAACGAGCATATAGGTACGCAGCAGACTGACCAGTTTGTCATGAAGGGGCAACGGAAGAGGGGACGAATGGGTGGCCTGGTCTCGGGCTTCTACCAGCAAGTCTTCTCCGTTGGCAAGGAGAAACTCATCGAAGGTCATCGGATACATAAACATGGAGTGGATGCGCCCCACTCCGAATGTGGGGAGAGACTCAAGTGCGAACTCCAGGAGAGAACCTGCGGCAATGACATGAAGAGATGGCATGTCTTCCTTGAAAAAACGAAGGGACATGATGGCTTCGGGACATTCCTGTATCTCATCGATAAAGAGGAGGGTCTTGCCTGGTTCTATTCGACGGCGACATATTGCGGAAATCTGAGAAATGATGCGGTCGACATTGAGATCGGGAAGGAAAGCTGCCTTATATTGCGGTTCTCTCTCCAGATTGATTTCAACGTAGCTGGCAAACTGTCTGCCGAGTTGTCTTACGGCAGTGGATTTCCCGACTTGTCTGGCTCCCCTGAGGAGTATGGGCTTATGCGTGTCGCGTGATGCCCATTCTGAAAGATATTTGTCTATATGTCTATTATAATACATGACGGATGTTGTTAAGATATACTTATTCAACCGATAAATTGAAGTTTTTCGGCTGCAAAATTACGAAAAATAAAATAATCCAAAGAAATAATTCATGGGAAAATGACATTTTCCAAAGAAATAATTCATAAAAAACTGATTTTTTCCAAAGAAATAATCTTTTCGGGACAGGGGACAGGTCATTGTCCTGCCCTTTCGATAAATGATGATTGATTATTCACACATTGTCAATTAAAAGAGGTGTTCATCAAGCTGAAGCAAGTTCTTCGCAAGCTCATCAAGCTACGCAAGTTCTTCACACATTATATATTTTCAGCGGTGTTCATCAAGCTATGCAAGTCCATTATGCCATTTGGCCAATTTTCATTATGGTATTTGGCCAATATTATAAAAGCGAAGTTAAGATAATATTTCCATATCTCCTGCTATCCCACCTACAAACTCGTTGACCCCCAGGGCAATGTGCTCGACATCAAGGTCAGCCCCTTCAATCTCCAATTTTCAACTTTCAACTTTCCAATCGCATATAGTGCGGCGTTCGGGGTCGAAGTTGATACCGACTTTTACTATAGGCAAACCTGAGAGGGCAAACTTCGAGGAGTAGTCCTTGAGGTCTATCTGCTTTATGGCAGCCTGGGCGGACATATTCAGTTTAAGCTCAAAGAGGTAGAGAGCCTTGGCGGTCTTCATCACTATATCCACACGACCAGTCGGTGTGTGAACCTCCACCTCTACATATCTTCCGAAGAGCGAGAAGATGACGTAGAGCAGCTGCTGGTAATGCCCCTCTGAGTTGGCGTTGTCGCAATATGGCACAGTGAGGAGATAAGTCTGGAGGAGGCGGAACATCTCGTCGAGGTCTTCATTAAGCAATGCAAGATACATGTAGCCTATTGTTGTGCCTCCTTCAACGCAATACTCATGCACATAATTTGGCAAGAGGCTGTCCATCAGTCCTACACGGATCTCGGTGTTAGGAATGTCGAGTGTGTATAGTTTGGTAGCCTTATTGTAGTCCTTTATAGTGATATAGCCGCTCTGATAGAGCAGCGGAGTAATGTCCTTCATGTTTTCGGTAGGAGCATCGAAGGCGGATGCCAACACCTTTCCGCCACCTATTTTTGAAGGCACGACATTGAACTTCCTCAGCATCTCGATGAGATACGTCGGAGTGCCCGACGAGAACCAGTAGTTCTCGATGCGATTCACATTGAAAGCGTTTAGCAGGCTGAAGGGATTGAAAATGTCGGGCGAAGGCCAAGTGAAGTGGTAGCCGTCATACTGTTGCTTCAGTTGGTTTATCGACTCTTCGATGGTCCACTCGTTGACTCGGGCCAATCTCTCGGTATATTCCTGCATCTGTGTCAGCACTTCTTCTTTCGTGATACCGCAGATTCCCGCAAACTCCGGATACATGGAGATATTTGTCAAGTTGTTAAGCTCGCTGAAGATGCTGAGCTGCGAGAACTTTGTTATGCCTGTAAGGAAGACAAATTGCAAGTATGGGTCGCAGTCTTTCAAGGGCGAATAGAAATTGCGCATAACATTGCGCAGCACTGGCAAGTTTTGCTCCTCATGGACCACGTCGAGCAGCGGGGCATCGTACTCGTCGATGAGTATGACAACCTTTTTGCCTGTCTTTTTGTATGCTGCCTGTATCAATGCCGTCAAACGGTCGTTGTTGTCAGTGGCTGGATTGGTGATGCCGTATTTCTTTTCATACTCTGCAAGGCGATTGCCAAGGTATCGTTCCAACTGATCCTTCTCCATGTGCTTGCCCGATGCCATGCTGAATCTCAGCACAGGATATTCCGTCCATTCCTTCTCCACTGTTTCGATAAAGAGACCCTTGAACAATTCCTTCCTTCCCTCGAAATAAGCCTGAAGTGTAGATATAAGCAACGACTTGCCAAACCGCCTCGGACGGCTCAGGAAGATATACTTGCTGAGGTGTATCATGTTCCAGACGTACTCAGTCTTATCGATATATAGCATATCATCCTCAATGATGTTTGAGAATGTCTGTATGCCCACGGGCAGTCGCTTTAGTTGCTTCGTTTCCATATCAGTAAAACATTTAGTGTAACAATGTTTCTTATTTTGTCGGCAAAGTTACTGAAAATAAATGTAATAACGAAGATAAATCACATTTTTAGCAAGACTTTTAATAACTTTTATCACATTCAACTTCATAGGTTCTAATGATTCATTGGCGCTGGATAATCACTATAGGCCAATAGCCGACACTATTCTCAGCAAAAGTTTTCAGTGTGAAAAGCTATCCAAAGAAGTCTATATACATTCAACGTTGGGAACATTCTGGCTAACAGGAATGGATGTCAACCATAAGCCTGTGTTCAGATAACCGTCAACGGCAATCTCCTCTTGCAGTTTGACGCCCTCGACATCCTCGGCAAACTCAGCAACGCGCGCCACTACGTCAATGCCCAGGGTATGACCCAAACCTTCTACAACGTCATCCCCCGCTATTGCATGGTGCGACTGACATGGCGATTCAATAAGAAGGCGAAGAAGGGTGAAGATTGAAAATTGAAGGTTGAAGATTAAAGGTTGGAAGACAAACAAAGGCAAAATTATTTGGATAAAAAAAACGACGTACCTCTGAAAGCATACCTCTTTTAATAACTATGCATACTCCAACTTGCCGAGGGCAGGAAGTTGACTCCATACCAGCACATCTGGAGTAGCAGGAATCCGATGATGAGCCACCAGTATGCGCGATGGCTGCGTGGACGGAGACGGTGGTGGATATAGCCGAGATAAACCGCCCACGTGGCGGCTGCCCATGTCTCCTTCGGGTCCCATGTCCAGAAGTCGCCCCAAGCCTGTTTTGCCCAGATGCATCCCGAAAGCATGCCGAACGTCAGGAAGGCGATGCCTATGCGGGCGAGGCTGTCGCAGGTGGACAGATAACGCTCCGAACGCTGCCACAGCCCAGCTATGGCAAGCAGGAAGGCGCAGCCGAAGATGCTGTAGGAAAACATATATACCGTGACGTGGGGAATGAACCATGCGCTCTGCAGGGCGGGCATGAGACTCTGGTCGTGGATGTCGGGCCGGACGATGTTTATAGTCACAAACACCAGTGCCACGATGGTCGATGAGAGCGGAATCCAGCGGTAATGCCAACGGATGTACACCATTAAGCAGGAGACGATCATAAACAGCGAATACCATAGTCGGGTCTCGCCCAGTGTGCGCAGCGGCGGACGGCCGAGACCATACCATAGTCCGGCGATGAAAGCTGAATAAACCACTGTGCCTGCCGCCATTGAAAAGACACAAAACCTGCTGACGCCCTCTTTTTGCCTTAAGGCAGCCACAGTGCCCATAAGCCAGAACAATGCCGCTACGATGGCAAAAGGCAGAAACAAGCCCCATGTGATCATCTCTCTGCCTCCTTTCTCTTTCTAAGTGTCAGCGCCAAGGTACCTGTAAGGAGCATGACGATGCCGGCAAGCAAAGGATATTTCCATGGCTGGTGAACGTTCTGCAGCACGCAATAGGTCACTTCGCCTGTAGCCATATCGGTGTCGAAATCAACGAGATAGATATCGTCGGCAATGCTGGCGCTGTAAGGACTGTTGACGGCAACGCCAATCGTGTCGCCATCCATCACTACTGTAGCCGAATACTGTATTGGCGAGCCGTCGGCGGGATTTCTGTCAATGTCGAACGAGAGTAGGCGAGGGGAGCGGCCTGCTGGCTGCACCGTGACGAAGATGTCGGTTTTCCGCGTGTCGGCTGCTCCCGCCATGCCGCTGAACAAGGCAAGCCATAATCCTGCGTGAACAAGTATAAAGGCAAGGTCGCGCCGGAAGTGGAACGACCTTAGACGATGTATTATCACAAGTGCGAGGTGCATCTCCAAGGCGGAGAGCAAGGTTACGAAAGGCCACGACGACGAGAAGTCGGCCAGCGCAGGCAATAGTCCTCCTGCCACGACGTAGGCGGCTATGAGGCCGAGTAGCAGGCACGCGGCATGTGGCGACCGAGCCCGTTCTACCGCCTTGCACCGTCCCCATCTGCGCTCCACTACATACAGCAATGCCACGACAGCAGCCCCCAATGCCAGTCCTGAGGGAAAGGCGAAGATGCTGTAGTCTATTGTCAACAGATCTGATATCTTGGCCATGAGACGTAATGGATGAAGAAGGAAGAGGCGCTACTGTCAGTTGTTGTCCCGAGCTGTAGTAGCAGACTGTCAGCAACCGGAACCGTCGATCCTGCACGACGAGCCTTCACTGCTTTTGGCTCCAATGCCAGCTTCGAGCGACGACAGTGTCACCGTGCCGTCGTCGAGCACGAAACAAGGGATGCCTGCGAAACCATATCGTTTTGCGGCGTCGAAAACGGGGTCGTTGTCGCGAAGGAAGAGAAACTCTTTCAGGTTTCTCACATGAGCGCCTATATCTATAATAAGGTACTCGGGATTGTCTTTCACCCTTTCTATCACCTTGGTGCAGTCGGGGCATGTAGGCATAACAAATACTTTTATCATAACTGGATGTTTTTTTTATTAAGTTTACAGCTGCGAAGGTAGCACTTTTTTTATCAACGATCCACATCTTTTCGCAACAATTTTCCTGCCGTTAACTTTTATAAATTCAACACAGGTATATGCCGATGTGGTTATGGAAACAAAGGTTGAAGCCATTAGCCGAATTTCAAATTATTTTTCTAACTTGTACAATACGGGTGGAAAAGAGTGAAATCTTTTCCACCCGTATTTTCATCATCACTTTATTTTATATGCAGCTTTACGTGGATTATTTTTTACGATAACCACATTTTGGGCATACTCCATCCGCATTGAGGGCGACACCGCAAAGAGGACAGCGGTCGATGTTATTCTTTGTGGTAAACTCAGCAGAAGCGGCATTCACACCGCTTGTGAAAGTGATTTTAGCGATGTTCAGTTTGTCTTTCAACAAGTCATATACAATCTTAATCATACCTTCCACTGTCATGGTTTCTTTGGTAACAACCAGACGGGCATCGGGGTAAGCCGTTGCCAATTCGGTCTTGAAGGCCTCTCCTTTCATTTTGTTTTGCGGATGGCCGTTTTTGATGCCTTGCTTTTCATACACATCAAGAATGGCAGGAAGCAAAGGGTCATCTTCGCGGAGCACCAAGGCATGGTCAAAATTCTTCAACAGGCTCCATGCCACCTTTTGGATTTCATTACAAGGGTACACCATGTTTACACCTTCTTCAACCGTATCTTCCACCTCAATGGTCAGTGTGCCAGTGTGACCGTGAAGATACTGGGCTTCGCCTTGGAAGCCATAGAACCGATGTGCATACTGCAAATCGAAAGTCGTGATACTTCTCATACTTTTTACTTTTTAGAGTTTAACTTTGGGTTATTTATCGTTATCTGCACCTGTATTCGGCTAATGTCAACCGATGCAAAATTCTTTTCTTTCAAATACTGTCGTATCAATTCCGTAAGCCCTTCATCCATATAATCCAAGATGCTCTCTCCATCGAATATGTGGTGATGCTCTGTCACGGTAATGTCATAATAGTTTTTCCCCACTTCGGGATGGAACACAAGTGATAACAGATTAGCCTTGCAAAACGAATCAAGAATGCGATAGATGGTTGAGATGGTTATCTGATTATCTTTGGATTGCACACACTTGATTATTTCATCAATGGCAGCATGACGCAATTCCATCATAACCTCATAAACCACTTTACGTTGCGGAGTGATTTTTAGGCCTGCGTTCTTTATAATCTCCGTACTTTCCATTCTTCTCGTATTTTGATGCCACAAAGTTAATGAAAATATTTCGCATTTGCAAATTTTTACCAACAAAATTATGTTTTTTTAAGAATAAAGCCGCATTACCTATTTATATGTTCGAAGATAGTGGCATACTGGTGGGGGTTCACATATAATGATGTGGTTCCCGAGTGTTATATTATCACTATGGATGGTCTTGAATCGGAACATTTCGCCGACGTTGCGCCTCTCCCTGCGTCTCGGCACAGCACATCGCCGAGTCCATAGGCTACCGCAACCTCGACCGAGCTGACTGGGCGGAGAGGTAGTCTGCGGAACCTTAAGGACCTCACGAACGTGTGTACCCCTCCCCCAGATTATTTAATCTGTTTAGTTAATAAAACTAAAATAAACCGCAAAAGTTTTGTAAATATCTTAATTATTATTATCTTTGCAGAGAAATCACTGACTCAATTGGAATTATTGAATAGTAAAAAGTAAAGAATGGTTAAAAAAATTATGAGAGAAAAGATGTTTAATAGGATAGCAGTGATGCTACTTCTGTTAATGGTTTCCGGGGTGTTTGCCATTGCCCAAAACACCACATCGACAATAGTAGGAACAGTAGCTGACGCCGAAGACAATCTGCCTGGAGCAATAGTAAAAGTGACTGAGATAGAGACAGGTACGGTATATGCTGCCGTCTCAAACTCGAAAGGACAATTCCGAATCAATGGAGTACAGCCAGGCGGCCCTTAGCGCATGGAGGTTTCTTTTGTAGGACATAAGAAAGGTGTAATAAAGATTACTCGTGTAAACCTCGGACAGACATACTCTTGTGACGTCACTCTTGAGACTGGTAACGAACTGCAAGAAGTGGTGGTGCGCAGTCAGGCAGCATTGCGCAAGACCGGCGGATCGGAAAACTTCACCGAGGAGACCATCGACAATCTCCCTTCCATCAACAGAAACATGATGGACATTCTCGCCATGTCTCCATACTACCTCGACGCAGGAGTGATAGGCGGTCGCGACGACCGTATGAATAACTTCAGCGTGGATGGAGCAAACTTCAACTCAAACATGGGGCTCGACCGCGAGAAGATGCCTGGCGGTGGCACTCCATTTGCCATCGAGGCACTCGAAGACGTTCAGGTGGTGACCTCGGCGTTCGACGTGAAGAACTCCAACTTCATGGGCGCCACCATCAACGCCATCACAAAGAAAGGTACTAATCGCTTTACCGGTTCGGCATACCACTATTATAAAGACGAGTCGCTGCGCGGAAACAAGGTTGACGGCGAGGAGCTTACCGCACCTCGCGGCGACATAAAGCGTACCATCTACGGACTCACTCTTGGTGGTCCGATAATAAAAGACAAACTCTTCTTCTTCGTCAGCGCCGAACTCGAAAACACGCCACTCGAGATTCACCAGTGGCGATGCTCGGAAGACGGCGTGGAAGACGGCAAGAACCTCATCTCGCGCGTCAGTTTGGCCGACGCACAGCGCTTTGCCAACGACCTCAAGACGATGTACGGATGGGATGCCGGTTCATACACCAACTTCACAGGCGACAACAAGTTCTTCAGACTCATGTCGCGCATCGACTGGAACATAAATGACAACCACCAGTTAACACTGCGCTATAACCAGACCAACGGAAAGAAGGACAACGCCTTCGCAAGTCCGGGCGTGGGGCTCAACGACGCACGAGTGGGAACACTCTCTATGGTGTTTGACGGCTCTAACTGGAAGAAGATAGACAACGTCTATTCGCTCACTGCTGAACTCAACAGCCGTTTCGGCAACACAATAAGCAACAAACTGCGCGGGGCGTTTACCTTCAACGATGCCAACAACCGCGAGTGTGACGCCGCATTCCCCAATATTGAGATTATGAAGACATATGACGGCGACGGCAAAAATCACGCCTATATGTCGGCCGGATACGACCCACATGCATGGAAAAACGGTATCAACGAGAAGAGCTGGAACATCACCGACGACCTCAACATCTCACTCGGCGACCATTATCTCACCCTCGGAGCGGGATTTGAATCTACCGTAGCGTCAAACTGCTACATGAAATATGGCGCAGGATACTACCGCTATGCCTCATACGACGACTTCGTAAACAAAAAGGCCCCCGTGGCATTCGCCATGTGCTGGTCGCTGACCGGCGAAGAGCGAGCCCTCTCTGATGTCACCTACAACCGCCTCTCGGCTTACTTGCAGGACGAATGGCAGGTGAGCAAGCGCCTCAGACTGCTCTATGGCGTGAGGATGGACATGCCGATGTACACCAACCACCGCTACGAAAATCCCTCGGTGGCCGACCTTGACTTCAACGGCACCAAGCTCAACACTGGCGAATGGCCCGGCAACAAGATGATGATTGCGCCACGAGTGGGATTCAACTACGACCTGACAAAAGACGGCAGCCTTGTGCTCCGTGGAGGAACAGGTATCTTCACAGGCCGCTTCCCGCTGATCTTCTTCAGTAAGATACAAGAAGGTTCAGGCATGCTGCAGACCACGGTAAATATCTCCAACGCCGCCAACGCGCTGCTGCCATACCTCGCCGGAGGAGTGCGCACACCGCAGCAAGTGCTTACAGAGATAGTGCCTTCGCTCCCCGACGACCTCAAGACGCTCTTCCCTACACAGCCAGGAGCGAAAAACAACCTCATCGCCATCGACAAGAACTTCAAGATGCCGCAGACATGGAAGACAACACTCGCCCTCGACTGGAAAATGCCGCTCGGCTTTGACAATATGTTCACACTGGAAGGTACATACGCCAAGGACTTCAAAGCTCTCTCCATCTACGATGCAAATATCGACATGGAAAAGGCAACGGCAAAACGCTTCGAAGGTCCTGACAACCGCTATTACTATCCCGGCAATGTCGATATGCGCATCTATCCTAAAATCGGATATGCCTACGAGCTGAAAAACACCGACAAGGGTTACTCAGCCAACATCATGGCACAGATAAAGATGCGCCCGCTGAAAAACCTTGACCTTATGGCAGCTTACACATGGACAACGGCAAAGAGCGTCAACAGTTTGCTCAGCAACCAGATAGAGAACGCTGTGACAAACCATCACCAGGTGAATGGCATCAACTTCGAACAGTCGTCACACCCAAGTTACCTCCATTCGCCACACCGCATCATCGCGTCGGCGGCATACAAAGTGGATTACCTCGACGACAACATGTCAACACGCATCTCGGTGTTCTATCAGGGAAGAAAGAACGGTACTTACAGCTATCTCTACAACGGCGACATGAACAACGACGGTAAAGGCTACGACCTTATATATATACCCGCGTCGAAAGACGAGATGAACTTCGTGGAGAACGCCATAAAGAACGGACCGACCTTCACGCCCGAACAGCAGAAAGAGGCCTTCTGGAACTTCATCAACCAGGACCCTTACCTCAGCAAGCATAAGGGCGAATATGCCCAGGCTTACGGCGCTTACAACCCTTGGTTTAACCGCTTCGACGTCAGACTGACACAGGAGATAAAGGTCAAGGCTGGCAAGAGCGTCAACCGCCTGCAGCTCAACTTCGACATCCTCAACTTCGGCAACCTGCTCAACAGCAAGTGGGGATGCACCAAGACGGCTATCGCAGCGGCTTACCAACCCCTCGTGGTGGACACTAAAAACCGTGTCGATGCCAATGGCGTGCCTCAGTATAAGCTCAGTACCTACAAGGACTCTGATGGCAACACCAAGCTCATCGACCACACCTTCGACGTACAGCGCAACAACAACAACTGCTGGCGCATGCAGATCGGTGTGAAATATATCTTCAACTAAGGTTTTACTTATACAAAAAAGATGAAAAGAGTGACTCGACGATACATGTTTCTTGGAGCAATAGCCTTGGCCACACTGTTCATGGCTGTTGCTGTCTATTCGTGTAATAGGGAAGGAGCCAAGAAAGTTGTGGTGATGTTCTCGTTCGACGAGAACCAGTATAGCTATGCCCTGTTTCGCGAGTCGCTCGAAGAAGCCTTTAAGAAAAGAAAGCAGTCGGTGGACATTTCCTACTATTACATCGACTGTCTCATACGCTCGCACAACGACGAGATAAACGAATGTCAACGCATACTCGATGAATGCCAGCGCAATGGCAAGCCCGACCTTATCATGACCGTGGGCGACGAGGTGACATACTCCACACTCCACACCTATGACACACTGATAAAGACCGTCCCGGTGGTCTATGGCTCGGTGATCTATCCTAACCGCGGAATGTTGGTCAAACATCCAAATATCACAGGATATATGGACAGCATCAACGTGGTGAAGAATATCTATCTCGCCCACCAGCTCTTCGGCTCCTATGCCACCTTCACCATGATCTCTGACCGTGTGCTCGACAAGGTGATAAAGAGATACTCTTCAGAGCAGATCGCCACCAAGAGGGATATCGTCAACAATCTCGACTGGCATCTCACACTCTTTGAGTGCCGACTGAATGCACAGGAACATAAGTTCTCGTTCACACCCTTCTCTCTGCGCAACCTCTCGCTCAACACCCACATGGACGTCAAGCAAGACTCGTTGGGCAATGATAACCTGACGCTCGTGGCGGGAAGGAACCAGGAGTTTACGTATATACAGACAAAATACGACGACGAGTCGATGAACATGGTGAACATCAGCAGCGGCAAGCCCATGCTCACAGCCACATGGATGGATTTCGGCAATCCCGAAGGAAAGATCCTTGCAGGCTATTTCGCCTCGGCGGAGAGCATTGCCGACCAGATGGTGGAGGCTGCAGTGAAGATACTCAACGGCACCGACCCGAAAGACATTCCACAGGAATACTCCCGTCAGGCTTATCATATCGACTGGCGGCAAGCGAAGAAGAACGGATATAAGGTCAGCACCCTGCCCGATGGATTCGAGGTGGTAAACCTTACGTTCCGCGACCGCTATCCACGACTGTTCTTAGTATTGGAATATGGCGGCATATTCTTCAGTTTCGTAATGGTGATAGTCGTCCTCTACCTCCTCATGCGACTCAACAAACAGAAGAAAGCAGCCCGGCAGCAGATGGAACACGACAACCTGCTCTACTCGATGGTGACGAGCGACAACCTCACCTTCACATGGGAAAGGGTGGGCAACACCGTCAAGTTAAGACACGACTTCTGGGAATACTATAAGCAGACACCACACGACATCGACGTCAATGAGTTCAAGCAGATGATTCATCCCGACTTTAGGGATGCCTACGACTATGCCATAGAGAATTCAAACAAAGGACACTATATGACCGTGGAGGTGAGAGGCGACTTCGACCACGACGGCAGATACCGTTGGTATCTCATCCGCGGAAAAGGAATACTCGACCAGAACGGACATTTCCTACATTCATATGGCATGTTGCAGAACATCGACCAGTTTAAGGAACGCGAGGCAGAGATGGAAGAGGCAAGGCGAATGGCAGAGGAGGCAACACTCAAGGAGTCGTTCCTCGCCAATATGAGCCACGAGATACGCACACCGCTCAACGCTATAGTGGGCTTCTCCAACCTTATCCTCCAACCCGACGCTGACTTCTCGCCTGAGGAGAAGAAAATGTTTGCAGACACTATCAACACCAACAACGAACTCCTCCTGAAACTGATCAACGATATACTTGACGTGTCGAGAATAGAGTCGGGAGAGATGAAGTTTGTGATCAAATACTGGTCAGTACAGGAATTGGTGGAAAAGGTCTATAACACGTTCAAGGTGCAGATGCCGCAGCATCTCGACTTCCGCCTCGTACAGTCCAGAACGTATGTGGCTGTAAAGGTGGATGACTCCCGTCTGCAACAGGTTTTAGGCAACTTCCTCACCAATGCGGGCAAGTTTACACATGAAGGCTCGATAACTCTTGGTTGGGAATACTCTGCCGAAGACGACAGGGTGGAACTCTATGTTGAGGACACAGGTATAGGCATGGATGAAGACGACTGTAAGATGGTGTTCAACCGCTTCTATAAGAAAGATGAATTCAAGCAGGGAACAGGCCTCGGACTCTCTATCTGCAAGGCCATCGTGGTGCGTCTTGGCGGTAAGATTGCCGTGAAGTCTGAGTTGGGCAAAGGCTCCCGCTTCTCTGTCTTCCTTCCTGGCTACAGGGGGGGTAGAGAATAGTAAATAGCTTTTGTTAATAGTTGACGAATTGACGAATTGAGGGATGGCAAGTTGATTGTGCAAACGCCCGCCTATGTAGGGCCATCGGCGTTCATCTACGAGAAGCTGCGGATGCTCGACAGTCTTTTAGATACTTGGACAATAATAATATGTTCGCGCGTACATATCTACATAATGTGAGTAATACCGTTTTATATTTCCTCTTATCGTTGCGTCTGCTATTTTCTCCTATCGTTGCTTTTGCTATTTCCGCCTGTAGTTGCGTGGCGACAATCCCGTATGCTTCTTGAAGAAAGTGCCGAAAGCCGAAGGGTTGGGGAAGTGGAGCAAGTCGGAGATCTGCTTAACGCTCTTGTCGGTGTTGTTCATGAGGAATATGCCCCGTCTGATGATGGCCCTGAAGATATGTTGCTGTACGGTAAGTCCCGACACCGACTTCGATATTGCGGAGAGATATTTTGGCGATAGACACAACTTGTCGGCATAGAAACTCACGCTTCTCTCTGTCTCATAGTGCTTTTCAATCAGTTGTATGAGATTGATGTATATCTCCGTCTGGCGGTTTGACAATGCGTCGGTGTGTGAGTTCAACCTACTGAAAATGGAGCATAAACGGTAGGTGAGCGAAAGTTTGAGTAGCAGGCTTTCTTTCTCGATAAACACATCGCCGTTGCAAGTGTCGAAGTTCCTGAAGAGGACGAGGTAATGCCACAGCTCGGGTACTTCGTCGTTTCTGACAATGTTGTAGTTGAGCGGATGGACTACGTCGAGGAATTTCATTCCCATGATGGTGTTACCGAGAATCTCTCGTATAGAGTCGATGCGATAGAATAGCAACGAATACCTGCAGTCTGCCGACGAGGAGATGACCTTAAAAAGTACATCGCGGCTGATAAACAATGTGTGTCCGCCGCCAATCTTACATTCCTCTTCCCCAATGGTAAACGTAAAGAAGCCCTTATGGCAAATGACAAGGGCAATATGTTCTATAAGGAAATCCTTTCTCAGGATCTCGGGGAATGACGACGCCTCGCTTCTTGTGCAGCAGATGTCGCGTCCGGAAGATAGCTCACGCTGCAATAAGGCAGTGGTGTCGATGATGGAAATATCATTTTGTGTCATCACTAACATGTTGAATAATTGTGTGCAAAGATAAAGCAAAAATGCAAGAAAAACAAGTAAAAATGTATTTTTTGCCATCATGGAGGTCAAAAAATAGTTAAAAAAACTTATAAAATGCCCGTTTTTTCATTACTTGGAAAGTTTTATTGCCTATAAATTAGGTAGTTTCGGGAAAAAGTTGTACCTTTGCACCCCAAAAGGGCTTATAAGGCCTTGGTGTATCAAGCAGAAAATAAACAAAATATATAATAACATAAAAAAATAAAGAACAATGCCTACAATTCAACAATTGGTAAGAAAAGGCAGAAAGGTGCTTGTTGACAAGAGCAAGTCGCCAGCTTTGGACTCATGTCCTCAGCGTCGTGGCGTATGTGTTCGTGTCTATACAACCACACCTAAGAAGCCTAATTCGGCAATGCGTAAAGTTGCCCGTGTGCGTCTGACAAACCAGAAAGAGGTTAACTCTTACATCCCAGGAGAGGGACACAACTTGCAGGAGCACTCAATCGTGTTAGTACGTGGCGGTCGTGTTAAGGACCTCCCTGGTGTACGTTATCACATCGTTCGTGGAACGCTTGATACAGCTGGTGTAGCAAACCGCACACAGCGCCGTTCTAAGTACGGAGCTAAGCGTCCAAAGGCAAAGAAATAAATAACCGGAGAAGGTTATATCGCCCAAAGGACTTAAGTATTAATTAGTTTTGCTGGAGAGATTGTTATAAGAAGGTTGAGTAAATGCTCTGGAGAGAGCGTTGAAGAACAAAAAAGAAACAGCCCCAAGCAGAATATTTTCATTAAAAGTAAAATGAGAAAAGCAAAACCAAAGAAGCGCGTGATCCTTCCGGATCCAGTATTCAACGACCAGAAGGTCTCAAAGTTTGTTAACCATCTGATGTATGATGGAAAGAAGTCTATCTCTTACGAGATCTTCTACAACGCCCTTGAAACAGTCAAGGCAAAGATGAGCAACGAGGAAAAGTCTGCACTCGAGATTTGGAAGACTGCCCTCGACAACATCACTCCTCAGGTAGAGGTAAAGAGCCGCCGTATCGGTGGTGCTACATTCCAGGTTCCTACCGAAATTCGTCCCGATCGTAAGGAGAGTATCTCTATGAAGAACATGATCAACTTCGCACGCAAGCGTAGCGGCAAGTCAATGTCTGACAAACTCGCTGCTGAGATCATGGACGCTTTCAACAACCAGGGTGGCGCTTACAAGCGTAAGGAAGACATGCACCGTATGGCAGAGGCTAACCGCGCATTTGCTCATTTCAGATTCTAATTTAATTATTAAAAAGGAAAAAAGAATATGGCAAACCGCGACTTACATTTGACTCGTAATATCGGTATTATGGCTCACATCGATGCCGGTAAGACAACAACATCAGAGCGTATCCTCTTCTATACAGGTAAGACACACAAGATTGGTGAGGTGCACGACGGTGCAGCCACCATGGACTGGATGGCTCAGGAGCAGGAGCGTGGTATCACTATCACATCTGCTGCCACTACCTGTAACTGGAAATATAAGAACAACAGCTACAAGATCAACTTAATTGACACTCCGGGACACGTGGACTTCACCGCGGAGGTTGAGCGTTCACTTCGTGTACTTGACGGTGCAGTAGCTACATACTCAGCTGCCGATGGTGTACAGCCACAGTCTGAGACCGTATGGCGCCAGGCTGACAAGTACAACGTGCCACGTATCGGTTATGTTAACAAGATGGACCGCTCGGGTGCTGACTTCTTCGAGACTGTTCAGCAGATGAAGGACATCCTGGGTGCAAACCCCGTAGTTCTGCAGGTGCCTATCGGTGCAGAGGAGAACTTCAAGGGTGTTGTTGACCTCATCAAGATGAAGGCTATCCTGTGGCACGATGAGACCATGGGTGCTGACTACGACATCGAGGACATCCCAGCTGACCTTCAGGATGAGTGCGACGAGTGGCGCAACAAGCTGCTCGAGGCTGCTGCAGAGTACGACGAGGCTATCATGGAGAAGTACTTCGACGATCCTAACTCTATCACTGAAGAGGAGATAATCACCGCAATACGCAAGGGTACTGTAGCTATGGAGTGCACACCAATGATCTGCGGTTCTTCATACAAGAACAAGGGCGTTCAGCCACTCCTTGACTACGTATGCGCCTTCCTGCCATCTCCAATGGATATCGAGAACATCGTAGGAACCAACCCTGATACTGAAGAGGAAGAGACACGTAAGCCTTCTGATGAAGACCCAACATCAGCCTTGGCTTTCAAGATTGCTACCGACCCATACATGGGCCGTCTGGTATTCTTCCGCGTTTATTCAGGTAAGGTTGAGGCTGGCTCATACATCTTCAATGCCCGTTCAGGCAAGAAGGAGCGTATCAGCCGTCTGTTCCAGATGAACTCTAATAAGGAAATCCCAATGGAATCTATCGATGCCGGTGATATCGGTGCAGGCGTAGGTTTCAAGGATATTCGCACAGGTGATACGCTCTGCGACGAGGCGCACCCAATCGTGCTCGAGTCAATGACATTCCCTGACACTGTGATCTCTATAGCAGTAGAACCAAAGAGCCAGGCTGACATTGCCAAACTTGACAACGGTCTCGCTAAACTCGCTGAGGAAGACCCAACATTCACCGTTCGTACTGACGAGCAGAGTGGTCAGACTATCATCTCTGGTATGGGTGAGCTTCACCTCGATATCATCATCGACCGTCTGAAGCGTGAGTTCAAGGTTGAGTGTAACCAGGGTAAGCCACAGGTTAACTACAAGGAAGCAATCACCAAGACTGTTAACCTCCGCGAGGTTTACAAGAAGCAGTCGGGTGGACGCGGTAAGTTTGCCGACATCATCGTTAACGTTGGTCCTGTTGACGAAGACTTCAAGGAAGGCGGTCTGCAGTTCGTTAACGAGGTTAAGGGTGGTAACATTCCTAAGGAGTTCATCCCATCTGTACAGAAAGGCTTCGAGAACGCCATGAAGAACGGTATCCTCGGAGGCTATCCAATGGACAGCATGAAGGTGACACTCGTCGATGGCTCGTTCCACCCAGTTGACTCTGACCAGCTCTCATTCGAGCTCGCAGCACTCAACGCCTACAAGAACGCTTGCGTTAAGGCAGGTCCAGTGCTCATGGAGCCTATCATGAAGCTCGAGGTAATCACACCTGAGGAGAACATGGGTGATGTTATCGGCGACTTGAACAAGCGTCGTGGTCAGGTAGAAGGTATGGATGAGGCCCGCAGTGGCGCACGCATCGTAAAGGCTATGGTACCACTGTCGGAGATGTTCGGTTACGTAACCGCACTGCGTACTATCACCTCTGGTCGTGCAACAAGCTCTATGGAGTATGACCACCACTCTCCACTCTCAAGCGCTATCGCTAAGACAGTGCTCGAGGAAGTAAAGGGTCGTGCAGACTTAGTATAATCAAACATTCATAGGTGAGAAAAGAGGCGCTGCTTAGCGAATGACTCTTAAGTGGCGTACCTCTTTTCCAATATATTTTTTTAATAATAATAAAAATAGACAATGAGTCAGAAAATCAGAATCAAGCTGAAGTCATACGACCACACTCTTGTTGACAAATCAGCAGAAAAGATTGTGAAGGCAGTAAAGTCAACAGGCGCTATCATCAGCGGTCCTATTCCATTGCCAACACACAAGCGTATCTACACCGTTAACCGCTCAACCTTCGTCAACAAGAAGGCTCGTGAGCAGTTCCAGCTCTCAGATTACAAGCGTCTCATCGACATCTACAGCTCAACAGCAAAGACAGTTGACGCCCTGATGAAGCTCGAGTTGCCAAGTGGTGTTGAAGTAGAAATCAAAGTATAGTCTAATTTTTAGTTTTAAATTGAAATGCCAGGATTAATTGGAAGAAAAATCGGAATGACATCCGTTTTCAGTGCCGACGGTAAGAATGTACCGTGCACTGTTATCGAAGC
The DNA here is from genome assembly GCF_002251245.1 of Prevotella sp. P5-92. GTDB lineage: Bacteria > Bacteroidota > Bacteroidia > Bacteroidales > Bacteroidaceae > Prevotella. Next base: position 19,511 of record NZ_NPJG01000045.1, read on the forward strand.
TGGTCCATGTGTTGTAACACAGGTAAAGACCGTTGAAAAGGACGGTTATGCAGCCCTTCAGTTGGCTTTCGGCGAGGCAAAGGAGAAGAACACTACCAAGCCTATGCTGGGAATCTACAAGAAGGCAGGTACAACACCTAAGAACCACTTGGCCGAGTTCAAGTTTGACGAGGAGTACAACCTCGGTGACACGATTACGGTTGATATCTTCAACGACGTTGAGTTCGTTGACGTTGTCGGCACATCAAAGGGTAAAGGTTTCCAGGGTGTAATGAAGCGTCATGGCTTCGGTGGTGTAGGCCAGAGCACTCACGGACAGGATGACCGCGCACGCAAGCCGGGATCTATCGGCGCCTGTTCTTACCCTGCAAAGGTGTTCAAGGGTATGCGCATGGGCGGCCACATGGGTAACGAAAGAGTGACCACTCAGAACTTGAAAGTGTTAAAGGTAATTCCAGAGCACAATCTTATCCTCGTGAAGGGTAGCATTGCTGGATGCAAAGGTTCAACCGTTTTAATCAAGAAGTAAGATGGAAATTAGCGTATTAAATATCAATGGCCAGGAGACAGGCCGCAAGGTCGAACTCAACGACGCTGTCTTCGGCATCGAGCCTAATGACCACGTTCTTTATCTGGACGTAAAACAGTATCTCGCTAACCAGCGTCAGGGTACAGCTAAAGCTAAGGAAAGAAGTGAGCATACAGGTTCTACACGCAAACTTGGTCGTCAAAAGGGCGGCGGCGGTGCTCGCCGTGGTGATATCAACTCACCAGTGCTCGTTGGTGGTGGACGCGTCTTCGGTCCAAAGCCACGCGACTATCGTTTCAAGCTCAACAAAAAAGTAAAAGTTCTTGCTCGTAAGAGTGCACTCTCTTACAAGGCTCAGGAGAACGCAATCTTGGTTGTTGAAGATTTCAATTTTGAGGCTCCAAAGACTAAAGATTTCGTAAATATTACTAAAAATCTTAAAGTCGAGGGCAAAAAATCGCTGTTTGTTTTGCCAGAATCAAATAATAATGTATTTTTGTCGTCGCGAAACTTGCAGAACAGCAAGGTGACACTCGCACAATTGCTCAATTCGTACAATGTTTTGAATGCAGAAGTGCTCGTGATCACTGAGAAATCGCTGGAGACTATCAATAGTATCTTAAACAAATAAAACAACTAAGGAGATAAAGCAATATGGCATTTATAATCAAACCATTGGTCACTGAGAAGATGACAAAACTGACAGACAAGACATCTGTCGATAAGACCTTTACTCCTAAGACAGGAAAGAACAAGGGTACCGAAATTACAAAGGTTGCAAGACCTAAGTACGGTTTCATCGTTCGTCCTGAGGCAAACAAGTTGGAGATTAAGAAAGAGGTTGAAAGTCTGTACAATGTAACCGTTCTTGAGGTAAACACTCTTCGTTATGCCGGCAAGCGCTCGCAGCGTTATACTAAGGCAGGGCTCGTGAGAGGCAAGAAGAACGACTTCAAGAAGGCTATCGTCACTCTGAAAGAGGGCGACACTATTGATTTTTATAGCAATATACAATAAACAGAAATGGCAGTACGTAAATTTAAACCGGTAACTCCGGGACAAAGACACAAAGTTATTGGCACGTTCGAGGAAATTACTGCATCCGTGCCAGAAAAATCTCTCGTTCGCGGTAAGCGTTCTACCGGCGGTCGAAACAACACCGGTAAGATGACCGTTCGCTACATAGGTGGTGGTCACAAGAAGAAGTATCGTCTGATCGACTTCAAGCGAGAGAAAGATGGTGTTCCAGCTGTTGTAAAGACTATCGAGTACGATCCAAATCGCTCGGCTCGCATAGCGCTTCTTTACTATGCTGATGGTGAAAAACGTTATATCATTGCTCCTAATGGACTGCAGGTAGGTTCTACACTGATGTCGGGTGCTGATGCTGTACCAGAGATTGGAAATGCACTCCCGCTCGCCAACATTCCTGTCGGTACCGTAATTCACAACATTGAGTTGCGTCCAGGACAGGGAGCCCTGCTCGTTCGTTCGGCTGGTAACTTCGCTCAGTTGACTTCACGCGAGGGTAACTATTGCGTAATCAAGCTCCCTTCAGGTGAGACTCGTAAGATCTTGAGCGCTTGTAAAGCAACAGTAGGTAGTGTAGGTAACTCTGACCACGCACTTGAGCAGTCTGGTAAGGCTGGTCGTTCTCGCTGGTTGGGACGCCGTCCTCACAACCGTGGTGTTGTGATGAACCCACATGATCACCCAATGGGTGGTGGTGAAGGCCGTCAGTCTGGTGGACACCCACGTTCACGCAAGGGCTTGTACGCTAAGGGTCTCAAGACACGTGCACCTAAGAAGCTTTCTAACAAGTACATCATTGAAAGAGCAAGTAAGTAATCAAGTTAACTAAGAGAAAATTATGAGTCGTTCATTAAAAAAAGGTCCGTACATCAACGTATCGCTCGAGAAAAAAATCCTTGCCATGAACGAAAGCGGCAAGAAGAGCGTCGTTAAGACTTGGGCTCGTGCATCAATGATTTCCCCAGACTTCGTGGGTCACACTGTTGCAGTTCATAACGGAAATAAGTTTATTCCTGTTTACATTACTGAAAACATGGTTGGACACAAGCTCGGTGAGTTCTCGCCAACTCGTCGCTTTGGTGGCCACGCAGGTAACAAGAAGTAAAACAGGTTCACCAGAAATTAAAAGACAATTATAATGGGAGCAAGAAAACATATTAAGGCTGAAGAAAGAAAAGCAGCTCTTAAAACTCAGTATTTTGCTAAATTGAAGGATGTTCCTTCTTCTCCTCGCAAGATGAGATATGTCGTTGACATGATCCGCGGCATGGAAGTGAACAGAGCACTCGGCGTGCTTCGCTTCTCTAAGAAAGCAGCTTCCGCAGACGTTGAGAAGCTTCTGCGCTCAGCTATCGCTAACTGGGAGGCAAAAAATGACCGCAAAGCTGAAGAAGGAGAATTGTATATCACAAAGGTATTCGTTGACGAAGGCGTAACTTTGAAGCGTATGAGACCAGCACCTCAGGGTCGTGGTTACAGAATCCGCAAGCGTTCAAACCACGTTACTTTGTTTGTTGACGCCAAAACTAATGATTAATAGATAAATAGAATGGGACAGAAAGTTAATCCAATAAGCAACCGACTCGGAATCGTTAGAGGTTGGGAATCAAATTGGTTCGGTGGCAAGAACTTCGGTGACAACCTGGTTGAAGACCAGAAGATCCGCAAGTATCTTAACGAGCGTCTGGCAAAGGCCAGTGTTTCGCGCATCGTCATCGAACGTACACTGAAATTGGTTACCATTACTATTTGTACCGCTCGCCCGGGCATCGTCATTGGTAAAGGTGGTCAGGATGTTGACAAACTGAAGGAAGAACTCAAGAAGCTTTACGACAAGGAGATTCAAATTAACATCTTCGAGGTTAAGAAGCCAGAGCTCGATGCCAACATCGTTGCAAACAACATCGCACGCCAAGTAGAAGGCAAGATCGCATATCGCCGCGCAATCAAGATGGCTGTCGCTAACACTATGCGTGCAGGTGCAGAAGGTATTAAGGTTCAAATCACAGGACGTCTGAATGGTGCCGAAATGGCCCGTAAGGAAATGTACAAAGAGGGACGTACTCCTCTTCATACTTTCCGCGCAGATATCGACTATTGTCAGGCAGAGGCACTCACAAAGGTCGGCCTCCTGGGAATCAAGGTTTGGATTTGCCGTGGCGAGGTCTATGGCAAGCGTGATCTCACACCAAACTTCTCACAGGACAAGAACTCTCCACGTGGCGCTAATGGTAACAATGGTGGCAGAAAGTTCCGTGGTAAGAAGAATAATAATCGTTAAAAGTAGAAGCTATCATGTTACAACCTAAGAGAGTAAGATATAGAAGACCTCAAGATGGAAGAGGAAACAAGGGCAACGCTCACCGCGGTACACAGCTCGCTTTCGGCTCTTTCGGAATCAAGACCCTTGAGGCAAAGTGGATCGACAGTCGTCAGATTGAGGCTGCTCGTGTTGCTGTGAACCGTTATATGCAGCGTGAAGGTCAGGTTTGGATCCGCATATTCCCGGATAAGCCTATCACTCGCAAGCCAGCAGATGTCCGAATGGGTAAAGGTAAGGGAGACCCTGCAGGATGGGTTGCTCCTGTAACTCCAGGACGTATCCTTTTTGAAGTAGAGGGTGTGTCTTTCGACATCGCTAAGGAGGCTCTTCGCCTTGCAGCACAGAAGTTGCCAGTTAAGACTAAGTTTGTTGTTAGACGTGATTACGATAAAAACGCTTAATTTATGAAGATCAAGGAAATAAAGGAACTCGAGACCAAGGACTTGGTAGAGAAGGTAGAGGCTGAAGTTGTTAAGTACAACCAGATGAAGTTGAACCACGCAATCTCTCCTCTGGAGAATCCATCTGAGATTAAGGCGACACGTCGTGACATAGCTCGTATGAAGACAGAACTCCGTCAGAGAGAACTTAACAAATAATAATGGGTCAGATGGAAAAAAGAAATTTAAGAAAGACAAGACAGGGTGTCGTAATCAGTAACAAGATGGATAAGACCATTGTTATTGCTGCTAAGTTCAAGGAGATGCACCCTATTTATGGTAAGTTTGTCCAGAAGACAAAGAAATACCATGCTCATGATGAGAAGAATGAGGCAAACATCGGTGATACTGTCCTCATTATGGAGACCCGTCCCTTGAGTAAAACCAAGAGATGGAGATTAGTTCAAATTGTTGAAAAAGCTAAGTAATTATGATACAGGCAGAATCAAGACTTACAGTATGTGATAACAGTGGCGCTCGCGAGGCACTCTGCATCAGGGTCCTCGGTGGTACTGGCCGCCGTTATGCAAGCGTCGGAGATGTTATTGTCGTTTCAGTCAAGAACGTCATTCCGTCAAGTGATTTGAAAAAGGGTGCAGTATCAAAGGCCTTGGTTGTTCGTGTAAAGAAGGAAATACGCCGTCCAGACGGTTCTTATATCCGCTTCGACGACAACGCATGTGTATTGCTTAACAATGCAGGTGAGCTCCGCGGAAGCCGTATCTTCGGTCCTGTAGCACGTGAGCTTCGTGCCGTTAACATGAAGGTTGTTTCATTGGCACCTGAGGTTCTTTAAACTATAAAAGAGACAAGAAATGACAAAGTTGAAAATTAAGAAAGACGATATGGTTCTTGTCATTGCTGGTAACAGTAAGGACAGAAAAGACCAGAACGGCAAGTATCCAGCACCTCACAAGGTGCTCAAGGTACTTGTTAAGGAGCAGCGCGCCATCGTAGAGGGCAAGAACATGGTCTCAAAGAGCACCAAGCCTTCTGCAAAGAATCCTCAGGGTGGTATCATCAAGCAGGAAGCTCCAATTCATATCTCAAATCTGAGTTTGGTGGATCCAAAGACTGGTGAGCCAACTCGTGTTGCCATTAAGAAGAACGACGACGGAAAGAAGGTTCGCGTCGCTAAAAAGTCAGGGGAGGAAATTAAATAATGAATACAGCACAACTTAAGAAGCAGTATAAGGAGCAAATCGCTCCAGCTCTCGAGAAGCAGTTCAACTACAGCTCAAAGATGCAGATTCCTGTGCTCAAGAAGATCGTGGTTAACCAAGGTCTTGGCGACGCTACTCAGGACAAGAAGTTGATCGACGTAGCTATCAACGAGATTTCTGCAATCACCGGCCAGAAGGCAGTTGCAACATATTCGAAGAAGGACATCGCCAACTTCAAGTTGCGTAAGAAGATGCCTATCGGCGTTATGGTAACCCTCCGCCGTGAGCGTATGTATGAGTTCCTTGAGAAACTCGTTCGTGTGGCTCTCCCACGTATCCGCGACTTCAAGGGTATCCAGAGCAAGTTTGACGGCCGTGGTAACTACACTCTTGGTATTCAGGAGCAGATTATCTTCCCAGAGATCAATATCGATTCAGTAGATCGCATCCAGGGTATGAACATCACCTTCGTTACAACAGCTCAGACTGACGAGGAAGGTTTCGCTCTGCTCAAGGCTTTCGGTCTTCCATTCAAGAACGCTAAAAACGATTAATAGATATGGCAAAAGAATCAATGAAGGCCCGCGAGGTAAAGCGCGCCAAGCTTGTTGCCCGTTACGCTGAGAAGCGTGCTGCACTGAAGAAGATCATCGCTACAGCTGAGGATCCAGCAGAGGCATACGAGGCAGCACGTAAACTTCAGAGCATCCCACGCAACGCAAACCCTATCCGTCTGCACAACCGTTGCAAGATCACAGGTCGTCCGAAGGGTTATATGCGTCAGTTCGGTCTCTCTCGTATCCAGTTCCGCGAGATGGCATCAAGCGGTCTGATACCTGGCGTAAAGAAGGCCAGCTGGTAATATTGTGAGATATCACTTATTTATTTAATATTGTCGGGGTAGGCCCGATTAATTAAACAATTTTATATAATGACAGATCCAATAGCAGATTATCTGACGAGGTTGAGAAACGCTATCATGGCTCATCACCGTGTAGTTGAAGTACCAGCTTCAAACTTGAAGAAAGAGATTACAAAGATCCTCTTCGAGAAGGGATACATCCTGAACTACAAGTTCATCGAGGATGGTCCTCAGGGAAGTATCAAGGTCGCCCTTAAGTACGACCCAACAACAAAGGCCAACGCTATCAAGTGCCTTAAGAGAGTGTCAACACCAGGTCTTCGTAAGTACACTGGTTACAAGGACATGCCGAGAGTTATTAACGGATTGGGCATCGCTATCCTGTCCACATCCAAAGGTGTAATGACAGACAAGGAAGCTTCTACACTGAAAATCGGTGGTGAGGTTCTTTGCTACGTTTATTAATAGGAGGATTTATCTATGTCAAGAATTGGAAAATTGCCTATTAGCATCCCAGCTGGTGTTACTGTATCACAGAGTAACAACGTAGTGACTGTCAAGGGTCCGAAGGGCGAGCTCACCCAGTATGTTGACCCTTCTATCAAGGTTAATATCGCTGACGGCCAGATAGTAATGGAAATCGATGAGAACAGCCCTGTTAACTACAAGCAGAAGCAGGCTTTCCACGGCCTTTACCGTTCGTTGGTAAACAACATGGTTGTTGGTGTGAGCGAAGGTTACAAGAAGGAACTTGAACTCGTCGGTGTTGGTTATCGTGTTTCTAACCAGGGAAACCTCATTGAGTTTACTCTTGGTTATACACACCCAATCTTTATTCAGTTGCCAAGCATCATCAAGGTTGAAACAAAGTCTGAGCGTAATCAGAATCCTCAGATCATCCTCGAGTCATGCGACAAAGCACTGCTTGGACTTGTATGTGCTAAGATTCGTTCTTTCCGTAAACCTGAACCTTACAAGGGTAAGGGCGTTCTGTTCAAGGGCGAGGTTATTCGCAGAAAGTCTGGTAAGTCAGCTTCAGCTAAGTAACTTTAACATTTCAAGATTATGACAACAAAGAAAGTAGAAAGACGAATTAAGATCAAATATAGAATTCGCAAGAGTGTGTTCGGCACAGCTGAACGTCCACGTATGAGCGTTTTCCGCAGTAACAAGCAGATTTATGCCCAGGTTATCAACGACCTCGAAGGCAAGACCCTCGCTTCGGCTTCTTCACTCGGTCTTGAGGCTATGCCAAAGATCCAGCAAGCTGAGAAGGTCGGAGAGCTTGTAGCAAAGAAGGCTCTTGAGGCAGGTGTTACATCTGTTGTTTTCGACCGCAATGGTTATCTTTATCATGGTAGAGTAAAGTCTCTTGCTGATGCAGCTCGCAAAGGCGGACTTAATTTTTAATCGATTATGGCAATGAACAAAGTTAAAGTAAATAGTGACGTTGAATTGAAAGACAGGTTGGTTGCTATTAACCGTGTTACAAAGGTAACAAAGGGTGGTCGCACTTTCACATTCGCAGCTATCGTGGTAGTCGGTGACGGCAATGGCGTTATCGGCTGGGGCCTCGGAAAGGCTGGTGAAGTGACAGCAGCTATCGCAAAAGGTGTTGAAGCAGCTAAGAAGAATCTTGTAAAGGTTCCTGTACTTAAGGGAACAATACCTCATGAAGTTGAGTCTCGCTTTGGCGGTGCTCATGTATTTATGAGGCCAGCGGCAGCCGGTACTGGACTCGTGGCTGGTGGTGCTATGCGTGCCGTTCTCGAGAGTGTTGGTGTTAAGGACATACTCGCTAAGTCGAAGGGTTCTTCTAACCCTCACAACCTCGTGAAGGCTACTATTGAAGCTCTTTCTGAGCTACGCGACGCCTACACTATCGCAGGTACTCGTGGCATTAGTATGGAAAAAGTATTTAGAGGATAAGGAGACGATTCATTATGGCAACAATAAAAATCAAACAGATCAAAAGTAAGATTGGCGCTCCTATTGATCAGAAGCGCACTCTCGTAGCACTTGGACTGCGTAAGATTTCCCAGGTCGTAGAGAAGGAAGATACTCCAGTTATCCGCGGCATGATACGCAAGGTTCATCACTTAGTTACCGTTATTGACTAATAAACGTTTATTAAAAACAGAAATAATTATGAAATTACATAATTTGAAGCCAGCTGTTGGCTCTACTCATTCAGAGCGTAGAATCGGCCGCGGTCCAGGTTCTGGTCTCGGTGGTACATCTACCCGTGGTCACAAGGGTGCCAAGGCAAGATCTGGTTATAAGAGAAAGATCGGTTTCGAAGGTGGTCAGATGCCTTTGCAGCGCCGTGTTCCAAAGACCGGTTTCAAGAATATCAACCACAAGGAGTTTTTCGCTGTTAACCTCTCTACACTGCAGACTCTTGCAGAGGAGAAGGGTCTTGCAAAGATTACCGTAGCAGAGCTCGTTGCCGCTGGTCTTACCAATGGCAAGATGCCTGTAAAGGTTCTCGGCAACGGCGAGCTTAAGGCTAAGGTTGATGTTGAGGCAAACGCATTCTCAAAGACAGCTGAAGAGGCCATAAAAGCAGTAGGTGGTAACGCAACTATAATCTAAGATAATGAAGAAGTTAATAGAGACACTAAAGAACATTTGGAAGATAGAGGATTTGCGTACACGCATCCTCGTTGTACTTCTGTTTACGGCTATTTACCGTTTTGGCTCGTTCGTGGTACTTCCCGGTATCAACCCGGCCATGTTGGATAAGCTTCAGTCGCAGACCCAGGGCGGTTTGATGTCACTTCTGGATATGTTCTCTGGTGGTGCATTTTCCAATGCGTCTATATTCGCTTTGGGAATCATGCCTTACATCTCTGCTTCTATCGTTATGCAGCTTCTCGCTGTAGCTGTACCTTATTTCCAGAAGATGCAGCGTGAGGGTGAGAGTGGTCGCAAGAAGATTAGTATGTACACAAGGTGGCTTACAGTGGGTATCCTGCTGTTCCAGGCCCCAAGTTACCTTATTAATTTGAAGATGCAGGCTGCCGGTGCTTTGGCATCAGGCATTGCTTGGCCGGTATTTATTGTTACCGGTACCATCATCCTTGCAGCTGGAAGTATGTTCATCCTTTGGTTGGGTGAGCGCATTACAGATAAGGGTATAGGAAATGGTATTTCGATTATCATTATGATCGGTATCATCGCCCGTCTGCCACAGGCATTCATTCAGGAAATCGGTTCCCGATTCACTGCAATCACTGGTGGCGGTCTCGTGATGTTCCTCGTCGAGATTATCATTCTCTATGCGGTTGTTTGCGCATCTATTGTTTTGGTACAGGGTACTCGTAAGATTCCTGTACAGTATGCAAAGCGTCTTGTAGGAAACAAGCAGTATGGTGGCGCCCGTCAGTATATTCCGCTGAAACTCTTCGCCGCTAATGTGATGCCTATCATCTTTGCCCAGGCTTTGATGTTTATCCCATTGGCTATCGTACAGTATTCAGCTGCCGAAAACGCAAGTCCTATACTTCACTCGTTGCTCGACCGCAACAGCGTGTTGTATAATGTTGTGTTTGCTGTGCTGATTATCGCCTTTACATATTTCTACACAGCGATTACTTTGAACCCCACACAGATGGCTGAGGACATGAAGCGTAACAACGGCTTCATCCCTGGTGTAAAACCAGGCAAGGATACAGCTGACTATATCGATACCGTCATGTCGCGTATCACTCTCCCTGGTTCTCTGTTCATCGCGTTCATTGCAATCATGCCTGCTTTGGCTGGCTTGCTGAATGTACAGGATGCATTCTCACAGTTCTTTGGAGGTACTTCACTCCTGATTCTCATCGGAGTGGTGCTTGATACTCTTCAGCAGATTGAAAGTCACTTGATGATGCGTCACTACGACGGCCTTCTCAACTCTGGCCGCGTACATGGTCGCGCAGGTGTTTCAGCTTATTAATTTAAGTTGATGCAGTGAGTATATTTCTGAAGACAGAAGACGAAATAGAGCTAATGCGCCAAGCGAATTCCCTTGTCGGGAAGACTCTTGGCGAATTAGCTAAACATATAAGACCCGGAGTCTCTACTCTTGAGTTGGACAGGATAGCTGATGAGTTCATTCGTGATCACAGTGCAATCCCAACTTTCAAGGGTTTTCCAAACCCGTTAGGTGGATGTCCTTTTCCTGGCAGTATCTGCACATCAGTCAACGATGTAGTTGTGCACGGAATACCCGACTCAAAGACTGTTCTTCGCGATGGCGACATAATCTCTATTGATTGTGGAACATTGCTGAACGGTTTCAATGGAGATTCCTGTTACACTTTTTGTGTCGGCGAGGTATCGCCAGAGGTTGCCAAACTGCTCTCAGTAACCAAAGAGTCGCTCTATAAGGCGATAGAAGTGGCCAAGGCAGGCAATCATCTAGAAGATATCGGCAATGCCGTGCAAGACCATTGCGAGAGTCATGGTTACGGTGTGGTAAGGGTTCTTACAGGCCATGGTATTGGCAGAAAGATGCACGAGGATCCCCAGGTTCCGAATTACGGTAAGCGAGGTACTGGCATTCTGTTAAAGACGGGTATGTGTTTAGCTATTGAACCTATGGTAACATTAGGAGACCGCAAGGTAATGCTTATGTCCGACAGGTGGACGATAAAGACCTATGATGGTAAGCCGTCGGCCCATTTCGAACATACGATAGCGTTACACAGAGGTACTGCAGATATTTTATCATCATTTTCGGAAATAGAAAGTTAAGACGTCAAATAATAATTTATGGCAAAACAGTCCGCAATAGAACAAGACGGAACGATTGTAGAATCGTTGTCAAACGCAATGTTTCGTGTAGAGTTAGAGAATGGTGTTCAGATTATAGCCCATATCTCGGGAAAGATGAGAATGCACTACATCAAGATTCTCCCTGGTGACAAGGTGAAGGTAGAGATGAGTCCTTACGACCTGACGAAGGGTCGTATCGTATTTAGATACAAATAAACAATAGACAACATAATATGAAGACAAGAGCATCATTGAAGAAGCGCACCCCAGACTGCAAGATTGTACGTCGTAAGGGTCGCCTGTTCGTTATCAACAAGAAAAACCCTAAGTACAAGATGCGTCAGGGTTAATTTTATTAATTACAAATTTTTTTATTAAACACAATGGCAATAAGAATTGTTGGAGTAGATTTGCCCCAGAATAAGCGTGGCGAAATCGCATTGACCTACATCTATGGTATAGGTCGAAGTAGTTCAGCAAAGATATTGGATAAGGCAGGTGTCAGCCGCGACCTGAAGGTCAATGAGTGGAGTGACGACCAGGCAGCCAAGATCCGTGAAATTATCGGCGCTGAATTCAAGGTAGAAGGTGATCTCCGTTCAGAGATCCAGTTGAATATCAAGCGACTGATGGATATTGGTTGCTATCGTGGAGTTCGTCATCGTCACGGTCTTCCAGTTCGTGGTCAGAGCACAAAGAATAATGCTCGTACCCGTAAGGGAAAGAAGAAGACTGTTGCAAACAAGAAGAAGGCCACTAAGTAATTAGGAGTTAAGAATCACGAAATTTTAAGCACAAATTAATTATGGCAAAGAAAACAGTCGCTTCAAAGAAAAGAAACGTAAAGGTTGACGCTATCGGACAGCTTCATGTTCATAGCTCATTCAACAATATTATAGTATCTTTGGCAAACGGTGAGGGTCAGGTTATCTCCTGGTCTTCTGCTGGTAAGATGGGTTTCCGTGGCTCAAAGAAGAACACTCCTTACGCTGCCCAGATGGCAGCTGAGGATTGTGCAAAGGTAGCTTTCGACCTTGGTCTTCGCAAGGTTAAGGCATATGTTAAGGGTCCAGGTAACGGTCGTGAGTCAGCTATCCGTGCCATCCATGGTGCAGGTATCGAAGTTATCGAGATCGTGGACGTTACACCACTGCCACACAATGGCTGTCGTCCTCCAAAGAGACGCCGTGTATAATGGTTTTCATAATGTTGTTGAACAATTTAATCAGATAAAATTATTATGGCAAGATATATAGGACCGAAATCAAAAATTGCGCGTCGTTTTGGTGAGCCCATCTTCGGCGCAGACAAAGTTTTGTCCAGAAGAAACTTCCCTCCTGGACAGCATGGCAACAACCGTCGCAGAAAGATGTCTGAGTACGCTGTCATGTTGGCAGAGAAGCAAAAGGCCAAATATACATATGGCGTTCTTGAGCGTCAGTTCCGTAATATGTTTGAGAAGGCAGCAAAGGCTGCGGGCATCACTGGTGAGGTTCTTCTCCAGAACCTTGAGTGCCGTTTGGACAACGTGGTGTTCCGTCTTGGCATTGCCCCAACTCGTGCTGCTGCTCGTCAGCTTGTAGGTCACAAGCATATTACTGTTGATGGTCAGGTAGTCAACATCCCTTCTTACGCTGTTAAGCCTGGTCAGGTTATCGGTGTTCGTGAGAAGTCAAAATCTCTCGAGGTCATCGAGGCAGCCCTTGCTGGTTTCAATCACAGCAAGTATCCTTGGATAGAGTGGGATGACAATACAAAGAGCGGCAAGCTCCTCCACAAGCCCGAGCGTGCCGACATCCCTGAGAACATTAAGGAGCAGTTAATCGTTGAGTTGTACTCTAAATAAATCATTAAATTAATGGCGATATTAGCATTTCAAAAACCTGATAAAGTCGTAATGCTGGAGGCCAACGACAAGTTCGGCAAGTTCGAATTCCGTCCTCTTGAGCCCGGCTTCGGTGTTACCATAGGTAATTCCTTGCGCCGCATTCTTCTTTCATCACTCGAGGGTTATGCCATCAACACCATCCGCATTACTGGTGTTGAGCATGAATTCTCTTCAGTATCTGGTGTTAAAGAAGACGTGACCAACATTATCTTGAATCTCAAGCAAGTTAGGTTCAAGCAAGTAGTAGAAGAATTCGAGAACGAAAAAGTCAGTATCACGGTCGAGAATTCTACCGAGTTCAAGGCTGGCGATATAGGTAAGTATCTGACTGGATTTGAAGTGTTAAACCCAGAATTGGTGATTTGTCATTTAGACTCAAAAGCTTCAATGCAGATAGACCTTACGATTAACAAGGGACGTGGCTATGTCCCCGCTGATGAGAACCGTGAGTTCTGCACAGACGTTAACGTAATTCCTATCGATTCTATTTACACACCTATCCGTAACGTCAAATTCGCTGTGGAGCCATATCGTGTTGAGCAGAAGACCGACTACGACAAGCTCGTTATCGAAGTGACAACGGATGGTTCCATACATCCGAAGGAAGCTCTCAAGGAGGCAGCCAAGATTCTCATCCACCACTTCATGCTGTTCAGTGACGAAAAGATTACTCTTGAGAACACTGACCTTGAAGGCAATCAGGAGTTTGACGAGGAGGTACTCCATATGCGTCAGTTGCTCAAGACTCGTCTCATTGACATGAACCTCTCTGTTCGTGCCCTCAACTGCCTTAAGGCAGCCGATGTAGAGACACTTGGCGACCTCGTACAGTACAACAAGACCGACCTCTTGAAGTTCCGCAACTTCGGTAAGAAATCGCTCACTGAGCTTGATGATTTGCTCGAGAGTCTGAATCTTTCGTTTGGAACCGATATTTCAAAGTATAAATTGGACAAGGAGTAATCACACTCCTTGTTCTTAAAAAACAGAATAACAAAAATGAGACATAATAAGAAATTCAACCACCTCGGTCGTACTGCAGACCACCGTCAGGCCATGCTCGCAAACTTGGCTATCTCGCTGATCATGCACAAAAGAATCACTACGACCGTAGCTAAGGCTAAGGCCTTGAAGAAGTATGTAGAGCCTCTTATCACACGATGCAAGGAGGACACCACAAACTCTCGTCGTGTAGTTTTCCGTTACCTCCAGAACAAGGAAGCGCTTAAGGAACTCTTCGGTGTAGTTGCTGAGAAGGTAGGCGAACGTCCAGGTGGTTATACCCGTATCATCAAGCTCGGCTTCCGTCAGGGTGATGCTGCACAGATTTGCTTCATAGAGCTTGTTGACTTCGACGAGAACATGGCTAAGACAGCCACCAAGAAGAAGGCAACACGTCGTTCACGCAAGTCAACAAAGGCTGAGGCAGAGGCTCCTGTAGCTGAAGCTTCAGTAGCTGAGACTCCAGCAGAGGAGGCTCCAAAGGCTGAATAATTTTATTCCCTTCATAAAACAAAAGTCCCGGGTATCAAACCTGGGACTTTTTTTATATCTTAGTATAATGTGAAGCTATGGAAGTTTAAGAAGTAATGAAATTTGAGAATTTGAGAAGTTGAGAATTTGAGAAGTTGAGAATTTGAGAAGTTAAGGAAGTTAAAGACAATCGTCTTTCCGCTTCTATTAGGGAATTCCTCGGCTTGAACATATTTCTTTAACTTCTTTATCTGCTGTTCACTCTCCTGCTTTCCACGGACATCTGCACGCTGAAGTTTGGTGAGAAGTTATATCGGACGGCTGCTCCTATGCGGTCGCCCATGTCGTTCATGTCCTGCAGATAGTAAGGTATTGGCATGTTTGTCATTATCGACTTCTGTCCGTAGAGATAGCCTTCCCAATGCTCATCAAACCTGTAACCCAATACAGCCGTAAGGCCCGCATCGCGGTAAGCGTTGTGAGCCCAGTACATATTGTTGAGATACCCGCCCACGGCTATAGACAGGCGAGGGGAGAGCGTCGTGGCGTATTGTGCCGAGAGGTTCTGCGCAAAGCCAACGCCACCGTAAGCGTTTTTCCCTATTTGCGAGAATACCGATGCTCCCAGACTCAAGTTCATGCCCTTGTGCAGTTTCCAGTTGCTCCACGAGCCGCCGAAATAATATGGATAGAACCCTGTGTAGCTTGGCATGCGTCCCATCTCGTCGAGCAGTGGCAGATGGAGAGAGTCGCCTGCGAGGTCCGTATCAGGTGCTATGAAGTCGTTGGCGGGCATGGCAGACGTGGAAGGTAACAGCAGCCTGTTGTCTTCCTGAGCCGCTGCAGTGAGCCCGCACAGGGCTACTAATGCGGCGAGAGCCATTCTTTTTGTCTTGTTTTTCATACTGCAGGCAAAATTACGCAAAAAGTTCCATATCGCCAACTCCTATTGCTATTATTAAGTCCTTTTTTCATTCTTTGGCAATTCCGCTTTTCCCGTGCCTCGCCTCAAAGAATATGCATAATCTCTTCCAGCCTGTCAGCCACGAAAGTAGGTCGTGTGCTAAGGTCGTTTATTTGCCATCTGTTGAACAGCAAGGCATCGATACCCGAGTTCATGGCGCCGAGGATGTCAGAGTTGTAGTTGTCGCCTATCATCAGCGTCGTCTCACGGCTTGCTCCAGTAGTCTTCAGTGCATAGTCGAAGAATACTGGCGAGGGTTTGTTGGCGCCCGCATCCTCGCTGAGTATCACGTTCTCGAACTTCCCGTCCATGCCGCAAGCCTTGAGCTTCTTGTACTGCACCTCATGGAACCCGTTGCTACAGATGTGCATTCTGTAGCCCTTTCCCTTCAGGTAGTCGATCAGTTCGTGAGCACCCTTTATCACACCGCTCTTTACACAACGTTGCAGAAACAAGTCGCTCACGCTCATACAGTATTCCTCTGTCACCCATGCCCCGTCGTCCTTAGCGGTCTCGGCGAGAGGCCGTCTGAATCGTTCCACAATGAGGAAGCTCCGTTTTATCTCGCCTCGTCCGTACTGGCCCCACAGCTCAATGTTTGTGCGCCAGTATCTGTCGTAGAACTCCTCTTCTGAGTTGAGTCTCTCTCCGAGATTCAGTTCTTTGTAAACCTCACGCAGTGCCATGTTGGCATTGCCGTAAGTGTCGTAGATGGTGTCGTCGAAATCGATAAACAGATCCCGGTATTTTTTCTCATTCATATCTTAAAGTATAATCCATTGTTTTTCCTGCAAAGTTACGTATATTTTTCTATACCACCAAGGGAAAAGAGGGAAATTCATCAAGCGACATAATCATAAAAAAACAAAAAAAGAAGGGATTATTGTTCATTATCCCAAAACTATAAGTATTATATCATCAATGGCTGTAAGGTGGTGAAAGAATAAGAAAATTTTTAGTTGACAACTTGCTGAGTTGATAGCGCAGTCCCCGTCGTCGTAGGGCCTCACTTCATGTAAGACCGTCCGCCTATCACCGTCGTAGGATCTTACTTCATGTAAGACCTTCCACCTATCCCGCCGTAGAGACTTATACGAGGTAAGACTCTACGGCGGACATCGGGTTGATTCACAGTAAAATATTCACTTTTTACAGTTGAGAGTTTGCAGATTTAATTAATTATACTATAGACAAATCACAATTAGTTTTGGCGTATATGTCATAATCACACACTACGTTAATCGAATGGCAGTCTTCTCCCTGCCACAGGCTCGCATGCAAATAGGTCTTGCATTGGCTCTGAGCCGAGCGTGCGCAGGTCGGCGATGTGATTCCTCAGGTCGGCTTTAATCCTCAGGTTCTCTATCTCCTCTCGCCTCGCCTTTGCCATACGGCAAAACTCCTCCTCGCGCTCGATGCCGCAGAACCGGCGTCCGCACAGATTGGCGGCAATGCCAGTTGTACCGCTGCCCGAGAATGGGTCCATCACCCAGTCGCCCTCGTCAGTACATGCCAGTATGATGCGCGTCAGCAAGGCGAGCGGCTTCTGCGTCGGGTGCTTGCCGCACGACTTCTCCCATCTGCCGATAGCCGGCAGTCGCCACACGTCGGTCATCTGCTTCCCGTCGTTCAGCCGTTTCATCACGTCGTAGTTAAACTTATGCGCCACCTTCTTTGATTTCCTTGCCCATATCACAAACTCAGTGGAATAGGTGAAGAACCGGCACGAGATATTCACAGGCGGATTAGTCTTTTGCCATGTGACGACATTAAGAATCCTATATCCGAGGTTGGTTAGGCTGTCAGCCACCGAGAAGATATTATGATATGTGCCCGAAATCCATATCGAGCCGTTGTCCTTCAGCTTCTCCCTGCACATCCCGAGCCACTTCATGTTCCACTCCCTCATTTCCTCGGGAGTCTTTCCCTTGTCCCATTCCCCCTTATCCACGCACACCACCTTTCCGCTCTGCAAGGATATTCCGCCGTTGGAGAGGAAATAAGGAGGGTCGGCAAATATCATGTCGAACTTAAAGTTGAAATCGTTGAGAAGACTAAACGAGTCGCCATTGGCGATAAGGAAGTCCGCGTTTGGAGATGTATAATATGAACTAACCATTAATACTAATAATGAAATCTGTAATGTTTGTCAAATTATAAATACTCGGAATGATGTTGTATGCTTCTTGGAGCTTATTCTTTGCACTCTTCCATCCAATGCCATCAGTTATCCAAATGAATTCGAATCCAGGGACAGAATTTATTTTGGGAGCAATATCAGAATATGAACGAGCAACTTCATTGAGTTTCGAACCACCTCCACTGTAGAAGTTAACTTCAATAAGATACGTTTTATCAGAAGTCTCAACAACAAAATCAAAACGTTTCTCATCGTCCCCTAATACATCGCTTATCTCAGGCCATTCACTTGAATATACTTCTTGGCGATATGGGATATTATGCTTTGAGAGAATCTTTGCAACCATACCTTCCATTACATGACCGCTTCGGTTTTTACGTGCATTTGAGTCAAGTCCTGTTTCTATTCCAAAAACATAATCAACAAGGTCTTTTATCTTTTGTTGTTGGAATATTTCTGTAAGCCCTGTATTATCCAGGTATTCCATAACTCCATCAATAGATGAGAAGAGAGTGTCAAGAATGATACATTCACCAAGTGAATTAAGAACCTTTTTCTTGCCTTCACTTCTTACAGCAATTAGTATGTCCATGACATTGAAAGCTGTCTTGTCACGATACCATATCGTTTCAACTGCTTTTCTCATGTCTTTTGCGCCTATTAAACTATTAAGCATACAAAGGCTTAATTTTATATTCTCTACATTCTGTGAAATCTTGTCGAAATCACAGAAGAAATCCAAGCTTTGATTTGTCTCTTGAAGTTGAGACATGAAACGTTCAAAATCCTTTGCCATAATCTATTTATATTACTTCCTCTGCTGCAAAATAAGGTCCATCAAAGATGTCGTTTCTATGGATATTTTGCTTTGTTTCGTTGTAATTATGTACTAAAATCTCTGTGAGCTTACCTCTTTTTGTCGGGTTTGAATTAATGTATCTTGCCGCCCAAACTCGTTCGATATGATAATCTGCGTATAATACATCAAAGAAGTTATCCTCTTCATTCTTTCCTTTACAGTCGGAATTACTAAGCATAAACATATATCCAGCGTCATTTATTCTGTCGCAAAACTCTTTAAGACGAATTTGTGCATCATCATTAAATGACTCTTTGGTATAGTCATTAAAACTTGAAGTGTCGCTAAGAGGTCGATAGGGTGGGTCAAAATAGAACAATGTATTGCCATTGGCATACTCAAAAGTTCTCTCGAAATCCCCATTTAATATCTCCACTCGACGTAACAATTCACTGTCAAGACGAATTGTTTCTTCATCGTATATCTGTGGATTGACATATTTGCCGAAAGGAACATTAAACAATCCCTTTTTGTTTACTCTATATAACCCATTGAAACAAGTTCTGTTCAGAAAGAAGAATTTTGTGGTATTCTTTATTGGGTCAAGATTCTTTTCATTATATCTCGCCCTTACTGCCATAAAGAAATCTTTTCTGCCTTCTTCTGTCTGTAGCTCATTGTATGCTTTTTGAATATCTCGTAACGATGCAATTAATTCTTCAGGATAATCTCTGACAGTTTGATAACATGTCGTCAGGTCACCATTAATATCATTAATAATTGCTTGTCGAATATTTGGATAGCGTTGGAGCATATAAAAAAGCATAGCGCCTCCACCCACAAATGGCTCAATGTAAGTTACATTGTCCATCTGCTCAAAGTTTGCTGGTAGAAGTTCGTCCAATTGGCTTATGAGTTGTGTTTTTCCTCCAACCCATTTTATAAACGGTTTTCCTTTTACCATTATTTTAAATAACTGAAAGTGTTACACCATAGTTCGAGACAGGAGTATAGAAAATCTCATCATCTTCGATGTCAATCATATAATCTTCAATAACCTGATTGTTTTTATCAAAGGTAGTACATGAGTCTTCTCCCCAAATTACACTACTTGCGCCTTCGTTCTTTCGAAGACATGCTTCCACTTTCTCTTTAATTGATTCTTTAATTTCCATTTTGTTTTTTGTTTAGTCAGCTGCATTTCCGCAGTTGTTCATTAATTTATACCTGTTACTATTTCTATTGTGGTAATATTCAGGATTCAACTGCAAAGTAACAAAAAAAAAATCAATTAATATAAATTAGATCATATTTTAAATTTTATGATCAAAATAGATCAAATACAATAAAGCCTACAATTTTCATTTGACACCTTTGACACTGACACCTTTGACACCGGTCTTTTCCCATACACCAATAATAAAAACAAGAAAAATCTTAAATAGTTTGGTGGTTTGAGATAAAATATGTAATTTTGCCTCCGAAATAATAAATATAAATGTATGAATACGACATTGATTATTGAAAACATATATTTATGATTATGGAAAAAGAACTTAATCAATTGGAAAAAGAGTTCAAACAACGCCAGATGGGCATAGTTGAAGAAAGAGCGCGTTTCGTGTCGTTCTGCATTGAGCAATATGCCAGGGCTAAGAATATGTCAACAGAAGATGTGGTGAATCTATTTGAGAAATATGGCATTACTGAACACTTCTGTGAGTTTTTCGAAGTGCTCCATACTCACGGACATAATTGGTTGATAGAGGAAATAGACGAAATGATTAACAATAGAAAGCACAGGCAAAGAAACTAGCGGAGCGAAGGATATATCTTTTTCACACAGAGAGGGCTTTGAATGCCATTAAATATATTGAATCAATAGAAGTAAAATTATGAGTGCAACAATAACACAAGACAACTTGTATTTATTGCTTCCCGTCAAGATTGGGTGGCTTGCCAAATGGGTGGTGGAAGATAAAGGCATCAGTATCACTGAAGCCATTAACCGTATATATCATTCAAAATTATACAAGAAACTATCTTCAGAGAGTACTAAATACTGGCATTTAGGCCCGGTAGATTTGTATGAAGAATTAAAACAGGAATTGTAATTGATTTGCAGGTTCATAGGGACACTGGTTCATAGGGACAGGTACGTTGATTCGTTAGTTTTTCGCGAATCATTGGTATCTGTCCGTGTGATTCATTTATTTCATGCCGTATATCAAGGGTAGGGGAGTGCGCGATCTCTATCTCATACGTATTGCTCGCATAGGTTCGAAGGCTGAGGTGCATAAGTATTGTGACGACAAGAACCCTCGCTTGGTGTTCGATTTGGAGTTCACTTCAGAATTGGACACCCTAGTTAGCCACTTAGATTTCCTCCATTCTCAATAGTTCTCATTCCACAAACTGCATCACTATCTTGTGCATCTGCGTGCCTTGGCGAAGGGTTTCAACGCGTGGAGCCACTGCATAGCCGTTTATCTGCTCCACAGCCTCCTGCCATTGCTTTTCGGCAGCCTCTTCGGTATAGTCTTTCTTCGGCATGTATTTCAGTTCGAGGATGTAGCTGTGATTGGCTTGGTAGTGGGTGAGGTTGGGCAGAAGGAAGAAGTCGCAATAGCCGTGTGCCACCTCTACCTCCGGGGCTGTGTAATAGTAGTCGTTGAGGTTGAGATATGCAAGGAAGAACCCCTGTATGTTACGCTCTCCCTCTATACTGTCGCGCACAGAAGAAAGGTTTTTGTAGCAGTCGGCCCTGTACTGGAGACATTCGCGCCAGTTGCCGTCAAAGGCCATCATGTCGAAAAAGTCTTTTAACTTTAGGATACTCCGTATGGTATTTGTCTTATTCCGTCCATGGCGCGAATATATTTATTATGGCGCAAAAGTAATAATAAAAATCGACATTGTCAAATGTTTTCATTGTGACAACTGAATAGAGTATTCACTTGTCAACTGAATACTCTATTCAGTTGATAACTGATTGCCCTATTCAGTTGATAACTGATTGCCCTGTTCAGTTGACAACTGATTACCCTGTTCAGTTGACAACTGATTACCCTGTTCAGTTGGCAACTGAAAACCACATAACCCAAAAACCCCTTAACATAATAACCCGTCGGCGGGATATGGCGGTATTGTTTTCTCAGGTGAAATGAAATGTTTTTCGGGTCGCCCGTAAAAGTGTGTGGATTAGATGTTGACACAAAAAACGGTCTGTTGCCCGCGCGACATTCGCGAGCAGCAGACCTGTGATTATAAATATTAGGGATTTGTTTATTGTAAAATACTTTTTTTCGCTTCGCTCAAGGAAACATCTTCTATAATTTCCTTAACGTCATAGATTTTCCCAAAATCGAACATGCGTCATTAACCTACTTAAATCCTTATTTCTTCCTACATTCCGACTCCTTGCCGAAGAGGTACGACTCTTTGTAGCCGCCCATGTCAACGACAATCTTCTGCAGTACCACGCCTGGGTCGAGCGGACTGATGACGATCGTCTTTACGCCAGCCTTTGTCTTCAGTTTCACGTTCTTGTCGATGAGGCGTCGTGCTACGGTAGGATACATGATGCGATAGACGTTCTCGGGATCCTCGTTGAGTTCACCGTTGAAGTTCACCTCCACCGGCTCCTCACCCTCGAAGCTTACGGTATAGCGGTGTCCTTCCCTGCGCTGGAACGCCAGGGTAGAGGCGGTGATGACGTGTACGTCAACCTCGTCAACGCCCTCAGGCACCTCGAATCGGTAGGCAATGCTGCCACCAGCTACGTCGGCAGAATAAGGCTGTAGCGAGATGCCGCCGCGTGTGCGTCCCATGTAAGGAATCTCGGTCCACTGTGCCTCGGCTGGGTTTGTCAGGCTGTAGTAGTGCTGTGCGTCCATGGCCACGTAGCCGTCAGAGGGCACGAAGGTATATCCGCCCTTCATCTCGTCTGCATTGTCGAAACGCTTCACCTTCGGGCAGATGTCCTTTGGGAAGTTGTCGTTCCATGTCACGTAGCCGATGTGTTTCTGTATCATCATGCCGTCCCATTTGCCGCCGGCGATATCCTTGTTGTAGCTACGGCAAAGCAGCGAGTCGCGCTTGAAACACTGCTCCACGCGGTCGGCCCATACGTTAGCTTCGGGGTTGCCCTCGGCATAGAGCTTGTGGTTCATGGCCTGTGCGTAGTACATCTCATAGACGTTGCCGAGAGCCTGGATGGGGAAGAGCAGCAGCTGGCGGTAAGCGTCGTGCATCTCTTTCGGGAGTGTGATGAACTGTCTGAGAGCGTCGCCCTCAAGACGTGCAAACTCGTCGCATACCTGTCGCCACTCGCCTGTCTCGATGTTGTATGTAGAAGCGTCGAGCATCTCAGCCGTCACGCGGCCAGCATACTGGCTGTAGAGGTTGAGGATGCGTGCAGCCTCGTCGGCCTGCGACTCGCCAAACTGCTGTGCGCAGAATTTCTTTGGGTGGTCGAGCAGGTTGGAGGCGTTGTAGCGTTTAGGGTTCCATGCGAAGTCCATGAAGAAGGTGATGGGATATTCCATTGGCTTGAGGTCGCCCACGTTCAGCACCCAAAGCTTGTCAACGCCATACTGATAAGTCAGCGTCAGCTGGTCCCAGATATGCTGTATAGGAGTGACGTTCAGCCACTTGCTGTTGCGTGGCGCACCCACGTAGTCCACGTGGTAGTACATGCCGAAGCCGCCCTTGTGCTTACGCTCCTCGGCGGTGGGCAGACGTCGAATGTCGCCCCAGTTGTCGTCGCTGAAGAGGATGATCACGTCGTCGGGCACCTTGAGTCCCTTGTCGTAATATCTCTGTACCTCTTTATATAGCGCCCAGAGCTGTGTGCGCTCCTTGGCAGGGCGTCCAGTCTCTTTTGCGATGATGTCGCGCTGGTTTTTGATGATTTTCTCCAACAGCTTGATGGTAGCGGCGTCGTCGGGCACAAACTCGTCGTCGTGTCCTTCCTTTGCGCCCATGGCGGTGTCGCCGTCGCCACGCATACCGATGGTGACGATGTCCTCGTTATCTTTCGAGCGGCGTATGCCCTCGCGGAAGAAGTCGTCTATCACCTTCTGGTTGGTCACGTAGTTCCATTCGCCGTATTCCTTGCGGTGGCGAGCCCATTCCTGGTGGTTGCGAGCCATGGGTTCGTGGTGTGATGTTCCCATTATCACGCCCATGTCGTTTGCGGTGGGCGAGTTGAGTGGATCGTCGCCGTAGAAGGTCCACATCCACATGGCAGGCCAGAGGTAGTTGCCCCTGAGTCGCAGTATGAGTTCAAACACGCGGGCGTAGAACTCATGTCCGCCGTAGTTGGTGCCGAAGGTGTTTTTCACCCATGTGGTGAGACATGGTGCCTCGTCGTTGAGGAAGAGGCCGCGGTAGCGCACTGCCGGTTCGCCGGCGGTGTATGTGCCTTTTGCTATGGCGAGGTTCTCGTGCTTCACTGCAGGCACGTCCATCCAGTCGTACCATGGCGACACGCCGATCTGCTCAGACAGTTCGTAGATGCCGTATATGGTGCCTCGCATGTCGCTTCCTGCTATGACGAGAGCCTCGTCGATGCCCGGTATCGGATTGCTGATCACGGTCATCAGATATTTCTCCACCTTTCCTTTCAGCTCTTTCTCGTTGATTTTCTTAGCCTTAATCATCTGTTTGATGTAAGGGCTTTCGATGCTTCCTGCTATGATGCATCGTCGTGAAGCCTCGTTAGGTGCGGCGAGCAGTTCAGCTTTTTTGCCACACACGCGTTCGAAGTCGTTCTGTAGGTTACGTGCGGCGATGAGCACGCCCTTCTTGTCGTTGTCGGCAACGACTATGGGCAGTGGCTTCGATTTCACGATCAGGGCAAACCCGTCTGGAGTGATGTTTTCAGTCACGATGCCCTCATGATCCTTGGCATTGGAGCCAAGTGCCATCACCAAGCATAATAGTGAAAGAAAGATTTTTTTCATAATACTTTGATTCTTTTTTTATTTAGTTCATTATTTTTTCTGTTTATCTCACCTCTTCCCAGTGGAATACGGGACCGTTCTTGCGGTTAGGGTCAGCGCCGCGGATGTCAGCGCCATAGGGCGCGCCCGTGCCAGGATAGAGGCCAATCATGCGCTGAGTGTGGAGCGAGAGGAGCATACAGTCGCCGCGGAGCATGTCTTGCCACATCACGAGGCTGCCCTCGCTCTCTTGGGGGAGGAAACGCACGTCGGCCGACAGTCCTTCGCCCACCACGGTGAGATAGCCAGCGCCGTTCATTGCCTCCAGCACCACCTTGCCGTTGCCACGGTCATGAATGCGGAACTGGCTGGCCTTGCTGTCATAGTCGGCAGAGCCCTTGCCGCACATGTGCAGCATGCCCTGTTTGTGAGCGAAGGCATAGCTGTCATCCGCGAGGTTGCGTAGGCGTATCACCTTGCCTATCGGCAGGTTAGCCTTACGGTCGGCCATTGGCTCATCTACGTGGTAGTCGTCGAAAGCCGCCACTCCGCCCGTCTTGCCTTTGCTGTTGTAGGCGAAGAGTGCCAGTCGTGTGCCTTGGAACGTCTTCAGCTGATAGGGCATGAGTATCTCGCCCCCCATCTTCACGTATGTCGTGTTGTCTGTACTATAAGATAAGGTGGCGACGCCATTGTCGAAGTCGCCCTCCATGCGCAGATATACTTTCTTTGTGGCAAGGGGAGCCGCGACGGACTTGTCGCCGTTTTGGTCATACCATCTCATCTCGCATTTTCCCCCGTCGTTCACCACGGCAATCCATGCGAAAGGCATGTTGAGCAGTCCGAGGCCAGCCACGTCGCCGTCTTTCAGTCGTGATACGTCGAGGCTGACGGTGGTGGTCGATACCGGACCTATGCCACGCTGAGTGAGGGTGTTACGTGCCCAGAGGAAGTCTTTTGCCGGCATGGCAGAGATGATGAGGCGTCCGCCCTTGAGTGCCCATTTGCCCTTCATCGGTTCGTGGTTCCACTGCCATATCGGCTTCAATGCCTTCCCGCTGAAGTCGTCGCAGCGGTCGTAAGGAGCGAAGGCCTTCTGATGCCTAATGGAGAGGTTGGTGTTTGATGCAGTGGAATGACTATCGATGTTCGGCTTAAACCATGTGCGTGGTGCGCGTCCGAGGTTGCCTGGAAGTCCGAAATATGGGTATCCGTCTTTCCATGTCACAGGCACGAGGCATACGGTGCGGCCCACCGACAAAAAATCGACCATCGACACCGCCCACCAGTCGCCTCCCTGAGTCTGTACGATGCCGCCCTGGTGGATGGTGGCGCAGCCCATATAGTTGCCGCCGCCCATTGAGATGTCGAACTTAAATCCCGCTTCGGGCACTTTCGAGCCGAGTCCCACGTTGCGTACCGACTTGCTGACGGGAGTGCCGAGTGTCTCCATCATCGTTATGGTGCGCGTCTCGTAGGGCCCGTAGATATTGTCGGCCACGGCACACTGCTGTCGTCCCATGGGCGAGTAGTCGGTAGATATGATGTAATACTTTCCGTTTATCTTGTATGCGTGATGACCTTCGCCCATGGCGTTGCCGTGAGGAATGATGACGCGGTCGCTGCCTTCCACAAAGCCGCTGAAGTCGGGCTTTATCTCCGTGCAGTGTACCTCGCCGTATTTATGTATGGCATACACCTTCCCGTCGTCGTCGAAGAGCACCGAGAGGTCGTAGATGTCGCCTTTCATGTTGATATGTGTCCACGGTCCTTCGGCCTTGTCGGCTATAAATACCTGCATGCCGTGTCCGTTGATGTTGCTGAACACGTAGAACTTGCCGTTGTGATAGCGTATGCACGGAGCCCAGATGCCCTGTCCGTAAGCCTCTTTGCCATTCTCCAGGCGGAACTCGTCGCCGAGACCGAAGAAGTCGTCCATCGCATAACTGCAGAAGCGCCAGTTGACGAGGTCTTTCGAGTGTAGTATCACCACTCCGGGCAGACAGTGCATAGTGGTGCCGGCAAGATAGTAGTCGTCGCCGACGCGAATGATGTCTGGGTCGGAAAATTCGTCGTAGAACAGCGGGTTAGTATATGTTCCGTTGCCGTTGTCGGCTGTCCACGACTGTGCCGATGCTGTGGTTATCGACAGCATGAATAATAGTAGATGTAGTAGGTTTCTTTTCATTCTGTATTCATTATTTTGTTGTTTCGAGTGCAAAGATAATACTTTTATTTATAATAAAGGAAGAAAAACAGTCAAAAAACATTTGATTTTGTTTCAAAATAGGGTAGTGGACAGTTTTCTATTGTTAATAAATGTTGCAACGCACGTTTTGATATATCGCGCAGGGCGATTCTCGAAAAAAAAAGATGATTTTGCGAGGAAAACGAGTTGAATGTTCAGTTGACAAGTTGACGAGTTGATACTGTCTATGGTCGCAACCGCCGCTAATCTCCGTAGGGTCTTACATAAAGTAAAGACCCTACGGCAGACCGATGGCCCGATTTGTCTGCGGATATCTCAACATTTAAACATTAAAACGAAAATGGAAAGAAACGATAATCTAAGGGAGGAGACAGTGTTGACATATCTGCGTGAACAGGACATTGCTTTCGAGGAGTATCATCACTCTCCCGTCACTTCCGATGTTGAGAAGTAATGCTCCCTGATGGGTTTCACCACCTTCTCGCCCTTCAGCACTATGGTGTGCGAGAGACGTATGTCCTGCGACGAGGCAGCCACCTTCACTACAAAGCGTCCCGGCACGATGTTCCACTGTCTTTCGCCGTCGTGAGAGAAAAATCCCATCTGTTCGGTATGCATCGTCACCTTCACGGTCTTCTTCTCCCCCGCCTTCAGCGACACGCGGGCGAAGCCCTGCAGCGCCATCGGTCTAAGGTTCTGTCCGAGGTTCGCCGGCGAGAGGTAGATCTGCGCTATCTCGTCAGCGTCCATGTTGCCCGTGTTCTTCACGTCAAAGGTCAGCGTGAAAGCCTCGTCGGCGATAGCCACCTCATTGGCCATCCTCAGGTTGCCGTATTCAAACTTTGTGTAGCTCAGTCCGTAGCCGAAAGGCCATGCCACGCGGTTGTCCTTCATGGTCGAGGCACTGTAGCAGATAGGCTCATACAGTTCCACGTTAGGATAGCTCACCGACAGCTTTGCCGACGGCGACACCTTGCCGTAGAGGATGTCAGCCACGGCGTTGCCGCCCTCCTCGCCCGGATACCAAGCCTGCAGAATGGCTGCGCAGCGGTCGGCGATGGCCGAAATCACCTGTGCCCTTCCGCCAAACATCACCAGCACCACGGGCTTGCCAGTGGAGATGAGCTCCTCCACATATCGCTCCTGACTGCCAGGCAGGCTCAGACCCTTGCGGTCGCGGTTTTCGCCGCAGAGCATCACGTTCTCGCCCATGGCAGCCACTATCACGTCAGCCTCCTTAGCCATCCTCAGCGCCTCCTCGCGGTCGGCTTTCTCGCCCGAATCCACCTTGCGGTGCAGCAGCTTGTATTCCCATGCCCTCTGGTCGCCGTTCTCGGCATATTTCGTCTCAATCTCCTCCGTCCAGTCGCATCCTCGCGAGTATTCCACCGTCATTCCCTGCGGCATCCTCTGTCGCATGGCCTCGAGCAGTCTCACTATGTGTGGATGGTCGAGGTCGTCGGTGATGCCTTTCCAGAAGTATGACATCGCGGGGAAGCTGTAGTCGCCACACATAGCCCACATCGAGTTGGCATTAGGGCCAGTGACGAAGACCTTCTTTCTGCCCTTCAAGGGCAGTATGCCGTCGTTTTCGAGCATCACAACCGACTGGGTA
>NZ_NPJG01000046.1 GCF_002251245.1 Prevotella sp. P5-92
CGAGCACAATCTTCTCGTCGCTGTAGAGATAAGCGTCGTTGTCAAACAGTCCCGCACGCATCTTATATCTCAGCACGTCCTTCACCGCACGCTCAAACGCCTCCTGTCTCACCAGTCCGCAGTCGAGACCTTCCTGCAGATACTTGTAGTTGTCGCCGTGTGGGAAGTCCACGTCGTTGCCCGCATTGATGGCAGCGGCAGCCTTCTCCGTGGGCGTCGTCAGTCCAGGAATCTGGTCGATGGCGGTATAATCGCTCACCACCATTCCGTCAAAGCCGAGGTAACCTCGCAGTATCTCGGTCAGTATCCAGCTGTTAGCCACACAGTTGGTGTCTCTCATGGCGTGGTATCCAGGCATCAGCGCGCGGCATCCCTCCAGCCTTATCATCGTCTCGTGAGGCAGCAGGATCTCCTCCATCAGTTCCTTCTCGTCAGCGTTGCCGCCACCACCATATCCCAAGTAGTGCTTGGCGCACGCTCCCACGCCCTTCTTCAGGTCGCCCTGTTGCAG
Source organism: Prevotella sp. P5-92 (assembly GCF_002251245.1). Lineage (GTDB taxonomy): Bacteria > Bacteroidota > Bacteroidia > Bacteroidales > Bacteroidaceae > Prevotella. Next base: position 512 of record NZ_NPJG01000046.1, read on the forward strand.
ACCTCTGACGAAGGCCGTTCCCATCACCGCCGAGAGATAGGCGTCCTCGCCATACGACTCCTCGAGCCTGTTAAACCCCGGGTTCTTCACCACATCCACCATTGGCGATAGCGACAGCACGCCGCCCATCTTCCTCAAGCTCGTGGCCGTCTGTCGTGTCTTCTTCTCGGCCAGCACGTCGTTAAACGAGCAAGCCTGTCCTATCTGTTGCGGGTATATCGTCGCGTCCTTGGTGTTAATGCCCGAGAGCACCTCCTCGTGAAAGAGAGCCGGTATGCCGTTGGGCGTGTTGTCTATCAGCCATCGCTGCACCGCCTTCACGCGGTCGCGCAGCGTATTGGCGTCGGTAGGTTTCTGGCTTGCATACTGCGAGAAGTGTCCAATGCCGTTGGGTATCATCTTCCTGCACACGGCGGTGTCGAGCTGTCCTTTGTCGTCAAACAGCTGGTCCATATACATACTTTTCAGTTGCGCTATCCTTTCCTCCTGCGACATCTTGTCGTAGAGCGCATCCACCCTTTGGTCGATAGTCATGTTGTTACAATTGGTTAGAAACAGAGTTGAGCTAATGATCATCGCGGTCTTGGCTGCAAACAGTGCCAGCCTCGATTTCCGCATACAAAAACATTTCTTTTGGTTCATATTATTATATAATAGGTAAAATTTCAGCCACAAAGGTAATCCCTTTCCTCCAATCTGCCAAACATTTTCTAATGTTTTTCCCCTTTTCCACCGTTATTTCTCCCCCGACGCTTTCCCGCCCACAATAAATCCACTCGTTTTGTGACGGTGAAAAAACTCTTAGCACTATATCTTTACTCAAAAAAACTCCCGCTTTTCTTTGGTTTGTCGAAAAAAATGTAGTATCTTCGCAGCCGATAACCGATTCCCTTGGCCTACACCTCATGTCGGGATGAGGCCTTTTTTCAATAGACAAATCGAAAAAAACATTATGAAGAAGAGAAAAACGACATTTATTATGATGCTGCTCTTAGTAGCCACGCTACGAACAGTGGCACAAACCACGCCGCCCGATGCAACGGGAATGGACATCGACGCCCGACAGTGGACCAAGGACGTGAAGATGGGGTGGAACCTCGGCAACGCCCTCGAAAGCGCAGGCGCCACATGGGACGACGCCACTGGCACATGGAAAAACCCGTGGCTCACCGACTATAACCAGTGGGAGACGGGATGGGGCAACCCTAAGACCACACAACAGATGATAAAGGCAGTGAGAGAAGCGGGCTTCGACGCCATCAGGGTGCCCGTGAGATGGGTGCCGCACATCACCGACTACACCACGATGACCGTCGATCCCGTGTGGATGGCACGTGTGAAGGAGGTCGTTGACTGGTGTCTCGACGAGGGATTGACAGTCGTCATCAACACCCATCACGAGCTGTGGCTCGAGAGTCATCCCTACTATAGCCAGCAGGCCGAGTTGCTGCGCAGGCTGAAAGCACTGTGGACCAACATCGCCACTACATTCCGCAACTACGACTCGAGACTCGCCTTCTCGGGCACCAACGAGGTGACCGTCAGCTGGGCAGCTCCGTCGGCAGAGAATCTCGCCGTGCAAAACTCTTACAATCAGGCCTTTGTCGATGCCGTACGCGCCACGGGCGGTAAGAACTACTATCGTCAACTCATCGTGCAGACTTACGCCACCGACCCAGGCTACGGACTGGCGGGATTCCAGCTGCCTGACGACGTGGTGGAAGACCGTCTCTCGGTGGAGTTCCACTATTACTCACCATACTCATACTGTAGCGGCACCGACGGCTGCTATTACTACTGGGGCGAGGCCTTCGCCGACAAGGGAACCGTCACCCCCGACGGCAACGAACGCGCATTGCACAACCTCTTCACGCAGATACGCAAGGCGTGGTACGAGCGCGGACTGGGTGTGGTGCTCGGCGAGTATGGCGTGTCGCGCCACTACTCTGACGCCGCCCACCGCGACGATCAGGACGCCAACGCACGCTACTACCTCAAGAGCGTGGTGAGCGAAGCCCGCAAGAACGGCTTCGCCGCCTTTGTCTGGGACAACAACGTCTTTGGCAACGGCAGCGAGACCTTCGGCATCTTCAACCGCAACCACAGTATGCGCATCGACACGCCCCACTTCCTCGAAGGCATCGTCGAAGGCTCTGCCACCACCTTCTCCGACGAGATCGTCGAGGAAGGGAAGGATGATGTGGGCAAGGACGGCATGGAGATATGGAGCGGCGACAAGACCTTGGCATGGGGCTCCAGCGGCATGATTAGCCTCGCCGCGGCAGCCTTCGCCGACGCCACCGACGAGGTCACGCTCGTGCTCTATTATGAACCCGTCGCCACCGCCGAATACACCGACATACAGATGTGTTACAAAGACTGGAGCAAGGCTTCGTTCAAGGTGGGCAATATCTCGGTGCAAGGCGACTTCAACCCTCGTGGCTATTACGGCGTGACCACAGGCAGCCTTATCACTCCCTTCACTTTCGACGACGCCGCCCTGCAGTCGTTCAAGCGTCAGGGCATGATCATCCAGGGCTATGGCGTTAGGCTGACAAAGATTGTCATTGCCCAGCAGCAGTCAGCCGCCGTCACACCTCCCGCCCTCGACACCACGGCGCCACTGCCAGCATTCTCCCTCGGAGGCATAAGGGAAAAGAAGCGCGACGGCCAGCGCTATCTAAAGAAGAAAAACTGCCTCCTCCGGTTTTAGAATACCCCGATTTGCGGTGGATTTGCGACGGCGGGATGGGCTTTATCTCGTGTATTTCTTTCCCTGATGGATATCGTGCATTTTGTCGATAAGTTCGAGTATGAAGTTTATGTCTTTAGTGCCAGATATGTCCCACGAGTTACCTTCTCCTTGCGGGAAGACTGTTATAAACAGGGCAGTATCAGCCACACTCTCAATTTTCAACATTTCGCTTTGATAATTGGCATCTTGGTTCATACCATGGCAGGATATGAGCAACGGGGCGTTTTTGCCTACACCTTTCGGCACATACTGCAGGTACTTGCGTGTAGTACCATTCACTTTGATGGTCTTGGAGTCGAGTGCGCTGGCAGTGGCGGCGATGAGGGCTACGACCAGCGTAAGGAGGATTTTCTTCATATTTTTACATATAAAAGGTTATTGTCGAGCAAATGTATGTCGTGAATACGATATTGTGGCTGCAAAGTTACGCTTTTCCCCGCTAAAAGAAGCTGACATTTGTAACATATTCTTTGGATTATGTTTCAGTATAGAGGTAAATAAACCGAAAAAGAGTGTTTGCGTGATTTTTGCCGGCCTGAGACGATTATTGTACTATGAATAGATATAAAGATTGTCATTGAAAAAAGTCCCTTCCGGCCTTGTGGTGGAAGGGACTTTGATGTTTTGTATTGATTTTTATGAAAGGATCGTCAGTTGATGAGGAAGATCTTTTCCTTGCCAAGGATAAGATGCGTGCATTTCACAGTGGCACGACCGTCGGTGATCTTGCCCACCTCGTACTTTACAGGACCCTTTACGTTGACCTTGATTACAGACTTGTCGGTGAGCGGAGCGTAGGTCTGATAATGGCAGAGGTCGGTGTAGCCGTTCTTGTTGGTGGAGAAGACAGGCATCTTAGGTATGGCTATCTCTTTGCCATCGACGGTGATCTTAACCTCGGGGAGAAGCATCGGGGTGTTGTCAGGGAACTTCTTGTCGCTCTTGGCAAAGCCAAGACCGTAGATGTCAACCAGTCCTTCGTTGCCTTCGCCCTCGACCTTGAGGTAGATGGCATGCTTGCCAGTGAGACCTTCCACGGCTGGCACCTTCACGTTGTAGTAACGCACTTCTTTCGAGGCATTGGCATCCACATCGATCACGGCAATCTCCTTGCCGTTCCATGTGCTGTTGGCATACGGACCGTCGAGCATCACACGGATGCGTGCCGCTCCCTTGCCCTTAGACGCGAGAGCGATGAAGAGCTGTGTGCCGTCGCCATTCTGTGTGCCGGCGAAGGCCTTGATGCCCTTGGTGTCCTGGGCGAGACCGCCGAAGCCGAAATACTTGAATCCCACCACGCCGCCATTAGGCACGCCGGCGAGGATCATGCCGTTGTTCCACACGTCGAAGTTGTCTTGCAGCCAGCGCTGGTCGCTCATGTAGCAGGCGTAGCCGGCAGAATAGAAGGAGTAAGGAGGCAGACCGAAGATATGGAAACCCTCGCTGGTTACTTCCGCACCGGTATATTCCATGCCATCGGAGGCCTTTGCCGTCCACTCGTTGTTCTTGGCGTAGGGGTCGTAAGCTACTATGCGCACCTTGCCGCCCTTAGCCACGGGCTTCTTGTCCCACTCTATCTTTATAGGAGCCACCATGGCCTGACGCGCGAAGCCGAAGCCGCGTGGAGGACGATGGTAGAACACATACCACTGGCCGTTGATCTCCTGTATGGAGCCGTGGGTGTTGTGGGCGGCGTTCATGCCTACGAGATGCGAGCCGTCCTCGTTGGGGACGATGCCGCGCGAATCGACGAGTACGCCGCCGGCACGCCATGGGCCGAGGGGTGTGTCGCCGTAGGCATAGCGCAAGGCAGAGTTGGTAGAGCCCTGTCCGTATTCTGGTCCGCTATATCCCGAGAACACCATGACATACTTGTTGCCCACCTGACGGATGCTCGACGCCTCGAAGAAGTTGAAGTCGCCGGGATTCTGTCCCTTGTAGAGGGCAGGATATTGGGTGCCTTCGGGGTCGCGGATGACGCCGTAGCGCTCAGAGGCAGGGATGAAATAGTCGCGCACCTGTGTTCCTGGGCGTACGCCGTACATATTGTCTTGGTCGAGCTCGTAGGCTGTGGAATGGCGGAAGCCATAGAAGACGTAGGCACGGAAACCCTTGGCATAGTCAGGGTCTTTCTTGTTGGTGATGTTCTCGACAAATACCGATGGGTCGAAGTCGATGAGCGAGCCATCGACGCATGCGGTGCCGTCGGCATTGAGGTTGACGGGAGTGAAAGGTCCGTCGGGGCGGTCGCCCTTGCACACCATTGGCACGCGGCGCCATCCGCGAGAGTGAGGATAGAGCCAGTAGGTCTTCTTGCCTGTGGCCTTGTCAACGGTCTCGACGAGGTCGGGAGCAAACATCGTGTCCCACTGTCCGTTGACGAAGTAGGTGAAGATAGGGCCTTCGTCGCGCCATTGTGTGAGGTCTTCTACCGGTGCCGACCACATGCGGATGTCGGGTCCGCAGTAGGCGGTGTAGGTTAGGTCGTGAGAGCCGATGATGTATGCTCTCATCTTTCCTGGATTGTCAGGATCTTCAAACACACGTGGCTCGCCGTCGGGGAGATGTTCCCAGAGGGGCAAGTAGGGGTTCTGGGCTGTAGCCAGAGTGGCAATCATTGCAAAGGCTGCCATAATGACTTTTTTCTTCATAATATTTTAATTTATTAATATTTCATTTTGTTGGGGTTTGCGGGGTTTTCCGGGTTTTCCGGGGGGGCAGCGTCTCCGGTGTCTCCGGTGTCTCCGGTGGTTCCGGCGAGTTGCGGCGGGCGGTCTTACATAAAGTAAAGACCCTACAACGGAGATTAGCGGCGGGTATTTGTGGTATCAACTCGTCAACTGAACACGTCAACTGAACACCTTATTTCTTCTGGTATCTAAACCAATCTACATCGACATATCCTCCAGTCTGCTTTGTGGCATAGTTGAAGATGGCGAACTTGGAGCCCATGAAGAAGCGGCGATAGTCGAAGATCATCTTGTAGTCTTTGATGAGAGGAGTCCAGGTGTTGCCGTCGGCACTATAATATAAGGTGGCGAGGTCGGTGCCCGGACGGAAGTTGGCGTCGATGCGGAAATAGACGCTCTTCGTGCCCCTCTTCAGTTCCTGACGGAAGGCCTCCTTGATGGTCACGTCGGTGACTTTTTTCTCCTTGTCGGTCAGCTTCACGCTCTCGCTGTCAGCCACGACGAAGGCCTTCTTACCCTCTTTCACCACTTTTACCACACCAGCGTCGCCGTTGAAGGCAGAGAATCCGCAGACGTCGCCGTCTTTCATCTTCGCAATGTCGAGTTTCACGCTTGCCGTACATTCAGGTCCTTCCATGCGCTGGGTCATGGTGTTGGGTGCGAGGTAGAGGTTGTCAACCACGCGTGTGGTCTTCAGGCGCATGAAGCCAGGGCGGTCGGTGAGCGACCATCCCTCAGCCACGGGGTTGTGGTTCCACTGCCAGTTGATGTTGAGCTTGTCGGAGTCGAACTCGTCGCTTGACACTATCTCGCCTCCCGAATATCCTGCCATAGGCTTGCCCATGGTGGAGGGGATGAGTCCGTTTTCGTCGCCGAGCATGGGCCATCCGTCTTTCCAGGTGCAAGGCATGAGAGTGAGCACGCGTCCGCATCCGCCACGGTCCTGGAAGATGACGCCATACCAGTTGCCCTTGCCGTCATCGACTATCGTTCCCTGTCCGGCATAGGGGAAGCCGCCGAACTTCGACAGCAGTATGACCTTCTTCTCGTATGGACCCATGATGTTGTCGGCACGATAGCATACCTGTCGGCGTGCGCCGCCGCGGGGCCATGATATCATGATGAGATAGTATTTGCCGTTGTGCTTTATGAAACGGCTGCCTTCGAGCAGGCCCGTCTCGGTGGAGTCGCGCTCGAACACACGTCCGGCAAGTCCGCCTTCCTTCACGCCGCTGAGGTCGGGGTTGAGCTCTTTCATCTCGCCGGTACCATAGAACACGTAGGCGCGGCCGTCGTCGTCGAAGAAGAGCGAGGCGTCGTGGAAGTGAGGAGTGCGGTGGGCGAGTGTCCATCCCTCGCGTGGGTCTTTGGTGGTATATACATATCCCTGCCAAGGGTCTTCGTTGGGCGAGAAGTATAGATAGTATGTCCCGTCCTTGTATCTGATGGACGTAGCCCACTGTCCGCGTCCATATACGGTGCCTTCCTTGAGGTCGTACTTAGGACTGTCGTGGAGCGACGGGAACACGTAGCTTGCCACACGCCAGTTGACGAGGTCCTTGGAGTGCATCACCGGTGCGCCGGGCATGAGGTGCATGGTGGTGGACACGAGCCAGTAGTCGTCACCCACGCGAATCACGTCGGGGTCGGGCACGTCGGCCCAAAGCATAGGGTTCTGAAACGAGTCTTCTATCTCCATCACCTTCTCGGCATATCGGCGGCCGATGATGCGGTAGCCTTCGGCGGTGAAATGGAGCGAGTCTTTGGCGCAGGGACAGCCCTTCGACGACACCACATGGGCTGTGGGAATCACCTCGGGCAGGCGGCGCACCATGGGATTGTGTGCGGCGCAGCGTCCGCCCACGTCTTCGCCCACCACCTCGCCAGCCACGAGAGGCACGTCGGCGGCGTTGAGGTTAAGGTCGGCGAGGAGGCTCTCATACACCTTCTTCACCTTCATGGGCCAGTCTTGCTGTGCGGTGTTGGTCTCGCCCTGATGGAGCAGGATGCCTTTGATGACGCCATCCTTCTGAGCCTTCTTTGCCAGTTCGACGAGACGCGCATAAGGGTCGTCGTCGTAGTCTTTGGTCATGTTTTTCATCCATCCCGGCTGCTTGTCGAGATACTCCCTGAAATGGTCTTTGTCGAAGAGGTCGATGCCGCATCCGCCGATGGCGACGTTGATGACGCCGATGCGGATGCTGTCAGGCGTGCGGCTGACCATGGCGCGACCGAAGTAGTCGGCGGGAGTCAGTCCGGTATAAGGACGACAGAGTGGCGGCACGGCGCGGTGCCATTCGCCTCGTTTCCATCCCAACTGTTCGCTGTCCATCGAAGCCATGGAGAGAAACCGCTGGCTGACGCCTTCGCGGTCTTGTGGCTCGATGCGTGCATTTCCCTCCATGTTTGACTGTCCGAGACAGAGATAGATATGGAAGTTTTTGTCTTGCGCTTCTCCCATGTAGGTGGCCATGAGAGTCATCATTCCGATAATAATTCGTTTCATGTTATTTGTTTTTATTACGTATATTCCTGCAATTTGGCTGCAAAGTTAGTAATAAAAAGGTGAAATCACCCCAAATTTTGTACCATAAACATTATGCTATGTTTCTTTTTTGCAAGATTAATTGGCTGTTTGCGAAATTTCCGTTACTTTTGCACAAAGATAATAAAAAAAGCAACGAAAAGATGACAAGAAATGCACAACCAGCATTGGTGCGCGCCTTCTTTGCCTCCTTTGCCGAGGGAATACTCTCAGCTGAGGCGGAGCGCATGGGAGGCGAGGTGGAGATGACGCCACGGAGTGTGAAGCAGGTCATGCTCAACCATTACGAAGAGATATCGCACCACTTTTTCGACATAATGTTTTATCCCCTCGCGCTGTTGCATTACGACACGGCGGAGGAGCTCATCGACATATTGCGTTCGCCCGAGGTGGCGCCGACGCTGAAGGCTCGCGAAGACCTCTTCCTCCATGTATGCAGGACGGAGGAGGCACACGAGGATATGGTGACTGAATACCGCCGCAACTTCTCCGCGCTGCTTGGCGGACGTGTGATGACGCTCGACGACTTCTTCGACGGCTTTCCCGAAGGCTATCTTGAAGAAGGCGGAGCGGATTACACACGCGAGATAAGGGTGCTGACGCAGGTCGTGGTGCGCTCGTTCTTCGCTGGACGCAAGGTGGCGGCGGCTGAGGGCATGGGCGGCAGCAACCAGATATGCCTCTATCGTCTGCTGCTCGACACGATGCAATGCCTGTTGCACACCGCTCCAGTGGATATGAGCGACGAGACCGACCTCACGGAGGCTTTCCTCACCGTGTGTCGCGGCGAGGAAAACATGATGGTGATGATGCAGACGATGCAGGAAGAGCTCTCCTCCACGACCACTGCTGCTACTTAGGCTGTTCTGCCTCGAGCTTGTCAACGGCGCCGGTGACGGGGTTGAGGCGCAGATGGGTGGTGAAGCGCTTGTTGAAGAGGTCGCCGCTGAGCAGTTCAACGTGTCCGAACTGTCCGGCGGGGAACTCGGCGTTGGCAATCTCCTCATTGCCCTGGCTCACGCTGACGGCAATCTTGCTCGGCACATTGACATAGATGCCGTCTTCCTTCTCTTTCTTTTTCTTCCCCTCCACGGGTTCCCCGGCGGGCACCGTCTTCAGGTCTCTTATATTAATATAATAAGGTGTACCGGCGAGGTCGTCGGCATCCACCACGCCCAACTGCTTTGACAGGCGGAAGAGCACCTGGTGTTCCACCTCCTTCTCAGGACAAAGGGTGAACACCACCTCGGCGGTGTCTTTTACAGTGGTGCCGCAGAAGAGGCTCGACAGCAGACGGTCTTGTGTGTTGAGGTTGTCGAGCATGATACGCAGCTGTTCGCCGTCTTTCGGCATGAAGTCAGCCTCGCCACGGTTAAGTGCGTTTTTGCTGTCTCGTATGTCGTATATCTCACGCGCCGTGAGCTCAGCCATCTTCGGTGTGCTACCGGCGGCGAGAATCTCCTCGCTCATATAGTCGCGCGGGTTGGCCTGTGGCTGACGTGGCGATGGCTTGTAAGGCGTGAACTGCCGTTCGGCTAAAGGTTCGGCATTGACGGCGGTCAGTCGTCCGTCGTCAGCGAGTCTGATGTTTGCCGTCGCGCTCTTAGGGTTAAACTTCACGGCAAACACCTTGTCTTTGTCTGCTTCGCCATAAGAGCTGATGTCGCAGCTCAGTATGCGGTGGGATGTGGCGGGACTTTCGTTGACATTGTCCAGACGGAGGTAACGTCTGGCATACTTGCAGAAGTCGCCTGGTGTATATTGTGTCTTCTCTACCTTCACCGCCACACGGATGGCAGTCTTTGGAAGGAAATAGACGGCGCCGTCGGTGGTAACACCGGGGCGGTAGTCGCTGATTTGTGCAATTGCCATCCTGACTGTTGCAGCCATGATGAGGCTAAGTATCAGTATCTTTTTCATTGCGGTATAATTACTTTGCTTATATGTTTTATTTTATAAGTTAAAGAAGTTAACTTCCTCTCCTTCCTAACTCATTACTCTCATAAACGCCTCGGGCAGAGCGTCGATGATGTCGCTTGCCATGAGACTCTCCTTGCCAAACTTCTTTGCAGCGATGTCGCCGGCGAGGCCATGCAGGTAAGTGCCGACGAGACATGCGTCAGCCTGAGCGTAGCCGCGGGCGAGTAGGGCGGTGATGACACCCGTCAGCACGTCGCCGCTGCCAGCTGTTGCCATGCCCGAGTTGCCTGTGGGGCAGAACATGATGCGTCCGCCGGGCGTGACGATGGCGGTGTTGTGGCCCTTGAGCACGATATAGGCCTGTTGGCGGTCGGCGAGGATGATGGCCTTTGAGAGGCGGTCGTAGCTGTCGGACGATGCGCCTTCGAGGCGTTCAAACTCGCCTATGTGCGGAGTGAGTATGCATCCGGCAGGCAGCTGTTGCATCCATGCCTTGTGTGTGGCGAGGATATTGATGGCGTCGGCGTCGATCACTATGGGGCACTGAGCCCTGCGCAACTGTCCTATCATGGTGATGGCCGAGTTCTCGTTGTTGCCTAATCCCGGTCCGATGCCCATGGCCTGGAAGCGGTCGGTGCTCACGGCCTCGGTGAAGAAGCAGTTGTCGGGGTCGATGTCGAGTATAGCCTCTGGCACGCCAATCTGTAGGGGGATGATGTTGGCGGCAGGCGTGTGGACGGTGACCTTTCCCACTCCCGACCTCAGACAGGCCTTCGTGGCGAGCATGGCCGCTCCCGCCATTCCTCTTGAGCCGGCAATGATGAGCGCATGACCCATGGTGCCCTTGTGGGCGAAGTCGTCGCGTTGCCGAATACGGCAGCGCACGTCGTCCTCTTCGAGTATGGTGACGTGAGCGTCAACCTGTGCCATGCCCTCCTTGCTGATATTGATGTCCACCACCTTCAGTTCGCCGATGAACTGCTGGTTTTCGGCAAAGAGAAACGACAACTTAGGCTGCTGGATGGTGACGGTGACATCGGCGCGGATGATGTTTGAGCGAACGTTATACTCGTTGCTCTCGCTCATCAGTCCCGAAGGCATGTCGATGCTCACCACCTTGGAGGGCGATGCGTTGATATACTTCACTAACGAGGCGTAGCCGCCCGTCAGCGGTTTGTTGAGACCCACACCGAAGAGTCCGTCGATGACCAGTGTGGAGGCATCGAGCGTGGGCGGGTCGAACTCGTCGATCACCATGGTGAAACTGTCAAGCTCCTTCATACCCGTCAGCCGGTCGCGGTTGGTCTTGCAGTCGGCCGACAGTCGTCCCGTGGTGTTGAAGAGCCACGCCTTCACCTTCAGCCCCTCAGAGGCGAGGATACGTGCCACGGCGAGAGCGTCGCCACCGTTGTTGCCTGGACCGGCAAAGACGACGATGGTGTTGTATGCAGTGCAGAGATGGCGTATCTCAGCCACTATCCGAGAGGCGGCCCGTTCCATCAGGTCGATGGATTTTATGGGCTCGTGATCTATCGTATATTTGTCTAACTCGTGTATTTGAGTGCTTGAGAATATTTTCATACGTGCAAAAATACAAAATTATTGCTAAACAATGCTCTGTTTTGGCAGATTTTTAGTAATTTTGCCCCAAAATTTATAAAAACTTAGTATGAAGACAGTAAAAATCAAGGATAAAGAGTTCGTTCCGATGATTTCTGAGGAGGAAATCAAACGACGGGTGAAGGAGCTGGCAGCTCAGATAAGCAAGGATATGGCGGGCAAGAATCCGCTGCTTCTTGCAGTGCTCAATGGCTCGTTTGTCTTTGCCGCCGACCTCATGCGCGAGATCACGATAGAGAGCGAGATCTCGTTTGTGAAGTTAGCCAGTTACCAGGGCACCACATCAACGGGAACGGTGAAGGAGGTGATCGGCATCAACGAAAACCTCAGCGGACGCACGGTGATTATCGTGGAGGATATCGTGGAGAGCGGACTTACCATGAAGCGCATGATAGAGAGCCTCGGCACTCGCAATCCCGCGTCGGTGCATATCTGCACGCTGCTTCTCAAGCCCGACTGCCTGAAGGTTGACCTCGACATCGAGTATGCGGCATTCAGCATCCCCAACGACTTCATCGTCGGCTATGGGCTCGACTACGACCAGCAGGCACGAAACCTCAAGGACATCTACGTCCTGAAGAAGGAGGAATAAGAAAGGACAATCGTAATAGAGAGAGAAAAACCATTTACAACATAAAAGACATGAAGAATATAGTAATTTTCGGAGCGCCAGGCTCCGGCAAGGGAACACAGAGCGAACTGATGATTAAGAAGTATGGCTTCGGTCATATCTCTACAGGCGACGTGCTCCGCAGCGAAATCAAAAACGGTACTGAACTGGGCAAGACGGCTAAGGCATTCATCGACAAGGGACAACTCATCCCCGACGAACTGATGATAGACATACTTGCCAGCGTTTACGACAGCTTTGGCAAGGAGCATAAGGGCGTGATATTTGACGGATTCCCACGCACCATCCCACAGGCTGAGGCTCTGAAGAAGATGCTCGCCGAGCGCGGACACTCTGTTGCCGCCATGATTGAGCTCTACGCACCAGAGGATATACTCATGGCACGACTGCTCAACCGCGGTAAGGAACAAGGACGCTCTGACGACAACGAGGAGACGATAAAGAAGCGTCTCGCCGTGTATAACACACAGACCGCCCCGCTCATCGACTGGTATAAGGCAGAGGGTCTGCACCACTACGTGAAGAGCTACGGCGAACTCGAGGTCATCTTTGCTGACGTGTGCAAGGTGGTTGACGGGATAGAAGAATAATGCTCAACTTGCATAAGTGAGGGAAGAAAGGGAAGTTTACTTCCTTTACTTCCTTCACTTCCTTTACTTCCTTCACTTCTTTCACTCCTTCACTTCCATTACTTCCTTCACTCCTGAAACAACGCCCTTCTTTTCCTGAGATTTTTAACCCATGCGATACTTGAATGGATATGATAAACGCGATAGTAAAATTCTCGGTTCGTAAGAAACTGTTTGTGGCTCTTTCCTCACTGTTTCTTCTTATTGGCGGAATATACGCAATGCTTACTCTGCCTGTCGATGCCGTGCCCGACATCACCAACAATCAAGTACAAGTAGTCACCGTGTCGCCCACCTTGGCGCCACAAGAGGTGGAACAGCTGATAACCATTCCCATAGAGACGTCGATGAGCAACATCATGAACGTGGAAGAGATACGTTCGGTGTCGCGATTCGGACTGTCGCTCGTCACCGTCGTGTTCAAAGAGAGCGTGCCTACACTGGAGGCAAGGCAGCTCATCAACGAACAGATACAGAGCGTGGCGGGCGAGATTCCTGAAGAACTTGGCACACCGGAGATGATGCCCATCACCACGGGACTCGGAGAGATATACCAGTATGTGCTGAAGGTGGACAAGAAACACGAGAAAGACTACGACGCCATGGAACTGCGCACCATACAGGACTGGATAGTGCGACGCCAACTGTCGGGCATACCGGGCATAGTGGAGATAAACAGCTTCGGCGGCTACCTAAAGCAGTATGAGATAGCCATCGACCCCGAGGTGATCTCCGCCTTGCAGATTACCATCGGCGACGTGTTTGAGGCTCTCAGCAACAACAATCAGAACACCGGCGCGAGCTATATAGAAAAGAAAGGACGCGCATATTATATCAGGTCGGAGGGAATGATTACCAAGACAAAGGATATAGAGAAGATTGTGGTGGCTAACCGCAATGGCATGCCTGTGCATATCAGCGACATAGGGCGGGTGGATTTCGGCGCGCCAAAACGCTTCGGTGCCATGACCATGGACGGCGAGGGCGAGTGTGTGGGCGGTATAGCCATGATGCTCAAGGGTGCTAACGCCAATGTGGTGACCAAAGAACTGGAGCGCCGCATAGAGAAAGTGCAGAAGATGCTGCCCGAAGGAGTCACCATCGAACCTTACCTCAACCGCTCCGAACTCGTCAACCGCAACATTTCCACCGTGATAAGCAACCTCATCGAGGGCGCGCTCATCGTCTTCGTCGTGCTGATGCTCTTCCTCGGAAATGTCAGGGCGAGCGTCATCGTGGCGTCGGTGATACCGATGGCAATGCTCTTCGGATTTATTCTGATGAGGATATTCGGCGTGTCGGCAAACCTCATGAGTCTCGGCGCTATCGACTTCGGTATCGTCGTCGATGGCTCGATAGTGATCATCGAGGGCATACTCGCACATGTCTATACCAAACGCCTCGCGGGCAAGCATCTCACTGAGGACGAGATGAACGCCGAGGTGGAGGCTGGCGCGGCAAAGGTGGTGAAGAGCTCCGCCTTCGCCGTACTCATCATCCTCATCGTCTTCTTCCCCATACTCACTCTTGGAGGCATAGAAGGAAAATACTTCACGCCGATGGCAAAGACGCTCGTGTTCTGTATCATCGGCGCACTCATACTCTCGCTCACCTATGTGCCGATGATGGCCTCGCTGTTCCTGAAACGTGGCATCGACCTCAAACCGACCTTCGCCGACCGCTTCTTCGGATGGCTTACGGGTATATATAATAAGGTGTTGGCAGCGTCGATGCGACGGCTCACACTCACCATTGTCAGCGCCTTCGCACTTCTCGCCCTGTCGCTCTTCATCTTCACCCGTCTGGGAGCGGAGTTTATACCGACACTCGACGAGGGCGACTTCGCCATGCAGATGACACTGCCTGCCGGTAGCTCGCTGACGAGGAGCATAGAGTTATCAGAGGAGGCCGAGAAGGTGCTGAAAGAGCAGTTCCCAGAGGTGAGACATGTCGTGGCGAAGATCGGTACGGCTGAGGTGCCCACCGACCCTATGTCGGTGGAGGACGCCGACGTGATGATCGTGATGAAACCATTCAAGGAGTGGACATCGGCGTCGAGCCGCGCCGAGATGGTAGAGAAGATGAAGGCGGCACTGGAAAAGGTGAAGGGAGCGGAGTTTAACTTCAGCCAGCCCATTCAGCTGCGCTTCAACGAACTCATGACCGGCGCAAAGGCCGACATCGCCATCAAACTCTACGGCGAGGATATGGACGAACTGTACGTCAAGGCAAAAGAGGCGGCACAGTATGTGGAAAAGGTGCCTGGCGCCGCCGACGTCATCGTCGAACAGGCCATTGGCCTGCCGCAGCTCGTGGTGAACTACGACCGCACTCGCATAGCACGCTATGGCATCGACATACGCGACCTCAACACCATCATCCGCACGGCCTATGCCGGAGAGACGGCTGGCGTGGTGTTTGAAAACGAGCGACGCTTCGACCTCGTGGTGCGCCTTGACGACGACATTGTGAAAGACCTCGACCTCAACCGCCTCCACGTGCGCACCGCTGCAGGCTTTCAAGTGCCTGTCAGCGAGGTGGCTACGATAAGTCTTGTCAACGGTCCGCTACAGATAAACCGCGACGCTGCCAAACGCCGCATCGTCATCGGTGTCAACGTGCGCGATGGCGACATACAGCAGGTGGTAGATAATATCAGCGAGGTGCTTGACAAGAATATCAAGCTCAAACCAGGATATTACTTCGAGTATGGCGGACAGTTTGAAAATCTGCAGAACGCCATCAACACGCTGCTCGTCGTCATTCCTATAGCCTTGCTGCTTATACTGTTGCTGCTGTTCTCAGCATTCCGCAGCGTCACCTATTCGCTCGTGGTGTTCACCACCGTCCCATTGTCGCTCATCGGAGGCATCGTCGCCCTCTGGCTGCGCGGTCTTCCGTTCAGCATATCGGCTGGAGTGGGCTTCATCGCTCTCTTCGGTGTGGCTGTGCTCAATGGCATCCTGATGATCAACCACTTCAATGCCCTCGCCTCGGAAGGCAAATACGCACTCTCCACGAGCCGCATCATCACGCGCGGTTGCCGTCATCTGCTGCGTCCCGTCTTCCTTACAGGTCTTGTGGCTTCGTTAGGCTTCGTGCCTATGGCTGTGGCGCAGTCGGCTGGCGCCGAGGTGCAGCGTCCGTTGGCTACGGTGGTCATCGGCGGACTCATCGTTTCTACGGTTCTCACGCTCGTCATAGTTCCGGCATTCTATCGTGTAGTAAGTTTATTCCCAATAATAAAAAGGAGATTTAAGAGATGAAAAAGATATTCTTAATTGTTATGACCATCGCAACGCTTGTAGCTTGTGGTGGAAAGGGCGACGTGAAGAGTGGTGATGACACTGCCGCTGTGGCTGACAGCGCAGCCAATGGCGAGTCTGTGACCGACACGGCTGCCGTAGATGTGGATGCAGTGTCGAGTGCCACCAATGTGGCAAACAGCCCCACGTTCAATGGGCTTATCATGGTGGCTCCCGACCAGCAGGCTACCGTCTCGGTCACTATGGGCGGACGCATTCACAGCCTTAACGTCATGCCGGGAAAGGCTGTCGGTCGTGGACAGGTGATAGCCACGCTCGACAATCCTGAGTTCATCGAACTGCAGCAGGCTTATCTCGAAAGTGCCGCCCAGTTAGAGTATCTTGAGAAGGAATATGCCCGTCAGCGCTCGCTCTCAGGCGATGCCGCGTCGAAGAAAAGGGTGGAGGAGAGCAAGGCGGAGTTTCTCTCCATGAAGAGTCGCCGCGACGCTGCCGCCACTAAGTTGCAGGCTCTCGGCGTGAGTACAAAGGCCATCGTCGATCATGGCATCAAGGCTTTCCTCCCCATCACTGCTCCCATCACGGGCTTCGTCACCAGTCTCGACGCCAACCTCGGCAAGTATGTCGAAGCCGGCAGCGCCATCTGCGACATCATCAACAAGTCGCATCCCATCATCCAACTCACCGTATATGAAAAAGACATCCATCTCATGAAGACTGGCGATGCCCTTCTCTTCCGCGTCAATGGCATGGGAAAGAAGTCGTTTGCCGCCACGGTTGTCTCTGTAGATCAATCCGTTGACGAGAAAGACTATTCTATCAAGGTTTATGCCCGCGTGAAAGATGCCGACGCCTCCTTCCGGCCTGGCATGTATGTAAGGGCAAAGAAAGTGCAGACGGAGAAATAATAATGAAGAAATTGATGTAGAGAATAAACTCGTCAACTCATCAACTCGTCAACTAAAAAACATTATACAATGAGAGAACTTCAAAAACAACCACGCGTCGAAGTCGTTGACGCCATCCGCGGCATTGCCGTGGCAATGATTCTTATGCTCCACAGCATCGAGCATTTCAATCTCTACAACCAGGTGGCGCCAGCTTCGCCACTCCTGCAGTTTATCGACCAGATGGTGTGGGACGGACTGTGGTTTATGGTGGGCGGCAAGGCATACGCCATCTTCGCCCTCCTCTTCGGCTTCAGCTTCTATATCATGGACCGCAATGCCGCCAGGCGTAGCGAAGACTTCCGTCTGCGTTTCTGTTGGCGAATGTTCCTCTTGTTCTGTTTTGGCTGTCTCAATGGGTCGTTCTTCTGTGGCGAGGTGCTCGTGTTCTACAGTATCGTAGGACTTGTGCTTCCTGCCGTATGCCGATTGAAGACACGCACACTGCTCGTCGTCGCCGCCGTGTGCATGGCGCAACCCGTTGAGTGGATAAAGGCTCTCTATGCCGCCTTCGTCGATGGCTCGGCACAGATCCTCGTCTTCGACTGTGGCGAGTACTGGGACGCATCGATGAAGATGCTCTCCGAAGGCGGATTTATCGACACCGTGAAGACCAATCTCTGGGAAGGACAACTCTTCAGCCTCGCCTGGGTATGGGGAGCAGGACGCTTCTTCCAGACTGCCTCGCTCTTCATCCTCGGACTCGTGGCAGGACGCATGCAATGGTTTGCCGACACAGCCGACAACCGCCGTCTATGGGCGCGTACCTTTGCCGTGGCTCTCGCCCTGTTCTTCCCTCTCTACGGACTGAGCTCTCTCATCCCCGACTTTGTCGAGTCTGTGCCTGCCGCAACGCTCGCCGACAGCTCGCTCTGGGCCATGACGTCTGCTCCGTTCATGTCGTCGCTGATGCTCATCATCACCTCGCTCCATAAGTTCTGCTTCATGCTCATCATCGTCACCTCGCTCCTCTTCGCGTTCTACACCACACGTCTTGCTCGCCCCATGCGTTTCATCATGCCCTATGGCCGCATGAGTCTCACTAACTATATCACACAGAGCATTATAGGTGCAGCCATCTATTATCATTGGGGACTGCATCTCAATCCATGCGACACGCAGAGCATAGCTCTCGGCATCGTCATCCTCACTGCCCAAATCCTGTTCTGCCGCTGGTGGATGAGAAGTCATAGCCACGGCCCGTTAGAAGGTATATGGAAGCGTCTCACCTATGCGTGGTAATCACCACGCATAGGTCCACTTAACATAATTTATTTCCCCCGAAACATTTGGAATTATTAAAGAAGAGCCATGTCTTTGCCGCATAATTCGCATTCTTATGACAGATAAAGAACTTAATTCATCTATATATACAGGAAAAAGTTTTTAATTTTATCTGTCATCTGTCACCATGAGCTTGTAAGTGTTTAATATATAGTGTCTTAGGTGTGGTGACAGAGGGGTGACAGACGAAATCGTCTGTCACCGCAAGTTTGTTTCATTTCACCGACTTATTTAGTATGGTCAGCCGCGCAGTCATGCTGACAAACACATAAGCTGCATTATGCTTTCTCAACAGTTAGTAACACGACTGTACCATAGTTAGTAACACGACTGTACCATAGCTAGTGACACGACTGTACCATAGTTAGTGTCACGACCGTACCATAACTGTGGAACGACCGTGTCACACGAGTAATCAGTTGTCGTCCGTAGTTTAACTCTTTATGTTGTGTAGTTTAACTATTTAGGTTGACTACTCTCACTACCTCCTTCCTTAATTAACCCCCATTACAAAAAAACAAAATATCCCTCATTTCCTTTGTCATTTCAGAATTAATTCGTATCTTTGCGGTGCAAAATAAGTTTTGTATAACTATTAAAAGACAAGAATGGATGGAAATACAGCTGACAGATTATCACAAAAAAGTGAACGAAGAGATGAAAAGGTCAATAGCATATTGGAAGATGCAGCCGAGATCTCTGGAGGAGTGCTTAGCTCAATTCAAGCGCTTGCGGGAACAACGGCTTGCAAGGGAGTCCAAATTACACGGCTAAAAGAATGGGCTGTCAATAATGACCTTTGGATAGATGACATTTCTCAACTCGGAACCTTTTCAGATAGAGGTTCTGAAAATGAAGTGTATATAAATAATGAGATACAAATAGTCTATAAACTTAATGACTTCCGTTATTCCGATGATAATCTTATGCCATTTTTCGAACGCATAAGAATCCACGATTGTCTCATCGCTCCCTCTCCCCTAATTATGCTCCAAAGCTCCAATAATCAATGGACAAGATGACCAGGGAGCAGCGCCATCGCTGCATGTCGGCAATAAAGAGCAAGGGAACGCGCCCTGAGATACTGGTGCGCAAGTATCTCTTTGCCCGCGGCTTCCGCTATCGCCTCAACCATCCCCGACTCCCCGGTCATCCCGACATCGTGCTGCGCAAATACCGCACAGTCATCTTCGTCAACGGTTGCTTCTGGCATGGACACGACAACTGCCCAAACTTCAAGATGCCCAAGACAAACACCGACTTCTGGCAAAAGAAAATCAACCGCAACAAACAACGCGACGTCGAAGAACAACGCCAAATAGCCGCAATGGGATGGCACTGCATCACCGTATGGGAATGTCAGCTCAAGCCCCACTGCCGCCAGCGCACCCTCGACTCCCTCGCCCAAACCCTCTACTGCATCTACCTCGCCGACCACTCCGTACGCCACTACCACCTGCCCGACTCCGAAGACTTCCCCATGGCAGCAGAGCCTGCACCCGAAGCATAACATCTCCCCATGATGTATCTTTATTCCGCCTCGTGTAGGGTCTTACCTCGTGTAAGACCGCCCTCTTCATGAATAACGAATAAAAAAAATCCCCTCATTTCCTTTGCCGTTTCAGAATTAATTCGTATCTTTGCGGCAAAATAAAGAAAAACTTACGATTATGAATACTAAGACAAGGACAGACATAATACCAAAGATACAAAAATATCTTGCAACACAACCTGTCGAAAGGGCTTGGTTGTTCGGTTCTTTTTCAAGAGGAGAAGAACATGAGGGTAGCGACGTCGATATTCTTGTAGATTTTAAAGAAGACGAAGCTATTGGCTTGTTTAAGTATTGCTCAATAATGAACGGCATGTCCGACATAATTGGTCGTAATGTCGATCTTGTACAAAACGGCACATTGCTTCCCTTTGCCATAAAGAGTGTTGAACACGACAAAATCCTTATATATGAGAGAGCCAATTAGAGATATCAACAGATTACAGCATATATTGGAAGCTATTATGACAATCGAGGACTATATCTCAAACAAATCTTTCGAAGAATTCACTAATGACAAACTTTTAAAACATGCTGTTTATTATAATGTGGGCATTGTAGGTGAGGCTGCAAACAAATTGTCTTCAGAATTCACTGATAGTCACCAAGATGTACCATGGCGAGATATTATTGAAATGCGTCATGTATTGATTCATGGATATTATCAACTTAATTCAAAGACGATGTGGATGACTATAAAAAATGACTTGCCAACACTTCGAAGCCAAGTTGAAAAAATTCTTGCTGAAATGAAATAAGAATTTCAGATGGAATAATCAAAAAGAAGATTACAATTACACCATTACAATAAAACGAGCCCAAGCCCCGTAGGGGCAACATAACCCAGGATAGGGCGTGAGCCCTATCAAAAAAAACATCACCATCCTCTCTCACCCTAACTAAAAATAAAAAAGTGCACATTTTCCTTTGTCGTTTCAGAATTAATTCGTAATTTTGCGCTGTAAAGTGTGTACATATGTGCGCACGAAGCAAATGAAACAACAATTTATAGAACACGCCAATGAAACTAAAAGAAGGTTCGTACGAAAACATCATAACAAACGAACTGCAGCAAGATATGAACCTTGCTACAGACAAAGGATTAGTATGCCGGAAAGAAGATATCGACGACGCCGAGGCGCCTTCTATGTTAACAGAACATATCAGTAAACTTATTCACAACCGATTGACAGCTGACGATTTGACCTCCGAGGAAAGAACTGATTTTGTGAATCGGCTCATCGATTTCCTTGAAGAAAACGCGGAAGAAAAGATTGCCGATGAAAAACAAATGCTGACGGCGGTTGTGTCAAGTCAGAAAGAAGCGACACTGAGAGCAACAAAGACTGACATTGTGAGACCATTGACAGGATTCAGAACAAGTAGCCTGTTTACAGGAGGAAATAGTGACATTCCCTTGAATTCAGAAATTCTACGAGACATACAAAGTGCTGACAGAATATATCTTATTGTCTCTTTCCTTAAACTGTCAGGGGTCAACCTGATATTCGACGAACTGAAGAAATTTTGCAGTCATCCAGACCACAAGCTACAAATCATTACAACAACTTACTGCGGTGCGACAGAGGCAAAAGCTGTGGAACGTCTTGCCTCGTTGCCAAACACGGAAATTCGAATTTCGTATAACAGCACAGTGGAACGACTGCATGCCAAATCATACATCTTTGAACGCAATTCAGGTTTTAGTACTGCATTTATCGGCTCCTCAAACCTTTCTAAATCAGCACAGACCGATGGATTGGAATGGAATATCAGAGTGACTAATGTTGAGAACCCTCACATAATAAAAACCGCGTTGGCAACATTCAATCTCTATTGGAACAGCAGTAACTTTGAGGATTTTCGTATTGGAGGAATTGAAAAACTACACAGGGAACTGAATATTGAACGACAGCCCAAAGAAATGCATATTGGCTTACTGACTAAATATGCCATTCTTCCACATCAAAAAAAGATTATTGACAAGCTGGCTGTTGAAAGAGACAACGGAATAAAAAGAAACCTCATAGTAGCCGCCACTGGCACTGGAAAAACCGTTATCTCTGCTTTTGACTATAAGAATTTCCAGACCCAGCATCCGAATAAGTCAAAACTGCTGTTTGTGGCTCATCGACAGGAAATACTAAAACAAGCCCTTTACACATACAGGAGTGTGTTGAGAGATGCAAACTTTGGTGACATTTGGGTGGGAAGCCAAAAGCCATGCAACGGGATTGACCATTTATTTGTCTCAGTCCAAACCTTCAACTCTCGTTTTGAAGAGATATTCAGCATGCTACCGGATGACTATTATCAATATATCGTTATCGACGAGTGTCACCATAGCGTAGCTGACAGCTACAGGCAAATACTGTCTCATTTCAGTCCAGAACTTCTAATAGGCCTTACAGCCACACCAGAACGAATGGATGGCGAAAGCCTATTGCCTGACTTTTGCGGAATGATAAGTGCCGAAATACGTCTTCCAGACGCATTGAGCGCAGGTCTTCTTACCCCGTTCCAATATCTTTGCATAAGCGACAATACAGACCTTACTGATGAAGACCTTATGTTGGGTAACAAGTATATCGCTACAAAACTAACTGAAAAGCTTTGTAACTTAGAACGAGTGGGGCTTATCATCGACAAACTTCGATATTACCTTCCCGACGAGACAAAATGTAAGACTCTTGGATTCTGTTCTACCAAAGAGCACGCACAATATATGTCTGAACAGTTCTGCAACTATGGACTGAGGGCAGACTACCTTACATCTGACAAAGGCGACGAGCGAGAGAAACTCAACAAAAAATTGGCAAGAGGAGAAATAAACTATCTTTTTGTCGTTGATATATTCAACGAGGGTGTGGACATCCCAGAGGTCGATACTGTATTATTCCTCCGCCCTACTGAGTCGTTAACAATATTCCTTCAACAGTTAGGTCGCGGACTACGACTTTCACCAGGAAAACAACTCCTGACTGTATTTGACTTCGTGGCACAGCTAAACAAGAAATATGACTTTACGAGTCGTTTCCGCAGCCTGATGGTACGCCAGGACAAAAGCGTCATCGACCAGGTGAAAAACGGCTTTACTCTTCTGCCACAAGGTTGCGCAATACACATGGAAGAGAAAGCGCAACAATACGTTCTTGACAACATTAAAGCTGCCATTTACAACAAAAGAAGACTTATTCAGGAGCTTCGTACATACACTCCTGTTCCTACCCTTAAGGAATTCATCGACAATAACGGCCAAGATGTACGCCTGATATACAAAAATGGTTGTTGGACAAGTTTGAAACAGGAAGCTGGATTATGCACATACAAAGAAGACGAGAACACACGAAGATATGAGAAAGGATTGTCCAATCTGACCCACATCAACAGTGTGGCATATCTGCATTTTATTCTCAGAACTATAGACAATCTCGACAGCCTGAGCTTTGAAGGTGAAAACGACAACATCTTTGCCACGATGTTATATTACACACTATATATAGACAAAATAGACAAGACAGGTTTCCGAACAAGAGAAGAAGCCATATCTACACTTCGAGATTATCCTCTCTTTGTGAAAGAGATAAGGGAACTTTGCGAATATCTCTTGTCGCAAATATCCAACAAGACGTTTGCCGTGGGAGAAGGAATGCCTGTGATGTTAGAACAATATGGGTGTTACACACGTGAAGAAGTGTTTACCATTTTCGGGCGACAAACAATAGACAAGCGCATGCAGGGAAGTGTGGCAGGTGTTTTCAAAATAGAAGAGTTGAACACCGAACTATTCTTTGTTACACTAAACAAGTCGGAAAAGGATTTTTCACCTACCACACAATATAACGACTATGTAGTCAGCGAGAAACAATTCCATTGGCAATCACAAAACACCGACTCTCATCAGCACAGCGGCAGCCGTTTTGTTAATCAGCAGAAAAACAAGAAGAAGTTCCTTCTTTTCGTACGCGAATACAAGCGTGATGGATTTGGCAACACATGTCCGTTTTTCTGCTTCGGTCTCGTTGACTATATATCATCGCGAGGCGACAAGCCTATGAGTATTGATTGGCGCATGCATCACGACATACTTCCACAATTCGTAAAAATTGGATAAAACAAAATGAAACATATAAACGTAGTTTGTGCAGTAATTGTCAACAAAGGAAGAATTTTTGCTTGCCAGCGTGGTTACGGCGAGTGGAAAGACTGGTGGGAGTTTCCTGGCGGAAAGATTGAGTCAGGAGAATCTCCTGAAGAAGCTCTACAGAGAGAAATCCGTGAAGAGCTTGCTATCGACATCACAATAGACCGTCATCTTACAACCGTGGATTACGACTATCCCGACTTCCACCTCACCATGCACAGCTATCTCTGCCACCTGAAAGATGACATCCAGCCTCATCTCCTAGAACATGAAGCAGCAAGATGGCTTGGCAAAGATAAACTGGAAGAAGTGAAATGGCTTCCGGCGGATGTTGAAGTGATTAAAGCATTGAGTGATTCTAAAGAATAAATCTATCTGATACAAAAAATCATTGTATATTAAAATTTTATTATTACCTTTGCACTCGTTAACAACATCAAGGAAGTGGAATAAGGCCGATTAATCATTCGTCCCGAGACAGAGATTAATGTTCTGCCCCCACTCCTTAACATCCGAATCCGGACAGTTCACTGGGCTTTGACCCCGCATTTGCAATGATGGTTCCAGGGTGTTTTGATGTTGCATGTTTAATTTAATTTTATTATTATGTCTTA
>NZ_NPJG01000047.1 GCF_002251245.1 Prevotella sp. P5-92
TGTCGAGTCAAGAATATCACTCGTGAAATCAATGGACAGACAGTACACCTTGTTATAGGAGGCGTAAGAAGTCTGTCAGAAGACAAGCTCTACAACCGTCAGAGTCCACAGAAGTTTCATATTTTTGCAGGCTGGCGTGTGAGAGTATGTTCAAATCTCATGTTGACGTGTGACGGAAACAGCGGAACAATCGAATGTCTCACAGAGGCTGACATTATGCAGAAGTCTCTTGAACTATTCCGCTCATTCGACCCTCACAAAGAAGACACACTCCGTCTCTTGGAGAACCTACACAGTACTCCTATCACAGAGACACAATTCTGTAATATCGTGGGCAGATTACGCTTATTGCAAAACCTGCCTGTCGCAGAACAGAAACTCCATCCATCGTTTACCATCGGCGATCAAGCCGTGAATGCGATGGTGAAGAACTATGTGGCAGACCCTAACTTCGGTATGAAGGACGGAGAGCCATACACATGCTGGAATCTTATGCAGAACACAAATGAAGCAGTCAAGCAGTCGGCTTATATAGACCGATTCATCG
>NZ_NPJG01000048.1 GCF_002251245.1 Prevotella sp. P5-92
ACGACGAGACGTGGACCGACGAGATTCAGCAGTATGTGGAATGGTCGCTGCGCTACGACCTCTGGGTGAAGATGCGCATCTTCGGACCGATGCTCGACGAGGCGTTTGGCGACGAGGAAAAGGCGACGAACAAGCGTGGTCCGATGAACATGCTGATGATGTTGAAGTCTGAATTCAGAATTGAAGATTTGATATTGATAAGAAAAAGACTGGGCAAATCGGGCGACTTGCAGAGCGCTAAGGCACAGCTTAATACGTGGAGAACTCGTAATTTGATTGACTATGACGATACTGAGGGATTGATAAAGAAAGTAAAACAGAAAAACAGTTAAACAGTTTTATTTTAAAGTAGTGCACAATGAAAGATTGCGCCAACGCCCGCCCGGTTACCCACCAATTGCGGCGGGCGGTATTACATAAAGTAAGTATTATGGAAATAAAAATAACAAGACAGAAAGCGATAAAAGACTTAGTGGAGGGTGTGCTGAGCATTGACGGTGGTCCGGCTATGGACACGCTCGAAAACAGATGCTCGTGTTTGAAAGTAGGAGAATATCATGCCGTGATGAAGAAGTGTAAGCTGTATCACGAGCGGAGAATATTCATACTGGAAAAGGACAAGACTGGCTATCCTCACGATTGTGAACAATGTAAGAAAAAGGCACTCTTCTATCCTAACTCGGCATTGCCCAAGCGATGCCCGATGATCAGCGAAGGCAACGGAGTCCACCGCCGTTTCGACGGTAGGATCATTGTTGGAAAAAAAGCCGCCATAGGCCTGCTCGTGAATACACAAGCCACGTATGACTGCGTGAAGGAAAGGGTATTGGAAGAACTGAAAGAGGGGAAGGAGGTGACGATAAAGATAACGAGAAAGAATAAGAAGAGAAAGAGAACAGTTTAGTTGACAAGTTTAGTTGACGAGTCATGGCGACAGGTTCGTCGGTTCACTCTTTAGGGTCGATGAACCTGTCCCCGATGATTCGGATAACAAATCGTTAAATGCCGATAACGTTTATTTAAAAATATTTAAAATATTATCCGTTTGTTACTATATACAAATAAAAATCACTAATTTCGCACCCTGAAATCATAAATTAAATAGAAAACGTATTATGACAAAGAAAAGAAATCTAACAACCTTCATGATAGCAATCATGATTATGCTATTCTCGCTCCCTGCTAATGCACAGGAAGCAGTGGGTTATGCCCAATGGAATGAGTCCTCAACAACCCTCACATTCTATGGAGGGGAAAGTGTGCCTACCGGCGCTTATGAGCTCAATACAGGTTCTAACAATCCTAGTTGGAAGGGCTTATCGGGATGTACCAAAGTGGTATTTGATGAATCATTTAAAGATGTACGGCCAACTTCTTGTTATCAGTGGTTCCGTCTTTTTTCGAAACTTAAAACAATAGAAGGTATAGAGAATCTCAACACCGAGGAAGTGACGAATATGAGCGAGATGTTCAAGGACTGCTCAGGCCTCACATCTCTCGACCTGTCATCATTCAACACTGCCAAGGTGGAGTCTATGAACTCCATGTATGATGGCTGCTCTAGCCTCACCTCTCTTGACCTGTCATCATTCAACACTGCCAAGGTGACGGGTATGGACTGCATGTTTGATAGCTGCTCAGACCTCATATCTCTTGACCTGTCATCATTCAACACTGCCGAGGTGATGAATATGACCAACATGTTCAATGGCTGCTCAGGCCTCACGACAATTTATGTCAGCGATGTTTTTACTATTGTCAAGGTCAGCAGTAGTGAAAATATGTTTTATAATTGCACAAGCCTCAAAAAAGGAGATGTTTCATACGATTCTAATAAAATAGACCATACCATGGCCAACTGTACATCTGGCTATTTCACCGAGAGTAACTTAACGCCATACGTTAAATGGAATTGGGATACTAAAGTCTTGACATTTAAAGTAGCGAACTATACAGAAGGAACAAATGGCGAATATAAATTAAATGAAGGCAATACTGACCCGGGATGGTGTATCAATGAGGTAAAAAATAATTGCAAAAAAGTAGTCTTTACTCCGTCTTTTAACCATGCCAAGCCAACTTCTTGTTATCTTTGGTTCGAAGGCTTTGAGCAACTTACAACAATAGAAGGCATAGAGAATCTCAACACCGAGGAAGTGACGAATATGAGCGGCATGTTCGGGGACTGCTCGGGCCTAACCTCTCTTGACGTGTCCAAATTCAACACTGCCGAGGTGGAGAATATGAGCTACATGTTTTATATCTGCTCAAGCCTCACCTCTCTTGACGTGTCCAAATTCAACACTGCCAAGGTGACGGATATGGCCAACATGTTCGGTGGCTGCTCAAGCCTCACCTCTCTTGACTTGTCATCATTCAACACTGCCAAGGTCGAGAATATGACCAACATGTTCGATATCTGCAGAGAACTCACATCTCTTGACCTGTCGTCATTCAATACAGCCAAGGTGACAGGTATGAGCGAGATGTTCAAAGGCTGCTCAGGCCTCACGACAATCTATGTCAGCGATGATTTTAAAATAGGCGAAGACACCAATGGTCTAGGTATGTTTTATGATTGTAACAACCTCAAAGGAGATGTTTCATACGATCCTGCTAATACAGGCAAATCCATGGCCAACTATAAAACTGGCTATTTCACCAAGAGTAACTTAACGCCATACGTAAAGTGGGATGCAAACACAAAAGTATTGACATTTAAAGTGGCGAACACTAAAGAAGCAGGAAATGGAGTGTATGATTTAAATGAAGGTGCTAAAGACCCGGGATGGTCTATCGATGAGGTGAAAAATAATTGCACAAAAGTCGTATTTACTACGTCTTTTAATCATGCCAAGCCAACTTCTTGTTATAAGTGGTTCAATATGTTTAGTGGTCTTACAACAATACAAGGCATCGAGAATCTCAACACCGAGGAAGTGACTAATATGAGCTACATGTTCTATGTCTGCCAAAACCTTACTGAACTTGACCTGTCATCATTCAATACTGCCAATGTGACGAATATGAGCTGCATGTTCTGTTGGTGCTCACGCCCCACCTCTCTTAACCTGTCATCATTCAACACTGCCAAGGTGGAGAATATGAGCTACATGTTCAGTTACTGCTCAGGTCTCACGACAATCTATGCCAGCAATGATTTTGCCACAGGCACTGGCACAAATGGTTCAGATATGTTTTATAATTGCACAAGCCTCAAAGGAGCTGTTTCATACAATTCTGGTAAAACAGGCATAGACATGGCTAATTTTGACGGCTATTTCACTCCCAAAATCATAACGCCATACGTAAAGTGGGATGCAAACACAAAAGTCTTGACATTTAAAGTAGCGAACAATAAAGAAGAAGGAAAAGGAGTGTATGATTTAAATAAAGGCGCTACTACCCCGAGATGGTTTATCGATGATGTGATAAATAATTGCACAAAAGTCGTATTTACTCCGTCTTTTAACCATGCCAAGCCAACTTCTTGTTATCGATGGTTCTTTTGTTTTTCGCAACTTACAACAATAGAAGGCATAGAGAATCTCAACACCGAGGAAGTGACTGATATGAGCGGGATGTTCAATAGCTGCTCAGGCCTCACATCTCTCGGCCTGTCATCATTTAACACTGCCATGGTGACGGATATGAGCCAAATGTTCGCTGCCTGCTCAGGCCTCACCTCTCTTGACGTGTCCAAATTCAACACCGAGGAAGTGACTGATATGAGCGAGATGTTTTGGGGCTGCAAAAAACTCACATCTCTCAATCTTTTAGGCTTCAATACTGCCAAGGTGGAGAATATGGACTACATGTTCTATGACTGCCCAGGCCTCATATCTCTCGACCTGTCATCATTCAATACTGCCAAGGTGGAGTATATGAACAACATGTTCAGGGACTGCTCAGGTCTCAAGACAATCTATGTCAGCGATGATTTTAAAATAGGCAATGGCACCGATGGTTATGATATGTTTTCTGATTGCAGAAGCCTCGTAGGAGCTGCTTCATACGATCGTGCTAAAAAAGACATAGACATGGCCAACTATAAAACTGGCTATTTCAAGACATATTTCACATTGGGCGAAAATAAGGTGGAATTATGCAGAGAACCTTTGACGACTGATATTCTTAACCTGTCAGGAGACAAGGATTTTGTGGCTCATGCGCCTTTCACGGCTAACACGGCTAAATATTCCCGCGACCTCTCGACGTCCGGGTCAACATGGTTCTCTCTCTGCCTGCCATTTGCATATACCCCGAATAATTTTACCGCATATCAGCTTAAGGGCGCAACTGCTAATGCGGTGGAGATTGAGGAAATAACGGGAACGATTGATGCCGGAACGCCAGTGCTCTTCAAGTTTAAGGATGGCGTGAAAAACGAGGAAAAGAAGATCAATATCTCTGCGACAGAGGCTGAGATAAAAAAAGCGCCTTTTGATGGGGCGAAAGTCACTGGCCCTGACGGCAGCTCTCTGCAGCTCTGCGGCACATATCAGACGAAGACTTTCTCTAAGGATGCCGACGGCAATGCCTTCATCCTGCTGAACGACAAACTGATGAATCCCGCAAAGATGATGCTGGAAAACCAGAATGTGACAACGGTTGGCGTCAAGCCCTTCCGCGCATATATGACTTTGACTGCTTCTGCTCAAACTTCGAGTGCCAGGGCATTCTCTATCGGTCGTGGGGACGAGGGGAATGAAGGAACGACTGCCATCGACCTGCTCAACTCTGTAGCCACCGACGATGCTGAATACTACGACATCAACGGCCGTCGCATCGACGCTCCCGCAAAAGGCGTGAATATCGTGCGCCGTGGCAACAAGACTATCAAATTAATCATCAAATAACTCATTACGACATTAATAAATTATGGAAAAGAAAAAGTATATCCGTCCCGCAATAACAGTGTATAACATCACTCCCAGTGTCATCCTCGCGGGGTCGATACGTTATGCTTCTGAGGAAGATTATGGCGGTTTAAGCGGCGATATCTACGGCGACTGACATCATCCCGACAATGGGGGATTGGATCACGGAGCCCCCACAAGGGGTAATCCAAACGCTGGCTACCGTCCCGATGCAAGCCGATGTAGGGTCTTACCTCGTGTAAGACCGCCCGCCGCAAACGCCTGCGGGGAAATAACATTTACGGGTTGCGGTCTTACACGAGGTAAGACCCTACGTCGGCGGGGGCTGCGCCACGACGCCCGCCGCAAACGCCCGCGGGGAAATCACATTCAACTGTCACATAAAAGAAGAGGCAACTGAGTTGCCTCTTCTTTTTGTTCGTCTGCGATTTAGTTCAAGAGTGACATCACTCAGCGTACGTTCCTGCTATAGACGTCCCTGTTGAATAATAAACTCATATTTGAACATGGTCCTGAAGTGAACCCCCAAAGTTGGACACAACACTTACTGTTCATATGCGAAGAAGAACATTAGAAGAAAAGTTAGAAGCTATTAGATTAGTAGAGGCGGGGAACTCTCCTCGTTCAGTGTCTGACCGTTTACACATTGGACACCATCAAATTTATGAGTGGTTATACATTTATAAAGAAAAAGGAGTCTCCGGACTTGAAAACAAGCGTATATGTAAGAAAAATCAGTATTCATTTGAAAAAAAATGCGAAATAATTCGTGAATATCAAGAATCTGAGCTAACTTTGCCTGAGATTAGTTCAAAGCATGGTATCGCGTCTAGTACCTTAGTCGGCTGGCTGTCCAAGTTCA
>NZ_NPJG01000049.1 GCF_002251245.1 Prevotella sp. P5-92
CGTGACCGCGAGGGTCGGCCTAGGGTGAAACCGGTGATTGGGGCTAAGTCGTAACAAGGTAGCCGTACCGGAAGGTGCGGCTGGAACACCTCCTTTCTGGAGGGACGCCATAGAGGTGGAGAGTTAAGGAAGAAGCCTTTCTTCTTCCGACGAGACCTTTTTCTTTGGTTCGTTACCTCTTCTTGTACTTGCAACTCTGTCTTTCGGGGGATTAGCTCAGCTGGCTAGAGCACCTGCTTTGCAAGCAGGGGGTCAACGGTTCGAATCCGTTATTCTCCACGCTGGTGAGGATAGACGCCTGAAGGCGTTTAGTCCCGGACTCGGCGCTTGCTGCCGGGTTGACACCAAGAGATCTTTGACATATTGACACACGAGACTGTAGAATAAAACTCAACAAAGAAGTTTTCCTGACATTTTTTTTGTTTGTTGGGATACAGCTGAAAGTATGAGCGGCCATGTTGATGGCCACTACCAAGAAAGTGAATAAGGGCGCATGGCGGATGCCTTGGCTCATGGAGGCGATGAAGGACGTGATAAGCTGCGATAAGCCGCGGG
>NZ_NPJG01000005.1 GCF_002251245.1 Prevotella sp. P5-92
ATCAAAATCAATATCCTTTGAGTTTAAAACAGATTTTATAGTCTCACGTGAATTATAATAATCATTCCACACTAAAATTATAATTGCAATTTTTGAATTAGCTATTTGCTTCATTTCGTTTTGTAACATTTTATATATAGATCTAAAATTTTATCCCACCCCATTTGTTTACGCCATTTATTTTGGATATTAAAACGCATTAATTCCAACAAAGGTTCATTACTTAATAACTTATCTATAGCATGAGCCAAAGCTTCGGAATTACAAGGAGGGACTATCAAGCCTGTAACACCATTGTCTATAGCTTCTGATAATGCTCCTACATCTGTACCAATAACTGGACAATCCATAGAAAAAGCAGTTTGGATGACACCACTCTGAGTAGCATCTTTATAAGGACAAACTGCAAAAAGTGCATCATTAAGTAACCCTGCAAGCTGTGGCATTGATATATAATCATTAAGTATTGTTATATATTTCTTACCTTCATATAATGCTCTATCAAAATATAGCTCACCTTTTCCTGCAATAACTAGTTGTACATTAGGATATTTATTATGAATTTTACCAAATGCATCTAGCAAGTATTCTACCCCTTTGTATTTGGAAATTAATCCAAAAAAAAGAATATATTTCTTATTTATATTCGACGGTATCTTTTTGATATTATTAATACAATCATAAAGTCCTAATTTAGCAGGGAAGACTTGACTGATTGGATATTTATATTTAGCACAAAATGGAAGAATATGTTTTTCATTTAATATGATTATCTTATTTATCATCCTAAATGAAATTCGTCTCCATATTTCAAACTCCTTTGCTCTAGGTTTGCCAGAATGAGGAAAAGGATCATGAAGTGTTAAGACCAATTTGTTTTTTAACAAATATAATAAACTTCTTGTGCTTTGAATTGG
>NZ_NPJG01000050.1 GCF_002251245.1 Prevotella sp. P5-92
TATATCATCTGGCTTTGTCTATAGCGAATCAGTATAAAATTGATTCAACAACTTCATTTCCAAAAGTCTTTGATTTGGTTTTAATGGGTAGACAGAATGCTGTGTTGATGAAATTCTTGGAAGAATATTCAAATAATCACAAAGGCTTCAAGTATGTTTATAATAAATTGGATAATCATAAATATTCATATTTTACTTCTGATGGCGTTTGTTTGGGGAGCTTGGAAACTAGAGAAGATTTTATAGGTATGATGAGAAAAGCAAAGGTTACTTTTTATTCGACACCAGGTATTGATGGTGGTGAGGTTAGAACCAACGGCTTTAATCAGGTTACTCCAAGATTTTTAGAGCAAATATCAAGTTGCTGTCATGTAATAGCAAGATATCCAGATAATTCAGATGTTGAGTACTATGAACTTGAACGTTTTTGTCCAAGTATAAATAGCTATAAAGATTTTGAAAAAGTATTGGATAAAGCTAGAGTAGAAGATGTAAATTCTGCTTTTTATTCAAAGTATTTAGCTAAACACTATACTAGTGTTAGAGCTCATGAATTATCAAATATATTAAATAAGTTATAAATGGAAAAAATTGCAATTATTGGTGCTGGTATTTCTGGTTTAAGTACTGCACATTTTTTGAAAGATAAGTATGAAGTTACTGTTTTTGAAAAAGAGAACCGTCCAGGAGGCCTTATTCGTTGTCGTCGTGTAAATGGTAATTTATTTCATATTTGTGGTGGTCATGTGTTTAATTCTAAACGTCAGGATGTATTGAAATGGTTTTGGTCTAAGTTCATTCAGAATGAGGAGTTTTCAAAAACAGATCGTAATTCTTGCGTTTTTATGGACAAAGGTGATAATTCCTTGGTTCATGACAATATTCCATATCCGATAGAGAATCATATGTACCTTTTTAACGATGAAGTACAAAAGAAATTCTATGCTGATCTTGATGAAATAGATAAGGTGAAAGGTTTAAATGCAAAATTTACGGATTATGAAAGTTTTGGCGATTTTCTTCGTTGGCGTTTTGGCAAAACTTTATATGATATGTATTTTGAACCTTACAACAAGAAGGTGTGGAGACGTGATCTTACAACTGTACCAATGTCATGGATGGAAGGTAAACTTCCTATGCCTACAACACAAGAAATGCGTGATAATAATGCGAATAAAGTTGAAGAAAAGGCTTTTGTACATTCTACTTTCTGGTATGAAAAAAATAATGGTTCTCAATATATTGCCGATAAATTGGCAGAAGGACTTTATGTTATTTATAATAGCAATATTAATTCTATAGAGAAGAATGGTGAAAAATGGGTCGTTTGTGGTAAAGAGTTTGATAAAGTTGTATATTGTGGCAATATCAAGGATATGATAAAAGTTGTCAAGGGTATAGACTTCTCAAAATATGAGTTAGAGGTAGAGGCCTTGAAGTATCATGGAACGACTGCTGTTTTCTGTGAAATTGATAAGAATCCTTATTCTTGGATATATCAGCCTAGTAAACAACACGAGAGTCATCGTATTATTTGTACAGGTAATTTTGCTGAAAGTAATAATTCTGATTTACCAGAAGGACGTATTACTGCTACTGTGGAATTTACAGATGCTATTAGTAAGGAAGATATACTTGAAAATTTGAAAAAGATACCTCTTCATCCAAAGTATCTTGATCATAAATACAACAAATACACGTATCCAATACAAGATGCTAATACCCGCAACATGATTAAAGAACTTAAAAAGGATGTTTCTAAAAATAATTTCTTTTTTACAGGACGTTTTGCAGATTGGGAATATTATAATATGGATGTTGCAATAGGTGCAGCAATGGATTTGTGTTCTAAAATTTAACTAAGCGTTTTATGGATAAAGCAAAGATATATTTTCATAATATTGATGCACTAAAAGGATTAGCAATTTTATTGATGGTTATGGCACATGTATTGGCATGGTCATATAGGGAGCCTAACTTTCTTAATAAATCTTTATGTGAACTTGAACAGAATCAATTTTGTGCAGCTTTTATGTTTAGATTGATTTATTCTTTTCATATGCCATTGCTTTTCTTTGTGTCTGGTTTTTTGTTCTACCTCAAATCCGCAACCTATAGGGTTTAGTGGGATTTTGCTTGCAAAGCGACAAAATTCATTTTATTGTACATATTTCTTGCACAACAGAAATGTCGCAGACACAAAATCCCCTTACCCCATAAAGC
>NZ_NPJG01000051.1 GCF_002251245.1 Prevotella sp. P5-92
TATATATAATAAATTATATATAAATATATAATTTATTATATCTTACTATAAATAGTAGATTGAAAGAAAGACAGAATCTGAACAAGTCAATTCGAGACAAGGTCTTCAATTCTGACTTGTCACCCTCAAAGGCCTTTGAGAGGGGAAGCAGATTCGAAGGAAGAAAACGAGATGTTCAATGATAACGACAACCGGTTTGCCGCGACAAATCGGGGGTGCATATCCGCGACAATCCGCGGTGCATATCCGCGACAAATCTCGGTGCACATCCGCGACAATCCGCGACAACGCCCGCCGTTGTAGGGTCTTACCTCGTGTAAGACCGCCCGCCTATCGCCGCCGAAAAACCACCGCAAATCGGGTTGCATATCCGCGACAAATCGGGGTGCGGTCTTACACGAGGTAAGACCCTACATCGGAGATTAGCGGCGGACAATACCGCAATCAACTCGTCATCTTAAAAAGTTACCAGTTAACCGGTAACAAGTTAACTTTTTCACAGTTGTTAACATTCCAGTCTTCTACCCACACACTGCTTCTACTCTCAAAGGCCATAAGAGGAAGGGGTGGCGGCAGGGTGGCGTTTTGCTACCACGCGAGGAAAAAATAAATACCACGCGTGGGAGCAATATTTTGGTCGTGGGAGAGGGGATATGGAGAATAAATGCAGTTAACTGGTAACAAGTTAACTTTTAACAGATGTTAACACAAGAATCTCGCATATGTGGAGTAAAACATCGTGCCCATTTCTGTTTTTACAGAAACATTGGTCAAACTGGTAAAAGACAACCCCGATTATTTGATATGGGTACCGACCCCAAAAAAGGTTAACTTGTTAACGGTTAACTGGCAACTTTTTCTATTTTTTGCGGGTTGCCTCTATCTCCTATACTACCGAACTCCCCAAAAGGTTAACTTGTTAACGGTTAACTGGCAACTTTTTCAAGTTGACGAGTTGACTGCGCCAACTCCCGCCGCTAATCTCCGATGATTGCGGTATTGTCCGCCGCTAATCTCCGCTGTAGGGTCTTACCTCGTGTAAGACCGCAACCCGATTTGCGGTGGTTTTGTTAACCGATTTGTGGTGGTTTTGTTAACCGATTTGTGGTGGTTTTTCGGCAGAGATATGCGGGCGGTCTTACACGAGGTAAGACCCTACAACGGCGGGGAGCAACAAGGCATGTTGAGTTCTTAGAGAGCTACGCATGACAACAGCAGCATGGAAACTCTACAGGGAAATTGACCCGACGGACTGAACCAAACAACATGTCACTTACCATAGAAATATAAATTTTCCACGAAAAAATTTGGAAGATTCAGAAAATTCCATTAACTTTGCTTCATAATTGCATCAAAAACAGAATGTAATGAACGCAAAGAGACTGTATGACATATTGATTATCAAGGTTATAATGGATGGTAAAACCACTCCTGTAAACTCGTCCCTTTGTCATAGTTGTCATTATAGTTCCGAAGACAGTTTTCGTTTCCGTTTATCAAACAGTTTTCGTTATCGTTTATCAAACAGTTTTCGTACCCTTCTCCCTCTGTTGCTTTTACTATCATCGTGCGAAACAATAGACCTTAACGACCACTCCCTCGTCACCTTCGACGGTGCGACCTACGTAGTGTGTCATCACCTCACCTACGCCCCCCCGAAAGATATACTCCCTAGACTCGCGCGACATAACACTCATAATAGAAGACATAGAGACCACCAGCAGCCCCTCGCCGCCGTTGTAGGGTCTTACCTCGTGTAAGACCGCCCTTATTAAATAACAAATACAAACATAACAATAACAATACTGCCAACACCCGACCTCGTGGCTGAAAAAAATGTGTCGGGAAAAAGATTATGAATAAAAGATTTACTGCATTAATGACAACGCTCATCCTCAGCGTGTTCTTTTCAATCTCTGCATCCGCCTTGAAGGTTGAGGTAGATGGGATTTACTACAACATTGTGACAAAAGTAAAGACTGCAGAAGTTACTGAAGGTGATAATGAATATTCTGGAGATGTAACCATTCCTGAGACAATCACTGTTGATAACGTAGTATATAATGTGACAAGTATCGGACGTGATGCTTTCGATAGATGCATCGGCCTCACTTCAGTCACGATTCCAAATTCAGTGACAAGTATCGGAATTCAGGCTTTCTGGGCCTGCCAAGGCCTCACATCTATCACAATTCCAAATTCCGTGACAAGTATTGAAGCTTGTGTTTTCCAGAACTGCACCGGCCTCACATCTATCACAATTCCAAATTCAGTGACAAGTATCGGATATAGTGCTTTCTATGGATGCACCGGCCTCACCTCAGTCACGATTCCTAATTCCGTGACAAGTATCGGAGAATGGGCTTTCCAAGGATGCGGCGGCCTCACATCAATCACAATCCCGAATTCAGTGACAAGTATCGGAGAACGGGCTTTCTACGACTGCACCGGCCTCACATCTATCACAATTCCAAATTCAGTGACAAGTATCGGAAGTGAGGCTTTCTCTCGCTGCAATGAGATCGAAAATGTCTATTGTTATGCGGAAACAGTACCATCTACAGAAACTGATGCTTTCAAAGAAGCATATATTGAATATACTACTCTCCATGTACCAGAATCCGCAATAAACGCTTACAAAACGACAAAGCCTTGGAGCGGATTTGGAACAATTAAGACTCTTGAAGGCAATGAAAAGAAATGCGAAACTCCTACAATATCATTTGTTGATGGAAAACTGACATTCTCATGTGCAACAGAAGGAGTAGAATATGTAAGTGATGTGACTTGCTCAGATGTTAAAACATATTATAGTAACGAGATAAATCTCGCTGCCTGCTACGACATTACCTGCTACGCCAAGGCAGAAGGCTATGCCAACTCCGACGTTGCCACCGCCAAACTCTATTGGCTCACATCCTCAGGCTCTCTTGAAGGTGCAGGCATCAACAATGTCTCCATGCGTGGCATCGCCATCCAGTCCGCCGGTGGTTTCGTAAACATCTCCGGTCTCGACAACAACGAGACAGTAAGCTTCTATGGCATCGATGGCAAAGCCCTCGGCCCCGCCACCGCCATCAACGGCACAACATCCTTCGCCGCTCAATCCGGCTCTATCGTAGTCGCCAAGATTGGCAAGAAAAACATAAAAATCGCAGTGGAATAACATCCGCATAAATACCCGCCGCTGTAGGGTCTTTACTTTATGTAAGACCGCTCCACCACCGCATGGCAACCGCAATGGACAACGGACTTACATAAAGTAAAGTCCCTACAGCAAATGGGATACCCAATTAAATATTAAGAAACGAAGTTCGACGAAGTTAATTAATAATAATGAAGTGATTGTCCCTGTGAGCATGTTCCCCGACATTAAGAAACTGAGTAAGGCGCAACGAGAGGATTACATGATTATGGATGACCAGTATTTCTCTTTTGAATCTCTCACTCGTATCTATTCTATAAAAGATGTACTTAGATGCTAATAAGTAGATAGATCATTGTATATTAAAATTTTATTATTACCTTTGCACTCGTTAACAACATCAAGGAAGTGGAATAAGGCCGATTAATCATTCGTCCCGAGACAGAGATTAATGTTCTGCCCCCACTCCTTAACATCCGAATCCGGACAGTTCACTGGGCTTTGACCCCGCATTTGCAATGATGGTTCCAGGGTGTTTTGATGTTGCATGTTTAATTTAATTTTATTATTATGACTTA
>NZ_NPJG01000052.1 GCF_002251245.1 Prevotella sp. P5-92
TAAGTCATAATAATAAAATTAAATTAAACATGCAACATCAAAACACCCTGGAACCATCATTGCAAATGCGGGGTCAAAGCCCAGTGAACTGTCCGGATTCGGATGTTAAGGAGTGGGGGCAGAACATTAATCTCTGTCTCGGGACGAATGATTAATCGGCCTTATTCCACTTCCTTGATGTTGTTAACGAGTGCAAAGGTAATAATAAAATTTTAATATACAATGATTTGTGTGGTTGATCGTGATAAATGATGTATCTTTGGATAAGATAGGCTGCATCTCAACAAAAAAATAAAAAAAAGCTTTTTTATTTGGTTTTGTCTTCGATTTAAATAAAAATCTTACGTTCAAAAAAGATAATTTATTCTCTTTTTCTTTGCTAAATCGATTTTTTGCACTATCTTCGCAGCGGATTATTAAAGAAAGGACAGTTATGAATACTTTAACAATAGATCAGGCGCTTTATGATGGAGCCGCATTGTATGCAAGGCAAAATAATATGAGTATACAAAAAGTGATTGAACTGGGAGTAAAATTACTTCTTGATAATGTTCGTCATTCAAATACAAAAACTAATGATATGGAATTGGAACAAGCTCTGAAGTATGTATCTACATTATCTGCGAAAGGTGGTAGGATTGTCCCCGTGGATGAAAATGGAAGAGATGCAAGAATAGAAAAGTATGTGCGATGACTGTTTTTGTAGATACAAATATTTTGCTTGATTTGTTGTGCGAACGGGAACCGTTTGTACAAAATGCCAGGATGCTTTTCGCTTATGGCTATGCTGGAAGGATATCTTTGGTGTTATCTTCACTATCTTTGATAAATGCAGTTTATATTTCAAAGAAATATGGATATGTTGACGCGAGGGAACGACTGGAGGACATAACGGAGTTTGTAAGAGTTGTTGACCTTTATGAAGACGTTGCAAGGGAGGCTTTAGCTTGTGACTGGAAAGATTATGAGGATGCAGTTCAGTATATGTCCGCCATAAAGGTAAAGGCAGATTGTATTGTTACAAGAAATAAGAAGGACTTTAGGAAATCTATAATTCCTGTATATACAATTGACGAATTTATGTCACTTATGAGGGGCTGAGGGACAAGCGGGTCAGGTCATTGTCCTGCCCTTTCGATTAATGATGATTGATTATTCGCACATTGTTTATTAATAGCGGAGCTCATCAAGCTACGCAAGTTCTTCGCACATTGTTTATCAAAAGAGGAGTTCATCAAGCTACGCAAGTTCTTCGCACATTGTTTATTAATAGCGGAGCTCATCAAGCTACGCAAGTTCTTCGCACATTGTTTATTAATAGCGGAGCTCATCAAGCTACGCAAGTTCTTCACTATATATTTTCAGCGGTGTTCATCAAGCTACGCAAGTTCTTCGCACCTTGTTTATTATTAGAGGAGCTCATCAAGCTATCGCAAGTTTCTTATGACTGATGATTGATGATTTGTGTGGTTGATCGTGATAAATGATGTATCTTTTGATAAGATAGGCTGCATCTCAACAAACAAAATAAAAAAGCGCTTTTTTATTTTGTTTTGTCTTCGATTTAAATAAAAATCTTACGCTCAAAAAAGATAATTTATTCTCTTTTTCTTCGCTAAATCGATTTTTTGCACTATCTTTGCAGCGAAATTGCGACATGAAGTCGTACAGATAATTGTTCTTTGAAACTAATGAACCTCTTATTCCGTTAAGAGCAGCCTACCGAAGCGTGCGTAGTTGGCAACGACTGGGTGCGAAGCCTTCGGGACAATAGGGA
>NZ_NPJG01000053.1 GCF_002251245.1 Prevotella sp. P5-92
GTCTTTTTGACTCAATTCCCTTAATGCTGCTATCGAGCCACTTTCACCTGCATTTTCTTGGTTTTGAAAAAAAAATTCATCATATTCCCACTTTTTCCCGCCTTTTTCTTGGAACGTAACAATAAAATTACTATCTCTGTACCTAAGAAAGCTGCATCTTGGCAAAACAATCAAACGAGGTTGACAAGTTGAATGCTCTGTTGAAGAGTGACAAGTTGATACCGTCGAAGGCTTCCTACAGAGGCGGGCACATTGGCTTTCATCGGAGGATTATGTGGGAAAGACTGGAGCAAGAGATGAAGAAAGGCGGTGAGGGTATTTGTTGCGCCTCACCGCCTTAGCGAATTATAGGTATAAATGTGAATGAACTTAGAAGAAGAGGTAGCGATTGTCTTTCACTTCGGCCTTTAGATAGAGCTCGTTCATGAAACGGCTGGCTGCCTGAAGAGCTTGCTGACGGAGCTGAGCCTCTGTGGCCTTGGCGTCGAACTTGGCGCCGCCACGCTGAGCCTTCTTCACTACCTTAAACATATATGCGCCACCGTTGCCCTTGATGACACGAGGACAGAACTGGCCAGCCTTGGTGGCTGCGATGGCACCGCTGAGTGCAGGCTCGCTGGCACCTGTAGCCTGGATGAATGCTGGAGCGGCGAATGTCACCTGAGATACGGTGGTGACCTGTGCGCCCTTGGCCTTGGCTGCATCGACGCTGTTGACGCCTTTGAGCTTGGCTGCGATCTGCTCGTACTTCTTGTCGCGGATCACCTCAGACTTGATCATGTCTTTAACAGAGGCGATGTCGCGGTAGCCTTCCTTGTGGATGCCGCTGAGAGCCACCACGAGGAGATGATCGTTGTCGCCACACTCATAGAGTGGCGACACCTCGCCTGCCTTGGCGTCGAAGATCCACTTCATGGTCTCGCGTGTGCTGCGTACGCCAGCCACGTTGTGCTCTGAGTTGGCTACGTCGGCGCGCTCAGACACCTTGAAACCATATTTCTTGGCGTTGTTGACAAGAGCATCAGCAGTCTGGCTCTCGCTTACAAACTGGCTGAACTTGTTGTAGGCTGCAGAGTAAGTGGCCTTTGAGAAGTCGATGGTGTGCTTTACGATGGCTGCCACATACTTGGTGGTGAATGCCTTGCGTGCGGTGACTTTGAGGATGATGTTACCTTGTGTAACCTCCACGTTCTTCAAACCTTCAGACTGTGTGAGAGCCTCGATATACTTTTTGGTGTCGGCATCGATGGTAGGTGCGCTTTCGTACATGGCCGAGGTGAACCACTGTGCCTTGCCTTCCTGACCGTATTTCTTGGCGATGGCCTCGAAGTCGGCTCCGCCGTTGAGGGCGTTGTAGATGCTGTCGGCGCGCTGGCGAGCCTGATCCACGGTCTCGCCACCCACCTGTATCAGGCGATACTCTACTGAGTCGGGGAGCTGTGCTGAGCTGATGAGCTTGACTACGTTGAGGGTGTTGTCGTAAGCGGTCTCGAACGGAGCTGTGGTCTGACCTACCGCCATTGAGTCGATCTTTGCGGCGATGTCGCGTGGCATGACCTTAGACGATACGGGCACGCCGGTGAAAGTCACCTGCGACTGGGCCTTGCGTACAGTCTGTGCGGGGTCGGCGCCTTCCTGCAGGCTCTTCTGAGCCTCGTTCATCGATGCCACGAGGGCCTTGCGGTCGGCTGGCGACGCCGTCACCTGGAAGTCAACATACTTGATGTCGCGAGTCTCGATATACTGGCGGTACATCTCCTTTTGCTCCTCGTACTTGGCCTTGATGTCAGCCTCGCTAATGGTGACCTTGCTGTCGTTGATGGTAGAGTAGGCTATAGTAGCCAACTGCACTTCGTTCTCCTCGTTCTGGTCGTTGAATGCCATCTTGGCCGACACGGGGTTGGAGATGAGGCAGTGAGAGAGGAGGTTCTGGTACTTCTGTGCGAGAGTCTGCTGGCGCAGTGTCTTCTCGATGAACATCCAGTAGTCGTAGATTCTCTTGTACTGCTCAGCCATCTGCGGGTTAGACTTCTGTGCCTGCTTGTAGTCGGCGATAAACTTGGTGAGTTGTGAAGCGTCGAAGCGTCCGGTCTGCTGGTTGACGAACGGAGTCTGCATCAAGATAGGGTTGGTGCCTTCCTTGAGGATGTTCTGCAGCTCGGCGTCGGTGACGGTGAGTCCGAGTTTCTCTGCTTCTTTCTTCATGATAATGCTGTTGACGTAGCTGTTCCATACCTGATCTTTGACCTGGTTGAGCTCTTCCTCGGAGAGATTGTCGCGACCTTGGGTCATCTTGATTACTTCCTGGTACTCGTCAACGAGAGTCTGAAAATCCTGTACTGAGATTTTCTCTCCCAACACTTTGCCTACTTGCTGACGCTGCTCGTTGCTGGTAGCTTCGCACGAGCGGAACGCTTCTTCGGCAATGAATGCGAAGAGGCCGAGACCGATGATGACGATCAGGGTCACACCTCTTTTTCTGATTGTTCCTAATGCTGCCATTACTTGTTTTTTATTTGTTTTTTTATTTTTTTTGTTTCCTTGTTTTCGCTTTTAGCGCACAAAATTACTAAATAATTATCAAATAAAGGAATAAAAACGGAAAAAAATGGTTTTATTCGGTTATTTTTAGCTTTACAAGCTCTATTTTGGTCATTGTGCTTTTAATAATCTTGAATTCTAATTTGCCAATCTTGACTATTTCGTTGAGTTTGGGGAAGCTCTGATACTCGTGTAGAATGAGGCCGCCGACGGTCATGTAGTCATCGTTTTCAGGCAGGTCGAGGTCGAGCATCTCGTTGGCTTTCTCTATCTCGAGACGTGCCGAGAGCAGGTATTCGCCGTCGTCGGTGCGGCGGGCTATGTAGTTGTTGCTGTCGTGCTCGTCCTCGATGTCGCCGAAGATCTCCTCGACGATGTCTTCGAGCGAGACGAGTCCGCTGGTGCCGCCAAACTCATCAACGACGATGGCGAGGCTCTTCTTCTGCTGGAGGAAGGTCTGCATGAGTTTCTTTGCCGCCATGGTCTCGGGCACGAAGGGCATGGTGCGTATATTGTCGCGCCACGTAGCGGCTGAGCGGAACATCTCCGAGGAATGGATATAGCCGACCACATGGTCTATGTCGCCCTTATAGACGACGAGCTTTGAGAAGCCTGTCTCGATAAACTGGTTTTTCAGTTCCTCGACTCCGCTCTCGTCGATGTTGACACCTTCGATCTCGGTGCGTGGCACCATGCAATCTTTGACGCGTGTCTCTGAGAAGTCGAGCACGTTGTGGAAGATCTTCACCTCCTCTTCTATCTCGTCGTCGCTCTGCGCATTGTCGATGCTGCTCTGTACGAGGTAGTCGAGATCGACCTTTCCGAACTCGATATCGTCTTTTGCCTTCTGCATCTTCACTCCCACGAGGGCGAGCATCCACTTTGAGAGCAGTGTGGCGAAGCGCGATATGGGGTAGAGCAGTATGTAGCACACGAGGGCGGGGATGGCGAAGAACGAGAGCATGGTATTGGGGTTGCTCTTGAAGATGAGTTTCGGTATGAACTCGCCCGTGAACAGCACCACTACGGTGGAGGCTATGGTGTCGGCGGTGACGCGCTCGCCGTCGCCGAGCGAGGCGAAGAGAGTTGCGTCGAAGATTTGGGCGAAGAGTATGCCATAGATGACGAGGGCGATGTTGTT
This sequence comes from Prevotella sp. P5-92, assembly GCF_002251245.1. Taxonomy (GTDB): domain Bacteria; phylum Bacteroidota; class Bacteroidia; order Bacteroidales; family Bacteroidaceae; genus Prevotella. The sequence continues at coordinate 3,683 of NZ_NPJG01000053.1, forward strand.
GCCCACGAGCATGGTGCTGACGAAGTTGTTTGGATGGCGGTAGAAGAGGGCGATGGCTCTCTGCTGTATGCCGTTCTTGCCGCGTTCCATCTCGGCGAGCATGCGGTTGCTCGACACGAAAGCTATCTCCATGCCGGAGAAGAATGCCGAGAACACCATTGATACTATGAGTGCTATCACGTTGTCTGTCATGGCGTGGCGGTTTTTTTTGTGGCGGCATGTTTGGTGGCGGCAGGGCGCAGCACGGGCACGGCGGTGGTGTCGGCAGGAACCGTGGTTCCTGGAGCGGTGCCTTGGGAGGCGGTGCCGGGAGCGTTGTCGTCGGGTTTCACAAACGAGCCTTTAGAGTTTGACACTGTGTATTTTATCATACGTTCGTCGCTACGGAAATAGGTGCCTTGCAGGGTGCGTTCGGGGCTGACCACACGTGAGAACTTGTTGGAATAGAACTCGTGTTTGATGCCGTCCCAGAACAGTTCCTCGCTCGTGAAGCGCAGGCCGTTGACGTTGCGCACACGAACTCTGCCGCGCAGTTCCCAGAGTTTCAGCTGGTCGTAGTACCACGCGGTGTCGGCCTGTATGTAAGCCTGGATATTGAACTTCTCGTCAAACTGTTCGAGAAAGATGCCGCAGATGAAGGTCCAGCGCGACGGCTGTCTGACGGTGTTGACGTCCCATCGCTCGGTGACGATCTTGTATTTTATCACTCCCGAGTCGGAGATGAGCGTGTTGACGCCGTAGCTTGTCATCATCGACACCGAGTCGCGGTCGTGGATGGCAGGGGCGGTGTGTTCCACCTCCTCGGAGCAGGAAAACACCGCCATTGTCATGGCTGCGAGGACGAGAGCCCTCATTCTATTAATATATTTATAAGGTGGAAAACTATCCAATGTGTTGTGGTTTTTGTTCTCTGTTTTCTTTTGTCCTATTCTTCCGAATGTCTATTAGTTCACTTTCCACTTGTTGAACCATCCTTCGTTGAAGGTGAGGCCAATATTGATGCGGAAAGTGTTTTCGGTGATGAGGTCTTTGGCCGACGACTTCACCCACTGTCCGCTGATGTTGAGGAACGAGCAGTGATTCCACCTGTCGAGCAATGGAATGCCGAAACCAGCGCTGATGCTGATCTCCTTTGGTCCGTCGTGGCCGTTGACTTTGAAATAAGGTGTGGCGTAAGACGCTCCGAGGCGGTAGTGAATGCGGTTGTAGAACTTGCGGCTCTGCCAGTTGGGTATCCACTCGCCGCCCACTGTGAGCTTATGTCTGTCGGTGAGCAGTCCGTAGGTGGCCTTATACTCGCCTGTGGCGGGATTGAACTCGGGGTAGGCGAGTTTGCTCCATCGCTGCAGCGAATAGTCGGCGCCCACGACAAACTTCCTGTTGTGTGACCACGCCAGTCCCACAGCGAAGGCGTGAGGCAGGCTCAGTCCGTCTTTCACGGAGAGTGTGTCGCTGGTGGAGATGGAGGTCTGCGAGTTGGTGTTGGTGGTGACGAGCATCGGGTCGGCGTTGAGGTTGTGCCCGAGGCTGTATGTGGCGCCGAGGGTGACGTTGTCCGTATTCGTGAGGTCGAGGCTGTACTGCAGTCCAAAGTCGAGCTTATAGCTATGGATGCTGACGGCATACTGCTTGGTGATGGTGTTGACATACGCGTCGTTGCTGCTGATGGTGAGCGAGCGGTCGTAGTCGCCCCAAAGGTAAGAGCCGTTGACACCAATGGAGAGGCCTTTGAAGAGCTTTGCGCCGACGCCGAGATATACTTGCCGCACGCCGCCCGAGCCGGTATGTGCCTCGGTGGTTGTGGTGGACGATGCGCCCACGGTGGTGGTGGAAGAGTAGTTGTAGCCGATATTGCTGAACGGTACTATACCGAAACTGCAGCCCACGTTTTTCATCAGTCGGAATGCGGCGACGGCATATTCGAAATCAGCGTTGTTGGCGTTGAGCTTACGGTTGCCTTCCTTGAAGTTTGTCACCTGTCCGCTGAGGCCCATGTCGAAGATCATCGTCAGGGAATCGACGGCAGAGTAGGAGGCGGGGTTGAGCATGTTGACCTGGTCAGACTGGCGCAAACCCAGTCCCAACCCGTTCATGCCGCGGTTGAATCCCTGTGCTTGTTCTGACAGCACGCCGAGTCCATACTGACTGTATGGAGAGTTGGTGCCGCTCTGGGCACTGGCGGCAAGGGCTGTTGCCATGGCCGCAAAAAGTGTTGCTATGTTTTTTTTCATTCTTTATTTTGTTCTTCGTTATGGAGAAGTATGGTGTTCAGACCTCTATGGACGAGGAATTTGTCTGCAAAGGTGCACATTTTTTCTGAATTGTGCAAATCGATATCGACTCCTCCCGTTAAATAAACCAAAAGGTTAGGATATTTTGACTTAATTTCACTGATATAGCCTTCTATTTCGTGTCTTATGCCATGTATCACGCCACTTCGGATGGCTGTTGCCGTGTCGTAGCCCACCGTCGGCGTGTCGCCCTGGCGTGTCAGCAATGGCAGTCGCGAGGTGAAGGTGTTGAGGGCGCGGAACCTCATCTTCGGTCCCGGCGAGATGTTGCCGCCGAGGTATTGTCCCGAGGAGGTGACGAGGTCGTAGGTGATACACGTGCCGATGTCGATGACCATAATGTCGTGGCCACGATGGAGCGACCACGCGCCGACGATGGCGGCGAGGCGGTCGGGACCGAGGGTGAGCGGTGTGGAATAGCACACCTCGACGGGCACTGCCGTCACACCCGGCACCAGCTGAAGCATGGGGAAGGGGAGCGACGTGATGGAGTCGCAGAAGTCGGCAGTGAGGTCTTTCACCGTTGACCAGATGCCGCCGTCGATATCGTGCCGTTGGCAGAACGGGGCGATTCTGAAGGGCTGGTCGTGCTCGACGATGATGGAGTCGATGATGTCTTTCCCGTCGAAAACGGCAAGCTTTGCACACGTGTTTCCTATGTCTATTGTGAGCTTCATAAAGCATAAATTCGTTTACAGGGTGCAAAATTATTGAAAAAAAACGAGATAAAAGCATTAAAAGTCAAAAAAAGAAATTAAATTTGCACCGTGAAAAATTCTATGATTATAGTGAAAAGACTGCTATTTTTAGCTTTCTCGCTGACAATCAGTTTGTTAAGCTGGAGTTCGAGCGATGAGGTGCATTTTGACGACGATTCGGTAGAAGTGAGCTTACTCACCTGTTCACCCCACAACGAGGTTTACAGCGTGTTTGGGCACACCGCACTGCGCTATCACGACTTGCGCACGGGAGAGGACTGGGCGTTCAACTATGGCGTGTTTGACTTCCGCAAGCCGCTGTTCGGGTTGCGCTTCACGTTTGGCATCACCGACTATGAGTTGGGTGTCGTGCCGTTCCACATCTTTAAGACCGAATATGCCAAGAGGGGTAGTTCCGTGGTAGAGCAGGTGCTCAACCTCTCGTCAGAGGAGAAAAAGAAATTATACAAGGCTCTTCAGGACAACTACCGTCCCGAAAACCGCATCTATCGATACAACTGCCTCTACGACAACTGCACCACGCGTGCCCGAGACATGATAGAGCAGAGTATAATCGACGACAAGATCGAGTACAGGGACGGAACGGGACCGCAGGCCGACCAGATGCACGGCATCACATACCGAAAACTGCTGCACGAGCGCACGGGCAACCACCGCTGGATAACCTTTGGCAACGACATCTGCCTCGGTCTCGGCGCCGACAGGGAGATAGGATGGAGGGAAAGACAGTTTCTGCCTTCACAGCTCATGGAGAGCTTCCAGGACGCGATAGTGGTGGGAAGCAACAAGGGCACCAGGCCGTTGGTGGTCAACAACCGCTATGCCGTGGAACCGGGAGTGAGGTTTGTGGAAGATGGATTCCCGCTGACACCTTTTCAGTGTTTCGCACTGCTGCTTGTGGCAGCGATTGTCATTTTGTCAGTAGAGCTATACCGCGGAAAGACATTCGTCGTGTTCGACCTCCTGCTGATGGCGCTGACAGGCACGGCAGGCATCCTGGTGGCAGCCCTGTTCTTCTCGCAACATCCCACTACAAGCACTAATCTCCAGATACTTATACTCAATCCGCTCCCGTTCTTCTTCATGGCTAACGTGGCGCGACGACGTAAGACACGCTACTGGAAAATAGTCGCCTTGACGACCGCGATCTTCCTTTTCGGCTCGATATTGCAGGACTATGCAGAGGGAATGGAGCTTCTGGCACTGACTTTGCTGACAAGAGTGTGGATGAACCGTAATTGTAACTAACTGAAAAAAGAAAAGATAAACAATAATGAACCGCAGACAACATACACTGACGCTACTCGCTACGCTCATCTCGATGCTCAGCGTGGACGCACAGGTGATGCAACAGGCTCCGAGACTCGTGGTGAACATCACCATCGACCAGCTCAGGGCTGACTATATGGAGGCTTTCTCGCCGCTATATACACTCGACGGATTCAAGAAACTCGTGAGCAAGGGACTGGTGTTCACCAATGCCGCCTATCCCTTCGCCCCAATAGACTGCTCGGCGGCCATCACCGCTGTACAGACTGGAACTACACCTTATTATAATAGCCTCGTGGGAAACATGTGGCTCGACAGGGAGACACTCAGACCCGTCTATTGCGTTGACGACAAAAAGACACAAGGACTGATGACCGATGAGGGAGGATCGCCACGCAACGTCAGCACATCGACCATAGGCGACGAACTCAAGGCTACCACGAAGGGAAAGGCAAAGGTGTACTCAATAGCACCATTCCGCAACGCTGCCATTCTCGCTGCCGGACACGCAGCCGACGGAGCAGTGTGGATAGACGACAAGACAGGCAACTGGTGCTCGTCGGATTACTACGGCGAGGAGCTGCCCGCATGGGTGAAGAACTACAACACCATCAACCCCGCATACCGCGTCACCACAAGCCAGACATGGGAACCCGACAACAAATACGTGGGGAAGTTTAACTACTTCCTACGTGAAGACAACCCCAAACCTTTCAAACACAAGTTCACCGGCGACACACAATACATTGACTACAAGACCAGCGGACTAGTGAACGAAAACGTGACAAAGGCCGCGCTGCACTGCGTCACAAGCAACAACATGGGCGTGGACGGAATCACCGACATGCTCAACGTCACATACTATGCAGGCAACTTCCGACACGAGGCAAGCGACGACAACCAGATAGAGCTGCAAGACACTTACGTGAGACTCGACAGGCAGCTCGCGGCACTCATATCAAGCCTCGAACTCAGACTCGGCGAAAAGAATATCCTCTTCGTCGTCACCAGCACAGGATGTGCCGACGAGGAAACCACCGACTATGCCAAGTACCGCATACCTACAGGCACGTTCTACATCAACCGGACGGCAAGCCTGCTGAACATGTATTTCGGCGCACTCTGGGGACAGGGAAAATATGTGGACACATGCTATGGGACGCAGATATTCCTCAACCACCGGTTCCTCGAAAGCAAACGGATAAGCCTTAACGACGCCTGCCAAAGAGCACAGGAATTTCTCGGCATGGTGGCAGGAGTGAGAAACGTTTATACTTCGCCACAACTCCTTTCCAGCGCCAATCCCGACATAACAAAGATACGCAACGGATTCAATCCAGAACACTGCGGCGACATCATCATAGAGGTGACGCCGGGGTGGAGACTGTATAACGAGGACAACCAGCAGACACAACTCTCGCGAGCCTCATACATACCGTTCCCCATAGTGTTTTACGGAGCCAACGTAAAGCCAGAACGCATAACAACACCCGTCACCGTGGATCGCATCGCGCCAACGGTGGCAAAGGCAATACGTATCAGGGCACCCAACGCATGCTGGGCTGAACCGCTGTTTTAGACCGCTTTTTTAGCTTCTTAGAGGTTCAACACCAAAAAAATCAACTATTTATGCACGATTACGAAAAAAAAATCGTAATTTTGCAAAGATTTTCCAAAACTCGATAAAAAAAAAGACAAGATAAAATGAATTTCAACAAATTTCTGAAGTCACTCTTCGGTGACAAATCTTCGAGAGACATGAAGCTCATACAGCCTCTCGTGGAAAAAATCAAAGCTGCCTCGCCAGAGATAGAACAGCTCGACAACGACGCGCTGCGCGCAAAGACAAAGGAAATACAACAACGCATCCAATCGTCGGCACAGGAACAGAAGGCACAGATAGCTGCCATCAAAGAGACAATTGAAAACACGCCCATCGACGAGCGTGCAGAACTATTCGAACAGATAGACAAACTCGAAAAGGAAATCCTCGAGATCTATGAGGATAAGCTTAACGAGGCTATGCCGCAGGTGTTCGCGATAGTAAAGGAAACCGCCAAGCGCTTCGCCAACAACGAGGAGACCATCGTCACCGCAAGCGACTTCGACCGCGAACTCGCTGCCAACCCCGCCAACGACTTTATCACCATTGATGGAGAAAAAGCCATTTACCACAACCACTGGACTGCAGGAGGCAACGACCTCAAGTGGGAAATGGTGCACTACGACGTGCAGCTCTTCGGAGGATGCGTGCTACATCAAGGAAAAATTGCCGAGATGGCTACCGGTGAAGGTAAGACCCTCGTCGCCACACTGCCTGTGTTCCTCAACGCACTGACAGGAAACGGCGTTCACGTGGTGACCGTCAACGACTACCTCGCAAAACGTGACTCGGAATGGATGGGACCGCTCTACATGTTCCACGGACTCAGCGTGGATTGCATCGACAAGCACCAGCCAAACTCAGAACAACGCCGACGCGCTTACCAGGCTGACATCACATTCGGTACCAACAACGAATTCGGCTTCGACTACCTCCGCGACAATATGGCCACAGCACCGTCTGACCTCGTGCAGAGAGCACATAACTATGCCATCGTCGATGAGGTGGACTCAGTGCTCATCGACGACGCTCGTACTCCGCTAATCATCTCAGGACCTGTACCAAAGGGCGACGACCAGATGTTTGAGGAATACCAGCCACTGGTGGAGAAACTCGTCGATGTACAGCGCAAACTCGCCACTCAGCTGCTCTCGGAAGCTAAACAGCTGATAAGCGAAGGACGCGAAAAAAACGACCAGAAAATACTCGACGCGGGATTCCTCTCGCTATATCGCTCGCACAAGGCGCTGCCAAAGAACAAACCGCTCATCAAATTCCTCTCAGAAGAGGGAATAAAGGCGGGAATGCTCAAGACCGAGGAGATATACATGGAGAACAACAACAGGAAAATGCCCGAGGCCGTCGAACCGCTTTACTTCGTCGTGGATGAGAAACTCAACTCTTGCGACCTCACCGACAAAGGTACTGACTGGCTTGCAAGACAAGTCAACGACAAAGACCTCTTCGTGCTGCCAGACATAGCAGGACAACTGTCAGCCCTCGAAAACGAACAGCTCTCAGACGAGGAAAGGGTGACAAAGAAAGACGAACTGCTCAACCACTACGCCGTGCAGAGCGAACGTGTACACACTCTACAACAGTTGCTCAAGGCTTACACCATGTTCAACAGAGACGACGAATATGTGGTGATAGACGGAGAAGTGAAAATAGTCGATGAGCAGACAGGACGTATCATGGAAGGACGCCGATGGAGCGACGGACTGCACCAGGCCGTGGAAGCCAAGGAACACGTGAGAGTGGAGGCCGCAACACAGACCTTTGCCACCATCACACTCCAGAACTACTTCCGTATGTACCACAAACTCGCCGGTATGACCGGTACGGCTTCTACTGAGTCGGGAGAGTTCTGGGACATATACAAACTCGACGTGGTGGAGATTCCTACCAACAGACCAATAGCGCGAAAAGACCTCGACGACCGAGTATATAAGACCAACCGTGAGAAATATAATGCCGTGATCGACGAAATCGTGGCAATGAGAGAAAGCGGAAGACCATGTCTCGTCGGTACAACATCGGTGGAGATTTCCGAACTGCTCAAACGTATGCTCGACATGAGAAAGATTCCTTGTCAGGTGCTCAACGCAAAACTACACCAGAAGGAAGCTGACATCGTGGCCCTCGCGGGACAAAGCACCAACGGACTCGGAGCCGTGACCATCGCTACCAACATGGCTGGACGTGGTACCGACATCAAACTGTCGCCAGAGGTGAAGGCGGCAGGAGGACTCGCCATCATCGGTACAGAGAGACACGAGAGCAGACGCGTTGACCGCCAGCTCAGAGGACGTGCCGGACGACAGGGCGACCCAGGATCGTCAGTCTTCTACGTGTCGCTCGAAGACAAGCTCATGAGACTCTTCGCCTCTGAGCGCATAGCAAGCGTCATGGACCGATTCGGATTCAAAGAGGGAGAACGCATCGAAAGCCCGATGATATCAAAGAGCATAGAAAGAGCACAACGCAAGGTGGAGGAAAACCACTTCGGAGTTCGTAAACGACTGCTCGAATATGACGACGTGATGAACAAACAGCGTACCGTCGTATATGGCAAACGACGCCATGCCCTCATGGGAGAACGCATAGGAATGGATATCTCTAACACGCTCTGGGACCGTGTGGTGAACATTATCGAAAATAATGACTACGAGGGATGCAAAGAGGAATTCATTCATATCTTCGCTATGGAAGTGCCGTTCACACAGGAACAATTTATCAACGACAGAAGAGACGAACTCGAAGAACGCACATTCCAACAGGTGATGGAGGCATTCAACAGAAAAACAGAACGCATACAGAACGTGGCATGGCCGATAATACAGCAAGTGTATGAAAACCAAGGCGCTTTCTACGAGCGAATCATGGTGCCGCTCACCGACGGACGACGCATGTACAACATTCCTTGCAACCTCAAAGAGGCGTACGACTCGCACTGCAAGACCATTGTCAAGGAGTTTGAGAAGATGATTCTCCTGCACATCATCGACGAGTGCTGGAAAGAGAACCTCAGGGAACTTGACGAACTCAAGCACAGCGTGCAAAACGCTTCCTACGAACAGAAAGACCCGCTGCTCATCTTCAAACTCGAAAGCGTGAAGCTGTTCGACAATATGGTGAACAACATGAACAACCGTATCGTCAGCATCCTCATGAGAAGCGGAATACCTGAGATGCAACAGGCTCCACAAGAAGCTCCGGCAGAAATGCCAAAGGAGAAACCTCATTACGTGGAATCGAAACAACAGGTACAGGAGGAAAGACTCGTCGATCCTAACCAGCAGGCTGCAGCCGCACAAGACACAAGGGCACAGCAGGCACAACGACGCGAACCCGTGGTGAAGAGCAAGATGCCTGGACGAAACGACCCTTGCCCATGCGGCAGCGGAAAGAAATTCAAAAATTGTCACGGTAGAGGACTCGTATAAGCGTTGACGTTTATGATTACAATAAAGAACTTGAAAAAGTCGTTCGGGGACACTTGCGCATGCAATATTCCCGAACTGACAATCAACAAAGGGGAAATAATAGGTCTTGTCGGCAATAACGGTGCCGGCAAGACCACTCTTTTCCGACTACTGCTCGACCTGCTCAAGGCCGACGAGGGATATGTGGAACTCAATGAGGTAAGAGTAGATCAGAGCGAAGAGTGGAAACACTTCACTGCCGCGTTTATCGACAACGGATTCCTCATCGACTTTCTCACGCCAGAAGAGTATTTCCAGTTTATCAGCAGAATATCAGGAACAAAAGACGACCCCGTAAAGGAACTCGAAGAGAAATACCAGCACTTTACAGGAGGCGAGATCTTCGGAAGGAACCTGCTAATACGCAACCTCTCGGCGGGTAACAAACAGAAAGTCGGCATCATATCCGCGCTGATGACCCAGCCCGAGATACTCATTCTCGACGAACCTTTCAACTTCCTCGACCCTACAAGCCAGAACATTCTGAAAAGACTGCTCGAGAATTACTCAAAGGAAACAGGAGCAACCGTCATCGTCAGCTCACACAACCTCACACATACCGTGGATATCTCAACACGAATATTGCTAATGGAACACGGAGAAATAAAAAGCGACATAACTAACGTTGACGAGGCTTCAGTAAAGCAACTGAACGAGTATTTTGAACAAGTTTAGTTAAATTGTATAAACATACGGAAAAATTCCGTGCGCAAATATTGACGGCAATGATTTTTTGTCGTATATTTGCGTACGGATTTTTTATATTGTTCCAAAAATTAACTAAACACTTTTAGCTTATGATTATCGGTATTCCTAAAGAAATCAAGAACAACGAGAACAGGGTCGGAATGACACCTGCAGGAGTTGCCGAACTGGTGAAGCACGGCCATACCGTCTATGTACAACATACGGCAGGAGAGGGCAGTAGCTTCAGTGACCAACACTATATTGATGCCGGAGCATGCATACTGCCTACCATTGAGGATGTGTATGCTGCAGCTGACATGATAGTAAAGGTGAAAGAACCTATCGAACCTGAATATCCACTGGTGAAACCAGGACAGGTGGTGTTCACGTATTTCCATTTCGCTTGCGACCGCGAACTCACTGAGGCGATGATGAAGAGCAGAGGCGTGTGTATCGCATATGAGACCGTACAACTCGACGACGGATCGCTGCCGCTGCTAATTCCAATGAGCGAAGTGGCTGGACGTATGGCAACAATAAACGGAGCTTATTATCTGCAAAAAACAAAAGGAGGAAAAGGAAAACTCATCTGCGGAGTGCCCGGAGTAAGACCGGCAAAGGTGCTAGTACTCGGTGGTGGAATAGTTGGACAGGCTGCCGCTCGTGTCGCTGCAGGAATGGGAGCTGACGTGGTCATCGCCGACATCTCGCTGCCACTGCTAAGAAAACTCTCGGTGGAAATGCCGCCTAACGTCAACACTATCTACTCTTCAAAACATAACATCAAACGCGAACTGCGCGACGTGGATATCGTTGTGGGCTCGGTGCTCATTCCTGGCGACAAAGCTCCACACCTCATCACAAGAGACATGCTTAAGCTTATGGAACCGGGAACAGTGCTCGTAGATGTGGCAATAGACCAAGGAGGATGTTTCGAAACCTCGAGACCAACTACTCATAGCGAACCTGTTTATGAGGTAGATGGAATTGTGCATTATGCCGTGGCAAATATTCCAGGCGCCGTACCAAACACCTCAACCATCGCTCTTACTAACGCTACGCTGCGTTATGCCATCGCACTGGCAGACAAGGGATGGGAAAAGGCGTGTGAAGATGACCCGGCTCTCGCAAAAGGACTGAACATAGTGGATGGAAAAATCACGTTCAAACCAGTAGCTGACGTCTTCGGATTATAAGCATTCGACTTCGTCTCTGGAAAAATTTTCAGAACATCTTGTCTGACAAATAGAAATATCATCTGGTTTGACAAATGGGAATTACATCGTTTCCGGATAAAAAGAATTGCCGCAGGCAAGTCCTTCAGAGGACAACCTGCGGCTTTTCATTGCTTAGTGGGTTATATAAAATCAAGATTGTGTATTTTGGTAGTTTGTTTTTGAGAATCGATTAGAGGATAGTCTTTACTGCCTCAAGCATACCTTTAGCCTGGATGAGGTCGAGATACTGCTTAACCATAGTGTTAAGACCTTCCACTTTGTTGAGGTCTTCTGCCCAGATGCTTGTGGCGCCAAGCACACCGTCGGCAACCTTCTGTGTGTCGCCAGTTGCCCAAAGCTCCTTCAGCAGGTCCATGATTTCTTGTGCGTCGTTTGGAACGATTTCCACGCCGTCCTCACGCTTGCCACCCTTATAGTAGGTGATGATTGCGGCAAGACCGAATACCAAACCCTTTGGCAGTTCGCCCTTGCGCTCGAGGTAGGTCTTGACACCTGGAAGATCGCGTGCGCAGAACTTCGGGAACGAGTTGAGCATGATGCTCGTCACCTGATGGTCAACATACGGATTGTCAAAGCGCTCAAGAACGTCGCTTGCAAACTTTTCCAACTCCTCGATAGGAAGGTCGAGTGTCTGCATGAGCTCGTCAAACTGAACCTTGTGGATGTATTTCGAGATAACCTCATGGTTGCATGCGTCGCGCACAATGTTTACTCCACTGAGGAAAGCCACAGGCGAGAGAACAGTGTGAGGACCGTTGAGCAATGTCACCTTGCGCTTGTGATATGGCTCCTCTGAAGGAACGAAAAGCACATGAAGACCTGCCTTATCGGCGGGGAACTCCTTGGCTACTTCTTTCGGAGCTTCGATAACCCAAAGGTGGAATGTCTCTGCCTGAACGACGAGATTGTCCCGGTATGATATCTTCTCCTGTATCTGAGCAATCTCCTTGCGTGGGAAGCCTGGAACAATACGGTCAACGAGTGTGGCATAAACACCGCAACTGTTGTCAAACCACTCCTTGAACTCTGAAGGCAATTGCCACAACTCGATATACTTGTTGATGCAGTCTTTCAGCACGTGCCCGTTCAGGAAGATGAGCTCGCACGGGAAGATGATAAGACCCTTTGTAGGATCGCCATTGAAGGTCTGCCAACGACGGTAGAGCAACTGGACAAGCTTGCCTGGATAAGACGAAGCTGGAGCGTCTTCGAGCTTACATGACGGGTCGAAGGCAATACCTGCCTCGGTGGTGTTGGAAATGACGAAACGAATCTCGGGCTGGTCGGCCAGTGCCATGAAAGCGGCATTCTGGCTATATGGGTTGAGGGCTCGGCTGATACAGTCGATGCGCTCAAGCGTATTTACAGGCTTGCCATTCTCGCGTCCCTGAAGGTTGACGTGATAGAGGCAGTCCTGAGCGTTGAGCCAATCAACCATTCCCTTTTCTATTGGCTGAACTACAACGACAGAACCATTGAAATCGGTCTTTTGGTTCATGTTCCAGATGATCCAATCTACGAATGCACGAAGGAAGTTTCCCTCGCCGAACTGAATAACCTTTTCAGGCATGACGCTCTTTGGAGCAAATACTTTGTTTAGTGGTTTCATATCCAAATATTTTATTTATATTGTTATTTTCAGTTTTGACGCTGCAAAAGTACATATATTTTTGCAATCAAGGTAATTTTTTGAAGGAAAAATACACGTAAAGGTTTACGCTTTCTTGCGAGTGCTGTTCTTGAGCCTGCGGAACGACAGAATGGTGATAATCGACACAAGGGCTGTACCCGAAATCCAATAGGTAACGGATTGCGTGCCGAACGTTAAGATATAACAAATGGCGCATAACGGTGTGTGGATCATGATCGACAGTAGGGTTTGGCGCGAAAACCTGAAACCAAACTTCACACGGGAGTAAACATATACTATGACTAACTCTGCTAAATGGGCAATGGTGATGGCTATGCCTGTGCCGATAAGACCGAGATGCTTGAAGCCGAAGATGACAAGAAAGATAAACACGAGATAATACGTTCCCTCGATGATGAGGTATGCCAACGAACAACCCTTAGCAAGGTTGATGTAGCATAACGGCATCGACAATGCCTTTGCTAATAAGGTGAACACGCTGACCTGAGCCATCGGGACAACGGGGGAAAAAGTGTAGGAGAATAACAGGGGAATGACAATGGGAAGGAAGACGATCAATGCGGCTACCATCGGGGAGAGCATCGTCAGGGCCACCTCAATCTGACAATTGACAATCTTTGTCATCTGCTTGCGGCTGCCTGCTGCCGACAGACGAGGATAGTAGTCGTTCTCCATGGCTGAGAATACCATGCCTCCGTATGTCACCGTTAGCATATAGGCTGAGTTGTAAAGACCTACCATGTCAAGGTTGCCAGCGACATTCAGGTAAGAACGAACGATCATCTCGGCGCCACTGCCGATGATGCCGGCAAGGGTGAACGAGACGCCAAGACGGATCATGTCCATGCCCTCGCCAAGCATGCCGAAAGCTCCGCTCAGAGAAAGTGGAACAATACGAAGGGAATGGCGAAGGGTGAACACCATCGTGATGAAAGCGGTCAGGGTGATGACCGGCACTATCGCTGATTCGCCAAAGAAATAATATAATGGCGTGGTGGTGAGAAGAACGAGAATAGCCGTAGATACCTGCACAGTGGCAAGTGCCCGAAGACAGCGAGTCCCCTTGAGAATGGCAGTCTCGCAACCCGTTATCGCCATCATGGCTATGGCAGGGGCAAGAAGCGCATAATGAAGAGTGTGGTCGCCCCAGGAAAACGAGAGCTTGTTAAAAAGCGGACTCAGAACGATGCTCAGGAGAAAACCAGCCAGAGTGATGAGAAGTGTCCATCCTCTCACTACCTTGGCATAATGACGCAACGAGCTACTGTCGCCAGTGTCATACAGCTCTGATATGCGGCGTACAGCACTAAATGAGATGCCTAAACTCGTGGCCTGGGAAATGAAGGTGGAGATGGTGTTGAACAGAGAAACCAAACCCATGCCGCCGGGACCTAATAGCAATGCAATAACCTTGTTGCGTACAAGGCCGATGAGAATGTTCAAACCCTGCACGCTGCCAAAAATGCTTGTGTACTTTAGTACGTGGCGATAGTTGTCTGATGACGAGAAATCGTTTGCCATACGATAAAAAAAACGCTAATTTCCTTTTATTATTGTATAATATGTGAAGAAAAATGAAAAATAAGATGGGGAAATGGTTTTTTCTTTGTACTTTTGCAAAAATAAATGATTTCTCTTATTAATACGACATAATTCATGAACATTGATAGCAATAGAAGACAGAGACCGCTCATCTCGTTTGTGGTGACTTATCACAACGAGGATGTTGCCATGCTGATAGAATGTGTGGAAAGCATAATCAATCTCTCGCTGAGTAAAGATGAGAGGCAGGTGGTCGTGATAGACGACGGATCTGACGTCTGCCCGATGAATAGTCTTATGGCTTATGCCGACGATGTGATTTATGTGAGGAAACCTAATGCCGGACCCGGTGCAGCACGTAATACCGGAATCATGATGGCAACGGGTGAATATCTGCAGTTTGTGGATGCTGACGACAAACTCGTGAAGTTCTACTACGAACAGTGTATCGACGTGGTGAGATATGCTGATCCCGATATGGTGATGTTCGGTCACACTACAAAAGATGACGGGGAAATGCAGGTCACGCTGCCGCCGGAAAAGGCGTTTACAGGTGCCGAGTTCATGAGAAACAATAACCTCAGGGGAATGGCGTGCGGATATGTATTCAAGAAAGACATCCTGCATAACTTGAGATACCCAGAGGATATCTACCACGAGGACGAGGAGTTTACACCGCAGCTCGTTCTGAGATGCGAACGGCTATACGTCACCGACTCGCCAGCTTATTTCTATCGACAACATCAGGGAACTACCATGAGCAACCGCGACAAAAGGTGGAAGGTGAAAAGACTCGACGATATGGAGACGGTCATTATGAGACTCTATAGAAAAACCGACACTCTGCCACATGTGGAGCGCCAAGCGCTACAGCGGCGGATAGCGCAACTCACCATGGACTATCTCTATAATATCATAATTCTGACTCACTCAAGGCGTTTCCTCGATGAGAGAATTGAACGGCTCGAAAAAGAGGGACTATTCCCGATGCCTGAAAAGGCTTATACAAAAAAATATGCCTTGTTTGGCAAACTGATAAAAACAAAATGGGGACGCAACGTGATGCTCATGGGATTGCCCTTGATGAAAAGATGGAATTAAAGGTATGGCCAGCTATTGGCACTGATAATTGCGGAATGACTGGCTATTTGAACAATTACAAAATGAAAATACTGCTACTTGGGGAATACAGCAACGTGCATGCCACTCTTGCACGAGGTTTGAGAGTACTGGGACATGAGGTGACTGTGGCCTCGAACGGCGACTTCTGGAAAAACTACCCGCGTGACATCGACCTCGACAGAAAGGTGGGGAAATGGGGCGGAGTAGGGCTGATGGCTAAGATTTGCACCGTCATGCCTCGTCTTGTTGGATACGACGTGGTGCAACTGATAAACCCAATGTTCGTGGAACTGAAGGCGCAACGGAACATGGCACTCTACCGACTGCTGAGGCTTATGAACAAAAACATAGTTATGGGTGCATACGGCATGGACTATTATTGGGTGAACGGATGCTGCGAGAGGAAATTCTTGAGATACAGCGATTTTAATATCGGTGATGTCTTGAGAAATGACAACGATGCCTTGAGGGAAAAACGAGACTGGATAGGTACCGAGAAGGAACGGCTCAACAGATATATAGCAGAGGATGCAGATGCGATAGTGGCGGGACTATACGAATACTATGCTTGCTACAAACCGCTCTTCACAAGGAAAACATGCTTTATTCCTTATCCTATAGAGATGCCGCATGACAAGGGTATTAAGCAGATTGAAAATGGCATCCTCAATATCTTTGTCGGAATAAACAAGCAGAGAAGCCAGTATAAGGGGACTGACATCATGCTTGAGGCTGCCAAAGAGGTGGTTAACAGATTTCCCGACAGGACAAGGCTCGTGGTAGCAGAATCAGTGCCTTTTGACGAATACAAGAAAATGATAGACTCTGCCGATGTCCTACTCGACCAGCTCTATAGTTACACTCCTTCGATGAACACTCTTCTCGCCATGTCGAAAGGAATAGTATGCGTAGGCGGTGGTGAACGTGAGAACTATGAGATTATTAACGAACAGCACTTGCGCCCTATCGTCAATGTGGAACCTACATACCAAAGCGTGGTACATGAACTCCAGCAACTCGTGACAGACCACCAACGGGTGATGAGGCTGAAACACGAAAGCATGGAATATGTAGAAAAACATCACGAATACGTGAAGGTGGCGAAGGAATATGAGTCTGTATATAAAATATTAAAACACAATAATAAAGCAAATTTCAATTAACAAGCATAACGCACATGAACATCTTTGGAAAGCTTTCCCTGGCGATGCTGCCATTGGTAATGGCTGCCGCTACTTCAACTGCCGACACCCGAGTGAAATGGGTGAGATACGCAGGACCGTTTACAATGCAACAACCTGTGGTCCTCGACAGTATCGACAACAAACAAGTGAAATTCACAACAGACAACCTTGTCAATAGTACTGTGGCGATGTCCATCACCGACAATAAACCCATAGTCGATGTAAACTCGCTCGCTCTCGACACGGCGAAATTTCACGTATTGGGATTTGATGTCGATGCAACCAAGTATCTGAAAGGGATAAAACTCGATGTAAAAGGAACAAAGAAATATAAGGTGTATGCTGATGGCTATGAGAAAACAGGCTCCTTTGACTTGCAGCCGGGATTCCATACGATAAGATTGAAGTTCGTAGCTGACAGTATGGGAATCGACATCTCTATTCCCAATGACAACATAAAGATATTGGAAGACGGCAAACACCGATTCACCATGAGGGATGTGCTTGCCACAAGGGTGGTGGCAGGAGCTTCACTGTCAAAGTCTGGACGATGGGCGCTGATTAGCTATCGATGGATTGACGCTATAAACAAAACCCAAGCCGTGACACAACTCGTAGATTTAAAGACTGGACAGAAAAGGGAAATATCAGAACAGGCAACATGGATGCCAAACTCAGACCGTTATTACTACACAGAGGAAGAAGGCGGCAAACTACAACTGAAGACTGTAGAGCCTTCTACAGGAAAAGTGACGACGATAGTAGGAGAAATGCCCGACGATTATTTCTATATCTCTCCAACAGAGGATTTCGCTATACTTATGAAGTCGCAAAATGGACCAGCCAAGGAACAAGGTGTCTATGAAATAGTACATCCTGACGACAGACAACCAGGATGGCGCAACCGCTACTCGCTTGCACGCTTCGACTTCGCTACTGGGCAGATCGTTCCTCTTACATACACATACAAGCCTGTATATGTAAGCGATATCACTTCCGACGGACGACATATGCTCTTCTCTGTAGCTTCCGACTCGCTCGAACAAAGGCCTACCACACGCCAAACTTATTACGATCTCAACTTGCAGACCATGGACTGTAGAATGTTGGTGGAAAAAGATGGATTCATAGGCAATGCCATGTATATGGGCAATGAGGGCAAGGTGCTGTTCAAGGCAAGCCCAGAGTCGTTTGGTGGTATAGGAAACAGAGTGCCAAAGGGCAAGACTCCGAGCATGTACGACTATTATCTCTATCTCATGGATACGGCAACCAAGAAGATTATCCCGATCACAGCCGACCTTCGCATGAGCATAGAGAGTATCGACTATTCTTATGCCGACAAGTGCGCATATTTCACCGCGCAAAATGGCGACAGCGTCAGCCTCTATCGTCTTGACGCGAAAACGCTCCAGCCAGTGATGATTAAACAACCAATGGAGGTGCTCAGCGGACTTAGCATAGCACGCGAAGGAGGAAACATCCTCGTCTATGGATGTTCAAACTGTGTGCCATACGAGGCATGGAACATAGTGACGCCTGCAAAGACACCAAAATGTGCTCTTGTCTTGGCTCCTAATAAGGAGATGTTTGAAAACATAAAACTGGGAACTGTGAAACCATGGAGTTTCATGACTTCCAGAGGATATGCAGTCACTGGTTTCTATAATCTTCCAGCTGACTTTGACCCAGCGAAAAAATATCCAGTAATAGTGAATTATTATGGAGGATGTTCACCAACGTCAAGACGCTTCGGTAATGGAACACATTATCCTGCACACTACTGGAATGCTCTCGGTTATATCGTATTCTCGGTCAATCCGTCAGGAGCTTCTGGCTTTGGACAAGAATGGGCTTCGAGACACGTGAATACAATGGGAGAGGGCGTGGCACAGGATATAATTGACGCTACCCGACAGTTTGTGAAGGACGTTCCTCAATGTGACGAAGAACACATAGGTTGCGTGTCTGCGTCTTATGGAGGATTTATGACTCAGTATATGATGACCAAAGACAATCCATTTGCTTGCGGAGTATCCCATGCAGGTATCAGCGACCATACCAGCTACTGGGGAGAAGGCTATTGGGGATATTCGTATAGCGAGACTTCTGCAGCCAACAGCTATCCATGGACACGCAAAGACCTGTTCGTAGATCGCTCTCCTCTGTTTAACGCTGACAAAATAAAGAAACCTATCCTCTTCACTCATGGAACAGCCGACACTAATGTGCCTGTAGGAGAGTCTATTCAGATGTACACTGCATTGCGCCTTCTTGGTGTGCCTACAGCATTTATTGAGGTGGAAGGAGAAAATCATGGAATCATGGATCCTGCAAAACGCACAGTCTGGATTAATTCCATTCTCGCATGGTTCCAGAAATATCTTAAAGGAGACGACTCTTGGTGGAATGCAATATATTCGCCGAAGAAATTATAACACGAAAAAATGGTTGATGAGTTATGTTTTTTTTCATGATTCGTCAACCTTCTACAAAATATGGTTCTGGGATTCACTTGAATCCTGTCTTCGGATGGTCAGTATCAAAAGCTTACTTGATATTCTGTTTCCGGATAGTTAGTAACAATAACTTCCTTGATTATTCTGTTTCTGGATAGTTAAGACAAAAAATAGGAAGGGGATCTAATTCCCTTCCTATTTCTATTTTTTGCATAAAGTAGATGATTATGCTTCAGCAGGTGCCTCTTCTGTCGCTTCTGCGTTAGATGCTGCCTCGGCTTCTGCCTGAGCAGCTGCGGCTGCAGCCTTCTTCTCAGCTACCTTCTTCGCAATCTCTGCATTAATCTTCTTCTCTGCCTCGAGCTCCTTTGCATAAGCCTCTTTCTTTGCCTTTGCCTCGTTCTCGCGGATAGCATCAGCTCCCTTGGTCTTGTCGGCTTTCCAAGCGTCGAACTTCTTCTGAGCTGCTGCCTCGTCGAAAGCTCCCTTCTTCACACCTCCACGGAGATGCTTCATCAGGTAAACACCTTCATGGCTGAGGATGCTGCGTACAGTGTCTGTAGGCTGAGCTCCACACTCAATCCAATAAAGGGCTCTGTCGAAATTCAAATCTACTGTGGCTGGATTGGTGTTAGGATTGTAAGTACCAATTTTTTCAGTAAATCTACCATCACGTGGTGCACGTGCGTCGGCGATAACGATGCTGTAGAACGCATAACCCTTACGGCCGCCGCGCTGTAATCTGATTTTTGTTGCCATTTTTTTGTTTTAATTTTTTATTTGTAAGTTTGAATTAATGCTGCCATCCCGTGGCAGCGAGTGCAAAGGTACAAAAAAATATCTTTATCGAAATGGAATATTTTGTGTTTTGCATACTGCTTATGTTTTTTTAACGCATTTTTCAATTCTTTTTAACTAATGTCACACCACATTGCATGCCGTTGACATTCTTCATTAACGAAGTTACTGTAGATATTGTTGAGTTTGTTGATGTGCTGCCAATCTGTTTCAGGAAGGAGAGGAGCTTGGTGGCATCGGTGACAAACATCAGTTGGTTGCCCTCTATCTGAGTGGTGAGGGTGGTGGTGCGGTAGTTGTGGATAAGGTTTAGCTTAGAGTCTTTAATGCTCCATTTCCCGCTATATTTCTTCTTGCCGAAGGTTTCGGTAAAAGTGCCGTCGCTTTTGAAGGTAAGTGTCATTGCGCCTTTCTTCAGCCCGACCTTTTCCAGTTGTGTCTGGAGTTTTTTTTCAAGCGACGATGCCGCTACCTTTGCCGCAGCGTTTGTGAGAACGTTTTCCGACTTAAGTACTATTGCAGGTTCTTCGTATGTCCATGTGCCGACAATATTCTTTTCGGATGCTTGTTTCTTGGAGGAGAATATTGAAGTGAGACCTGAGATGACGTTATCCGACGAACTGTTTCCGCCGAGCACGTTGTTGAGGATGCTTCCTAAGTCACTTTGGGCTGTCGCTGTCTGATAGGCAAATGCCACGAGGCATAATATCGCCGCTTTTACAATGTTTCTTTTCATAATTTTCAATGATTAATATCTTTTTCAAGCCGCAAAATTACATATTTCTGTTCATTCCTGCAACAATCTTGTGAAAAAAAGAATAATCTACGTGTTTTTTTTTTAAAAAGGAAACGTATTTCCTAAAAGATTGTTATCTTTGCAGTGATTTTTAATCGATTGAAGTATGACATTGGTGATAGTGCTGATATTTATAGTGGGATATATCCTGCTCGCGACAACGCATCTTACAAATGTGAACAAGGCTGCCATTGCCATGTTCATGGGCACGGTAGGATGGGTGTTGTACATTTGCTATGGTACTGACTTTGTGATGAGCCAGCACCCAAGAGAGTATTTCGACTTCTTGGCCGGGGAATTACCAAATAGCGATCGGGTGAAGTTTTTCATTTACGACAATATATTCCTTAAATATGTGGGCAAGGCAGCGGCCATAGTCATGTTCCTACTTGCCACGATGACAATAATAGAAATACTTAACAACAATGGTTGTTTTGATTTTATCACTGAATGGATAAGAACAAGAAATTCCAAGAGATTGCTTTGGACAATAACCATTGCCACATTCCTGATTTCTGCCAATCTCGATAATCTGACCACTACAACCATGATGCTTGTGGTCATGCATGGCATCGTGCAAAACAGGCGGCAACGCATGCTCGTCGGGGCGGCTATAGTGTTGGCTGCTAATGCAGGTGGATGTATGACCGTGATAGGCGACCCAGCAGGAGTGATCCTTTGGGGAGAAGGAGCTGTCACGGCAACGAATTTCTCTGCATATCTTGTCTTGCCGGCTATCGTTGCATGGGCATTGCCTACATATCTTATCGGAAGGTGTCTGCCTTCAAGAATTGAAGTGGAGTGGCCTGCAACGCCTTACCGAGGAGATGATACCAACCTCAACCGCTGGCAACGCTTGTCAATGCTTGTGGTGGGAATAGGCGGATTATGGTTCATCCCGACGTTCCACAATATCACAAAGTTGAGTCCTTTTCTCGGGGCTCTCTGTGTATTGTCTGTGCTTTGGGTTGTAAACGAGGTTTACAATAGAAAACTTATGAATACCGAACAGATGATACAACGTCGGTTTCCCCGATCGCTACAATATGGCAGCCTGCAGATGATACTCTTTGTTATGGGCATAATGCTCGCCATGGGTGTTGTAGGAGAGACGGGATTTTTCGGTACAATATCCGAATGGATAGACTATAATATTCATGATGTATGGGTTATTGGCATTATATCGGGTATGCTCAGTGGGGTGGTGGACACATTCACCGTAGTGATGACAAACATCTCGCTGTACTCAATCGTTGATGCAGGATCACTCCAGCATTGGGTTGACTCTGACTATATGGCTTGTTTCGTGCAGAATGGTATTTATTGGAAAATAATGGCTTTTACAACATCTATCGGCGGTTGCATGTTATGTTTCGGTTCCGCCAGTGGATTGGCACTCATGAAAATGGAGAGGATGCACGTGGTATGGTATTTGAAAAATTGCACACCGAAGATACTGCTCGGATGGATTGTAGGATTGATTGTCCTGTGGGCAGAATCATTAATATAATAAGGTTGAAAATAATATAAGGTAGAGAAAATACATTAAAACTTAAAAAATATGGCTAAGATTAAGACTATAGGAGTTCTTACCTCAGGCGGTGATGCTCCTGGAATGAACGCAGCAATACGTGCAGTGACACGTGCCGGCATCTGTAACGGATTTAACATAAAGGGTATTTATAGGGGATATGACGGACTTATCAACGGCGAGGTGAAACCGTTTACGACAGAGAACGTCAGCGGTATCATCATGCAGGGAGGCACAATACTGAAAACTGCCAGAAGCAAGGAATTCATGACTCCCGAGGGAAAACAGAAGGCTTACGACACCATGGTGAAGGAAGGCATAGACGCTCTCGTTGTCATTGGTGGTAATGGTTCTCTTACCGGTGCTCGTGACTTTGCAGCTGAGTTTGATGTTTGTTGTATCGGTCTGCCTGGCACTATCGATAACGACCTCTATGGCACAGACTCCACCATTGGCTACGATACCACACTAAATACTATTCTCGAGTGTGTGGACAGAATACGCGACACAGCACAGAGTCATGAACGAATATTTTTTATTGAGGTGATGGGTCGAGACGCCGGATTCCTTGCACAGAACAGTGCAATAGCAAGCGGTGCCGAGGCTGCTATCATCCCGGAAGACTCTACCGATGTTGACCAGTTGGCTCGGTTTATGGAACGAGGCATACGTAAGTCAAAGAAAAGTTGTATCGTGATAGTGTCGGAAAGTCCTAAATGTGGCGCTCTTTATTATGCCGACCGTGTGAAAAAGGAATTCCCCGATTACGATGTGAGGGTTTCCATATTAGGCCATCTGCAGCGTGGAGGACGTCCTACAGCCCACGACCGAATCCTTGCCAGCCGAACCGGTGTAGGCGCTATCGAGGCAATAATGCAGGGACAGAGAAACGTGATGGTAGGTGTAAGAAACAATGAGGTCGTATATGTTCCTTTTGCAGATGCTATCCGCACCGACAAGCCACTTGACATGAAACTCATCAAGGTGCTTGATGAGTTGAGCATATAATACGTTTTTTGCAAAAAAGACTGTAAAGAAGGTGAGTTTTTCTTTTTTTTGGATAGGTAAAGTCGAAAACTTTGCATTTTCCTTTGAAGATTCAAAAAAAACACCTAACTTTGCAGACACAATGATTACCTATAAGTAGAAAAACTTATAATAAAGAAAAAAGACAATTGAATTAAAAAATTAACAATAAAGCGTATGTCACAGATTAATGGACACATCTCACAGATCATCGGACCAGTCATCGACGTGTTCTTCGATACTAAAGGTCAAGATGCTGAGAAAGTGTTGCCTAAAATTCATGATGCTCTCAAAATTGACCGTCCAGACGGCCGCGAGCTCGTTGTCGAAGTACAGCAGCATATAGGTGAAGACACCGTACGTTGTGTGGCAATGGACAACACTGACGGACTGCAACGTGGACTCGTAGTAAAGCAGACAGGCTCACCTATCGTTATGCCTGCTGGAGAGCAAATCAAAGGCCGAATGATGAATGTCATTGGACAGCCTATTGACGGTATGGAACCTCTTAGCATGGATGGCGCATATCCAATCCACCGTGAGGCTCCAAAGTTTGAAGACCTTTCCACACACAAGGAGATGCTTGCCACGGGTATCAAGGTCATCGACCTGCTCGAGCCGTATATGAAGGGTGGTAAGATCGGACTCTTCGGTGGTGCCGGTGTAGGAAAAACGGTGCTTATCATGGAGCTCATCAACAATATAGCCAAAGGACATAACGGATATTCTGTCTTTGCCGGAGTAGGTGAGCGTACCCGTGAGGGAAACGACCTCATTCGAGATATGCTCGAGTCCGGCGTTATCCGCTATGGAGAGAAATTCAAGAAAGCCATGGAAGAGGGGAAATGGGACCTCTCGCTCGTTGATCCCGAGGAGTTGAAAAAGTCACAGGCAACACTGGTCTATGGACAGATGAACGAACCGCCAGGCGCACGTGCTTCTGTCGCATTGTCAGGACTCACCGTTGCCGAGGAGTTCCGCGACCACGGAGGCAAGGACGGAGAGGCTGCCGATATCATGTTCTTTATCGACAATATCTTCCGTTTTACGCAGGCAGGATCCGAGGTTTCCGCCTTGCTTGGCCGTATGCCTTCTGCCGTGGGTTACCAACCGACATTGGCTTCGGAAATGGGAACTATGCAGGAACGCATCACCTCGACTAAGAAAGGATCTATCACGTCTGTTCAGGCAGTATATGTACCAGCCGACGACTTGACAGACCCAGCTCCGGCTACTACCTTCACTCACCTTGATGCCACTACCGAACTTAGTCGTAAGATAACAGAGTTGGGTATCTATCCTGCAGTAGATCCGCTGGGTTCTACCAGCCGTATCCTCGATCCGCTTATCGTTGGAAAAGAGCATTATGATTGTGCCCAGCGCGTGAAACAGATACTCCAGCGTTACAAGGAGCTTCAGGATATTATTGCCATCCTCGGTATGGATGAGCTCTCTGACGAGGACAAGCTGACTGTAAACCGTGCTCGTCGTGTTCAGAGATTCCTCTCGCAGCCGTTCACAGTGGCAGAGCAGTTTACGGGCATTCCTGGAGTGATGGTGCCAATCGAGGACACCATAAAGGGATTCAATATGATTCTCGATGGTGAGGTTGACGACTTGCCAGAACAGGCATTCCTTAATGTAGGAACCATAGAGGACGCCATAGCCAAGGGCAAGAAACTGATGGAGGCCGCCAAGGCTTAATGTCTAAATAACAACGAATTATGAGTTTGAGATTAAGAATAGTATCGCCTGAGAGAATAGTGTTTGATGGTGAGATTGAGAGTGTGACAGCTCCTGGCGTGTCAGGAGAGTTCCAAGTTCTCAAGGATCACGCTCCGCTCATCTCTTGTCTTGACAAGGGAACGGTGGTGTATGTTGACGGTGAGGGACGCCATGAGATGGAAATATCAAGTGGCTTTGTTGAAGTCAACAAGAACAAAGTCAGTCTCTGTATAGAATTATAAATGGTGCTGAAGATACATTAATGGAGAAGCAAATTGTCAGACAGATAGGAAATACCTTTATCAAAAGAGGGGTCGGCTTTACTATGGCTGTGGCCATGGTTACGCTTGTCGTGGCTTTCACCACCTCCAATGAGTGGATAGTTATTCCAACTGTGATAGGTTCATTATATACTTTATCTATGGTAATAGTCGAGGGACTCCTGTGGATAATGATAGCAAGCCGTTCTGTCGATGGTCTTACCACTTTCTATTCTGCCGTATCTGGATTCCGTATGTTGCTCACTTTAGCGGTGATGTTCGGGTATTATCTAGCTTGTGGTAGGGAAGAGATGCTGGGCTTTTTCTGTGTCTTTGCTCCATTCTACGTAATACTATTGGTGCATCATTCGATATATTTCGGCATGAAGTCGAAAATCATCGATCAGCTCAATGACGAGAACAATTAATAATGTCAAACAACATTCATAACACATCGATTATGAAGAAACGAATAAGGACAATAATCATGGTGCTCGCCTTAATGGTGACTCCGTTCCAGGTTTTTGCCTCCGAAGAGGCGAAGGAAGGGGAGTCGCTCAATATCCCCGAGATAGTGCTCGAGCACCTGTCCGATTCCTACGAGTGGCACATTGCCTCTTATGAGGGAAAGCACCTTAGTGTTCCACTACCAGTCATCGTACGTAGTTCGGAGACCGGAGAGTGGTTCATAGGAACGGCCCATGGCATTGAAAGCAGCGACAGATTCTACTTTGATGCTCTACACCATGGGAAGATATATGAACATCTGTCTGACGGCTGCAATGTCCGTCCGCTTGACCTTAGTATAACAAAGGCAGTCGCACAGATATGGATAGTAGTTGCAGTGCTGCTCATAGTGTTCCTGTCATGTTCAAGATGGTACAAGAAACATGACGAGAAGAGCGAAGCTCCAAAGGGCTTTGTCGGTGCAGTTGAGATGCTCGTGATGTATATCCACGACGACCTTATACGTCCGTCAGTGGGTGAGAAGCATTATAAGCAGTATGCCCCATATCTTCTTACGGTATTCTTCTTTATTCTCACCACTAATCTTATAGGACTCATTCCTTTATTCCCTGGTGGTGCGAATGTAACGGGAAATATCAACGTCACCCTGTTTCTTGCAGTATGTACTATGCTTGCCATCAACCTTTTTGGCAACAAGGAATATTGGAAGGAAATTTTTTGGCCCGAAGTGCCTCTTTTCCTTAAGGCATATCCGGTGCCTGTGATGCCGGTCATCGAGTTCTTTGGTGTGTTTACAAAGCCTTTTGCTCTGATGATTCGTCTCTTTGCCAACATGATGGCAGGTCACGCCGTGATGCTCAGCTTCACATGTGTCATCTTCCTCGGTTGGTCGATGGGCGTCGGCTTCGGTATAGGACTCAATCTTTTCAGCGCATTGATGTTGCTGTTCATGAATTGTCTTGAGTTGCTCGTCGCTTTCGTCCAAGCTTATGTGTTCACGATGCTTAGCGCCGTCTTTATTGGCCTCGCACACAAGGAACACGAACATTGATTTATTATTAGACAAAGAAATTATTAACAATTAAAAACTTATAAAATTATGATTATTTCAACACTTTTGGCTGCTGAAGGTCTGGCACAGCTGGGCTGCGGTCTCGGAGCAGGTATTGCAACAATTGGTGCAGGTTTGGGTATTGGTAAGATTGGCGGTAGCGCTATGGATGCCATCGCACGTCAGCCAGAGGCAACAGGTAAGATTCAGACAAACATGATTCTAACTTCAGCCTTTGTAGAGGGTTGTGCCCTCTTTGCTATTGCAGCTTGCGCATTCCTTATTAAGTAATTCAGTTGACAAGTTGACGAGTTGACAAGTTGACGAGTTGACAAACAAAAATTCATCGAATGGAAAATTTGCCATCAATTTTGACCCCTGACCTGGGACTCCTGTTCTGGATGCTTATCGCCTTCTTGGTAGTCTTCGGTGTACTGGCAAAGTTTGGTTTCCCAGCCATTGTTAACATGGTTGACAGCCGCAAACAGTATATCGACGAAAGTCTGAAGAAGGCACACGAGGCTTCTGCCCGTTTGGAAAACATCCAGAAAGAAGGAGAGACCATGTTGCAAGAAGCACGACAGAAGCAAGCTCAGATATTAAAGGAAGCTGCAGATACGCGCGAAGCAATCGTGAGCAAGGCTCAGGAACAGGCACGCCACGAGGCTGCACGACTCATCGAGGAGGCAAAGGCAGATATCGCACAAGAGAAAGCCGCTGCCATCTCCGAGATTCGTGCGCAGGTGGCTGAACTCTCCGTCAAGGTGGCTGAGAAGATTCTCCGCAAGGAACTCGATTCTTCTGAGAACCAGATGGAGACCATTGACAGACTGTTGGATGAAGTATCTGTAAAATAACAATAAATTGACATGGACATCGGAGTAATATCTGTAAGATACGCTCGTGCGCTTCTCAAGGCTGCAACAGCCGCAAAAACCGAGGATAAGGTTTGTCAGGACATGACAATGCTTGCCAAGAGTTTTATCGACGTGCCGCAGCTGAGACAGGCCATAGACAATCCCATGCTTTCCAAAGATAAGAAGCGGGAATTGCTATCCACAGCCGCAGGAGGCGGCGTGGATAGCCTCACTGCTTCGTTCATAGCACTTGTGCTGAAGGAAGATAGGGAGAATGTGATACAGTTTATGGCCAACTCGTATGTCACTTTATATCGAAAGCAGAAGAACATCATCCGAGGCAAGCTCACGACAGCTGTTGCCGTCTCGCCTGCCACAGAGCAGAAGATGCGGCAAATGGTCGAACAAAAGACCAAGGGAACTGTAGAGTTTGAGACAGAGGTAAAGCCGGACATTATTGGCGGGTTTATTCTCGAATACGATACTTACCGGCTTGACGCAAGTGTACAAAGCCAGTTAAGGAACGTGCTCAACGTGTTAAGAAAATAATAAAGTATTTGTTTTATGTCAGACAAAATAAAACCAAGCGAGGTGTCGCAGATGCTGCTACAACAGCTTCAGGGCATCAATGGAGGACAACAGTTTGACGAGGTAGGAACGGTGCTCGAGGTGAGCGACGGCGTAGCTCGAATATATGGACTCCATAATGCTGAAGCTAATGAGTTGTTAGAGTTTGAAAACGGCACTATGGCTATCGTGATGAACCTTGAGGAGGACAACGTCGGTTGTGTGCTCCTCGGTTCAACTGAAGGCATCAAGGAGGGCATGGTCGTGAAGCGTACAAAGCGTATCGCTTCTATACGCGTTAACGACAATATGCTCGGTCGTGTCATCAATCCACTCGGTCAGGCTATAGACGGAAAGGGTGACATTGACTTGACTGGGGCTTTTGAGATGCCTCTTGACCGTAAGGCTCCTGGAGTTATCTATCGCCAACCGGTGAAAGAGCCGCTGCAGACGGGTCTTAAGGGTGTTGATTCAATGATTCCTATCGGACGTGGACAACGTGAGCTCATTATCGGCGACCGACAGACGGGCAAGACCGCCATTGCCGTTGATACCATCATCAACCAGAAGAGCTTCTATGAAGCTGGAAAACCAGTATATTGTATCTATGTAGCTATCGGACAGAAGGCTTCCACTGTTGCCGCACTTGTAGAAAATCTTAAGCAGCATGGAGCCATGCCATATACCATAGTGGTTTCGGCCACTGCAGCCGATCCTGCAGCTATGCAGTATTACGCCCCATTTGCTGGCGCAGCCATCGGAGAGTATTTCCGCGATCGTGGTGAGAGTGCCCTTGTAGTGTATGACGACCTCTCAAAGCAGGCTGTCGCCTATCGAGAGGTATCGCTCATCCTGCGCCGTCCTTCTGGACGTGAGGCTTATCCTGGCGACGTATTCTATCTTCATAGCCGTCTCCTCGAGCGTGCAGCCCGTATCAACGACCAGCAAGAGGTGGCCGAAAAGATGAACGACCTGCCAGAGTGCATGAAGGGACATGTCAAGGGCGGTGGCTCGCTTACAGCTCTTCCAATTATCGAGACACAGGCTGGCGACGTTTCTGCTTATATCCCGACAAATGTTATCTCAATCACCGACGGACAGATTTACCTTGAGAGCGACCTCTTCAACCAAGGTTTCCGTCCAGCTATCAACGTTGGTATTTCTGTATCACGTGTGGGTGGTTCCGCACAGATAAAGAGTATGAAGAAGGTGGCTGGTACACTGAAAATCGATATGGCACAGTATCGTGAACTTGAGGCATTCTCAAAGTTCTCGAGCGATATGGATCCAGTGACTGCCATGACCATCGACCGCGGACGAAAGAACAACCAGCTGCTTATTCAGCCTCAGTATAGTCCAATGCCAGTAGGTGAGCAGATTGCTATTATCTATTGCGGAACGCATGGACTTATGCATGACGTGCCAGTGGAGAGCGTTCGCCAATGTCAGGATTCGTTCCTCGACAAGTTGCGTACAGCACATCCAGAAGTGATAGAGACGTTAGCTTCAGGAAAGATCGACGACGCTGTGACAAGTGTCATAGAGAAAACCATGGCTGACATTGCCGGACAATATAAAAGCTGATAGCCTATGCCGTCGCTAAAAGAAATAAAGACGAGAATACAGTCGGTCAACAGCACCCGTAAGATTACGAGTGCCATGAAGATGGTGGCATCTTCTAAGCTTCACCATGCACAGGTGATGATAGAGAATATGTTGCCTTACGAGACGATGATTGAGAAAATCCTTAAGACTTTTCTCGCTTCGGAGGCCGATGCGTCAAGCGTTCTTACACAGGAAAGGCCTGTAAAGCGTGTGGCCTTAGTGGTCTATTCGTCAAATAGTAGCCTCTGTGGTGGCTTTAATGCCAATGTCATCAAGATGATGCAGCAGGTGGCGGCTGAATACGAATCTCTTGGAAAGGAGAACATCGTCATCTATCCTATTGGCAGAAAAGTGGCGGAGAAAGCAGCAAAGTTAGGGTTCATCATTGGAGGTGAATATAACGATCTTGCCGAGAAACCCAATGCAAAGCAATGTATCGACCTGGCACGCGAGTTGGGACAACAGTTTGTCCACAGAAAAATAGACCGTGTGGAGTTGATTTATCATCACTTTAAGAGTGCCGGTTCTCAGATTCTCACAAGAAAGACATTCCTTCCTATCGACCTTACCGACGAGTTGACGCGCGACCATGAGCGCGATTTGAAATCTACTGTCACCACAAAAGATGCGCAGGAATATCTTCGTAAGCGTGACGAGGAAAGAGGCGAGCACCGAGGCAGTCTTGATGCAAAGCCGCTGAACAGCAACTTTATCGTCGAACCCGACATGCCTACTGTATTGGGTGCGCTGATACCTAAGATGGCGCATCTGATGCTTTATACGGCACTTCTTGACAGTATAGCGAGCGAGCATGCAGCGCGCATGGTTGCTATGCAGACTGCCACTGACAATGCAGATGAATTGCTCAGAGGACTCAATCTTCAGTATAACAAGAGTCGTCAGCAGGCAATCACAAACGAATTGCTCGACATTGTCGGAGGCAGCGTGAATAATTAATAATGCATTATCTGTCTGATAGATATTGATATTCGAAAAGTAATATTATTCATTCTTATAAACTGGGTGAAAGCATAGGTGTTAGAACTGATGGCTTTCACTCAGTTTTTTTGTGAAAGAAACATAAAAAACGCATAAAAATCAAGAATATTTACATTTTTAGTGTTTTTTTAGATTATGTGGATAGAAACTGAAAGAAAAGCTTGCGTATTTAAAAAAAATGTATTACCTTTGCACTCGTTATCCTGAATACAATCTTTTTACCTTAGAAGGCTAATACCTATTGAGAAAATGCCTCGCGCTGAGAAGCGCGGGGCATTTAACATTGATAATTATTATTCATCTACTTCACCCATCGCAAATCAGTTTATACCCCAGTTCGGTTTTATCATCCCCATAGTTTTACATAAGTTGCCGGCATGGAATTGCGCATAGCTCTTACCCCAAAGCAGCAGATTTGCTCTAGGAATAGTATTGGGATGGAACGTATGAGTCCATTCGTATCTAATGTAAAACGTCAAAATACAAGATTTATGTTAAGACAAAGAGAAATCATCAGCTTGCTCAATCAGGGACAGTCACAGAATGCGATCTGTTCACTTGTCCATTGCAGCAAGCGAAGTGTCTCGGAGGTAAGCAAGGCTGCACGAGACACAGGCAAGAGCTATGGAGAACTGCTTGCGCTCTCCGACAGCGAGTTACTCACCATCCTTTCAACGCAAGAGGCTTCACAGGTGGAGGATCCCCGCAAGGCTGAGCTTGCAGTTTGTGCAAATCAGTTTGTGGAAACCATTAATAGTAAAACTACACTATAGTACTTTGTGAAAGATTATACCAGTACTTTACCCAAATTACACCAATACTTTGCCCAGAATTATATCAGTACTCACAGATTAGTACTGCAGTACTTTCACTGTAAGTATCAGACTACTCTTGCATGAGTTCTGTAGTACTTTCACAGGAGTACCAGATTCAACCTATTCTAAAATAAGACACTCAATCTATTCTTAAATTAGACACTCAACATACTCTAAAAAAGAGAATACGGAAAAACCAGTGAACTATTCTTCCTGATTCTCTTCTTGTGAATAATCAAGAAGCAGTTGTTCTGCCACTTTTGACTGTTTGTTCAGCCTATAGTAGCCACGTGTGTCCATACGTTCAATAAGCGACGATGGTGTTCGGGAATTTTTCAGCAAGTACTGCTGCACATATTTGTAAACGTCGTCGTATTTTGGTGAAAAAAAGAAAGTGCAACTGCGGTTATACACGTTTACCACAAGGTTGCGAAGTGATATGCCTCTATCTCCCATTTTCAGGAGAATATCGATGATGAATTTGTCGTAGGTAGTCATATGTACAAAAAAAGGCTGGTAACAACATTATGCGACCCGCCTTCTTTTATTCTTTGTAGAGTAAAAATTAAGCCAAAACGATTTTGTCTTCTACTGATACAATCTTACCTTCCTTAAAGAGCCATCCTGCACCGAGGAGTACTTCCTCAACACTGATGCTTGCTGCCTTTGCAATTTCGCTAGTTGTCATTGCTTTTCCTTCAGCTGCAAGTGCCTGATAGATGTCACCTGCCTTGAAGCCAGCGTTTTCTGCTGTCACAGCAACTGCTACAGTAGCTTTCTTTGTGGCGCAAGCCTTCTTTGTTGTAGTCTTCTTTGTTGCTGTAGCCTTAGCAGCAGTCTCTTTCTTTGTTACTTTCTTTTCTGCCATAATTCAAATAATAAAACTTAAAAATGTTTGAATCTCTCAATATTTAGCTGCAAAATTAGGTTAATTATTACAAATAACAAAATATTTCGGCAACTAAAATGGCATAAATCCATCATAGTTGCCGAAGGTTTGATTTTTTTTGATTTAGGTCAACGTGAGAAAGACTTAATCTTGACGTAAGTCAACCTTAAGTTGCAGTTCTTCAAGCTGTTTTGGGTCTAGCTCGCCTGGTGCATCGAGCATCACATCACGTCCGCTATTATTCTTCGGGAAGGCAATGCAGTCGCGTATGGAGTCAAGTCCAGCCATGATGCTTACGAACCTGTCGAGTCCGAAGGCGAGACCAGCGTGAGGTGGCGCTCCATATTTGAAGGCGTTGATCAGGAAGCCGAACTGTGCCATGGCGCGCTCTGGTGTGAAACCGAGGATATTGAACATCTTTTCCTGTAGCTTTCCGTCATGGATACGCAGGCTTCCTCCTCCCACCTCGATGCCGTTGCACACGAAGTCGTATGCCTTGGCGCGAACCTGTTCTGGATGCTCGTCGAGCAGTGGTATATCGTCAGGGTTAGGCATGGTGAACGGGTGGTGTGTAGCCATGAGTCGCTGCTCCTCGTCGCTCCATTCGAACAGAGGGAAATCGACAATCCAGAGACATTCAAACTTGTTCTTGTCGCGAAGTCCGAGACGATCGCCCATTTCAAGTCGCAAGGTGCAGAGTTGTGTGCGAGTTTTGTTGGTCTTTTCGCCGCTGAGTATGAGTACGAGGTCGCCATCCTTTGCGCCCATCTTCTCTTTTACCTTCAGGAGTTGTTCGGGAGTGTAGAACTTGTCGATGCTTGACTTAATAGTTCCGTCTTCGTTATACTTGATATATACCAATCCCTTTGCGCCCACCTGTGGACGTTTGACAAAGTCGGTGAGTTGGTCGAGTTGTTTTCTTGTGTAATTGGCGCATCCAGGCACACAGATACCTCCGATATATTCAGCCTGGTCGAATACGGCAAACGCACCGGTCTTCAACACATCCATAAGTTCCACAAACTCCATTCCGAATCTGAGGTCGGGCTTGTCGCTACCGAAGCGTCTCATAGCTTCGTGCCATGTCATCTGCTGGAGCTTTGCTGGCAGTTCCACACCGCGTACTTCCTTGAACAGAGTCCGTGCCATATCCTCGAAGAGGTTGATCACGTCTTCTTGGTCAACGAAGCTCATCTCGCAGTCGATCTGTGTGAATTCAGGCTGGCGGTCGGCTCTTAGGTCTTCGTCCCTGAAGCATTTTGCAATTTGGAAATAGCGGTCAAATCCGCTGACCATAAGCAGCTGCTTGAGTGTCTGTGGGCTCTGTGGCAGGGCGTAGAACTGTCCTGGATTCATACGTGAAGGCACCACGAAGTCGCGTGCTCCTTCAGGAGTGGATCCGATGAGGATAGGCGTTTCCACCTCGATAAAGTCTTTTGAATCGAGGAAGTTGCGTATGATGATAGTCATACGGTGTCGGAGTTCAAGATTTTTTCTCACGCAGCCACGTCGTAGGTCAAGATAGCGGTATTTCATACGAATGTCGTCACCGCCGTCGGTATTGTCCTCGATTGTGAAAGGAGGAGTGACACTTGTGCTGAGGATGTTGAGTTGCGAAACGATGATTTCGATTTCTCCTGTAGGAATGTTTTTATTCTTGCTCTCGCGCTCGCTTACGCTTCCGGTCACCTGTATGCAGTATTCACGTCCGAGTTTGTTGGCACGTTCACACAGTTCGGCATCGGTAGCCTCGTTGAACACGAGCTGCGTGATGCCGTAACGGTCGCGCAGGTCAACGAATGTCATTCCGCCCATTTTTCTTGTGCGTTGAACCCATCCGGCTAAGGTTACTGTATTGCCGGCATTAGAGAGTCGTAGCTCTCCACAAGTATTCGTTCTATACATATTGATATTTTTATGTTATTTTATATTGTTTTGTCTAAGATGTCTCTCAATTTCAAATCTTTGGCAGCCTGTATATAGTTGAAGCGAATGGAGATGGCTTTCTTCCATCCTTCGGTCTTTATCAGCTCCTGAGGAAGCGATATTTTCCATTGTCCCTTTGATTCGAGATGGTCTATCATGGTTGCCATTGTGAGTTTGTCGCTACTAATTGCGGGAAGATAGCGAGTCAGTTCCCCTTTCTCGTCTGTTGACACTTCGCACACGAGTTTCGCTTCCTGCATTTCGTAGAGCAAGTCGTTGACGATGCGTATTGGAATCTTGGTTATGTCGCGTAATTCAGGTGCTGAGAATGGTCTTTCGCCATTGTCGTGTTGTCTGCAGAGGTAAGCCAACATCAATGCACAGAGCATCAGTTTATAGCGGTGTGAGATGTCCTCGGTAGTCGCGTTGAGGTCGTAGTAATCCACATTCTGGCTTGTATAGCAAAGCTCGACGCCGAAGAGGCAAATGGTCCAGCTGATCTGTACCCACAACATAAACATTGGCAATGCGGCAAATGAGCCGTAGATGGCGTTGTAGCTTGAGACCCATATCTGTGAGTTGATGTAGGCGAACTGAAGTATCTGCATGGCTATTCCGGCGAGTATTCCCGGTGCTATGCAATGTGTGATTCTCACATGCGTGTTAGGCACGAAGACATAGAGTCCGATAAACATCAGCGACATGACGATGAACGGAATCATGTTTATCAGTATTTTCACTGTAGGAGTCAGTACAGCCATCTGCGGTAAAAGTCCGGCAATGGTGGCAAGGAAGAAGCTCAATCCCGACATCAGCACGACGGCTATTGGGCAAAGGAAGAGCATGGCCAGATAGTCGGTGACTGTGCGGAAGAGCGAGCGTTGACGTTTTATGTGCCAAATGCCGTTGAACACCCGTTCGATATTTATGACGAGCATCAGTACTGTGTAGAGCATCACCACGAGTCCTACGCCGAGAAATACTCCGCTGCGCGTGTGTATGAGATAGCTGTTGACGAATCCTATCAACGTGTCGGCCACTGCGGGTTGTGAACTGAATGCATCGCGAAACCACACTTCGATATACTTGCTGTAACCGAACCCCCTTGCCACGGCGAAAACCACGGCCATGATGGGAACGACAGCAAGCAGGGTGGAGTAGGTGAGAGCCGAAGCTTCGCTCATGACACCCTTTGCGGTGAAAAAGTTCACCGCAAGCATTAGCCTTCGCCACGTCTTAGTAGCAATACTTTTCATTGTGTCAAGATACATTCCGGTCACATTATTTCATTGTTATGAAAAACATAGTTTCTCTAAAAAGGAAACACTGCCGCTATAAGCCGGGTTCTGTCCAGCAATGCGTGCATTGTTGTGCCTGTCATTTATCTAATCCGTATGTCACCACACGGCTTAAGCATTCTACCCTCCATCGTAGCCACGGGGCATTCGGGCGGACGACCCTTTTAACGATGGTTTACATGAACTTGCAGCCTCCAGAAGGCACAGCCCGCCGATCGCCCGGCGGCTGGTGGTCTCTTACACCACCTTCTCACCCTTACTCCAAACGATATGGAGCGGTCGTTCTCTTCTGCCTGATCCTGCTGTCGCCAACAGCTTCTATTTTCGGAAGTGGAGTGTCCTGTGCTGCCCGGACTTTCCTCTCGTACAC
Organism: Prevotella sp. P5-92; assembly: GCF_002251245.1. Taxonomy (GTDB): domain Bacteria; phylum Bacteroidota; class Bacteroidia; order Bacteroidales; family Bacteroidaceae; genus Prevotella. The sequence continues at coordinate 39,914 of NZ_NPJG01000053.1, forward strand.
CAATATTTGTGTACCAGCGACAAGCCGCAGCAGTGTTTCCGAGTGCAAAGGTACTGCAAAAGAGTGGAAAAACAAAATAAATTGTGATTTATTTTTTTTCCCGAGTGCAGCGTATCTTATTTAAAGGTACTGCAAAAGAGTGGAAAAACAAAATAAATTGTGATTTATTTTTTTTTCCACAAGTTTTGTCTTTTATCTTTTTTCTTTTATATATCCGTGTCTATAGGCGTATAGCAATTCTTTAAGGTCTTTTATCTGTTCTCTCAGTTCGATGCCTTTGTCGGTGTCAGCCACGAGCATGCGGTGAGCCGACATCTCCACGATCTGAGTGGTGCTTTTAATGTCGGTTCCCTGTAGAATGGCTTCCTGTGTAGAGGTAAACGGTTCGTGCTGAACCAACTGGAATCCGCGGCTATGATATACGAGTGTGTATCCGGCGATGCCCGTTTCCTTGTGATAAGCCTCGCTGAATCCTCCGTCTATCACCATCAGTCGGCCGTTGGCCTTTATGGGATTTTCTCCCTTCGAGGCATGCACAGGCACGTGTCCGTTGATGATGTGGCGATTGTTGCCTGTAACGCCGAAAGCGTCGAGGATGCGGTCGCACACCTCTTCGCTGTCACGCAGTTTGAAGTAGTTGCCTTTTTCCTCCTTGTATATTTCCTTGTCGGTGAGGAAATACCGTTCGAATGTAGCCATTTTTGACTTGTCGAACAGCGGGCTGTTTTTTCCGCACCAGAGATAGAGGAAGTAGTCGATGGCATGTTGCCGTTCGTCGTCTTCAGTATCTGAGGCGAATGCAGATCGTATGAGTATGCCTATTCTCTGCATCAGTTCGCGTCCGCTATAGGATTTGTTATTGTAGAGTTCCACTTCTTTCAGTGTGCCGTCGTCGTTGAGAGGTATGGATGCGTGGAAGAGCAGGTTGCTGTTGTATATTGCATACATACATCCATGCGCGAGCAGTATGGAGATATGCTTGTTCAGTTTTTCGCTTGCGGCAAAGGAGTGGTGCAGCTTTTCCATCAGCAGTTCTTCCTCAGGAGTGAGTCGGTTGGGGTCAGAAGGATCGATGGTAGGGAAGTGGCAGCTTGTCATGTCATATTCCTTTCCTTCTATTGTGCATACTCCACGCTTATAGTCGATGCTGTTGAGGAGGCATCTGTTGTCCATCTCCCATTCTGGATGTCGTCCTATTATCTTTGCCTCGGTCTTTAGTTGCAGCACAGCGATGGCCTTGTGCATTTTCGCCGTAAGGAGTTTTGTTTTCTCGTCCATCTCGTTGTTTTTCAACAGTTTTGGCATAAATTCCAGACAGGCATCTTCGGCGTAAGTCTCCATGGCGAATGTGGCGAGCGGCAGGAGGTTGATGCCATATCCCTCTTCGAGAGTGGTGAGGTTGGCATAGCGTAGCGACAGGCGCAGCACGTTGCAAATACATGCGTCGTTGCCGGCGCTCGCTCCCATCCAGAGGATGTCGTGATTGCCCCATTGAATGTCCCAGCTATGATATTGCTTCAGCGTGTCGAGGATGATGTGTGCTCCTTGTCCACGGTCGAAGATGTCGCCAAGGATATGCAGTTGGTCGATGGCGAGGCGCTGTATTACGTTACAGAGAGCTATGATAAAGTCGTCGGCTCGTCCTGTGGTGATGATGGTATCGACGATCACCTTGACGTATGCCGTTTTGTTCATGTCGTCGCTACGTTCGTGCAGTAGTTGCTCGATGACGTAACTGAAGTCAGCCGGCAGCGATTTTCTTACTTTCGAGCGAGTGTATTTGCTGCTGACGTCTCGGCATACCCTCACTAGCTGGTAGATAGTGATATGATACCAGTCTTCGATGTCTTCGTCCGACTCTTTCACGAGTTCGAGTTTCTCTTCCGGGTAATAAATGAGTGTGCAAAGTTCTTTTTTCTCGCTTTCTCTTATCTCGCTTCCGAACAGTTCGTTGACTTTTCGCTTGATGTTTCCCGATGCGTTTTTCAGGATATGTCTGAACGCCTGGTATTCTCCGTGAAGGTCGGCGAGGAAGTGCTCGGTGCCTTTCGGCAGGTTGAGTATGGCCTCAAGGTTAATTATCTCGGTGCTTGCTGCAGCTACCGAGGGAAACGACTGCGAGAGTAGATTAAGGTATCGCAGGTCTTTTTCGATGTCGTAATGAACAGATTGTTTCATATTTTGAGTTGTGAAGATAATTGTCTGAATATTTTTTTTGTCGTCCGGTCGTATAGTGTCGGGACCACGAGAAATCCTTCGGGCAGTTTGAACGAAGTCGTCACGAGAGCCATTAGTCGTCGTGCCCATTTTGTCATTTGCCGGTCGTCGAGCAGGTATCTGAGTTCGTCCTCGTCGGTTTTCAGTTTGTAGAGCATGTCTGTGAGATTGACGATGTCGAGAATACCAATTTTGTTTTTCTGAATTTTCCTTATGATCTTTCCGAAGGCTTCGACGATGCTCGTCGGAGTGTGTAGTCCTGTATTGTCGGTGGTCAGTGTCAGCAGGGTGACATAGTCGTTAGTCCCGTTGTCTTGCCTTTTTGGTGGGTAGATGGCTATCGTTTCGGGATTACATTCCGGCATTGTCGTCCCGAGTATTCTTGCTCCACGGGCGATGTGTTTGAGAGTATGTGTGAGAAAACCATAAAGCTCTATCTGCCTCCATTGCTGTGTGGTGAGGTTTCTCACGATGGCAGCCTCTTCTTCGCTGGTCCATCGTGTGTCGGCGGTGATGGCAGTCTTGCATAGTATTGTTATGGCGTCGTGTGTCTCATTGTCCATTATCTCAGTGACATTACTGTCAAGCACCTTTTGGTAGATGCTGATGGTCTTCTGTGCCATCTCCTCGTCGGTGGTGGCGCTTGTAAACAAGGAGCAGGCGATGGTTTCCACCCGTTTGTTTGCCTTGTATCTTTCCACTGCCTCCCGTTCCATTTTTCCCATCACGATGGTAGCATACGACGTTGCGAAGAGTCTCAACTTTTGGGGTATGAGAAGAGACGAGATAACGTTTGCTCGTGCCATCACCCACGGTTCTATGTCGCCGTGTGGTGTGAGAACGATGCGTGTGTGATATTGTCGTGCCAAGGCATATACTTTGCCCACGCTTCTGTGCCAGCATCCATGGATATTGATTATGTCGGCCTTTTCTTTCGAGAGTTCTTCGTTCAGATGGTTTATCGAGTTTGCGCATCGGCACACTATTCTCCCCTCCATCGACTTGCAGAGAGTGTCGATGTATTCGGCGATAATGCTGTCGCCAGTCGGGTTATAGTGTATGATGTTCATCGTCTGTAGAAGTCGTATTTGTCACATCTTGAGTGTTTTATCTTCAGCCAGATGTCGCGCCACATTATCGTTGACACGAGTAATGGCACTTTCCATGGACTGATTGTCTCTCCGGCATCTTTCATGGCCTTTGATGCGGTGAAGACCTTAGCGGCATAGGTGAGAATCATGAACAGCGCGGCTGCCAGTGCCATGTCGTATCGTTGCGTGGATAGTCCAGCTGCCAATACCGCAATTTGCGCAATGATATTGATGTGCTGTAACGCTGTGTCGGCGCGTTTCAAGAATGAGTAGGCGAAGCCGTTGTCAAGATACTTTCTCGTCTCGATGAAATAGAGATGATCGTTGATCCACGATTTTTTTGTGGGTGCGTCTTGTATCATGGTAGCCTTGAGAGAGTCAGCCACGACAGCTTTCCCTTTTTTGCCATATTCGTTTGCGAGGAAGTCGTATTCGCCTCTTAGCAGTTTGAGGCTGGCAAGGAATCCGTTCCCCTCTATGAATCTCTTCCGTCGGAACATCATGTTGTGCCCCTGATAAGCATAGACGTCACGTTTCTGCGCCTCATACGCGTTTCTCCACCAGCAGATGATGCGTTCCACCCGTTCGTAGTCGGTGGCGTTGACGTCGTATCGTGTGGCTCCGAGCACGAGTTCGGTGTCATGAGAGCAATGCTGTGCCATGGCCTTCAGCCATTGGTTGTCGGCAGGATGGCAGTCGGCGTCGGTGAAAAGAATCCATTCGTGTCTTGCCGCTTTCACTCCTATGGTGAGTGCCAGTTTGCGTCGGCTGACGTAGTGGCTTGAGTCAGGTATGAAAGTGACGTAGAGATTTTTGTGATTGTTCTTCAGGCGTTTGAGCACTTCAGCTGTTTCGTCGGTCGATGACTCGTCCACCACTATCACCTCATATTCTCCTTGATAGTCTTGTGATAGCAGTAGTGGAAGGTTGCGCTCCGTCTCCACCTCGCCGTCGTGTACGGCGAGTACGATGGAGACAGAGGGCAATGTGTTGTCGTCACTGTCGGCGGCATTGTCGTTATTCTGCTGGCTTTTTGGTCTTCTCATCAGCGGCGATGCGATGATGTCGAGAATGCCCAGCATGGCGAGTGCTGCACAAATTATTATCGTCAGTGTGTCGAATGTCATATCAGATATTGTTCATGTCTTCTGTCGTGTAGCCCTTAGGCAGCTGACGGCAGTTGTATTGCGAGGCCATGATCTCGCCGTAGGCTCCAGCCGAGCGTACGGCGATGAGATCGCCTCGCTTGGTGCTGTTGAGTTCAGTCTGTTTTGCGAAGACGTCGCTCGACTCGCATATTGGACCCACCACGTCGTATGTCTCCATTGCCTCGTCGCTTGTGATGTTCTCTATCTTGTGGTAAGCCTGATAGAGAGCTGGACGAATGAGGTCGGTCATTCCCGCGTCAACGATGGCAAACTTCTTCACCTCGCCCTGTTTGATGTAGAGAGTGCGTGTGATGAGCGATCCGCACTGTCCCACTACGGCACGTCCCAGTTCGAAGTGCAGTTTTTGTCCTTTTCTGAGGTGCAGGTTGGCTGCGTATGTGTCGAAGAAAGCCTTGAAGTCAGGCACTGGTACTCCGTCGGGGTTTTGGTAGTTGATGCCGAGTCCGCCTCCCACGTTGATATTCTTCACTACGATATTCTCACGTTCGAGTTCCTCTTGCAGTTCGTTGACACGCAAGCAGAGTGCCTTGAAGTCGGTCATGTCGAGAATTTGCGAACCTATGTGGAAGTGAAGTCCCACAAACTCCACGTTGCTCATCTCCTGTGCCTTTCTTATCACAGCCACCATGTCTCTCATGGCGATACCGAATTTGTTTTCAGCCAGTCCGGTGGTGATGTTGGCATGAGTGTGTGCGCCCACGTTGGGGTTGATGCGGAACGCCACTCGTGCCGTTTTCCCTTTTTCGGCAGCGAGCATGTTGATGACGTCGAGTTCGGCGAGGCTTTCCACGTTGAAGCAGAAGATGTCGGCATCGAGTCCGAGATTTATTTCCCAGTCGCTCTTGCCCACGCCTGCATATACGATGCCTTCGGGCTTGAATCCCGCCTTTATGGCGGCCTCTATCTCACCTCCGCTGACGCAGTCGGCTCCGAGTCCAGCTTTTCGTATTATACTGAGCAGCTGTTGGTTAGCGTTAGCCTTAACGGCATAGTGAACGCAGTATCCTTCGTGTTTTGCGGCTTCTTCCGCTATGGCGCTCAGTGTGCGGCGCAGTAGTGTAGTGTCGTAGTAGTAGAAAGGAGTCCTGATATTCTGGAACTTTTCTACGGGGAATTGACCTTTCATAAGTCTTGTATTTGTTTTGTGTGAAAAATGTTTGTCTTATTTGTTGAACAGAGTGTCGCTGAGGCTTTGCAGTGCACGTTTTTTGTCGCTCTCTTTGATGAGGAACGAGATGTTGTAGTTGCTGCCTCCATAGGAGATCATACGGACGGGGATGTTTTTCATCGCCTCGGTAGCCAGTGTCTCGAATCCTACGTTGCTCCAGTCGAGGTCGCCCACCACGCAGATAATGCACATGTCCTTGTCAACGGTGACGGTGCCGTATTTCTTCAGTTCGTCAACAATCTCGTCGAGATGCGAGTTGTTGTCGATGCTCATAGACACTCCCACCTCCGATGTGCACACCATGTCGATGGCAGTCTGGTAGCTTTCGAATATTTCGAACACCTTTCTGAGGAATCCCGTTGCGAGAAGCATGCGGCTGCTTTTGATCTTTATGGCCGTGATATTGTCTTTTGCTGCCACAGCCTTTATCTTGCCGCGCTCGGTGCGGTTGCTGATGGTGGTGCCTTCAGCCTGCGGGTCCATGGTGTTGAGCAGTTTGACGGGTATTCCTGCAAACTTGGCAGGCTGTACGCATGTGGGGTGGAGGATTTTTGCACCGAAGTAAGCTAATTCGGCAGCCTCCTCGAAATGAAGCTGATGAACGGGTTCGGTTTTTTCCACCACTCGTGGGTCGTTGTTGTGCATGCCGTCGATGTCGGTCCAAATCTGTATCTCCTCGGCGTTGATGGCGGCACCGATGAGCGAAGCGCTGTAGTCGCTGCCTCCACGCTGCAGGTTGTCGATTTCGCCGTAGGCATTGCGGCAGATAAATCCCTGGGTGATATACACTTGTGCTCCCTCGTTTTCAGAGAGGATAGAAGCGAGTTTCTCCTTGATGTAAGATGGATCTGGTTCTGCATTTTTGTCTGTGCGCATGAAGTCGAGAGCCGAGAGCAGTGTGGCTTTGATGCCTTGTTCCTTCATGTAGTTTGCAATCATGTTGGTGCTCATCATCTCGCCCTGTGCCACGATGTTCTTTTCCTCGAAGCTGGTGAAGAGCTCTTTGGTGAACGAGCGCAGATACTTGAATTCCTCGAGCAGGAAGGCACGTGTGGTCTCTTTCCACTCTTCGGTAGAGTAGAGTTCCTCGACGTGTTGCATGTATTTCTCTTCGAGTTTGTTGATTACCTCGTTAGCGCCTTCGGGATTCTTTTTGTAGAGATAGTTAGAGATCTCCAAGAGAGAGTTTGTCGTTCCCGACATGGCAGAGAACACTACGAACACCTGTTCGCCTGATTGGGTCACCAGTTTTGTCACTTCTTTCATTCTGGCTGGAGTGCCTACTGAGGTGCCTCCGAATTTCATTACTTTCATATCGATATGCTTTTTTTTTTTACTATTCAATTGCGTACTCAGTCGAGTTCCATTTTTATTTTGTTGTAGTCGCCGGTCACCTCTTCGAGATGTCCTTCGGCGCATCGATACACGATGCCAGGATATTTTTCAAGCATCGGAAGGTTGTGAGTGCTCATCACCACCGAAGTGCCTGTCTGCGAGATGTTTCTGAGCAGTTGGATAATTTTTTCCGCCGTCTCGGGGTCGAGGTTTCCTGTAGGTTCGTCTGCGATGATCACCTTCGGCTTGTTGAGTATGGCACGTGCGATGGCCACTCGCTGCTGTTCGCCTCCGGAGAGCTCGTGTGGCATCTGGTCTATTTTCTCTTCCATACCCACTTCGGCGAGCACCTCTTTAACCCTTGCCTCTATCTCGTCTTTCTTTTTCCATCCTGTGGCCTTGAGCACAAATTCAAGGTTTCGCCTTACGGTCCTGTCGGCCAGCAGCTGGAAGTCTTGGAAGATGATGCCCATCTGTCGGCGCAGTGCAGGTACATGCTTGCGTTTCAGCGACTTGATGTCGTGGTTGAGCACGACGGCCTTTTCAGCCTCATCGAGGTCGAGTTCGAAGTACATGGTCTTGAGAAGCGAGCTTTTTCCCGTTCCCACTCGTCCTATGAGGTATATGAACTCACCTTCTCCGGCGTTGAAGTTCACGTCGGCGAGGATCACTTTGCCGTCGGTTTGGCAGATCTTGGCGTTTTTGTATTCGATCAACATAATGCTGTGGCTTAATGCTTGTGCCAGTTAGGGTCGTGGCGCACCTGCAGTTCGCGTGCGAGGTCTTCTATGCGCAAGCCTTTGCTGGTGAGAAGAACGATGAGATGGTATATCATGTCCGAACCCTCATAGACGAGACGTTCGTTGGTGCCGTTGCATGCCTCTATCACTGCTTCGAGTGCCTCTTCTCCCACTTTCTGTGCCATGCGGTTGAGTCCGTCCTTGAAGAGCGATGTGGTGTAGCTTCCTTCTGGCATCTCCTCGTGTCGGCGGTTGATGAAGTCTTGCAGGTAAGTGAGGAAGAGCAGAGGGTTTTTCTCGTTTGTCTCTCCCCAGCATGTGTCGGTACCGGTGTGGCATGTGGGTCCTGTCGGGTTAGCCTTGACGAGCAGTGTGTCGTTGTCGCAGTCCACCTTGATGTCCACGAGTTCGAGGAAGTTGCCCGAGGTCTCTCCCTTAGTCCAGAGACACTGTCTTGAGCGGCTGAAGAAGGTCACCTTCTTTGTCTCGATGGTTTTGTCGAGTGCCTCTTTGTTCATGTATCCGAGCATGAGCACTGTCTTTGTTGTGGCGTCCTGTATGATGGCAGGGACGAGTCCGCCTGTTTTTTCGAAGTCGATATTCATATTTCTTCTTTTTGTTTTTTCCTACGTTGTTGTTTTGCTGGTCCTTATGGTCAGTCTATGTTGTCAGATTCTCACTTCAATGCCCTCGTTGCGAAGGTATTCTTTCAGGCTGCCGATGGGAATCTCGCCGAAGTGGAAGACGCTGGCGGCGAGTGCAGCGTCGGCATGGCCTATGGTGAAGGCGTCGCGGAAGTGTTCTTTCTTTCCCGCTCCCCCGCTCGCTATGACGGGTATGGAGAGGTCGTCGGCGAGCTTGGCGAGTGCCTCGTTGGCATATCCGTCCTTGACGCCGTCGTGGTTCATGCTGGTGAAGAGTATCTCTCCGGCTCCGCGTTCCTGTGCCTCGTGAGCCCATTCGAAGAGTCCGCGTTCGGTGCGTTCGCGTCCGCCTTTGAGGTAGCAGTGCCATCCGTCGGGGTCGAGTCGTGCGTCGATGGCGCAGACGCATACCTGACTGCCGAAGCGTCTTGTTATCTCGTCGATGAGTTCCGGCCGTCGTATGGCGGCACTGTTGACGCTCACCTTGTCGGCGCCGGCATAAAGGAGCCGTTCCACGTCGCTGAGTTCGTTGATGCCTCCGCCCACGGTGAACGGGATGTTTATTTCCCTTGCCACGTTGGTGACCATCTCGGTAAATGTCTTTCTTCCCTCGAAGCTGGCTGTGATGTCGAGGAAGACCAGTTCGTCGGCTCCCGCCTCGCTGTAAGCCTTTCCCAGTTCCACGGGGTCACCGGCTTTCCTGAGGTTGACGAAGTTGGTGCCCTTAACGGTTTCACCATCCTTGACGTCGAGACAAGGTATGATTCGTTTTGCAAGTCCCATACTATATATATAATAAGGTGTGAATACTATGGCTGTTGTTGTTTCGACCATTCCACGAGGTGTTGGAGGTCGATTTTCCCCTCGTATATCGACTTTCCGAACACCACGGCGGGGATTCCCCTCTGGTTGAGTTCGTAGATGTCGTCGGCCTTCGACACTCCGCCGCTGGCTATGAGGTGAAGTGAAGGGGAGGCGTCCATTATCTGCGAATAGAGCTCCACTGCCGTGCCTCCCATCATGCCGTCTCGCGAGATTTCGGTGCAGAGCACGGTTTTCACTCCGTGTCTCACATATCGTTCGAGGAACGGCAGCAGGTCGGTGTCGGAGTCTTCTTTCCATCCGTTGATAGATATCTTTCCGTTTCTCACGTCAGCTCCGAGAATGATTTTCTCCGCGCCGTATTTGTCGAGCCATCCGTCGAAGAGGTCGGGATTGCTGATGGCCACCGAACCAATGGTGACCATTGCCGCCCCGTTGTCGAAGGCCTTTGTGATGTCGTCGTCGGTCTTTATTCCTCCGCCGAAATCCACGGTCAGCGCTGTTGTCGAGGTGATGGCGTTGAGCACATGCACGTTGACGATGTGTTTCGACTTTGCTCCGTCGAGATCCACCATGTGCAGTCGTGTAAAGCCTTTGTCTTCCAGCATCTTTGCCATATCTACGGGGTCGCCATATACGGTCTTTGTGTCGTAGTTGCCTTTGGTGAGGCGTACGCATTTGCCTTCTATGATATCTATAGCGGGTATGAGTTCAATCATGTCGTTACTGTTTAGAGGTCGATGAAGTTCTGTAGGATGCGTGCTCCCACGCTGCCGCTCTTCTCGGGGTGAAACTGTGTGGCGAAGAAGTTGTCCTTGGCGAGCGCGGCGCTGTAGGGCTGTATGTAGTCAGCCGTGGCGATGGTGTCGGCAGAGAGCGGCACGTAGTAGCTATGCACGAAATACACATATTCGTATCCCTTGAATCCCTTGAACAGCGGCGACTTGGTGTCGGTTATCTTGTTCCATCCCATTGCGGGCACCTTTTCCTCGTGTCGTGAAGGCACGAATCGTCTGACGTCGGCATCAAAGATGCCAATGCAGTCGGTGTCTCCCTCCTCAGAGTGGCGGCACAGCAGCTGTTGTCCCACGCAGATGCCGAACACGGGCTGTCTGAGGTTGCGTATCACCTCGTCGAGGCGTCGTTCCCTGAGATAGTCCATGGCGCTTCGTGCCTCCCCTTGTCCTGGGAAGATCACCTTGTCGGCCTTGGCCAGACGCTCGGCGTTGTCGGTGAGGTCGGGCTCTATGCCCATTCTCCTCAGGGCGTTCACCACCGAGTAGATGTTTCCGGCGTTGTATTTTACTATCGCTATGTTCATGTGAGTTTCTTATGTGTGTAGTGGCTCAGAGTCAATTTAGCGTCAACTCAGGGTCAACTGAAAATGATAGTCTTGTTGTGGTATGTGAGTATTTTCCTCTCGATGTGTTTTTTTACGGCACGCGAGAGGACAATTTTCTCAAGGTCGCGTCCTTTGAGCACGAGGCTCTCAGGCGTGTCTTTATGGCTTATTCGCACCACGTCCTGCTCTATTATCGGTCCGGCGTCGAGTTCGGCGGTCACGTAGTGGCTTGTGGCGCCGATTATCTTCACGCCCCTTTCCCAAGCCTGGTGATATGGTTTTGCGCCGATGAAGGCAGGCAGGAACGAGTGGTGGATATTGATGATGTGGTTTGGATATGCCTTTATCATCTCGTCGCTGATGATCTGCATATATCTCGCCAGCACGATAAACGTCACCTTTTCTTTTGCGAGCAGCTCCATCTCAGCCTGTTCCACCTCGGCCTTGTTGGAGTGGTCTTTCTTTATCGACCACACGTGGAAGGGGATATTAAACTGTTCGCCCACGTATCTCAGATCCTCGTGATTGCTGATGATGCAAGGTATCTCGACGTTAAATTCTCCGGCGTTGTATCTTGCCAGCAGGTCGTAGAGGCAGTGGCTCATCTTGCTGACGAAGATAGCCATGCGTGGCTTCACGTCGTTGAAGTAGAGGCTGCATGCCATCTCGTATTTCTGTGCATAGAGCGTGTCGATATATTCCTTTATCTTGTCTCTTGGAATGAGGAAGTTGTCGAGTTCCCATTCTATGCGCATGAAGAGCATGCTGTCCTGATGATCTACATACTGGTCAAGATAAACGATGTTTCCCTGATTGTCGGTGATAAACCTTGTTATTTCCGAGATTATGCCCGGCTGGTCGGGGCAATGCAGGAGGATAATGGCAGTGGGTTTCATTTTTTCTTTTTTTGTTCTGTTCTATACTATTCTCTTGTTGGTTTTTTCAGTCGTTGTCGTCGCTGTCGCCTGCGCGGAGGATGACCGATGTCGCCCCGATGGTAAACAGCGTGCCGTCCTCGATGACGCGTCGTTCGCGGTCGCCGAGTATCTCGTTGTCAACGAAGGTGCCGGTGTAGCTTGGTCCGTCGCGTAGCACGTATTTCAGTTTTCCCCTTTTGTCGCGGCTCACGTTGAGCGTGCAGTGGTTGATGTCGATGCTCGGGTCGTTGGTCTCTATGGGCAGTGTTGTGGCGCTGCCTTTCATGTATCTGCCAATGGTGTTGTCGCCCATCTTCAGCGGCAGGACCTGCTTGTAGTGGAACACGTTTTCTATCACCACCAGCGAGCCGGCTCCGTTCTCGTTGGCCTGCTCGTCGGGTTTCTCCTCTTTCTGCATGTTACGCAGTTTCGAGGTGCCTATGCGTATTCCGAATTCCTTTCCGCACTGGTCGCATTTGAACACTAACGACTGTCCGTCGGTGTATTTTGTCTCGTCGAAAGTGATGTAGTTGTCACATTTCGGGCATCTTACTCTTTTCATCTTCTGTTCTCGGCGTGTTTCATCTTGTATATCCAGGCCTGTTCGAAGTGCTTGCTTCCGCGCACCTTGTTGAGAGCCTTCAGGGCATCCTCCTCGGTGTCGTATTGCCCGTAGATCACTCTCACGACCTTATTATTAATATAGGTGAAAGCCTTGTCGTGGCCTTCCTTGTGCAGCTCCTCAACATAGCGGTCGGCGCCGCCGCGTGTCACCTGGCTTGCCAGCACAATGCCGTAAGCCACGCCGCGCGGGGCTGTAGTGTCGGGTTTCATGGCTGTCTTTTTCGAGGCTGTGGCGTCGGCCTTTGCCGCGGTTTCGCCTTTCGCCATGTGGCTTGCCTTTGCCGTGTCGGCATCTTCGGCCGGAATGGCTGCTGCAGTCTGCCGTATCTTTTCTTCCACGCGTCTCACGTTGGTCTTTGTCATCTTGGCGTTTGGCGTGTCGAGCACGGAAATCTTTGTCAGCACGCCTGTTGACATGTCGCTGACATACATCTTTCCCTCGATGCTGTTGCTCACTGGCGTTGAGATGAGGAAGAAAGCCACGATGGCGGCGGCCGCCACGGCAATGTTTCTTATCCACGACACCTTGATGCTGATGGTGCGCTCGCTGTATGCCGTGTTGTCATCGTCAGCCTCGGCTGCCGGCTCGATAAACGAGGTGGGCAGGGCGGGCGTGGGCTTGCGCTCCTCCTCCAGCAGAGGTATCTCTGCCACTGGGGCGCTTTCTTTCTGCCTTGGCGTGGCGTCGAGCCTATCGATGACAAAGGCGTCGAGCCCGTAAAGTGCGGGAGTGAGTATTCCTGCCTCGCACGGCTCAAACACGATGTCGCCCTGGTCGTTGACGGCGAGTGTGCCTATGTTTCTCAGTTCAAATGTTCCTTGCTCGCAGAGTGAGGCTTTCATCCTCTCTGTGTCGTTGGCAATGGCCCGCTGTGCCTCTGGGTAGCTTATGTCGTATGCCTCCACATAAGACTGTGCGAGCAGCGAGTCGTTGATATTCTTCAGATGAGGGTTGAACCCTAACGAACGCAAGGGTGGCAAGAACGAGTTGTCGCTCTTGTCATATCTGGCCTCGACATGATGTGCCACAAAGCCTCCGAAACCGGGCACAATTACGCAGTCATTGTCGAGCAGAAGTATCTCTATATGTCTGTCTAATTCAATCACGAGTGCAAAATTACTCCATTTTTTTGGAAAAACCAACAAAAATGGGTTGAAAATCATATAAAATCATCAAAATCGTTTCATATATCATTTTAAATTGCTACTTTTGCACACCGAAAGTAAAATAACCATTGTAAAAGATGAACTATATAGAGACAGAAATCAAGGGCGTGTTCGTCATCGAACCACGCGTCTTCCCCGACCAGCGCGGCTATTTTCTCGAGGCTTGGAAGAAGGAAGAGTTTGAGCAGCATGTCGGGCATGTTGACTTCATACAGGACAACGAGTCGAAATCCTCACGCGGCGTGTTGCGCGGACTGCACTATCAGAAAGGCGATGCCTCGCAGGCAAAGTTGGTGAGGGTGGTGAAGGGAGCCGTCCTCGATGTTGCCGTCGATCTGCGCCGCGACAGCGCCACCTTCGGCCGACATGTCATGGTGGAGCTCACTGACGAGAACAAGCGCCAGCTGTTCATTCCCCGCGGCTTTGCCCACGGTTTCCTCGTGCTCAGCGACGAGGCTGTGTTCACCTATAAGGTTGACAACGCCTACTGTCCGCAGCAGGAGGCGTCCATCCGCTTCGACGACCCCGAACTCGGCATCGCATGGCCAATGGATATGGCCGAGGTGCTCACCAGCGAGAAGGATCTCCGCGGCGCGACATTCGCCGATGCTGAGTATTTCTAATGGTGGGGAATATTCCTTTAGTTACCCCAATCCCTTATTAACCATACACATCAAGATGAAGATTATTACCACACTTCTCCTCGCCGCTGCAGTTGGCTGCGCCGCCGTGTCGTGCCAGAAGAAGACTGACGTGAAACTTAGCGCCGTAGAAGACACCAAGGCGAAGGAGATGATGCAAGGCGTATGGATAGACGACGAGACACAGGAGGTGAACTTCATGGTCAAGGGCGACACCATACTCTATCCCGACAGCACGAGCCAGCCGGCCTTTTTTAAGGTAGTCAACGACACGCTCGTCGTAGGCGAGCCGCCGTCGCGTTACCCCATTGTCAAGTTCTCGGCCGCCATACTCGTGTTCAAGAACCAAAACGGCGAGGAACTCAAGCTCACCAAGAGCAACTCGCCCGACGACAACGCCGAGTTTGAGCAGCATAAGCATCAGCCGTTTGCCGTCACCACCCGACAGCTGAAAAAAGACACCGTCGTCACCCTCGGCGGCGAGCGCTACCATTGCTATGTGGCCATCAACCCCACGAAATACAAGGTGTTGCGACGCGTGTTCAACGACGACGGAGTGGCCGTTGACAACGTCTATTACGACAACATCATCCACCTCAGCGTGTATCGCGGGGCAGAGAAGATCTATTCGAGCGACATCACCAAGAAACTCTATGCCTCGAAGGTGCCCGCCGACTTCCTCAACCAGTCGATACTCGGCGACATGAATCTCTCGCGTGCCGACAGCGACGGCTTCCACTTCGAGACCGTCATTGGCATCCCCGAAGCCACCACGAGCTACGTACTCGACACCACGGTGTCTAAAGACGGAAAAATCAAGGTGGGAGAAATGAAGTAGGAACAATAAAAACTCAAATGAAAAGACATTTTCTCGCAATCCTGACGTTATTGACCGCCATCGTCACCGCCACCGACGCAAAGGTGATATATGTGGCACCACAGGGCGACGACGCGGCGGCAGGCACCATCGACGCACCGTTAGCCACGCTGCCAGCAGCCTACAGGCTGACCGAAGGCGGCGACACCGTATGCTTCCGTGGAGGCACATACAACGTGACAGACAGCCAGGTGATGAAAATCAATGGCGTGTATGCCTTCGTGTTCGCACTTGAGAAAGCCGGTACGGCAGAGCATCGCACATGCTATATGGGCTATCCCGGCGAACGACCCGTGTTCGACTTCTCCGCACTGATGCTCGACGGCAAGCACCGCTTTGCCGCCTTCTATCTCGGTGCAGACTACGTTCATCTGCGTAATTTCGACATCGTCGGCGTGCCTGTACGCATCAAGGGACATACACAGTCTGAGTGTGTCAGCGCAAGGCGCGGGTCGCACTGCATCGTCGAGGACATCGCCATGCACGACGGCATGGCGATAGGATATTACCAGAAGCGAGGGTCGCATAATCTTGTCGTCGATTGCGACGCCTATAACAACTACGACGATTATTCCGAAGGTCCCTATGGCGGCAATGTGGATGGCTTCGGCTGCCACGTGTTCGATACGTTTGAGGTGGGAAACGTGTTCAGAAGATGCCGCGCATGGCGCAATTCAGACGACGGCTTCGATCTTATCTCGTGTGCCGCACCAGTGGAGATAGACCACTGCATGGCGTTCTACAACGGCTACTGCCCCTCCTCAAATCCCGCCGACACTGTCAATTTCGTAAGTGCTGGCGACGGCAACGGCTTCAAGGCTGGCGGATGGGGGATGAACAAGCGAAAGACAAAGTGCCCCGACGTGTGCCCTGCTCATTATATACATCACTCTCTCGCTTACCGCAACAAGGCGCACGGCTTCTATGCCAACCACCACCTGGCAGGCAACACCTGGGAGAACAACACCTCGTGCGGCAACCGCTCAAACTACAACATGCTAAACCGTAAGAACACTTTCGAGGCCATCGACGTGCCCGGCTACGACCACAGTCTGGCAAACAACGTGTCGTGGACGTTCACCGACGCGTCCCTTGGCGGTCATCTCATCAATATCGACCCCGACCGCATCACTCTCACCAACAACAGCTTTGCTCCATCTGTCAGCTCGGTGGAGGTGACTGCCGAAATGTTTGTGAGCACCTCTGTCTCCCTTCTCTTCACCAGACGCCTTCCCGACGGCCGTCTGCCATCGATAGACTTCCTGCGTGGCAAGGCCGGCACCATACTTGAAGAGCGGCAGATGGGGTGGTGAAGCAGTGGAGACTTGACGGCTTCTGTTGGGGAAACATGAATAATACTGTTGCTAATTAGGGTGTAAAGTATGATGTACTCGAGTTTCGGAAGTTTAAGACAGGGGACAGTCCTCTGCCTAAACGTCACCTAAAAAACTCAAAAAGGTTAACTTGTTAACGGTTAACTGGTAACTTTTCCCACTTCTTACCCCACCCAGCCCTCTCGCTGCGACAAAAGGTTGCAAGCAGAAAAAACTTCGGTATCGCGCGCGCACGCGTTA
>NZ_NPJG01000054.1 GCF_002251245.1 Prevotella sp. P5-92
ATTGCTTGAGAAAATTGCGAGTCTCTTTGATTCCACACTGGATGACCTGCTTGAGAGGGCTATGGCAGATGAAGAAACAAGGCAAGACTTGGAACGCATTCTCAGATGTGATCAAGATTTCAAAAAGCAACCTATGGATTAACGCTTTTTAAGCAGAAAGAGCGAAATACCTAAAGGCTAATTGTTTAATATCTATTTTTAAAAGAGTCAATCCCCACTACAGCTGCTTCTGTGGGTGTGGGAAACTTTAGTTATTGAATTTCAACTCTATGACAAGGGCAGGCTTGCTGACATTGCGACCATTGGTAAACTGTCCACAAAAGAGGACGTTCATGCCTGCGGGACAATGATCTGTCACCTGTCCTTGCCTGTAATATATAACTTTGCATCACCCCAAAAAATGGTAAAGTTGGAATATGGCATAGTTGATGTGCTACTAATATTTTAATAACAATTAATACTTCTATTGGCAAAAAGTTGCTAAAAGTACTTGGATTTATTGGAAAAAAGTTGTAACTTTGCAGTCGAAACGATGGAAAAAAGTTGCAAACATGCTTAAAAGAAAGATAATAGACAGACTCGAAAAGTGGTATCTGTCAGGACATTACAAAGCTCCACTGGTGTTCGGCGCAAGACAAGTAGGCAAAACAACCGCCAGGCATAATCTACCTCCCATTGTATATGGCATCATTGATATATTATATACCTTTGCACCCACATAATCCAAACATATAAAGATATGACTGACTTGAGGATGGAGTTCACCTCATACTCGATGCCGTTAATCTCTTCTCGCTTCCATCCACGCAGTTGCCTCCGCAGAAATAGACACTTGCCAGCGAACCAGTAATCTCGCGCTTTGATAGCCGTATGACGTACACCTCAGACCCAGCACTTTGTCGATAACTGGACCCACAAAACAGAAAAGAAGCTCTCTCACATGAAATATTCCTCCAAAAGGAGTGATTTTCTCAGATTTTATTTGTACCTTTGACACGTCATTTATGATTGTGCTTGTTGTTAAACTAAAATACTGTGGAATTTAGGTCTATGAAGAAAATTGCGTGTTTATTTTTGGTATGTGTGTCTGCTGTTATGGCAGTTGCACAGGGGTATCGGAATGATTTTATTTCGCCGACTGACGGGCAGCGTTCATTGATAATATGGCAATGGATGGATGGGCTTGTCAGTAAGGAGGCTATCACGAAAGATCTGGAGGCTTTCAAGGCTGCTGGACTATCTGGCGTACAAAATTTTCAGATTGGCGGTGACCAGCAAAGCAGGGTTGGTGACCCCACCTGCGCTATCGGTTCAGAGAAATGGAAGTCTATGATGCGTTGGACGATGGATGAGTGCCAGCGTCTCGGGCTCACCTTCGGTACCCACAACTGCCCCGGATGGTCATCAAGTGCCTACGGAACAGTGACACCGGAATATAGCATGCAGAAACTTGTGTTCTCAGAAACAAAGATGCCCGACACAGCTGTTGGCAAAGGCAAGAAAAAACCTATCTTTATTAGTGTCGCACTCCCTCGTCCAAAGGTTGACGAAAAATACAACTATTACGAAGACATCTGCCTCTTGGCACTTCCTGACGACAGCATTGTCATGAAGGAAAACATAATAGACCTGACACAGTATTTTGACAAGTCATCTCAGATAGCAAACATTCCTTCTGCCCTTGCCAAAGACATTTCCGGGTATAGCCTTCTGCGCTTCGGACACACGACAAACGGAAAGACCAACGAAGCACAAGCCCCTCTGTCGGGACAAGGGCTGGAGTGTGACAAGATGAACAGGGTGGCTGTAAAAGCCTTTTGGGATGCATATCCACAGATGCTCATAGACATTGCAGGACCTCATGCCGGCAAAACGTTTAATATAATAGAGATAGACAGCTATGAGGCTGGCGGTCAGGATTGGAGTGTGGTTTTGCCAGATGAGTTCTTGAAACGGAAGAAATATGACATACTGCCATACCTGCCTTACATCGTAGGGCGCAACATCATCGGCAGTAAGGAAGAGTCGGCACGATTCAAGAAAGACCTTGTAGATGTTGTCACCTCACTCTTTGCAGAAAACTATTATGGCTATATGAATCAGCTGGCACGCAAGACATCCGGTATGCAGCTGATGATAGAGCCGTATGGTACAGGCGGGCAGAAGCCATTCCAAGTGCTCGATATCAACAAGATACTCAAGGAGGCAAACAGCGCAGTCATAGCGACAGAATTCTGGGTAAAGCCCGAGACATGGGGTTGGAAAGACATGAAGCGTCATGAGCAGGTGATGAGAAATCTACAACGCCCGTTACTTGCCGCAGAAGCCTTTACGTGCTGGCCTCTTCACGCATGGAAAGACGACCCGCAATCCTTAAAGCCGATATGCGACAAAGCCTACTGCAATGGTGTTAACAGGATGATGCTCCATGCAGGCGCCTGCAACCCTTGGACAAATGTAGAGCCGGGAATGTCATTCGGCATCTGGGGCACACATTTCGTACCCAATCAGACATGGTGGAAAGCTGGTGGAGCACGCGCACTATTCGACTACATGGCACGCTGTCAGTCGCTACTGCAACGTGGTGTGCCGACGAAACAGCAATGGAAGGGAACGGATAAGTTCATGACCTATCAGCGCACTGACGGAGATAATGACATACTGTTCCTCTGTAATCCTACAAACAAAAGCGTATCAGACACCATCCGGCTTGCCTCCGTTGCCAAAGGCAGGAAACTGGAGATATGGGATGCATACAATCTTACTATGCAGAAGATAGACGACAGACCTATGATACTCTCCATAGAGCCGTACGGTTCAAGATTTATCATTATCTCAGATACAGAGACATCTTCTGAAACGCCACGTCCTGAAAACCAACTGCTAACCTCACTCCCGACCAGCGACGGCAGGACAGAGATAGATAAAGGGTGGAAGGTGGCTTTTCACTATAAAGACGCTGATGACATCATTGTTGATAATGACACTCTGTTCGACTGGACGACATCCTCTGACAGCAACGTAAGATATTTCTCAGGGACAGCGACTTACAGCAATTCGTTTACCATTAAGAAACTGAAGAAAGACGCACGCTATATCATCAGCTTAGGTCAAGTAAAAAACCTTGCCTCTGTAACCGTCAATGGCAAGCCCTTCCCCACTCTATGGAAGGCACCATTCCTATTGGATATCACCTCTGCCATACATAAAGGCATCAACACCATAAGCATTGACGTTACCAACCTGTGGCCTAACCGCATGATAGGCGATGAGCAGGAGCCAGACGACATAGAATGGTCAGCCCCCCTGACATACACCTATGCCCCAGGCAGTCCTACGGCAGGTCGTTATATGGCAAAGATTCCCGAGTGGCTGAGCAATGGCACCCCACGCCCCTCCAAAGGAAGAAAGACCGTCGGATGCTTCAAGTTCTTCACAAAAGAATCCCCCCTGCTTCCATCAGGATTGTTGGGTTCTATAGAACTATTGACTACGAAAATAAGATAAACTTCAAGAGCATATCTGTGGTGCAGAGCAACAACTGTGCCCTCTCCACCTTTTTCTTATTGATATATTGTAATGGAGATGTACCGATTTTTTTCTGAAAAGACGAATCAGATAAGTTTTGGTAATACAAACCACTTCCGACAGATCATCAATATCAATCTCCTCACGATATGTGAATGTATATACTCCTGCACACGTCTCATACGCTCATCCGATGTCCACAAATGTGGCGATGCATAACGTAAGAATCGGGAGAAACGCATCAGCATTGACCCACGGAGTTCCATTTTCTGCCATAGCGACAAATCATTATAACTCCGTGTCAGGAGGTTTCAGCCTATTAATCTTATTTTCTCTCCAACTCATTCTTCATAATCTCCATCTTAGTGTCTTCAAAATACTTTCTTGCCAGGAAGAACCATTGAAGATATTGTGCAAGATAGTGTTTCAACTAAAAACAAATCCATATCTTCTATTATTTATAAGTTTCACTATAGACCCTATTCTACCGCCCCCCCTGTTGTGAGCTATTGGCTTCGGGGATGGCAATAGAGGTAAGAACATTGCAAAGATAAAGAAAATAAACGGAAGTTATATATGCTTGAAATAGTTTTAACACGAATTTAACGTAAGCCATCAGTACCCCCGTCGGGACAGGGGACAGGTCATGAAGTGAACCCACAAAGTTGGACGGGTAAATAACTGTGAGCCTGTTCGAATGCCTTTCTGTATAAAACAGGAGACATACCGTTGAGTCTCAATTTTATTCTTTCATTATTGTAGTATTCCATATACTCTTTTAAATCAGTTATAAATGAATCCATCGATGTGTATTCCTTTGCATACAGCAGCTCAGACTTCATTATTCCAAAGAAGTTCTCCATTACGGAATTGTCAAGACAATTTCCCTTTCTCGACATACTCTGAATAATATGGTGGTTCTTCAGACTCCTCTGGTATGCGGCATGCTGGTAGTGCCATCCCTGGTCAGAGTGCATCAGCATGCCTTCTGTAGAGCCAACTTCGTCATAAAGTTGGTTAAGCATGTCCATCACCATCTTAAGGTTTGGTGAATCCGAGATCGCATAGGAGAGAATCTCTCCATTAAACATGTCAAGCACTGGTGAGAGATAAATTTTGGAACCGCCTATGTTTATTTGGGTTACGTCGGTAGCTACCTTTTGCAAAGGCCTGTCTGCCGTGAAATCCCTATTAATCACATTGGGCGCAGTCTTGCCGACATCACCCTTGTATGACCTGTATCTCACTTTACGCACCTCACATTTAAGCCCCAACTCATCCATGAGTCTTTTGACTGTCTTATGGTTGATGCCTTGGACATCTTTTCGCAACTCCTCAGTCACTCTCAGATACCCGTACCGGCCTTTGTGCCTATGGAAGATTGTTGCTATTTTGTCCTTCACATCCTTGTATTTGTCATCATTGCCAATATTTTTCATGTGATAGTAAAAAGTGCTGCGTGCCATCTTCTTCAACTCCAGCAGGAGATTGAGATCCACATGCTCCTCGCGCCTTAGTTCGTCAATGGCCCGCGCCCAATCCTTCTGTTTCGGGACTCTCTTTCCTCGACTAAGGCTTTCACTTTTTTTAGCAGCAGGTTCTCTGCCCTGAGGCGTTCGTTCTCCTTGCGGAGCCTCTCGTTTTCCTTCTCCCACTCTTCCTTTGCTAATCGTCTCATAATGCTCTTGGATTGTTCTCTTGGCGATGGTTGCTTTCTTGCAAGCGCATCCTTTCCACCCTTGTTGAACTTGGATAGCCAACTGACTAAGGTACTGGATGAGATACCATGCTTAGAACTAATCTCCGGCAAAGTTAGCTCAGATTCTTGATATTCACGAATTATTTCGCATTTTTTTTCAAATGAATACTGATTTTTCTTACATATACGCTTGTTTTCAAGCCCAGAGACGCCTTTTTCTTTATAAATGTATAACCACTCATAAATTTGATGGTGTCCAATGTGTAAACGGTCAGACACTGAACGAGGAGAGTTGCCCGCCTCTACTAATCTAATAGCTTCTAACTTTTCTTCTAATGTTCTTCTTCGCATATGAACAGTAAGGGTTGTGTCCAACTTTATGGGTTCACTTCAGTCAGTGTCCTACTTGTCTATACCATGATAACATGAAAAGTTACCGTCAATTCTTCCTTTTCCACGTCCCAATTCAATGATACCAGCCCAGCATCGTGAAAACTGTAGTCTTTCGGAAGATACTTAAAGAGTTCGTCTAACCCTTTAATCTTATGTCTAAGTGTAGAAACAATCATTTGTCTGAGATTCTTTTAATTACTATTGGTTTATCTACTCGAAGTATTGCATT
Source organism: Prevotella sp. P5-92 (assembly GCF_002251245.1). GTDB lineage: Bacteria > Bacteroidota > Bacteroidia > Bacteroidales > Bacteroidaceae > Prevotella. The sequence continues at coordinate 5,850 of NZ_NPJG01000054.1, forward strand.
CGTTACTTTTTTCGGATGGCCTTTAAAGCGACATTCAATCATTTTATGGCTTTTCAAGATCTCTATCTCGTATCGTTTGTGCCCCGATTTTAGCGCGATACTCATGAAATCAGTCATAAGTACATCATTATTTTTTACCACTCTTCCTTTTAACCGACATTCCGGTTTCAGTTTCACTGCTACATTTACAGTCTGATAGCATAACAATGGTGTCATTTAAATCAGAGTATTCTTCCTTAAGCTTATTAAATTTCTTCTTTGAACTGTTAGGCTTCTTTACATCAAAAATCCAAAAAACAGATAGACAGGCATTTGTTGCATTTGTGTATTGAACAAACTTCTTCTTATACTTATTCCGCTCGTCATCTTTTTGAATTTCCTTGTTATTAAGCAGTTTAAGTTCTATCATAATAGGTCGACACATGCCATAACTCATAAGAATATCAGTTCGTTTGTTGTCTTGTAATGCAACTTCTCGATCAATCCTAATCTCTGTAAGCCCCATTTGACTGCATTTATTTATAATCGTATTTTTGAGTTCTCTTTGTATGAAGTCTTCACTTAGATTATCTTGTCTGACGACGGAGTATATACCTTCATCCTGAATAGTTTTTTGGACTTCTTGACAAACAACCAGAAAATATTTTCTCAAATCATATTCATTCTTAATTGGCAGATATTTTTTCTCCAAACATCTATTATATAATCTAACGGCATTACTTATTTTGTCGGTTGTGTTTTGCATTATCAGGATTTCATATCTTGACAAGATGCTAAATAGCATATAAATAGGCTTGGTGAAATTATATTCATCCACCATGCTTCTTAAACGACAGAAATGTGAGGCTTCTCCCGTCAGAGTAAAATACAAACAAGTTTGCTTTAATAGATATTCTGCATATTCTCGATAGCTATGGTCTTCAACAAATGATAAGGTAAAACAAAACAACTCATACATCTGTTCATCAAGATACATATTACCAGCTATTGGCATAAAACACCTGAACATACTGGGGCTTTGGCTTGTCATCTCTGACTCCGCAAGTGATATGGCGCGTGCATGTCCAGATTCAAAATCCAATGATTTAATCTTATGAGTCTTTAGATAATTCATTCGCCAAAATATGGACTCTTGGTCTTGGAACTTTTCTATCATTATACCATTGCACATCATTTTTAGACTATCAATATCCTCGTTTGAGAGCCTGTCAAATAAAGATTTGTACTTATCTAATGTCCATTGACAATATTTATCAGTAGCAATCAGTTCCAAAGATTTTGAAGCTGCTGATACATGATTGATGTCTTGGCATTTTACATATTCTTCTACGAACTCCTCTAGTTTATACGAAAGCACATCAATTCCGTATTCGGTAATACATGTTATAATGTTTTCGTAATAGAAGTTCATATAATCGTCAGCCCTTGAAGCCCACCATTTTACTAATTCTTCTTTCTCTTTTGGTTCGATGTCACCAATGATATGCCTGTATATTTCTCTTATTTCATCATTGTTATACTCATAAGTACACAATAACGTCGGAATTGATTTTGCAATCAATAGGCGATGTTTAAATAGAATATCACGATTCCCCAATTTAAATAGTGTTCTAACTAATATTGGCAAATTATATAATACAGTTGAAATAGTAAATGTATTATTATCTTTAATCTTTACTTCTGTAACATCTAAATTGATTTTCGATAAATAGCTTACGACAAAATCAACAAATGATGTAGTATCCAGACTTGAAAGGTATTCAAAGTTTTTACATAATATTAAGGCAACCTCTATCTTTTCATATTCAGACTTATTTTTGTCACTTAAGATCTTGTACTTTTCTTCCAATATTTGTCGTTGTGTAGTTATTTCATTTTCTTGTTTGGGAGAATTATCCCATCGACTGAAAGTATCTGCGTATTTAGATAAGTATTCGGATATATCATCCTTCTTACTTTCATCCTTGCGTATTTTATTTACTAATGTAATGATGCAATTATCTTTAACCCATTCGTCTGCACCAATTGAAGATAATACATTTTCTACAGCTTTAATTATCGTAACGTCAATTAGAGAAGAGTCTAGTTTAGTCAAAACATGTTCAAAATCCCAATAATATTCAAAGTTTTTATAAAATTCAAGAGCTGTTACATTGTTTAGCAAAATAGTTCTGACAATCCTATCAAAATCTTCATTATTGAAATGATAATGATGCTGTACTCGCATACATACTATTTTGACCATTACTAACCTAGTCTTCGAATCCTTATCCCAAACAATTTCAAACTGTTTTGGGAGATACAAATCATAGCTGACTGAGAGTGCTCCTTTTTTGTTTAGGAACTTATCAATTTTATTATCTTCAACTATCTTCTGGTATATATAGGCAATCGTTTCAGCATCCGTCTGATACAATATTGCATTTATCGCATATGGGTTTTGATTATAACACTCTTCTATCCATATTTTTGTTATTTGCTTTTCTATAATCTTACCATAACCAGTCACTTCAATATACTTATTTCGTATATCCTGTTCCCAACTGCAGTATGAAGAAGACAATTCTATGAGCTCTGTTTTATCCTTTAATGCGTCAAAAATACATATGGCATTTCTCTGCTTATCAACATCGGTTGATCTAACAAGCTCTTTAGCTGCGTTAGTCCAGTATTCTTCCACAAGGGCATCAAGACTTTGCATATCTTTGCAAAGTGCCTCCAATATAGTATATATGTTATATAGCTGTATCTTATTTAGATTCTCGTAAGAAACTAATAGTGTGCTATTGCATTTGGTTGAATAACACTCAGCCAAAAGCCTTAACACGTCCCCTCTCCAACTAATATATACGTTGTTGTGCTGAAAGTTCTCAAATAACAATTTGAATAATTCCTCTTTTTGAGAAGTCTGCAAATAATCAGGCTCTACGTATTTCGTAAGACGAGCAAACACCTCGCTGTCTAAATTGCGTTCGTATGAGAGCAGTAATTTTATTGTATTTATAAAGGTCTCTGTATCAGACAAGTAAGAAATATGAGGTATTATGTCGAACCAATTCGGGTATATATGCCTCAACTCCTTCTGTACTGCCAGATCATAGATTACGCTCTCTATATAGCTTTGACGACATAATTCTTTTGCTGCAAGATATTCCTGCAATTCTGTGTTTCCTAATTTTAGTTTATTTCCCTTGTCAATCAGAATTCTGTTTTGGAAATACAATAAATCAACATTTGCAATAAGCAATTGAGACATATTGCCAGTCAAACCATCAAGAATCGTGTAAAGTTCGTCCTTAGTAATATAATCTTTGCGACCAATCTCTATTACAAGCGCGATTTTCTCTAAAACACGTTGAACAAGAAACTTTGTGTTTCTATTATTCAATGGCTTGTAGTTTTCCAATGCTTGTTCAATACTTTTATCAACGATGTATTCAAACAAATCGCCAATAGTATTGCATTCTATACTATGTTCTTCAAGTTCAATGAGGAAATTCAAATACCGTGGAGTCCTCAATAACTCAAATAACTTTGGGGATTTTGCAATACAATCTTGTGTATTCTGTGAAAAATTTCTTATAACATTCTTGATGTCTTCTTGTTTGAGTTTCTGAATCTCAAGATAGTGCAGTCCTTCGCATGATGCGAAATACTGCCTGTATGTACTTACATAGTGACTCCTACATGAAAAGAAAACATTAGTTGAAGGATGAGTCTTCTTAAAATGATTGATATCACGCAGTATATTAAAAAACTTATTATGATCAACTTCATCAAGAGCATCTATAATGCAGTACTTGAAATGTTGAGGAATATTTTCCTTATTAAATTTGTTAGCATCCCACTTTGTATAATCCTCTGTATTTATTGATGATTGCACTTCCTCTAACAAACGACTCTTGCCCATACCAGGCTCACCGACAATGCAAAGAAAAGACTCATTTAACACATCTTTTATTGACAATTCAGGCTGAATGTCAAATATTGATCTCGTGACATTCTCATTGGCAATGAGAGTGTCTACGCTGTCATATTTTTCTATGTTAGGAGTTATATATTGTATCATATAAGAAAAGGCTATAAGACAAAAATTGTTTCATCTCCGCAGATGTTGCGGATTTTGAGACGTAGAGGTTGCTTTGGTGCATAGATTTTTGCATCCCAGAAGTTCTTTGTCTTCTGGCCGTTGAGAATGACGTAGCCGAGTTTGTCTATCTTCACTTCTGAGTCACTGTGCCATTCGCCTTCTGTGGCAGTACAGTCAACCGAAAGGTATTCAATTGTCTCAAGACCTTCTTTGCTGATTGAGATTGGATTGAACTTTTTCTTCTTGTCGGCACCCATGTTCTTTGCGTTGAAGTCATAGATCTTCTGCAATACTCGGTCACTGACGAACTTGGTTATCTCTATGTCGAAACCTTCCTTTTCTATCTTCTTACCGCAGAGTTCCTCGGTAGCACGTTCCACCTTATACTCGGCATAGTCCTCTGCCACTACATCATCAAGCACCACTTTCAGGTCACGTAGTTCCACAAAATCCTTTGGCACAGATTTGTCCTCGTTGATGAACTTGTATATTTCCTCTTCGCTGGTGATGTCAACGTAATAGACGATGACCTTCTTGATGTCGCTTGGCAGTTCGGGAATTGCCTCGTGCAGTATGCGGTTCATCATCACTTCATCGAGCAGTTTTGATGAGCTGTCCATGAGGTTAGGCACATAGACAGGCACCTTGCCCAACTTTGAATCGCTGATGTAACCCTCCCAGAACTCATCCACGCTATCATCGTTCTTCATGCCCGGCATGAGTCGGCAGATGTTATCCATCGTCTGCTGAGGGTTGCGATAGAGCCGTACGCCGTCTTTTACTTCTTTAACCTCAAAGCTAGCGCCAGCACTTACCAATCGGTCGCGTGCTGTCTGTATGCTGTTAATGCCGATGTCGTTATGGATGAATCTTCTACCAAGACGGTTTGCCACAGCAGCAGTCACACCGCTGCCTCCGAAGAAGTCGGCCACAAGCATTCCTTCGTTAGACGAGGCTTTTATGATGCGCTCCAAAAGGGCTTCGGGCTTCTGGGTGGCGTAATCAACCAATTCGTTCCCTGTCTTAGATGGCAAGATATCGTCCCAAATACTTTGAACTCTTCTGCCTTGCTCTACATATTCGTCTTCATATTCTTTTAAATAAGGAGTACCTGTAGAACTATAATATATTCTGTTCTGCCGTTCAAGTTCATCGATGTTCTCTTGTGAATAACTCCAATGGCGACCTGCTGGTGGTAACAATTCTTTCCCTCTAAATATTCTTGATGGCCCTGATCCAGGAGCTGTAATAGGACCAGGATAGAATTTTCTACCTGTACCTTCTTCTATATTTTTAAAACGTGTAGATTTATGTTCCTCTGTTAAATCAATGAATATTTCGTGAAAGAAGTATTCTTGGTTTTTTGAGTACCAGAATATCGTATCATGAACAATACCATATTTTCCAGCATCGTTATGTGCTCCAGTTCTTTTCCAAACAATTTCATTTCTGAAATTATCCTCTCCAAATATCTCATCCATCAGTATCTTCACATAATGTCCAATATGGTAATCCAAGTGCACATAGATACTTGCCGTATCGCTCATCACACTCTTTATAGCTACAAGATTCTCGTACATCCAGTTGAGGTATTTCTCCTTGTCCCACACATCGCCATACATCGTTTCCTCAAAGGCTTTGAGTTCATCAATATCAAGCTCTGTCTCTGCCTGTGAAATAGCCTCAGCCACCTTCGGATTGCGACGCACATACACTTTCTTTGCATAGTCGGCACCGCTGGCAAATGGTGGGTCGATATACACGAGGTCAACCTTTATGCCTTGTTCTTTGAGGTAGGCACAGGCCGAGAGACACTCGCCGCGGATAATCATATTATCTGTGTCAGCATCGCCCACTTTCTCGGTTGTCTCCACCTCATAGTAAGGCATACCACGACGCAAGCGACCACTAAGGTCTTCCACCCCACGATAGCGGAGTGTGCGGTTGAAATTGTTCAGGAGGGCTTGTCCCTCAATAGGTTCTGGAAAGAACGGAATATATTTTACTGCCATAGTGTTTTATGCAAAGAATTTGTTGATGATATCGTTTGTCTTATTGATGCGCTCGTTGTCGGTGAGGGAGTCTTCGAGGTAGAGATAGTCAAAGCGTTTATAACCGAACTTCTCTTCGTTCTGCTTAAGGAACTGTCCCTCGACGAATGCCCTACGGTCTTTGAAAGCTTCGTCCTGAGCATAGAGTGCGCCTTTTGTCTCTACGATAAGCGCCTTGTGGATTTTGTCATCCTTGCGCTTCACAATGAGGAAGTCAGGCGTGTAGCGACCGATAAATTTCCATTGGTTGTGAGCATTCTTCTTGAAGCAGTCGATGCGGAACTCCGTGAATTGTCCGTCACCATTGTAATACACTTCCAGATCATGCTCATGGATGCATTGCTGCGTCAGAACCTCATTAAGGAAGACAGATTCAAAATCACTATCCACATGGTAAGGAAGATAATGGTATGAGCGGTCTTTGTTAGGCTCGCTGGTGAACTTCGCTCGGAGTTGCTCTGCCATCTCTGTCTGTCCCATAGCAATCAATCCGTCAATGATGGTTTGTGTCTTTTCGTCCACAAGCACCTCGCCTCGGTCTTCCTTCACGATATTCTCCACCTTATCCTTTTCTGGGATGTAATCGCTCACCTTTGATTTCAACACTTCAATAGGCGAGAATATGGTATCGGCATTGATGTGCAGCAGCGAGGCATCGGTGTCGATGAGGTCCTGCTGAATGCTGAGTATGCGCTTCTCGTAGAAGGCTTTGCGTATGTTGGCATTTACCTTCGCTATGCTGTAATGTGAACTGAATCTTGTCACACCCTCTGCGTCGGTATAGGTTATCGAATCAAATATTGTCTGTAAAGCATCTGACTGACGGTTGAGCTGCGGGATGGAGAGCTGGCCGAAACTATCCTTTGCAATGCGATACAGCCACTGGTTGTAGTTGGCTTCCTCGCTGCCATGCTCTCCGCTGTCGGCAATGGTGCTTGTGCGTTGAAGACCTCGGTTTGTAATTTGCCATTCGGTCACTACAGGGTTATCTATATGAGCAGAATCGGTGGCATGGTTTATCTCTTCACGAGTTCTTTCGTAGGTAACTGGTTCTGCAACCATACCCGTACTTGTCACACGCATCTGGTAGAACTCCACTTTGGGCAGATGCAGATGATCCGTACGGTCGTAGCGGTTGAGCAGAACGGTTTCCTCATGCTTCTTGCCCTGTTGGAACTCTTGAATGGAGATATGCTGCTGTTTCTGCAGTTGCTCGTCAAGATACTTGTAGTTCTCGCTGTTCATGTAGATGAGGGCAGTTTCCTGACTGGCATCCGTCACCTCACGCAGACAGCGGCAAGAAGTTTGTAGCACCATGTTCTTCGGACAATCCTTCTCTTGCGAGAGGATGATGCCCGTAAGGCTCTTGCAATCCCAGCCCTCCTTACCAATCTGTACAAGAAGCACAATACGCTTGCGTGACTGTGGACGATCAAGCATGGCAAACTCAGCGCGAGCCGTCTGGGGGGCAGGATATTGTTTGTTGCCCTCGTGGAACTTCAGCACCGCCTCTGCCGGGTCAATGCCTTCTTCTGCACATAGCTGGTTTACGAGCGGATAGATGACGGTCTCGAGCGTCTCGATGGTTCCGCAATAGATTCCCAATTTGGCGCATGTGCCATTGGTATAGACGGTATCTTTGTACAGACGCAGAAATTCACGCACTCCTTTCTCTACAATCTCCGTACGCTCGTTGCTATCGCTCTTAATGACCTTTGGTACTTTGAGGAAATTGCCTATACCTTCTGCCAATGGATAGTAGTTGGTGATGTTCGACATTTCGGTGGTGGCAACGCTCTGTGCTTCGGTCACAGCAATCTTGTCCTTCTTGTCCAGATAAGGTGTGCCAGAGAAACCCATTACGGTAGTGATGGTGCCCTGGCTTGCCCAGCGGTTGACCACTGTACGCAGTTTTGCCTCGTCATCTGTAGCAGATGATGCCACATGATGCACTTCGTCAAGCAGAATGGAGAGGTGTGGCAGTTTGCCAATCTTGTTACGCAGCTCATTGGCAACTCGATCCTTCTCGTCGACAGATTTGTCATGGAAGTCAAACAATCCATCCGAACCTTTGTCGATGCGGTCAAGTATCACCTTCTCGGCATTGGTCACAGCAACAAGACCGAAGAGTTCGGCAAGAGGCTCGTGTATGGCAATCTTCTGTACGTTCGGGTTCTTGGTGCGGTTTGACTTGTTGGCACTCTTATTCTCGTCCAACATCTCAAACTTCAACTCGCGCTTCAACTGTGAAGCAGCCGGCTCGGGAATTACCCACGATGGATCAAAATCCTGTATGGTGCGAAGACTAGGAATTACAGAAGTCTTCAATCCCGATGGAACCATGACCATGAAGTTATGTGCAAAGGCAGGATTGTCCGGTTCCTGCTGTGCAAAATACAGATCGAGGTAGATGAATGCCGCCATAAGATAGGTTTTGCCTGCACCCATTGGAAGGCTGAACACATAGTCGGGATAATTCACGCCATAGAAAATGCGATTGAAGATGCCGTTAAAATCTATGTTTTGCGGCTCTTCCATCACCGCCTTTCGCAAAGCATCGGCAATCGGTTTTCCTTTCTCGTCCTTCAGTGAGGCAAATTCATAGAGTGCCACAGCGGCAGGTGATTCCTTGAATACCATGCGTGCAGCTGCAGAGAGTGGCATATTATCAATGTCATCGAGGGAGAGTGTATTGAACCTGCCTTGCTTAAAAAGAACAGCAAGCGGTTGGTTCTGGCATTCTATCTTAAGATACAAGTACGTCTTGATAGCATCCACCTGTGCATCACGCATCTTGCCTCGCTGCTCAATGTAGGTTATGAGCAGCGATGCGGGGCTGTCGGGACGTGAAAGCCACTGGTCGCGTTTTGTTGTTATTATATTGTAGAACATTTGGTCTGTTTGTTAATTTCTTTTGTCGATAAGGTTCTATTGACTTATCTCCCAATGACCTTCTTTACGTCCTCCGACACGAACCACTATTCCTTTTTCCTTGAGATCGTCAAGATCGCGTCTGATGGTCTTCTCGTTTACTCCTAATTTTGTGGACATTTCAATACGCCCTATATCAGGATTGTCTTGAATCATTGAAATAATAATAGATTGACGCTCTGATATTTCTTTGTGGACATCTTTGTGGACATCTTTGTGGACATTGTTGTCCGTGTTCGTTGCCGAGGTGTCTTTTTCTGTCCACTCAGCTTTCAGAGTAGCCTTTAAGATGAATGCATTGATGTGGAAAGAAGGAATTGCTGAGCCTCTTGTCTCTAACTCGTTACAGATGCGGTCAATGCCTTCACCAAACTCCTTGACATACTTGTATGCCTTTAGGTATTGGGCTATCTTTGGGTTGCGTGAGAAGTGGGTGTGACGGATATTGTCGGGACGTACAAGTCCGGGGAGGTCACCTGGTGTTTCAAAGACAAGGCGATCATCGAACATCTTTATTTGTATCTCAGTTCCCTTGATGTTGTATGCTCTATGGCAACAACTGTTTACCACCATCTCTTGGATAGCAAATTTTGGATAGTTGCGGTTAGTAACAAAACGTCCGTCTTGTCCCAAGAAGGTGTGTTCGCGAACCTGTGTTTCAAGATAGTCGATAGTACGACGAACCTGATTGAGGATGGCTCCCTCGAAAGTCACGTCCTTTACCACGTTCATTTCCGTGCCGACCTTTTCCTCTGTTCCTTCATAACGGATGAAACGGGTACGAGCACGAGGGAAGAAACGTTGTGGATTCTTGCCAAAGAGAAGAATGCAAGCGGTGCTTATCTTTTGCTGATCATCTACTTCTGTTACGAAATCGTTATTCTCTCGCAGGTACTCCATGGCAGATTTGCTATAGCCAATAACTTGAATGTAGTCGTTCACAAGGTTCATGTCAACATCATTGATGGTTGCACCATATACATCCTTGTCCTCATAGTAGCGTTCGCCCTTGTCATAAAGAAGTTGCATTCGCTCATCAAAGTTGAGTTTCTTACTCTTATCACCAACGCGCATGAAGCATTCGTCCGCCTGATTGGTGTGGAGTTGACCGCTGGCAGGGATATGAATGAGGAGAATGCGGTTTTCTTTACCTTCGGAATCTTTGCATGGAAGGTATTCGCATCGAACTTTTACAGAAGGATTGCAGAAGTCGAATGGTACACGGAGCAAATTGTTAAGACGTTCTTCATTGCCATCAACGCCCTCTATTCTTCGCGTCTTGTCAGATACACCGATAGCAAGCACACCACCATCTGCATTAGCCATTGCCACTATTGGAATCGCTAATGCCTTGGGCTCTATCTGAATGCTCTTGCGATCAAAGGTCTGTCCTTCTTTGCGAGCTATTATTTCTTCTAACGTCATTATTTCTCAGTGTCGTTAAGCAGATCTTTTACACTTACATCTAACGCAATGGCAATCTTGTCTAAGGTTTGCAGGTCTGGCTGAGCTGTATTGCTGCACCATTTAGATACGGTACAATTGCTTTTGCCAACTTGCGCTGCCAGCCATTTGCCAGTTCTGTCTTTTTCTGCCAAAACAACCTTGATTCTATTAAACTTCTTTATTTCTGCCATGATAAAACGTTTTAATTTAAACGCAAAAATATAAAAAATATTCGAGAAGGAAGAATTATTTAACGAAAAATAGTGTTTCGTGTGTCATTTTCTTTGAAATTTGCCTTTTCTGAAGGATTCTTCTGGCAAAACGCACCAAGTTGTTCCTGCTGTATTTGTACATAGTGCCCCCATTCTTATATTACAAAAACACAGGATTGTCCATGTTTGTCTGGGAATTTTTGTGTATTACAAAAATTATTTATAACTTTGCACGAAACGCAAAGAAATAGAAATATGAGTAATATTAGTAATACGGATAATACGAGTAACACCAGTAACGTCCCAAAGGGCGACATTAACCGTTTGAAGGAGGTGTTGGTGGAACAGAAAAAGACCGCGAAGTGGTTAGCAGAAAAGGTTGGTAGAGACCCTGCAACGGTCAGCAAGTGGTGCACTAACATTGTACAACCTAATCTCGAAACTCTTCGTCAAGTGGCAGCTATTCTGGACGTTGACATCAGGGATTTACTTTGCCCGACTAAATAATCGGGGAAAGAGGTGGATGAAGGGGCCAAGAAAGCTGATGTTTCGGAAAAGATTTCGGAAAAGGAATCCATTATTCAAAGGATGATTTTAAAAGGCATTCCTATACTCATAAAATGGGTGTCCTCGCTCGTGAAGGTGGTCGCAAAGACGGTCACTGGGTAATAATGAAGTAATGATATGATTAAGTTCTTCAAGATATTAGAAAAGATAGTGTGGGTATTGACTATTATCGCAATAGTCATTGTACTCGGTTTTATTGTAATAGCTTTTGTCAGTCACAAAGAAACTATATGGAGCTATGCAGAACCTATTATACCATACATCTACATTGTTGCAGGAACATTTGTGATATTCAGAATGATTGTTGTCGGAATCCAAATGTATCTGGAAATTCAGATTGCCGACAAGACTAAAGATTTACAATCGATAATAGAAAGCTAACAAAAACAACTGCAGACCCATGACAAAAAGATGTCGGTTAAGATTGATAGAATCATCAAAGATATTGCTACAATACCAACCGTGGACACCGAGGCAATAACCGAATCCCTTCGGAACAACTTACCTACTATCGTCAAGGATTTGGTTGATCAACAGGTAGCATTCATCAAACAGCAACTGGAAACAGAATACCAAGCAAAAGTTGATGAGGTTAACAAGCGAGCATTCACGGTAGATGCAGTTATCCAGAACCACGAAAAGCTCAATAAACTAAAGGAACAGTTAGCCATTAAAAAACAGAAGGAACGTGAGGCGCGGATGGAAAAAACAATAGAATATGCATCACTCTTTTACCTTACTGCTTTACAACAGCAAGTATAGCCTTGTATTTGGAATTACCATTTTTCATGGCAGTCTCAGCAATTGAGTGTATCTTTGCAAAGTCATCAGCCCCCTTGTCCGTTCGGAAACACCCGCTGATTTTCTGTTTTCCAAGAAAAGACAAATAAGCAGGGCAGAAGTGAAACAAAAGTTTCTTCTTACTATCCTTATCTACACTTCTCTTACGTGAAAATTTTTGTTTTTATCTGTCATCTGTCACCATAGGCCTATAAGTGCTTAATATATAGCATCTTAGGGCTGGTGACAGATAGGTGACAGACGATTTTGTCTGTCACCGTCGTCGTGGTCAACCTTCAGAGTAAACAATGACAAGTAGAGTCAACGAGAATTATCATTAAGTACATTAACTTGGCAACCTGTTTTATCAACAAGACGATAAGTAGTCAACATAAATAGTTTAACTTCAGGCGGCTACTGACAAGCCGTGTGAAAAGGGAAATGGATAGCTTGTAACACGACTGTACCACAGTTAGTGACACAAGTGTTCCATAGTTATGGTACGGTCGTGTCACTAACTGTGGTACGACCGTGACACACGAGTATTCAGTTGTCATCTAAGAGGGATGGTAAATGACTCTCACCTTTGCTCTCTTACTTTATCAAAAGAAGCTATTCGTGGAAAGTTGAACATGTAGGAATTTTGTGATTTATTTGTATCAAAGGGGCAATATACGAGAACATTGTGTGCGACAAGTTGGTGAAGCGAGGCTATGACCTGCATCTCTTCAGCACGAGAAGTCAACTATGGAAATGGTGAGTTTATACATTGATTTCGCAAAAAAACAGACTTTCGGTATAAATCTCAAAATAGTAAGATTTAGACCGAAAGTCTGCAATTAAGTATGGATGTAGCGTTAAATATTTGATTATTTAACGACTACCTTTTTGCCTCCTACGATGTAGATACCGCAAGGCAGCTGGTCGAGTGATGTGGCTGACATGCGCACACCTTGCATGTTGTATATGCCCTTGGAGATGTCGATGGTGTCGTCGGCCTCAATGCCACGAATACCGCTCGGTTCGCCGCCGTTCAGTCCACGTACGAAACCGGCATAGACGTGCTTGCGGTAGTTGTTGATGTCCCAGATGCCGACAGGTTCGCCGCCACGCCATCCGCTGTTGGCAGGAGCGTCGGTGGTACACCACTGGCAGATGCCCCACTGCTGTTCGGGAGGTATGATACGGAAGTACTCCTTGATGATCCACTCGTAGAAGTCGGCCATCTTCTTGTGTTCGGCTTCGGTCAGATCAGCCGTCTTCGACGATGCTCCCCAACGGTCGGTACCGTGCACGTAACCCATATCCAACTCACTTACTCTCACGAGTTTGCCAGAATTAGCCATGAGCTGGAACATCTGAGTGATATGTTTCTTGACGTTGTTAAGGTGAGTGTCGCTCTGAAAACAGCTGATGTGCATCTGTGTGCCTATACCGTCAATCTTTGTAACCCCGTCAGCCTCCCACTTCTCTATCCAGTTGATGAGCGACTTCAGTTTCTTGTTGTTATCCCAATCAGACTCTAAGTTATAGTCGTTGATGAAAAGGACGATATCCTCGGGACCATATTGGCGTGCCAGGCGGCAAGCCTGACGGATGTATTCAAGGTCGCCCATGTGGTCTTGCCAGTAGAACGCGTCGCCGCCTACATCCCATGTGCCTTGGGCGTAGCCCTCAGAGTGCTGCAGGTCGTAGTAGCCGTCGCGGTCTTTGTCGGCGCCAGCTACGGCTTCGTTCACGAGGTCCCATGCCTTCACCTTGCCGTCACAGGCTTCCATCATTCCCTTTATCCACTTGTCCATGGCCCATACGAGCGTGTCGTGGCGTTCCTCTTGTGTGAGAGGGCGTGTCTGGCCTTCGTAGCCTTCAAACTTGATGTTCTTAATATACACGTCGCCCACATAGTTGACAACGTGGAGAAGGATGAAGTTGTTGTCCATAGTAGGCTTCACCTCCACTTTCACATCGTTCCATTCGGTGTTGAAGTTTACGCTGAAGTTTGCACCGCCACTCCAGTTGCCCACGCGGCCGTCGAGCTTGCCTGAGCCAGTACCCTTGACAGTCATGGTCATGGTGTAAGTCTTGCCCGAGGTGAGGGCGATGTCAGACATTGGCACAAACTGCGCCTGCCATGGATATGACTTGGTGGTGGTCACCTTGAGGCCGTCGGTAGAGCTAAAGCTGATGGAATAACCCAATTTGTCGATTTCATCGGGCTTCCAGCTTACGGTTTTGTCGCTACGGAAATCCTTGTTGGCAGCTGTCTTCCACACTTCCTCTCCGCCATCGACCTTCTTGTCGGCGAGCAGCTTCAGCAGCCATGCCTTAGGCTGTTGCGAGTGCCAAGCGAGGGTGTGACCATAGACGTTGATTCCGCTTTTGTCCGCGGCATTGACGTATTTCTTCACATTGGTGAAATTCATGTTGCCGTTGCCGTCCACACAACTTGCCATCTTCATGGCATTGCCAGCCACGGTCTCGGTGAAGTTGTTGTTGATCATGCTCTTGTATGTGCTGTTGCTGAGATACGTGTTAACGGTGGTGCCGGCACCGAGCTTGAAATTGGGATACTTCGAATAGTCGATGTATTCCTTGAGGGCCTTATAGCCATCGAGGTATCGGTAGTTGTCGTCGTTGGGTTTGCCCAACTCGAATGATTTCTGTGCCATCGTCGGGACACACATTCCTGCCGTAAGCAGTAGTAAATAGATATTCTTCTTCATGCGTTATTGTTTGTTATTGTCGTATTTTGGTGTGCAAAGGTAATAATAAATCTTGTAATAAACATATAGATTTATAACAAATTCTTTTTGATTTGTTGCATCACATACTTTTATCCAATATTAATTATTAAAAAATGTGTCTATGTTGTTGCAGTTTCACTTTTTTTATGTACTTTTGCGGCACTATTGCAAAATTAACTAATTAAGAACCAATAAAATGATGAAAAAAAGTATTCACAGATTTGCAGCCGCAGCCATGGCACTGCTTATGACTGGTGCTGCAACGGCTAACAATTGGAAGGACGTCGATTATGTAGGCGACGGACTGACAGGTCACAAACTCGACATCTACACTCCCGACGACGGTCAGCCGACTCACAAGGTCGTAGTGCTCATATACGGCAGTGCATGGTTTAGCAACAATTCCAAGGTTGATGCCTTTAAGTCATACGGACAACAATTGCTCGACGCGGGTTTTGCCGTGGTGAGCATCAACCATCGCGCCAGCACCGAAGCCAAGTTCCCGGCACAGATACAGGATGTAAAGGCTGCCATCCGCTATGTTCGCGGCAATGCCTCAAAGTATGGTCTCGACACCTCTTTTATAGGTATCACAGGTTATTCTTCAGGCGGTCATCTATCTTCATTGGCTGGAACGACCAATGGTGTGAAGACCCGCAAGTTTGGCAAGGTGAAGGTGGATATCGAGGGACAGCTCGGACAATACACCAAGGAGAGCAGCGCAGTAGATGCCGTGGTGGACTGGTTTGGACCTATCGACATGAGCCGCATGGAGCGTTGCGAGACATATAAGGACGCAAGCTCGCCAGAGGCTGTCATCATCGGCGGTCCGTCAGCTGAGAACCCCGACATGGTGCGCGCCATGAACCCAATGTCGTATATCGACAAGAAAGACCCGATGTTCCTCGTCATTCATGGCGACACCGACCCAGTGGTGCCTTATTGCCAGAGCGAGTTTTTCTCAAAGGCACTGAAGGACGCAGGCCGTCTTGACAACTTCATCACCGTGCCCAACGGCAACCATGGTCCTGTGACCTTCAACAACGAGACCTTCCAGAGCATGGTGAACTTCTTCCAGCGCCAGGCTGGCATGGAGGAGACCAAGCTGCCTCAGCCCTCGGCTCTGAACATTCGCAACCAGGAATATCCACGGGTGCTGCAAGACGGCAGAGTGGAGTTTCGCGTGAAAGCTCCAACGGCACAGAAGGTGCAGATAGACCTTGGCAAGCTCTACGACATGAAGAAAGGGGCCGACGGCTTGTGGACCTGCACTACCGAACCGCAGTCTGAAGGCTTCCACTATTACTTCCTCGTGGTTGACGGCGTGAAGGTGGCTGACCCCGCAAGCGAGTCGTTCTATGGTTGTAGTATGATGACGAGTGGAATAGAGATTCCCTACCCCGCAGATAAGGCCGACCGCTACCAGCTGAAGGCCGACGTGAAACACGGCGAGGTGAGCCGCGTGCGCTATCAGTCGAAGGTGAACGGCAAGTGGAAGAACATCTACGTTTATACTCCTGCCGGTTATGCCACCAGCGGCAAGCATTATCCTGTGCTCTACCTGCAACATGGCGGTGGCGAAGACGAGCGCGGATGGAGCAACCAGGGCTTGACCGACGTCATCCTCGACAACCTTATCGCCGAGGGCAAGGCTGAGCCGATGATCGTGGCAATGATGGACGGCAACTCGCAGGACTTCGCCGCCGAGTTGCTCACCGACGGCATCCCTCTCGTGGAAAGCCGTTACCGCACGCTCAACACTGCCGACAGCCGTGCGTTGGCAGGACTGTCGATGGGCGGCATACAGACGCTGAACACCTCGATCATGCATCCCGAGTTGTTCCGTTATATAGGTGTGTTCAGCAGCGGATGGTTTAAGAATCCACAACCATTTATGGCAAACAGCTCAGGCGAACCGTATTACGCCAAGCTCAAGGAGCGTGCCGACTACTACAACAAGCAGTTCCGCGTGTTTTATCTCACCATGGGCGGACAGGAAGACATAGCCTACGAGAACTGCAAGGCCATGCGCGAGCGTTTCGACCAGATGGGCATCAAGCACAGCTACTACGAGACTCCAGGCGGACACACATGGCCCGTATGGCGCGAGAGCCTCTACTTCTTTGCGCAGAAGTTATTTAAATAAAGTTGACGAGTAAACGAGTTGACGAGTAAACTCGTTTACTCGTCAACTTACATAACAAATCTTATTATCGCCCCTTCTATTAGCATGGCGCGGGTGCGATGGTGTTTGCGGTTTTTCTTGTTATCTACATTCACCGCAACCACTTTGCCTCCATGAAGGGATGTGACCTCGGGGAAGATGGTGTGGCCAACGACGATGCGGTCAACATCATGACGACGGAGAACCATGGCGAGGGTATCAGGAGCTATGGGACTGTATTTCGGATCGTCGCGCACCATGCCACGATACCACAACGGACCTTTGGATGAAAGGAGAAACCACGTGAGAGGCGAGTCGGCACGGCGCTGCTGTCGGGATTGGCACGGCTGACGATGGCATTGAGATATTTTGCAGCCGACACGTTGTCGCCAGTCTTCACGGCAGCCTCAGCGGCGTTGAGATAAGCCTCGGAGAGACGTATAAGCGGTATATTGGCATCCATGATATCCTCGCCGTCTTGTGGCTGATACTTCTTGACGAAGGCACGCTTGCTGCTGTATTCGAGCAGTTGCAGGCGCACGTCGGCAGGATCCTCGTTAAGCAGGGCATAGAAGCTGGATGTGAGACAGATGTCCTTGTAGCCACTTGGCGAATGAAGACGGCCGAGCGACTCCTTGCCAGGACTGTCGTCGGTGGTGTTCACGATTTCGAAGAGCACCTCGCCCTTATTTATGTTATCTTGTCAAACACCACGACCGACTTGTCTGATACCACCCGATAGGCAAGGTTACGTTTCACGAATGCCTTGTCGACGTGCGGCAAGGTTGAACACCGTTCCGAGCACGGTCACATCAAGATATATGGGAGGAGCGTGTTTCTGTAATTCTGACGTGAATAAGCGGGGATTGAGGCAAATAGTCAAGTCAAAAGGACAAATAAATAGTGTAAAGTTTTCTTTCATGCCGGGAGCTAATGACAAAACATTAAGCATTTTTGCCAAATATGCAAGGTCAGATAAAAAACTATTGAGTAATTTTGCAAGCGCATTTAAAATACAACTTATTAAAACAATGGTAAAGAAAAGGACTATATTATCTATAGCAATAGCTGCTATGCTCCTGCAATCGCCTGTGTATGCACAGTCTGACAGGAAAGTGACCAACATCAACCGAGGATGGCTTTTCCGGCTGGGCGAATCCTCTTCGGCCATAACGACTGCAAAGGCTAAGGCTGAGGGATGGAAAGAGGTGAACCTGCCTCACGACTTCCAGATAGAACAGCCATGGGTGGCTCCTGCTGCCGACGAGAAAGCCAACACCAGCGACGCCGGGGCTAACATCAAAAGCCGTCTCTCTGCAAGAGGATTCAAGGAGATGGGCTCAGGATGGTACGTAAAGGCTTTCACACCATCTATTGAAGATAAAGGAAAACGTGTGTTGATTGACTTCCAGGGCATCATGTATCTCGGCGACGTGTATCTCAACGGAAACAAGATAGGCGGCACCGACTACGGATATGTGGGCTTTGAAATTGACATCACCGACAAACTGCGCTACGGCGAGGAAAACACAATAGCAGTGTATTCTAACACCGCAAACCCAAGAGACTCGCGCTGGTACACGGGAGGCGGACTGTTTCGCGATGTCAACATCGTATATACCGACCCTCAGCTCTACTTCAACCGCCATCCGCTAAATATCTCCACACGTGAAAACAAATTTGTCGATATGACTGTCGATGTGCAGTGCAAGACAAAGCAAAACACCATTGCCATACAGGTGACAATAACATCGCCCGACGGAACCGTGGTAAGCGACCGCAAATACGAACTGAAACGCGTGCGTAACTACAAGTTCGGACAGGAATTCGCCCTGCCCGCCGTTGAAATAGCAAACCCGCAACTATGGGACTGCGAGCATCCTAACCTCTACACCGCCACCGTCAAGCTCATACGCGAAGACGGCACAGTGAGCGACGAGACTTCGAAGCGGTTCGGCATACGCGACGTGGCTCTCGTGCCAGGCAAGGGACTGCTGCTCAACGGCAAGAAGGTGCTGCTCAAAGGCTATGCCAACCACCACACTCTCGGAGCACTCGGTGCAGCAGCCTACCCACGCGCCATGGAGAAACGCATAAAGCTGATGAAGGATTACGGCATGAACCACATACGCACATCTCACAACCCCTACTCTGAGTCCTTCCTTGACCTCTGCGACGAAAACGGAATACTCGTTGTAGATGAACTCTACGACAAATGGAACGACCAGTATGTGGGCGGCGGAAGAGCACATTTCACAAACCTGTGGATGGACCATGTGGCAGAGTTCATCAAGCGCGACCGCTGCCATCCATGCGTGGTGCTATGGTCGATGGGCAACGAACTGCAGTCGTATAACGACACTCCGTTCAACGACTGGGGAGTGACGCAATACAAACTCATGAAGACCCTCATACAGAGATACGACACCACACGCAAGGTGACCGTAGCCATGCATCCACGCTATCGCAATTGGGAGACCGACTCTCTGCCTTGCGACCTTGCTAAGGTGACAGACATTCAGGCATATAATTATAGGTACATGTATTTCCCCGGCGACGGCAAGCGTTTTCCATGGATGAACTTCTACCAGAGCGAGGCCTCTGTGGCTGCCATGGGAGAAAACTTCTTTGCCATGGAACTCGACAAAGTCATCGGACTCGCCTACTGGGGAGCCATCGACTATCTCGGAGAAAGCCAGGGATGGCCTGCCAAGGGATGGGCACAGGGCGTGTTCGACATTGCTCTCGAGCCCAAGCCAAAGGCATACTACATGCGTTCGTTCTTCAAGCCCGAAGAGCCTGTGGTGCATATTGCAGTCACCGAATCAACAGAGAGCGTAATGTGGAACGGAGTGCAGACCGGCAACGACGGACAGAGCGACCACTGGAACCGCACTCCCGGCACAAAGCTCTCACTCACCACATACACCAATGCCGACGAGGTGGAACTGCTCGTGAACGGAAAGAGCTACGGCACCAAGAAGAACGACAAGGGCAACGCCAAGATGCGCAACCAGATACGCTGGGAGAACGTCGTATATCAGAACGGATACTGCGAAGCCATAGCACGCACCAACGGCAAGATAGTGGCTCGCCACAAGATTGAGACCACGGGCAAGGCAGTGGCCTTGAAGTTGTCTGCCGACAACGACGCATGGCTCGCCGACGGCATGGACCTCCAGCACATACGCGTGACAGCCGTGGACAGCAAGGGCAGACGCGTAAGCAATGCCGTAGCTGATGTCACAGTGAAGGTAGATGGAGAGGCAAGCGTTGTGGCCATGAGCAACGGCAACATCAAGTCAGACGAACTCAGCGTCACCAACCGCCAGAAGCTCTTCAACGGCTCGTGTCTCGCCATACTCCGTTCGGGTCAGTCGCCGTCTCCTGTCACAGTCACCGTTTCCGCCCCGGGCTTCAAGACGGCAAAGCTAAAGCTATCAACAAAATAAAGCGTTTCCTGTAAGGGAAGTTAAAGAAGAAGTTTCCTTGAGCGAAGCGAAAAAAAGGAAGTTAAGGAATTTAAATAAGAAGTTCCTTAACTTCCTTTTTCTGCGAAAATATTGCAACATATTCGGAAAATGTGATATCTGAGGGTAAAAATGCGCGGAAAATGTGATAAATGCTCGGTCTGGCAACTGCCAAGACCGAGCATGGTGACACCGCCGAACTATCCGGCGGCAAAGCAGGAGAACTCGACCGGGTGGCTAATGCCAAAGGATCGGTAAACCTGCGTATTGTGGAAATCGACGTGCTATAGTGATGATCAAAGTTCTATGGTCAGTCGTTGCAAGTCGCCAGTGCGTGAGCTGTTGCCCACAAAGATCTCATACTTACCAGGAACAACACGCATGGTGTTGGTCTGTGGATCAAAGAGGGTGAACGACTCTTCGTCGAGCGAAATGCTGACTGCCTTACTCTCGCCTGCTTTCAGTGTCACCCTCTCAAATGCCTTGAGACTCTTCAATGGACCGTCGGTATCATCACACCGGCGGACATAAACCTGTATGACCTCGGTGCCTTCGCGTCGGCCCGTATTCCTAAGCGAAAGACTCACCTTGCACTTCTCGCCATTCACCACTGCGGCATCGCCTTTCGAGCACTTCACACCGCTCATCTCAAATGTGGTGTAGCTCAATCCGTAACCGAAGGCGTAGAGAGGATCAGAGAAATAACGATAGGTGCGGCCCTTCATTGAGTAGTCCTCATAGGCAGGCAGCTGGCTGCTGTTCTTATAGAATGTGACGGGGAGCTTGCCCTGTGGGTTGTAATCGCCATAAAGCACGTCGGCTACAGCCGTACCGCCTTCCATACCGGGATACCATGCTTGGACGATGGCTGCGCAACGCTCTGCCTCAGGGGCAAGGGCGATGGCAGAACCGGAACAGTTGACATAGACAATCGTCTTGCCAGCCTCGGCGAGATGGCGTATGAACTCACGCTGCACTGCGGGCAGTTCGATGTGTGTGCGGTCGCCGCCTCTGAAGCCGTCGATTCTCACTGGCATCTCCTCGCCTTCGAGCTGCGACGATATGCCGCCGACAAACACTACGGTCTCTATGCCCTTAAGGCGATTGATGGTCTCTGCATAGTCGATGGGGTGTTCCTCGCCGATATTAAACTTCATGTTGGCTCCCCATGTCTTCACGGTGTGATAGGTGAGTTCAACGGCATACTCCTCTCCCTTCTTCACGTCGAGTTCAAAACGCATGGGCTGGTCGCGCCATGTACTGTCGGAGGCGAGCACACGGTCGTTTACCTTAAGTGTAAAAGCGCCCGTATATTGCATGCGAATCACTGCCTTTCCGTTCTGCAGCGGAGCAAAGACGGTCTCGTACTTGGCAGAGAAGTCTTCCATACGCACGCCCTGTGCGAAGGTGTGCTGACCGCTTGTGGTGACGGCGATGGGATTGGTGTAATACTCTGTCACGACCGGTTTTCCCGAGCGAGACGTATTGTTCCAGAATGTACCCTTCACGCCTTTCTTTCCGTTAGAAGAGCACTGTGGCAAAAGGCTCTTTACCACCACCTCTTCGGTGAGGTCGCAACCCTTGAGATATACCACATTTTTCTTTCCTGCCTTTGCTTTTATTCCGTCAAGAATGGTGACGGTGGAGTTTGGCGTTCCATTATAGTTTCCCCACATCATAGGGATATTGTCGGCATTGGGACCGATGACGGCAATCTTCTGTTTCTTGGAAAGTGGCAAAACCGGTGCTGGTGATGTCTCGTTCTTCAAAAGCACGATAGTCTGACGAGCCATGTCGAGTGCCAACTGCCTGTGTTCCTTACAACTCAATACAGAGGCAGGAATCTTTGACCATTCGCAAAGGTTATGGTCGTCCATCTCACCAAGTTCGAAACGGCCTTCGAGAAGACGGATGACGTGCTTGTCTATCTCCTTCTCGGTGATGAGTCCCTTCTCTACAGCCTGTGGCAACTTGGCATAGGCATAGCCATAGCCGCACTCCACGTCGGTACCGGCGATGGTTCCCTTTGCGGCGGCATGGAGCTGTGTGGAAGACGACTTATGGGTGGTCCAGAAGTCGGCAATGGCACCACAATCGCTGACAACCATATACTTAAAACCCCATTCATCGCGTAGTATCTGCTGTAACAGACGGGTGCTGCCGCAGCAAGGCTCATCGTCCCAACGCTGGTAGGCGCACATCACCTCGCGCACCTTGGCTTTCTGCACAAGGTCCTTGAATGCCGGCATGTATGTCTCCCAGAGGTCGCGTGGCGATACATCGTTGATATTGGCATGATGACGTGTATATTCCGGTCCACTATGGATGGCATAGTGTTTGGCGCAGGCAAGGAGTTTGCGGTATTTAGCCTCCTCAGGACCTTGCAGGCCACGTACCACGGCCTGTCCCATGAGCGAGGTGAGATAAGGGTCCTCGCCGTATGTCTCCTGTCCACGTCCCCAGCGCGGGTCGCGGAAGATGTTCACGTTAGGGGTCCACACCGACAGACAATGGAAACGCGAGGAGCCTACACCGTTCTGATACTGCTCATTCCACTTTGCGCGAGTCTCGTCGCTCGTGACCGAAAACACTTGTTCTACGAGTGGCACATTGAACGACGAGGCCATGGCAATGGGTTCGGGAAAGACGGTGACATTGCCTTGGTTTGCCAAGCCGTGAAGAGCTTCGCTCCACCAGCTGAACGCCTTAATACCCAGACGAGGAATGGCTGGCGACTCGTCACACATCAGGAGAGCCTTCTCCTGAAGCGTGAGACGTGACGTGAGGTCAACTGCACGTTCATGAGCCGACAGGTTAGGATTCTGATATGGCAGCATCTGTGCCATCGCGCTACCACAAAAAGCCATTGCAGCAGCAAAAAGGATAAGTTTTTTCATATTGTTGGATTATGTATTAATTCCAAATAAAGCAGAGCCTTGTCATCACGACAAGGCTCTGAGGTAATAATAACTAACAAAAGTCTAAATTCTGCCTATAAGCATTATTACCAGCCTGGATTCTGCTCCAGGTTAGGATTCTTGTCCATTACCGTCTGTGGGAATGGGAACAATTCATGCTTGCCCTTCTTGAAACCTACATCGAAGCCTTTGTCCTTAGCTTCGCTTGAAGAAACGGTGTAGAAGCGGCTGTTAGCCTCTGATCCATTCTCCCATTTCACACTGCGGTCAGAGCTTGAAGGAGTGCGGAACAACTTGTCGAAGAGGTGAGGAACGTCAGTACCTACCTTCTCTAAGCGAGCCAGAGCAGTCTGGTCGTTCCAGCGCATGATGTCGAACCAGCGGCAGCTCTCAAGCCACAACTCGTAAGACTTCTCTCTCTTCAGCACTTCCATATCCACTGATGCGCTGATGGTCTTTGAACCTGCACGCTGCTGGATCTGGTTGATGACAGTCTTTGCCGTTGCAGCGTCACCTGTCTGGATACATGCCTCTGCATAGTTCAGCAGAACCTCTGCATAGCGCATGATGATATAGTTGTTGAGACGGATGTTGTCGCCATATACCTTGCCTCCGGTGTCAGCTGCGCGGATAACCTGCTTGAATGCCAGCCAGAAGGAGTTGCCATAGAGTCCCTGTGTCGGGTCGCTGATACCGATTTTCTTGCTTGCCTTCTTCTCTTCAAGAGACATGTTATTGATACTTTCGTCGATGTATTCCATGTTATATACAGCATCGTCGATGTGCTTCAGAGTAGCGTCGAAACGATAAGAGTGACCGTCGTTGGCGAAGAACTCGTCGCCGAACCACTGTGGTACACCAAGACCGCCCCATCCGTCGAGACCGCCGCAATAAACCTTGTTAGGAGAGGTCACGAAGTTACCGGCACGCCAGTTCCATGCGTTAGCCTCCATCCAAGAAGAACGCTGGATCATACCGCCCCATCCGCTCTTGCCTGCGTTGTACTCGAAGTTGATCTCAAACACTTTCTCCTCGTTACCGTCACCCTCGATGTGGAAGTTGTCCATGTAGCGGTCGCCAGGAACGAGAGCGTATTTGCCAGAGTCGATGACCTTCTTCAGGTTAGCCTTTGCCTGGTCGTACTTGCCAGCGAAGAGGTAAGCCTTACCAGCGAGAGCCCATGCGAAGCCCTTGGTCACGCGAACGGCACCGTCAACGTCGGCTGTGCTCTTGCGCTCGTCGAGGTCGGCAGCAGCCTCCTCACATTCTTTTGCCACCCAAAGGATGAGGTCTTCGTGAGAGATTGGGTTCTCAGGATCCTTGTCGCAGTTGTAGGGCAGTGCGTCACCTGCGAGAACTGAGGTCACGAAAGGAGGTGTGCCCCAAAGGTTAGCGAGCAGGAAGTAGTCGAGGGCGCGGAGTACGCGAGCCTCTGCCACCACGCGCTTCTTCACTGGAGTGTCTGGGTCCTTGAAGTTGTCGGTGATGAGGTTACATGTATATACCGAGAGGTAGATACCAGAATACTGGAAGCGTGGCACCTCAGCTTCGGTGTCGTAACGGAACTCGTTAAGCATACCGCTGAACTCGTGGTCGCCATAGTTACCGCTGGCGTAGAGCACGTCGTCGCCACACATATTGGTGATAATCTTATAAGGAGTATAGATACCAGGACCGCCCATGTCAGGCTGGCGTCCTACCACGTTGCACATGAAACCTTCGTAAGCGGCTGCCAAAGCTGCCTCAGCATCAACATCGGTCTTATAGAATTTATCGGTGGTTGTAACACCCTTCTGTTCAATGTCGAGCTGGTCCTCGCACGATGTCAGCGCCATTGAGCCTACCGCAACAGCGAGGATTGTTGAATATAATGTTCTTTTCATTGTCATATTGTTTGAAATAATAATTAGAATGTTACGTTAATACCGAAGACTACCTTCTTAGATGTTGGATATGTACCATTGTCGAATCCGCGAGATGCACCAGCGTTCATAGAAGCGGTCTCTGGGTCAGCTCCAGGATAGTTGGTTATGGTGAAGAAGTCGTCGAGAGAAACATAGAGACGGAGGTCGTTTACGAGGAACGACTTGGTCAGCTTCGACGGGAGAGTGTAACCCAACTGGATCTGCTTGAACTTGAAGTAAGAACCGCTGAATACGGCTGCGTCTGAGCTGAAGAATGTCCAGTCTGTTGCCACACGCTTCATGTCAGGATACTTAGCAGAAGCGTTGTTTACGCTTGGATTGCCCCAAGAGTCCTTCCAATATGTGTCGATACCGTTGATTCTTGGACGGTCGGCTGATACCATGAGATTGTAGATCTTGTTGCCTGCTGCACCTGTACCGAATACGGTGAAGTCGAAGCCCTTCCACTCGAGGTTGAGGGTGATACCGTATGTGAAGCTTGGGATACCGGCACCGATGTCCTGCTTGTCATCCTCTGTAGGAGCAGAGGTGATCTTGCCGTCCTTGTCAAGATACTGAGCTGAACCGTCCTCGGCTACACCTGCATACTTGTAACCACGGAAGTACCATACTTTGTGACCTGCCTCGAAGGTTGGCTTGAGCTGGTTGTTGAATCCGTCGATACCTATTTCTGTAATGCGGTTAACCATGGCAGACACTTCCTTAACCTCGTTCTTCAATGTAGAGAAGTTGGTGCTTACGCTATACTTAAGGTCGCCGATGTGGTCTTTCCATCCGATTTCTACGTCGAAACCAGTGTTGAGCACCTTACCAGAGTTGATGACCGACTTGCTGACACCGATTTCAGGCAGAGGAGCAATCTCGATGAGAAGGTCCTTGGTGGTCTTGCGGTACCAGTCGAGAGCGAAGGTCAGACGGTCGTTGAGGAAACGAGCATCGATACCGAGGTCAATCTGCTCTGATGTCTCCCAAGTAAGGTCAGGGTTAGCAAGACCTGTTGGCTTAGAACCGAGCGCGAGCTTACCGTCACCAGCTGATGGGGTGAACTGATAGAAGCTCTGGTTGATGGCGATAGAAGAGGTATAACGATAGTTGTTGAGGATGTTAACGTTACCGTTCTTACCCCATGAACCACGGAGTTTCAAGAATGAAACGGCGTCGCGGCTTACAGCGTCCTTGAAGAACTTCTCGTTGCTGATTGCCCAACCTGCAGAGATTGATGGGAAGTTACCCCAGCGTGCGTCCTTAGAGAGCTTCGAAGAGTCGAAAGCGTCGCGACGGAAGTTGAACTGCAGATAGTAGCGGTTGTCGTAGTTGTAAGACAGACGACCGAAATAAGAGAGCTCTGTATTGTCGTTTGGAGCGTTGCTTACGCTCTTGGTAGCGTCAGAGAGCAGATAGTTGATATAACGATAGTTGTAATCGTAGTTTGACAGAATGTCAGTACCAGTTGAAGAGATAGAGCTGTTGTCTGTGTGATACTTCGTGAACGACATACCGACCATGGCGCCAACATTGTGCTTGCCAAAGTCCTTGTTGAAGTTAGCGAAGTTTTCCCACTGATAGTACAGACTGTTGTTGGTCTGTGCCTCGATGGTGTAGTTGTCGCTCTTTGCCATTGAGCTTAGGAAGAACGGAGTCTCATAGTTGTGATAGTTGCTCTGGCTGATGCGATAGCCAAGGCGAGATGTGATAACGAGACAGTCAACTGGCTTGAGGTTGGCTGCGATGGTTCCGCGAACGTTAATACCATTACGATACTGGTCGCGGCGGTCGCGCTGATAGAGCGGGTTACCTGTTGCATCTTCAATATACTTTGATGTTCCATACCAGTCGTTGTTGTGGTCTGGGTCGGTAGGAACTGGCTGACCTGCATTGAGAGCGTCCTTCACGCCGATACCGAGGTCATCAACGTTGTTGACATAAGCTGGAGTCAGTGGGTCGATAGAAACAACAGAGTTGAGCAGTGAGCCGTAACCCTTTGTCACACCCTTTGTCTTCCACTTCTCGAAAGAGGTGTTAGAGCTGACGTTCAACCATGGAGTGATGTTGTAGTCGGCGTTGATCTGGCCGGTGAAACGCTTGTAAACGTCCTTGTTGCCCTTAACGATACCATTGTTGTCGAGGATGTTGAGGCTGGCAAGGAAGTGTCCGTGCTGGTTGCCACCCTGGACAGTGAGGTTGTGCTGATGAGCGAGTGAGTTCTCGAATACCTCGTCGTACCAGTTGGTGTTCTGTCCCTTGTAGTTGTTAGCCTGAAGGAGAGCATCGTCGATGTCGCCGAGATACTTGTGGTAAGCGATGTACTCAGGAGCGTCGAAGATTTCGGCTCTCTTGCCAAGCGACTGGATGGTGAACTTACTGCTGTAAGAAATCTGCGCCTTGTTCCCGCCCTTAGCACCAGTCTTGGTGGTGATGAGAACAACACCATTACCAGCCTGAGCACCGTAGATGGCTGCAGATGCAGCGTCCTTCAGCACTTCCATAGACTCGATCATTGATGGGTCGAGATACTGGATGTTGTCAACCTTCAGACCGTCAACGATGAGCAACGGGCCGATGTTACCGCTGTTTGACGAATAACCGCGGATACGGATGTCGGCCGCTTCACCAGGACCACCAGGGTTGATGATCTGCACACCGGCTGCTTTACCCTGGAGGGCTGCACCGGCATCGGTGGTTGACAGACCCTTGATGTCGTCGGACTTGATTGAAGCCACGGCACCTGTAAGGTCGCTCTTCTTCTGGACACCGTAACCAACGACAACAACCTCGTCGATTACCTTTGAGTCGTCTTTAAGTGTGATGGTGATTTGCTTGCGTCCCTCGACATTCACGGTCTGTGTCTCATATCCTATATAAGATATGGTGAGCGACGCATTTGGAGCAGCAGAGATACTGAACTGACCATTGAGGTCGGTTATGGCACCACGCTGGGTTCCATTCACTTTTACCGTAGCGCCGATGATTGGTTCTCCGGCACTGTCGTTTACTGTTCCCTTTACGATGTTCTGAGCCCAAGCTCCCAATGGAAGCAAACAGAACAGGAACAATAGCACTAATGGCTTTTGTAAAGTTTTCACAATTCTCATAGATTGTAGCAAGTTTATTATTAAAATAGGTTACAATTAAATCCCACTAATTCGGTTTAAATCGCTGCAAAGGTACGATAAAATGTTAATACCATGGTCATAAATTTGTATCATAAACTTTATTTCATGTTACAAAGATTACATTTTGTACACATAAGATATAAAACAACGGTGTGTATGAGACAAAAAGAGGGTTTGGTTTTTATCTACCAAACCCTCTTCATTAAGATTTATTATTTAATTTCTATTTAAACAGATGAGGGACGAACTGGCGGAAGCAACGGCGCCATGTGAGCCACTCGTGATGTGTGCCTGGTGAGACGTAGAACTCCACGTTTATTCCCATCTGCTTCAGGTCAGAGGTCATCTTCTCTGTGCCGAAGTTCTCCTCGCTGCCGCAACCCATGAAGAAATACTTCACGTCGGAGTTGAATTTCTTCGCATCGGTAAACACGCCGTCGAAGCAAGTCTTCACATCGATGCCGAAGAGGGCTCCGCTGAAGGTGCCGAGATAGGCGAACTTGTCGAGATGAGGCAGGACGACATTGAACGTCTGGAATCCTCCCCACGACAGTCCTGCCATGGCACGGTTCTCACGACCGGTCTTGCAACGGAAGGTCTTCTCAACCATCGGTATCAGGTCGTTGAACATCACCTCGTAGAAAGAGGCACCATATTGCATGCGCTGCTGCTCTACATCCTTGCCGCGACGTGGGGCAAAGCCTACCTCTACGTCGCCACTCTCCATCACCACAATCATCGGCTCACACTCGCCAGAGGCAATAAGGTTGTCCATGATATGGTTCATGCGGCCTTGCGTGCTCCATCCTGTCTCGTCTTCAGCCATGCCATGCTGCAGATAGAGAACCGGATATTTCTTCTTCGACTTGTCGTAGTCGGCGGGCGTATAGACCATAGCCCTGCGCCACTGCTTCTGCGACTCGGCATAATACTCCACTGAACGCACCTGACCCTTTGCCACTCCCTGCTGTGGACGGTAGTAGTCGCCCTCAGCACCTTCAGCCACCTCTATCTGGCTTGCCATACGGCTGCATCCGAAGATGGTGTAGGTGTTTGGGTCAGACACACGGTAGCCGTCAACCTCAAGGAAGTAGTAGTGGTTGCCCACCACCAACGGATCAGTGACACATGTCCACAGTCCGTGGGCATCCTTCTCCATAGGGTATTTTTTCCCGCACACGTCAACGACGATGCGGCTGGTCTTGGGCGCATAGATGGAGAAGTGTGCACGATTCTCCATATCGAGAGATGGTGACTGGCTACCGGGGAGATTGGTTTCCGAGGGTATTAATCCTGCCTTGTTGGCTTTCATCTCAGAACCATCGGTAAACTGCCACCAGTTGAAGTTCATCAGTTTCACACCTTTATCGCCCACGAAGACAAAATAGAGGTCGCGGGTGCCGCTGACAGTCTTCTCTACATTGGCCACGACAGTGGTCCAGTTGGTCCAACCGCCGGTATTGCCGATCTTCACTTCGGCAATCTTCTCTCCCTTGATACTATCGAGACGCACTTCCATCACACCGCCACGCATACCGCTGGCAACGCTTGCCTTGAAGAATCGGGGCTGCTTGTTGAAGTCCACCTCGCGTACTTTTATATAATCGCCATTGTGTGTCTCGGTAATAAACACGCCGTCGTCAACGTTCTGTTCAGATTTAACGCCACGAGAGAACGCCATGGTCTCAGCCTCCACACGCTGGAATGGACAGAGCTTGCCTATCGGGTCAACACCCTTGTCGGTGTGATGGATGATAGGGAACGAGCCGTCGGCATTGTACTTAAACTCCTCCACAGCACAGCTGCGGCCAAAGCCTCCGCCTCCAGGCAGCTTGCCTGTATGGTAGAAGAAGTAGCTGTGTCCCTTAAAGTCTTCCACGCCACAGTGGTTGGTAAACGACTTGGTGTCTTCGAGTGGCATTATCGGTCCAACATATTTCCAAGGACCTTCGGGTTTGTCGCTGACAGAATAAGCGATGTGCTCAGGCACTCCACCAGCCGCATACAGCAGCCAGTATTTTCCGTTGCGCTTGGTAATCCAAGGTCCTTCGGTATAGCAGTCCTTGTATTTCTTGCCCTTCACGCGTTCTCTCATCGTCGGTGCGCCAAAGCCTTCCTCTGTCATTTCCAGTTTCTTAACCTCGCCGTCGATAGACACCATGTCGTTGTTCAGACGTGCGAAGTAAATCTGAGGATTGCCCCAATAGATGTATGCCTGTCCGTCGTCGTCTATCATCACTGTCGGGTCGATATTATCCCACGAGCCATTGTCGAAGAGCGGTTTTCCCAAGGCATCCTTGAAAGGACCAGTAGGCGAGTCGGCCACTGCGACGCCTATTGCCATGCCGTTTGTGATTTTCGAATGGGCGCAGATGTACCAATAATATTTTCCGTTGCGCTTAATGGTTTGTGCCGCCCAAGCGCGGTCGTCAGCCCATGAGAAGGTGTCTAACGACATCAGTCCGCCGTGGTCAGTCCAGTTCACCATGTCTGCCGTAGAGTAGCAACGCCATTCGTACATCCAGAAGAAGTCGGCATTGTCCTCATCGTGTCCAGTGTACATATAAAGTCTGTCACCGTCAGCCAGAGGTGCAGGGTCAGAAGTAAACCACGTCTGCACTACCGGATTCTGTGCCTGAACAGTGGCAGCGGCTGATACAAGGCCAGCCAAAAGCATGTTTTTAATCCTCATAATTTTTATATGTTTTTCGTTTAGTTACTTAAACAACAGCGGAGCCATCTCGCGCAGAGAGCGACGCCATGTGAGGAACTCATGGGCGGTGCCTTCAGAGACGTAGCTATGAGCGTTGATGCCGGCGGCCTTCAGAGCTTCTACGGCTTTCGTCACGCCCTCTGGATTCTCCTTGCTTCCGCAGCTGATAAAGATGCCGCGCACTTGATCCTTGCTCTTTATGTCCTCAGGAGCGTAAGTGCCACCTGAGAGAAGGCCGTAATAGCCAAACACTTCGGGATATGCCAGTGTACACATCTTTGTCTCCATGCCGCCCATCGACAGACCGGCCATGGCACGATAGCGTTTCTCGGCCTTAGTCTTGAAGTTGGCGTCGATATATGGAACGAGGTCTTCAACGAGCACACGCTGGAACACAGTCCAGTCAAATTCATGCATGCGGCCCCACTTGCACTCGTTGGTCATGCCGTATGTGCAGACAACGATAAACGGCTCGCACTTGCCCTCGGCTATCATGTTGTCCATGATGAGGTTAGCGCGTCCCTGGTTCATCCACGCGGTGTCGTCCTCTCCCCAGCCATGCTGCAGATAGAGCACTGGGAACTTCTTCTTGCCATCGTAAGTAGGTGGCAGATAGACAAATGCGCGAGGGCCAAACTCTGTCCAGTGGGCGAGGTCCTTGGGTGTGTTCTTTGACGGGAACAGTACCTGTACCACCTGTCCGTGTGGCACATCCTTCTGTGCGAAGAAGTCCTGATCGGCACATGGTATCTCTATTCCGCTCTCCCAACGCACCGAACCGTAATAGTTCTTTGCGCCCGGATCGTTAACCACGCCACCGTCGATGGTGAGATGATAATAGTGGAAGCCGGGATCCATCGGGCCTTCAGTGGTACCTGTCCATACCCCACCCTTGTCCTTGTGGAGCACAGTGCCGCCAGTACCGCCAAGACCGAGGCTTACGATAACCGACTTGGCATCGGGAGCCACCACGCGGAAGCGTGCATAACCCTGAGAGTTGACCATCGGATATTCCTGTCCGGGCTGGTTCAATGGCGACGGACGGAAGTCTTCCTTCACGACGGCATTGTCGAGAGCCGGATTGAAGTTCTTCAGAGCATAATATACCTTCTTGTACTTAAGGTTTGCGTCGATAGGCAGAGGATAGTTGTTTGCACCAATCCAAGAGTCGGCATCTGAGAGATTCCAGAAGGTGACGTTGGTAATCACATCCTTATGACGGCGCATCACACGGAAGAGGTTCTCATACTGAGCTTGATGCAATGTCTTTATGTATTCAGGCACTGCTCCCTCCTTACCACGGCTGAACTGCAACTGACCGCCCATCTCCTCGTTGGTACGGATGTCGAGCTCGGTGATGTGAATCTCACCGACAATCTCCGAATACTTCTTTATGGCAGCCTCGAAGTCTTCCATCGAAGGACCGTAGATGTTGTAGTGACCCTGCATACCGATACCGTCGATAGGCGCACCCATCTCCTTCATCTTCTTCACCATATTATATATACGGTCGCGCTTGGCTGGCTGGGCAGCGTTATAGTCGTTGTAGAACAGCTTTACGTTGGGGTCGGCCTCGCGGGCAAACTGGAACACCTTGACGATAAACTCCTCGCCGCAGAGGTCAATCATCTTCGTCTTACGATAGGGGCTGGGTGCCTCTTTCATCCAAGGCGCACGACGTCCGTCGCCGTCGGCAATGGCTTCATTGAGCACGTCCCATGCATATACGATATCCTTGTAGCGGTTCACTACGGTATGTATATGCGAGCGCAGACGCTCGTAGAACACTTCCTTAGTCACTTCCTTGCCTTTCTTGTCGGTAAACATCCAGTTGGCAAACTGAGAGTGCCAAGCCAGACAGTGTCCGCGCATCTTCACACCGTTGGCACGGCACCAGTTAGCGATGCTGTCGGCTCCGGCGAAGTTCCACACGTCTTCCTTCGGATGAATCTCTCCCGGCTTCATGGCGTTTTCAGCCGTGACACTATTGAAGTTTTTCTTCACGATAGCCATCTGTTCTGGCGAGGCAACATTACGGAAGTTGAGTGCCACACCCACGGTGAAATAATCTTTGTAGGTGTCTTTGTAGCCTGTTGGCTCTTCTACTGGAAGCTGTCTTGGTCCCTGTGCCATGACAGTGCTTGCTCCCACCGACAACATCAGCGCGAGGCAAGTTTTTACAATAAATTGGTTACTTTTTAGCATAATGCAGATTGTTGAGTTAATTATGATTTTATTGTGGGTGCAAAGTTACGGAAAAAAGTTCAAGATGGCATTTGAAAATGTAACTAATACTCTTCTTTTTGTTTCATTTGCACGAAAAAAGAGCCTCTTCCAGGGTTTTTTATCCCAAGACGAAGCTCTCTGTCACATTTTCTTGTCGGTAATCGCGCCGACGATGTCTATAATGCCTTTGCCGACTTCACGGTTCCATTCTTATATGTCACTCGTTTTATCTTAAGCCCTTGGCAGTCGCCTTTCACCTTGCGGCCCATAGCGTCGAAATAGTCTATTGACAGCACTTCGGACTCATTAGCCGCCACGCCATTCATGCCTGTGCTCTTCAGCAGTTCGAGCATGCACTCGGCATAACGCTTTCCTATGGTGCGGTAGCCCTCGGCAGTGAAGTGCAGTCCGTCGCCCTTCTGCGGACATCCTTTCGACGAGATGACATGGGCTGTAGGTATCACATTAGGCAGAGTGGCGATTACATTGTTAAAGCCACCGCAATAGCCACCTTGATCAGTCTGCACGGTCTCGCCGGCAAGCAGTGGCACATTGTCGGCAGAGAGATCCAGCTCGTCAAGCAGTCGCTCATAAACCTTCTTCACGTTCTGTGCCCAGTTGCCCATGCCGCCGTCGGTCTCGCCCTGATGCATGAGGATGCCGCGGATGATGCCATATTTCTGAGCCTGCTTTGCAGTCTCTACGAGGCGGCGGAAAGGATTATTGTCGTAGCACGCCATGTAATTCTTAAACCAGTCGGCCTCGCCTGCCACATAGTCGGCCACATATTCTTCCATGAAACCCTTGATGCTTGTGCCACCAACAGCCACGTTGATCACTCCCACCTTTACGTTGTCGGGCAGCTTCTCCACCATTGTACGTCCGAAATAGTCGGCTGGTGTAAGTCCTGTGCCTTGACGGCAAAGAGGCGGGATTGCGATATACCACTCGCCACGCTTTCTCACTGGATTGCTGAAGTCCACGGCAGCCATCATCTTAAAGCGTTCGGACACATTTTCGTAGTCTTGAGCCTCAGGAGTGGCGTTGCCCTCCATGTTTGACTGTCCGAAGCATAGATATATTTGGAAATTAGGGTCGGCGGATTCTGGTACACCAATCCATTGGGAGAGATTGGCTGTCGCTTTTTTCAGTTTCTCGGTCTCTGCAATATAGTCTTCATCGTTCTCTGCCACAAAAGCCTCAGCCTCGGCAATGGCATTCTCGAGTTCTGCGCGAGCGGCAACGGCCTCTTCACGTTTCAAATCGGTACATTCCTCAAGAGTTGCCTTGGCGTCCTTGATGGCCTGCAGGAGGTCGCCCTTATACGATGTGCTCACTACCTTAAAGCTCACTCCACCTTGCCATGAGATTTTTTCCCAGTTGGCGGTAAGTGTGCTCTCGAAGTCACCATTTACAATAAGCTCCTTGTCACTTCCCACTTCTTTCAATGTCACGTCGTCAAAGAAGATGCTTCCGCCATACTGTCCGAATACAAAGTCAAGTTCGTTGAGCGGAAAGCGTGCAGAGAAATTCCACGTAAAGGTCTTCCACGATGTGGTGAAGTCGTATGACGCCTCATACTGCACGTCGTTGCTTCCACCCCACTGGTTAGTGTTGGAAGAAGCTGTGTCGATAGGCCATAGAGCCAGAGTACCGTTACCAGACCCCTTGATACGTGCCTTGAGTTCATACTTCTTGCCAACTGTCAACGGGGCATCGAGCTTATAGTGCATCTGCCAGTCCCATATATTTTGCTTGGCGTCGGCTGTAGTCACCTCGAGGGCATGGTTGATACCTTCTGACATACTTCTTGTTGTGCCATAATTGCCAATATCCTCCGACTTGGCATTGTCCTGTGAATGTATGCCCATCACGGCACAGAACAGGCTGATTGTTACTAATAATAGTTTTCGATTCATTGCATTTTTTTTAGCTAGATATTATATTCAGAGTTTTCGGGTGCAAAGTTACAAACATATCTCTTATCTCAACAAAACATTTGTAACATAAACATTTGGAAATGTTTCGTATTTAATAAATACACTGCACCTTATTTGCGCGAGAGTGTTAATAGGGTTTAAAATATATAGATACATTACATTAAAAAACAAAAAAAGTGTGGTATATATATTATCGGTAATCCAAAAAAATTGATTATATTTGCAAAACAATTAAGTAACTTAAATATCAAGAATTATGTCAAAAACAATTGAATTACAAATTGAAAGAAGTCGTGTGCTCATCGAGGGATTGAGCAAGAACATTGGTGCATTGACAAGCAAAGGTATCACTGATTCCAGTTTGGAGTCGATGACCAAAGACCTTGAAAAGTTAGCATTGGCAAATGAAGAGTGCTCTCGTGTGCGCGAGGAATTGTCAATCAAAGTTAAACACATGAATTCTATCCTGACAACTGTCAAGGAGGCTTTTGCTGACAAGAAGCGCATCATCAAGACAAACTACCCTCAAGAGCATTGGATAAGATATGGTGTTCAAGACAAACGTTAACGAATTGTCCTTTCATACATACTTTTTCGGCCCGACGATAACAATTAGTTACGTCGGGCTTTGAACATCAATCTGGCGGAATTTAATATGTATATTCCGCCAAATCAATTCTTTTTTGTATCTTTGTGGCTAATCTTTTGGAATTTTTACATATTATCAATCTCCCAATCCAACAGGTCAGAATCGGAGGTTGAAGGATAACCATATTTTTCTGTTAACTCTGGAATTGAGAAGCATTGTTTAAAACGTTGACCTAATAAATCGACCAGTATGTCATCAATAATTTCATTTGCCTCTATAAGTTTAATTCACTTACGAAAGTTAAGACCACTTAACTTTTAAATATAGAATCATTGTTATTGAAACCGAGGATTGGCGGCAATCACATCTTTTGCCGCAACGTGATATATCCTTCCGTTGTCGTCTTGATACACACACGTCTCTCCCCTCGCCGCCTTTTCATGCAGCATGTTGCGCTCGGCCTCAAGAAGGCCTGCCCTCACTTTATTACGTAATATCTCAAGTTCTTTTTCTGACATAGCTTTTAATCGTTTCAAATTTTGCAAAGTTTGTAATATTTGATATTTCTTTTGAACCAACAGCAATTTCCACTCTGTCATTATCACTATTGTCGTATATCATCCAACTGTCAACCTCATTCATAAACAGATTGAATAGGTTGGAGATACCGGCGGAATATCTTCTGATAATGACATCCTGAGGAATGTTGTGGCCACCATGGGC
The DNA here is from genome assembly GCF_002251245.1 of Prevotella sp. P5-92. Classification (GTDB taxonomy): domain Bacteria; phylum Bacteroidota; class Bacteroidia; order Bacteroidales; family Bacteroidaceae; genus Prevotella. The sequence goes on from NZ_NPJG01000054.1 coordinate 42,452, forward strand.
AACACGCTCAGCCACTCGCTGCATAGCCAGTTCTGGGGATTTCAACCAGAAGTAAATAAGATGCACTTGGTATCCTTCGGAATGGGCACGTCTTACAAGATTGATATATGAGCGTGTGGCAAGTGTAGTCTCGATGGAAAAAGACTCTCCTCTTCTAATCAGACGATCTATTCTTTCGAGCATAAGTCTTCCAGCCTCTATTGCAACTCCTTCAGGGTTGAATGGCGACAGACCTTTGGCGATTTCATCAGCATTCACGAATTCCCTTACCAAAAGAGCTTTTGGTAATATCGTCATGGAAGCAGTGGTCTTTCCTGCCCCATTACATCCTGCTATTATATACAACAATCGAGCCATAATGCCGCAAAATTACTATAAAAAAAAATAATCTCCAAATAATTATAAGAAAATCGATAAAAAAATACGGTTTTATTGGGTGGAATGGAAAATTATACTTACCTTTACAGCGATTTCTGAAAAGCTTAGCTATCGGCTTGCGACAAATGGAATATTATCTAATAATATACACAATAATTATGAAAATAAAAAAACTTTTAATTTCTTCATTAATCTGTTTGACAACATCTTTGGCAAATGCGCAGAACGGATCTTGGTCGGGCGAACTGAATATTCAGGGCATGAAACTGCCTTTAGTGTTTAACTTCACTGACGATGGTTGCACCATCGACTCGCCATCGCAAGGCGCGAAGGGTATAAAGGCTGAAAAAAGCATCACGCCCGAGGGTAAGCTGAAAGTGACAGTGGGGATGATTGGAGCAACCTTTGAGGGCACAATGAAAGAACAAACCATCACTGGCACATTCACTCAAAACGGTATGTCATTTCCGCTAACTCTCAAACCGGGAGAGCAGAAAAACAACCGTCCGCAAACTCCAATGCCGCCATTTCCATATACTACCGAAGAAGTCACATTCTCAAATGGAGACATAACGCTCAATGGTACACTTACTCTGCCCGAAGGATGGGATAAAAACACAAAAGCTGTAGTTATGGTCACAGGCAGCGGACAGCAAAACCGCGACGAGGAAATATTCGACCATAAGCCGTTTGCAGTGATAGCCGATGCGTTGGCACGCAAAGGTATAGCCTCATTGAGATACGACGACCGAGGTTGGGGAAACAAGGCAATAAGATTCACCGACTTCACCACTGATGACTTCAAGCAGGACGCCGCAGCGGGAATCGACTTCCTACGCAGGAAATTCAATTCGGTTGGAGTAATCGGACACAGCGAGGGCGGCACCATTGCACTTATGCTCGCCAGTGAAGGCAAGGCCGACTTTATTGTGTCGTTGGCAGGAATGGCCATTTCGGGAAAACAGACATCATTGAATCAGAGCATAGCATCCCTACGCTCTATTGGCATGCAGGAAGAAATGGTGAAAAAATACAGCGACGCGATAAGCGACATATTCGACAAAGTGGCGGCAGGACAAGACATTGACGAATATCTCAAAGGCGCTGAAAACATGGAGAACTTCAAGCCCATAATTGAGCAGGCAAAAAAACTGCTCACATCGCCATATATACGTCATTTCATAACAATAGACATCCAGAGCTCACTCCCAAACATCAAATGCCCCGTACTCGCGCTCAACGGAAAGAAGGACACACAGGTGGAATACAAACAGAATCTCGAAACATTGGAAAAAGGACTTGTAAATTGCAGTCACGAGACTATAGCATACGATGATCTCAACCACCTGTTCCAGCACTGCACTACCGGCTCGATAGTGGAATATCACCAGATAGATGAGACCATATCCCAAGAAGTGCTCGACAAAATTATTTCGTGGATAAAATATGGATTACCCAAATAATTCAGGTATCTTCTAATCAAAGTTTCCATCTTTTCCAAAATATATTATAGTCTCTCGTCTGCAAAATTACAAAATAAAGTTCAATGAACAATACACTTTATAGTTAAAAATGTTCAACGGATTGAACACTTTTGGCACAAAACTGTTCAACGGACTGAACACTTAGGGGTGTAGAATTCTTTTTCTGACATAGCTTTTAATCGTTTCATCTGGAACATGGTGGCAAGTATTCCGGTCTTGACAAATGCGAGCAGAAATCTCTTAACAAAGAGGTGAACAAGCTCTGCTCTGTCGTCCTGACCAAGGAATATCTTTCAAAACGATAATCTCTCATCCTCTATTTATATCCCCGTTGAACCGTTTTGATTTGACGGGGATAATATAAAACCGGAAATCCCCAAATCTTTTTCCTAAAAATGTAGGAAAATCCCCAAATCTTTGCTGTAATACACTAATAACTATTCAGGGCTTCCTTCGCTTGCAGTCTTTCCAAGCCTTCAGGTCGATAAATATATCTCTCGTTATTTCCATTTCTATAAATTTGTGGCAGAATTACTCATTTTTCCTATGAAAAACGTGATATTTCGCACATTTTTAATATTTATTACTCAACTTTCGGAAGTTATTTTAAACCACAGAGTTTAAGAGATATAGAGTATTTATACTAATGAAAGAGAGTGAATGCCAAGGCATTTAGAGTTCATAGAGAGCTGCGCATCATGTTTGCCGCATGGAAACTCTGTGTCCTCTGTCGCTTGCGACCTACTCTATAAAACCACAAATCTCTTTTTCTCTTTGACTCTGTGGTTTAAATAAAACCCTTATACATAGAGAATTATCACATGCGAAACTTAAGATTATTATCCTATAAGGGGAAAGATTGACCAGCTTATTAACAACCATTACATCTCCTCCCAGAAATCATCTGGCAGGGAGATGTTCTCCACTTCTGCCGCCTCAGCGAAGAGTGGAGCTATCTCGTCGGGAGAGAAGCCGGCTATGCCACAGCCGATGCGGGTGACGAGGAAATGCTGGTCGGGATGCTGCTTGGCGTAGGCTATGAACTTATCGACATAGGGGCGGATGGTGTCAACGCCTCCCTGCATTGTGGGGATGGCATAGCTCTGACCCTGAATGCCATCGCCATTGCCCATTACAGCACCGAAATATAGATGGGCGATGCGGGCGGCACCGCCTCCGTGCATACCGGCAAGGTTGCTGCCGAAGACAAACACCTCGTTGGGTTTGAGACTCTTGATAAAATCGGGAGTCACGCGACCTTCTTTGTTGATTGCTTTCATATTGTATTTTATAACGGTTAATCCTTTATACATCCTATCGGCAATACAAGCACACCATCCTTTCTTTGGTATGCATATTGCCCTACTGCGGTAATTACTGCCATGAATGACGGCGAAGGCATCTTGTTGCGGTCTATAATATTTGCAAGTGCCAGCAAATTGGCAGCCCCCTCGTTGATACGATCCTCACCGCCAAGCTTCACCTCAAGCAAAGCATAGCTCCCATTGCGGCGATGCAGCACCGTGTCACACTCCAAACCGCTACTGTCCCTATAGTGATATATCTCACCATCCAAAGCCTCAGCATACACTCGAAGGTCACGCACTACAAGGTCTTCAAAAAACAGGCCAAATGTTTGCAGGTCATTTATCAGGTCCTTCGGTCCCAAACCCAATGCCGCAGTACCAATACTTGGGTCAACAAAATGTCTCGTGTCGCTTGTCCTGATGGCCGACTTGCTTCTGATGTTCGGATTCCACGCCACAAGGTCTTCTATGACAAACAGTTTTTTCAATGCCTTGATATAGTCAGCCACTGTGTCTTCGTCAAGTGTACTAGCATCATTGGCAAGCATGTCCTTGCGGATTGTGGCGTATGAAATCTGTTGAGAGATATTTCGTGCATACGACCGTAAAAGAAGTTTCGTGCGTTCAGGACTTCGTCTGACTTTATCCACACGCAATATATCACTGTTTACGACAGAATCCACATAGTCAAATGCTTGGTCAAGCGCCAATTCCTTGGATATCAACGTTGCCCATGGCCAGCCGCCACGACAAGTGAGAAAAGCTATGTCGTTTACATCAAGGTTATTACGTTGAAGTTCTAAAGGTCTGTTTTCAAACAAGTCCAACAGGCTTACTTCTCCAGATGACTCTCCTGACTCAAAAAGACTCATCGGACGCATCCTTATGTGCCCGAAGCGTCCTGTACCGCTATGAATCAGAGTGTTTGCCTCTGGTAACACAGATGATCCTGTCAATATAAATTGTGACGGTTCACCTCTGCTGTCCACCTCACTTCTGATGGAATCCCAAATTGGTGGCAAGGCTTGCCATTCGTCAATCAGGCGTGGAGTGTCACCGTCAAGCAAAACCTTATGGCTTATCTCTATCATTTGCCTGCTTTGCATAAGCACAGTGGAATTTCCCAAGTCAAGAACACTATTAGCCAATTGTTTGGCTGTTGTGGTCTTACCGCACCATTTGGGACCTTCAATCAACACTGCTCCTTTTCCTTGCACCTTACGTTTTAATATCCTGTCAGATATTCTTTTCTTATATTCTGCCATATTATCGTAATTTTTGGGTGCAAAGTTAATATATATATTCCTAACTACCAAAACTTTTTTGCAATTTTCGGTGATTTGTGGAAGATTTGTTCGGTGATTTGTAGAAGATTTGTTCGGTGATTTGTGGAATATTTGTTCGGTGATTTGCGGAATATTTGTTCGGTGATTTGTGGAATATTTGTTCGGTGATTTGTATATTTCAAGAGTTTTTTGCCGATATCCTTTGTCATTTCGTATATAATGAGACACTAGTGGTAAGACACTATTGAAATACTGATGTCATACCATATATCTCCGATATCCTGTCGGCAAGATACAGGGGCAGGTTTAGAAGGTCGTCATTCTTGCGGATATTTCTTGTGGAAATACGCAAAGACAATGAAGGAGAATAGGTCTTGCGGTAAATGGACAGACTCTTGGCCTTGACATTATTTTCTGACTTCACCTCCACGGGCACTATCTCATTATTCATTTGCAAGACAAATTCCAATTCAGCCGTATTACCCGATGTCCAGTAAAAAATACTGTCACCAAATTGCCGCCTCAATGACTGCAAGACATAATTTTCAGACAATATACCTTTGAACTCTGTGAATAGCCTGTTGCCTGATATTGCTGATTGTGCAGACAATGAAAACTTACTGCACAACAAACCTACGTCATTCAGATACAACTTAAAGGCATTACTTTTGCTGTATGCAGACAATGGCAAGCGAGGCGTTTCAATCATATTTACCCTCTGCACTATTCCTGCAAGGCACAGCCACTCGATAGCAGACTCATATTCCCTTGCCCTCGCTCCCTTTTGTATGTCGGCATAACGGAATTTGCGGTCTTCCTTGGCAAGCTGGTCTTGCAAACTGTTCCACACTTGAAACACCCTTGGTATGTCTTTGTTGTTGATATGTTTCGAAAAGTCAAGCGAATAGGATTTCAATATATTCTGCTGAATTGTTTGCACAGCCTGCCATTCACGATTGTCGGCAAAATCACTTACTGCCTCCGGCATGCCACCTAACGCAAGATATGCCTTATATGCCTCAATCAATCGACCATGAAGCACTTCTGGAACAGGCATACTGCCGTCTATCATCATATAAGATGAATGTAACCGGGAATCAATGGCTCGCAAATACTCACTGAACGACAATGGATAGAGAGTCATTAAATCGACCTTGCCTACAGGAAACGAAGCTCCTTGACGATTAAGAGCAACGCCAAGCAGTGAACCTGCACAGGCTATTGCATAATCACGGGCATCTTCGCAGAAATATTTCAAACTGTTTAGCGCTTCATTACACTCCTGCACCTCATCGAACACTATCAGTGTGGTGTCTGGCTGTATGCTCATACCTGATGTCATCTCCAACACCTTAATAATATCCGCCGGACGCTTGCTGCGCTTGAAGTCTTCCTTAAGTTCAGGCATTGTGTCGAAATTAAAATATGCCAACTTCTCAAAACAGTCCTCACCGAATTTCCTTAATACCCACGACTTGCCCACTTGGCGTGCTCCCTGCATCACCAATGGCTTCCTTCTCTTGCTCTCTTTCCAAGCCTTCAGGTTGTTAAATATATCTCTCGTTATTTCCATTCCTATGATTTTGTGGCAAAATTACACATTTTTCCTATGAAAAACGTGAAATATCACACATTTTTAATATTTATTATCCAGAAGGAAGAATAACAACAAGCTATTTAACATCCGTTATTTTGCTATAACTCTCCGCATTTCCTCTGGCAGATATTCCATCGCCTTCTGACGAATGTCATCGGGAATGCCCCATCTGGCTTCGGCTATGCCGCCTACAATGGCTCCAAGCGTGTCGGCATCAGCCCCGAGTGAAACGGCTCGGCGCAAGGCATCCTCAAACGATGTGCTCTGATTTATTATCCAGAATGCTACTGGTACAGTGCCCAGACATGTCTCGTCGAAGCGGTTCTCCACTTCCTCCTTATTTATATTAATGTCATAGCCAGAATATTCAACTGCGGCTGATATGTCGCGCCCTTGGCGACACTCGAATATGGCGAGAGCGGTAGCCTCAGCACCTCGAATACCTTCAGGATGATTATGCGTACATTCCGCCGTCAACCGTGCTTCACGAAGCACATCCTCCACGGTGTTGAAACTCCATGCCACAGGACTCACCCTCATTGCCGACCCATTGCCGAAACTGCCGTATGGCTTAGGCTCATCGCTCATCACCCACTGTCGGAATCTCCCTCCATATCCTCCCATAGGCGAGGGATAACGGCGGCACCATTCGTGTATGCTCTCGCCATAATCACGGCCCTTGGCAATAGCATCCGCCACAGCCACAGTACACACGGTATCATCCGTAAAACTATTCTCCTGCGAGAACATCTCAAAGTCATAATCATTAGTAGGGTTAAACTCCCATCGACTTCCCACTATATCACCTATTATTGCTCCTAACATAATCGTTATTCTTTATTTATCCTTCCTATGAAAACATTTTCTGCTTTTTTCATGTCTTCGCAGAATATTCTGTAATCATTTGTGTTGTTACCTATTTCTATACCATACATATACATCCACCCACCATATCCATTCAATTCCAACGGAGACTGATTGTTAGAGCCATTTGTATAAGGGAAAATGAAACCGCTCTTCTTACTTTTCAACATATACATATAAGTAACCAACTGATGTATATCATCACGCCCTACACCTGCTGCATCTGAATAATCTTCAAATCTTTTGTATTTGGCATCCAACACGATGTTCTTATCATAGAAGTCAGGATAACGGATGCCCTTATTGTTTGTGAAGATACATTTACCTCCTTCACGTTTCTTATTATTGGGATGCTTAAACCCTTGTTCTTTCAATAAGGTATATACATATTCTTCCCACAGCCATGCTCCGTCAAAAAGCAATCCGCAAATCTCATTATCGTTGTCGGCATACATTACACTATCATGACGAAGAATCTGTAGGCAAAGTTGTTGAAGTGGACGATAATCGGTGTAGTACGGATGGATGACTGGACGCAGATTTTTCAGGATCACTCTCTGTCGTTCGTTTCTGTTATAGGAAGAGGTCAGAGAGTAAACAAGTTTCACGTCATCAGCCACCTCTTTACAGTCAGTTAATAATGAACTTCCAAATTGTCGTCTTTTGATGTGTTCTATCGTATGCCTTATGAGTTGCATCACATTGTTGTTCGTCGTATGCTCTCGTGTGTTATATGCCACTTTACCTTGAAAAGGTATGTTCTGTCTGATGTGTCGTGAAACAGCAATAACTCCTCGAATGTTTGCATCATTGTGTTCATATCTTTTGTATTCCCTGTAAATGCCCTGTTCCAATGCCTTATGCAAAAACGAGGGGAACAGCAACTCCAGCAGATCAAGCACATCATCTTGCGAACTGCCATGATTGAGGTCAAACAGGTTGATTGACAACACCTTTTGAAGCATATAGTGAAGAAAGAAATCGTTATCTCCGTTCCGGTCAAACCTTGAGCGGATTCTCATTCTCTTGCCGTTAGAGCCAATAAACCCCATTATGTTTCCAGTTTTAACCTTGAGATATTCTTTCTTATAATCATCGACTACAAACAATGGGTTATACTCTATCTTGTCGTTGGACATATCCAAGCTATGCGGGAAAACAAGCAGTCTCTTGTTTTCCTCGCACAACTTTCTTATATCTTTGTTCGCAAGAGGAAGAAAATCTTCTATTTCGCTCTTTGACAATTCTTCGCTTCGTTGATTATCCACCAAATCAATCATTGTTTACCCTCATTATTCATTAAGTCATATGCGTTCTTACAATTTTCAATAATATCCTTACCATTTCTATATCCCCTGAGATATTCTCTCAGAAGAGGCTCGATATTCATTTCCCAAAGACTGTCAAAGTCAAAGTTACAGTTCTTAAGTTTTAAGAAATACGCTGGTCCTATTTCGTATGCTTTGCCAAGTTCAGGCGTTTCTTCTATTACCTTGTTTAGAGCAGTCATGCTGTCTTTTGCTTCTTGTGCATATTCGCCTAAACTATCGAGCATATTCTTCTGGCTTTCCGCACTTATCTCCTTCCAAGTAAATCGGCGACGCATAGCAAAGTCCATACTCTCTACGCTGCGGTCTATATCATTCATTGTTCCAATGATATACACATTGTCGGGAACATAAAAGCCATCGGCAAAGACATCCCCCTCAGAAATCATATTTTGATATTGTGTACAGACCTTTCCTTTTTCACCCCTATATCCAGGGTCAATTGAAAAGAAGAGTTCGCCAAATATCTTGGAAATCTCACCTCGGTTTATTTCATCGATGATGAATACAAATTTTTTATCAATGCTTGTATCATTATTTGGTTGTAAATGACTATTTGCCAATTTAAGTATTGCTTCTGGAGTTATACATGTCCGATAAATAGTTGACAAAGTAAATTTCCTATCCCCATTTAACTTCACAATATTCTCTCTCAATCCTTTTGCAATCCAATTGACGTTTCTGTATCTTGGAAATTCTCCACCGTCTTCGTGGTATTCATACTCTCCTGTTACAATTCCAATGGCATCAATTTCTGATTCAGAATAACATGACACTACAATATCACCAATTTCCATTGAATATTGGAATGCGCGCAAGATAGCCTTACCACCATATTTGAAATTATCAAAATCATAAAAATCATCAACATCACCATAATCTGCCCATCCAATTCTTATATGGCCATTTTCCATACATTCTGTCCTGATTGGATTGTCACCAGTTCCTGCCAATGAAACTTTCCATACTACAGGATCCGCATTCAATTCGTTCGTAACTACCTCAGATGAAGAACTGTTCAATATAGCTCTCTTGCAGAATTCCTTAAATATGCCATCCTTCCTTTCAAACCCTACGTTACCATTGTCGTCAGATATTGGTCTCAAACCTTCAACAAAGTCTGTATAGTCGTAGGAAGGATGGAATTGGACAAAACCTACACGTTCCTTTATTATTGCCTTTTCTGTATCTGACAAAGTCTCTATGTCAGTTTTATCCAAGACCTTAAAATTTGCAATCTGTCTGGCCAAATAAGTCTTTCCAGTACCTGGAGCGCCTGTAAATACTATATTGTGGTTTTTCTCTAATAGAGTGACATATTTCTCGAAATCTTTCATCGTATCATTGTTTTCGTTATTTGATTTTTCCCATGCCAACAAAGATAGTTCCGCAAAATTCTTACATAGTGCAGTATTCTTTGACATATAGTCATTTACTTGAGAGAGTATTTGACTATACTCCTTATAGTTTGGTTCTTTCTTTATTTTCAATCCAAGTTCTTTCTCGATAAATGCTCTATTTTGGGAATCCAAGGCGAGGAAACGATCGGGGCAAATCCAGAACAAACCCATAGAGAGATTATTATTCACTCCTTTTATTTTTAATGCCTCATCATACTCTTGTCCGAAATCTTCATTATTGACTGCCTTTTCAAACAAGTTCCATAGTAATAAGTTGTCTTGTTCAACAGTTTTACCATTCTGATAAACAAATATAGATTTTTGGGCATTCAATACAGGAATCCCGTCAAAATCAGAAGGAACAGTAGCAGATATATGAAAACATTCCTTCAATATCGTGACGCATTCTCTCCTGACTTTAACGTTACTTGTTCGATTGAAAATAGCGAAAACAGAAAACGGATCTGTATCTGTCAATCTTTCATCTTTGTCTTTTTTGAAATAATTGACTACCGAGGTTCCGCTATCATTTTGCGTATTGTCAAGGGCTGAATAGATTGTCTCTACCAACTCCTGACGTCTGTTTTTATATTCAAGGAGTTTATGTGCAAACTCCTTGTAAAAAGGAATCCAAGTAAAACTCATTTATCTTTTGATATTATTACGATTATTCCATAAAGTTAAATTCTTCCAATTTCTTCTTTGCCAAGGGATGCCCCTCTTGGTAAGCCAGACGGTAATATCGCTTGGCTTCTGCAATATTTACCTCTGTTCCCCAGCCTTTTTCATAGAACTCACCAACACGATAATGTGCATAGGGAAACCCACAAGACTTATACAGTTCAAAGGCTCGTTTCATGTCAATAGTATATCCACCTGTACCTTTACGAAAGATATCAGCAAGATTACTTTTCGCGTAGTCATTTCCCTGAGCTACCGACTTTTCGTACCATTTAACAGCTTCTGAAATGTTTTTGGGTCCAAACAATCCATTTTCGAACATGCAACCGATGTCATTCTGTAAGCCTTCATCCTCAAGGTATTCAGAATCCGGGTCTCCTGTAATAAGATTATATACATCTTCTATATATTCTTTTGTCCATCCCCAGTCCTCTGCCTTGTCTGAATAGCATAGGATTATTCTGGAATTGTTGCGAGGGATTCCCTCAAATTCGTCTTTCTTTTCCATATTATAAAATTTTTATTATTATCAATATCTGTTTCTCTAATTTCTGCTTATATTCTATTAAAAGAAAAAAGACACTGAAATATTTAGTTCATAATAAAATTTTAACTTAAATTGGCAAAAGTAAAGAAAGGTGTCAAAGTGGATAATGTCAACATTTTCTTGTATAAGGCATGATTACTGAAACCGCGGATTGGCGGCTATAACATCTTTTGCCGCAACGTGATATATCCTTCCGTTGTCATCTTGATACACACACGTCTCTCCCCTCGCCGCTTTTTCATGCAGCATATTGCGCTCAGCCTCAAGAAGGCCTTTGTCAAGAGCCTCAACATATAAATTAAATTCTTTTCCTGACATAACTCTGTATTATTTTATATTTTAATTCATTTAAGACCACACACTCATCACAAATACTACCCCATGCAATTTTTTCTCTGGCATTATCACTATTGTCGTATATCATCCAACTGTCAACCTCATTCATAAACAGATTGAATAGGTTGGAGATACCAGCGGAATATCTTCTGATAATGACATCCTGAGGAATGTTGTGTCCACCATGCGCAACTCGCTCAGCCACTCGCTGCATAGCCAGTTCTGGGGATTTCAACCAAAAGTAAATAAGATGCACTTGGTATCCTTCGGTATGAGCACGTCTTACAAGATTGATATATGAGCGTGTGGCAAGTGTAGTCTCGATAGAAAAAGACTCTCCTCTTCTAATCAGACAATCTATCCTTTCAAGCATAAGTCTTCCAGCCTCTATTGCAACTCCTTCAGGGTTGAATGGCGACAGACCTTTGGCGATTTCATCAGCATTTACGAATTCCCTTACCAAAAGAGCTTTTGGTAATATCGTCATGGAAGCTGTGGTCTTTCCTGCCCCATTACATCCCGCTATGATATATAACAATCGAGCCATAATGCCGCAAAATTACTATAAAAAAAAATAATCTCCAAATAATTATAAGAAAAATCGACAAATAAATAAAGTTATATTTGTTGGAATGGAAAATATTGCTTACCTTTGCGGCGATTTTTGAAAAACTTAGGTATAATATATAATTAAGGTAATGCTAAGAATTGTAATGAACATAACGCAGATTATGGCTGTCCGGAGCATGGAATGCATCGGAGAGGGACGGTATGTTCATACAGCGGACATTGCCACGACATTAATAGACATCCGGAAATAACAATTTCCCTTTTGCCCTTAATCGACTGTTTTCTTCTCCCTGTCGCCACAGGGCAAATATTTCGTTTGTTTAACTGCGCATATATGCGCCAAAAATCAATTTTTCACACAATTATGATTAGATTCAAGAAGTACAGTTCCATCGAGAACTCCTTCAACATGAAGTTCATGGACAAGGTCAGGGCAGAGATGCCTTCCGACCTCAAGTATGTAGTGCAGGAGAAGGTTCATGGTGCCAACACCAGCTTCCTCTGCGACGGTAATGACGTCAGCTTTGCAAAGAGAACATCTGTTCTGACTGACGATGAGAAATTCTATGACTACGAGCAGATACTTGCAGATTATCGGGAGCGGGTGATAGCATTGTATAATGACATCAAGACAATCAATGAAGATATTGAGTCGATAAGCGTTTTTGGCGAACTCTTCGGCGGACGTTATCCCCACAAGGAAGTGAAGAGCGACAAGCCTTTAACTCTGATTCAGAAGGGCGTATATTATACTCCCGCACATGAGTTCTATGGCTTTGACATCTATCTCGACAAGGCGGAAGGCGGAAGGTATCTGTCTGTAGAAGAAACCAATGCATTGTTCGATAAACACGGATTCTTCTATGCCAAGACCTTGTTCTCAGGCACATTGGAAGAATGCCTTAGCTATCCCAATGCCTTCCAGAGCAAGATTTCGGGATGGCTCGGTCTGCCTGTGATTGAGGATAACATCTGCGAGGGTGTAGTCATCAGACCCGTTGTGCCGATGTATCTCAGCAATAGGGACAGAGTGCTGATTAAAAACAAGAATGCTCGTTTTGCTGAAATGAAACAGATGAAAAAGCGCAACAAACTCTTCAAAGAACCCGTTCCTTTCAGTGAGGAACTGAAAGCACTTGTTGCCATGGTTGAGGCATACGTAAATGAGAATCGCCTTGCCAATGTAATAAGCCACATTGGAGAAGTTTCGTTCCCCAAGGACACCGGCAAGGTGTTGGGAATGTTCTGCAAGGATGTGCTCAATGATTTCCTAAAGGAATATGGCGGCAAGTATTCTGGTCTTGACAAATGCGAACAGAAATCTCTTAACAAAGAGGTGAACAAACTCTGCTCTGTCGTCCTGACCAAGGAGTATCTGTCAAAACGATAATCTCTCATCCTATATTTATATCCCCGTTGAACCGTTATGATTCGACGGGGATAATAAAAAACCGAAAATTCCCAAATCTTTTTCACGATATTGTAGGAAAATCCCCAAATCTTTGCTGAATGACACAAATGAAATACAGGTATTAATTATTATTGTAACAACAAAAAAAACGAATGAAAATCTGAAGTAGCACTCCAAAAAATCACTCGATTTTTACTATATAGAATTATGATTACTGTATCTCCTCCCAGAAATCCTCTGGCAGGGAGATGTTTTCCACTGCTGCCGCCTCGGCGAAGAGTGGAGCTATCTCGTCGGGAGAGAAGCCGGCTATGCCACAGCCGATGCGGGTGACGAGGAAATGCTGGTCGGGATGCTGCTTAGCGTAGGCTATGAACTTATCGACATAGGGGCGGATAGTGTCAACGCCTCCCTGCATGGTGGGAATGGCATAGCTCTGCCCCTGAATGCCATCGCCATTGCCCATTACGGCACCAAAATATAGATGGGCGATGCGGGCGGCACCGCCTCCGTGCATACCTGCTAGGTTGCTGCCGAAGACAAACACCTCGTTGGGTTTGAGACTCGTGATGAAGTCGGGAGTCACGCGACCCTCTCTGTTTGTTGCTTTCATACTGTTTCGCATAAATAGTGAATACATGACACCTACAGAATTATTGGCGCCGACTGTATAGTCGTAATCCATGGACATGGCCGCACCATCGCATGGCACACCGCCTCTGGATTCGTAGTTGCGACGGAAATAAGGAATGATGACTTCGTCGAGTATCTTATGGTATCGCTGCGATACTGCCGAGGGAGTCATCCCCAACTCTGCCGCCACATCTTTCGTCTTAAATCCATCTACGAGTATCATCTTCATGATGATCGACGCACGACTGTCGCGACCGAGAAAGCAATTGCATGCCTCCTCCACCATCTTTCGAACTTCATATTTGTAGTTGTCGTCGGGAATATCAAACTCTAATTGCGACTTCCCCACCCTCTCCTCCATCGAGCATATCTCAAACTCGGTCTTATATGCCTTCAATCGGTCGAGCAGCACGAAGCGGAAACCGTTCACCATCCAAGTCTTCAGCTTCACCCACTGACTGCGGTCGTCGAGCTGGCGGAAGTCATGGCGGTCGAGCGAGAGGTAATACTCATGGGCTATGCTGTAGAAGTCAAGACCAGGCTTGCCTTCGAGTCCATACCTATTATTATATATGGCGTAGGCTATGCGGCAGTATTTATAGAAATACTCCCTCGTGATGCGTTCGTCCTTGCGTTTCAGCCCATCCACAATCTCCTTGTCCGACAGTGAGTCAATGTCCTTTTTCGTCATCTTCATTTGCCTTTTATCTGTATCTGAGGGCAAATTTACAAGTTTTTTTTCATTTTTCTTCATGTTCCACTTAATTTTTTATCGTTTTTATTCTTTTAAAAGATAAACGACGTCGAAATATTAAGTTCACAACAATAGTTTAACACATTTAATGTAAAAGGAGAAATGAATTATGAAACGAGTATTCAACATGATTATCGTGGATGAGAGCGGATCGATGTGTGTGATAGAGCGTCAGGCTCTCGCTGGCATAAACGAGACGATAGACACGGTGAAGAAGATGCAGAGACTACACCCCGACATGGAACAGCGCATATCGCTGCTCACCTTCGACAGTGGTCACAGGACATTCAAATACGACAACGTGAAGGCGGAGTCGGTACACCGTCTCAGTCCCAACGACTATAATCCCTGCGGAGGCACACCGCTCTACGACGCCATCGGCATAGCCATCTCGAAGCTCAACGCACAGACCACCGAGCACGACAACGTCCTGGTGACCATCATCACCGACGGCGAGGAAAACAGTTCTCTGGAATATTCCCTGCGCATGATAAAGACGCTCATAGACAAGATGAAGAAGCAGGGATGGACCTTCACCCTCATCGGCACCGACAACCTCGACGTGGAGGGCATGGCAGGACAGATGAACATCGACAACCACCTCGCGTTCAAAGAAGATGCAGAGGGCACGCGCATGATGTTCATGCGTGAGCGTCAGGCAAGGGAGAGATTCAACACTTGCTTGGCTGAAGGCCGAAACATGGAGAATGGCAGCTATTTTGACGAAGAACCTGCAAGCAAATCTTAATCCACCTCACGCCGTTTATAACGTAACGTTACGTCTCTGCAAACGTAACGTCACGCTTTATTACTATTTCAAGTTTATGAAGTACTTAACTCAACTTTCGGAAGTGGAAATTCCAAATGTATAAGGGTTTTGTATAAACCACAGAGTTTAAGAGATTAAGAGCGTTTGCACTATGTAAGAGATTGAATGCTAAGGCATTTTGAGTTCTTAGAGGGCTGCGCATGACAACAGCAGCATAGAAACTCTGCGTTCTCCGTCGCTTGCGACCTACTCTATATAAAGCAACAATCTCTTTTCCTCTTTATCTCTGTGGCTTAAATATCAAAATGCCGTATGGTTTAGGCCCATCGCTCATACCCCTTTGGCGGAATTTGATATGTATATTCCGCCAGAAATGGGAAATATTGTTATAGTTTGGCGGCTTTCAGTATATATATTCCGCCAAATCAATTCTTTTTTGTATCTTTGTGGCGAAATTGCAATAAAAGAAGTATGGACACATTAATAGGCAGAAACGAAGAGATTAGAGAAATCAACGAACTCCACGATTATTAAATGTTTAACCTCAAAGGTGGCAGTAGTAGCAGTAAAAAAACACAAAATGCTTAATATAAGAAATGTCCAAGAATGCCTATTCTTATATCATAAGAACAGGGTATCCTAAGGTCATAAGAACAGGGCATTCAGTTGTCAAGTGAATAGGGCATTCAGTTGTCAAGTGAACAGGGCATTCAGTTGTCAAGAGAACAGGGTATTCAGTTACCAAGTGAATAGGGTATTCAGTTATCAAGTGAATAAGGTATTCAGTTATCAAGTGAATAAGGTATTCAGTTACAGTCACAAGGAGCAAAGGGATAAAGGTTGAAAAGCATCACACCCGAGGGTAAACTACTACTGGCTCGATAGTGGAATAAAGCACTTGTTGCCATGGTAGAGGCATACGTAAATGAGAATCGCCTTGCCAATGTAATAAGCCACATTGGAGAAGTTTCGTTCCCCAAGGACACCGGCAAGGTGTTGGGAATGTTCTGCAAGGATGTGCTCAATGATTTCCTAAAGGAACATGGCGGCAAGTATTCTGGTCTTGACAAATGCGAACAGAAATCTCTTAACAAAGAGGTGAACAAACTCTGCTCTGTCGTCCTGACCAAGGAGTATCTGTCAAAACGATAATCTCTCATCCTCTATTTATATCCCCGTTGAACAGTTATGATTCGACAGGGATAATAAAAAACCGAAAATCCCCAAATCTTTTTTCCAAAAATGTAGGAAAATCCCCAAATCTTTTTCCCGAAAATGTAGGAAAATCCCCAAATCTTTGGTGTCAGAGGTTAATAAAGGAGCTGTCCAAACTTACCTTTGGGTTAGTGTATTCTCTGCCCATTTCTGGCTCATCCATTCCAGGACTGGGGCAGCATGGCAGTATTCGTAATCAAGTTTCTTCATTTTTCACATATACTATTCAGATAATCAAGCAGTCCAATGCCCTTTGGTGTCAACATACTGAAGGCAGAATGTCATGTACGCAGGAATGAAAACAGTGTTTCCATCCACCTTGAGGTTCTTGGGATGAATGACATAGCATCCATCTATCCGCTGGCGGAATCGCTCTTCAAACCTTTGCAATGATTTTATCGTGTATCTGTCATTTGACTTCACCTCAATCGGATATACTTTGTATTTCAGTTTACTGTTGTTGGATATCAGAAAGTCAATCTCAATATCGTTTCTGTGCTTCTCTTCATTGTATTTGGTATAGAAGAACAAACGATGCCCATTTGCCACAAGCATTTGGGATATTACATTCTCATAGAACATACCCTCGTTTATGGACATCTTGCCAAACAGCAGTTCGCGGTAAAGGTCATTGTCCGTAATCTCATTCTCGCTGAATGTATGGCTTACAAGCAGTCCTGTGTCGCACATGTAACATTTCACGTAGGTGCGGTCTTCGTTCAACGACAAACCAACGTTAGGGTCGGAGCAGTTGAAACACTGGTTGACCATCATCGAGTCAGCAAGCCAGAAGAATGTGTCGTGATATTTTGGGAAAGTGGCGTTCTTGTCAAGTCTGTTCATGACGACACGCCGTTCCTTGTGTGACAGGAAGGCGGGAATTTGGTCAAACAGGGCAATTACTCCTGACTTGTATGAAGAATGAATCTTCATAATGTCGTTCCTGTACATTTCAAGAATATCGCGTTTTTCCATGTCGGCTTGTCTGAAGTCTCTGTCGTTATCAATATATGCAAGCACGCTTTGGGGCATTCCTCCAACTATCATGTATTGCCTGAACATCATCATTGCCTTAGCGTGCAATGACTGTTCGAGAGGCATGAGTTTATCAAAGCACTTCCTGATGTAGCTTACCATCATCTCGTCGCCCAATGCCCATGCAAATTCCTCAAAGTCCATGGGATACATAGCCAGTCGCCTCTCTTCCGAGGGGAGGGTGATGCCATCCACATTTTCTTTAATGGATATTAGTGAGCCTGTTTCAATATAGTCAAACCTGCCATCTGCAACAAGGTATTTCACTGCCTGACGAGCCTTGGGGAAACGCTGTATTTCATCAAATATGACAACCGATTCTCTTCTATACAGTTTTTTATTGTATTCCGACTCGATTATCATGAAAAACGTGTCAAGGTCGTTGAGGTAATTGTTAAAGGCGGAGATGACAGTGTCGCTCGCCAGGTTGAAGTCGATTAGTATATAGCTTCGATATTCGTTTTTTGCGAACTCCTCCACTATGGTTGACTTCCCGATACGGCGTGCTCCCTCTACCAGAAGGGCCTTTGTCCCTCCCGTTTCGCTTTTCCAGTTCTTCAACTTATTGTAAATCTTGCGCTTGAATACCCTCATAACATTTGCTTTTTATGTATTTTTCGCTGCAAAGTTACTCAATAAATCTGGAATGCGCAAGTTTATTATTCTAAAAAATGTCAATAGTGCGCAGGTTTGCCTGCGGCTGATATGTCAGGAATGCGCAGGTTAATGCCCAAAATACCGCCTAAGTTCGGAGTGAATAACTCCTTTTAACTCAATTAATAACAACCATTATATCTCCTCCCAGAAATCATCTGGCAGGGAGATGTTTTCCACTGCTGCCGCCTCGGCAAAGAGGGGAGCTATCTCGTCGGGAGAGAAGCCGGCTATGCCACAGCCTATGCGGGTGACGAGAAGTACTTAACTCAACTTTCGGAAGTGGAAATTCCAAATGTATAAGGGTTTTGTATAAACCTCAGAGTTTAAGAGATTAAGAGCGTTTGTACTATGTAAGAGATTGAATGCCAAGGCATTTTGGGTTCTTAGAGGGCTGCGCATGACAACAGCAGCATAGAAACTCTGCGTTCTCCGTCGCTTGCGACCTACTCTATATAAAGCAACAATCTCTTTTCCTCCTTATCTCTGTGGTTTAAAAAAATTACTTCCGAAAGTTGAGTTCCTAATGGTTTCTACAACCGCCGATAATCCTTGCGGCCTCTTCCTTCTCGCTCTGGAAGGTGAGGGACTCGTAAATCAGATAGGCATGGCGGGGATCGATGATGCGTGGTGCCATAAAACGGAGAGCCGCTAACTTCTTGTCGCCGAATGAGAAAATGCTCATTATCGACGCACACTGCTCACATGAATAAAACGCCCCAAGACTTGCCACCTCAATGAGATCCATCTTGCGGTCGTCGAAACTGGCATTCTTCACCTTATCGTATAATATGGCAAACTTGTCGTCGCTTAGACAGAACAGTTTTTCTTCTCTTGGCTCACGCTTGCGCCTGAAGTCCTGAGCCTGGGCGTCAATTGCTCCAAATGCCATGCAAGAGAGCAACATAATGATAAATAATCTACTTTTCATAATAATCACTTTTTGTTATTTTTCGGCAAAGGTAATGTCATTTTGCTTATTTCACAAGGGAAATTCCCTATAAGGCAATAGGAATATTCATACTATGGCATGATTGTCTCCCTCGTTCTCTTTTTTGCTAATATAAGCTATAATTTTCCCCTAAAACTGGAAATAGATAAACGGCTGGATCTCGCTGCTCTTCACTTGGACAATGATATACGCCACAACTACAAGCACAAAGACCTGAAGCAGCAGACCGCCTGATTTCAACGCCAAGACACATCGACTGAGAAAGCGGTTGCTGATGTAATGTGAAGCATAGCCAAAAGCCATCAGAGCCATCACTATCCAGTAACTCTTCATCACTTCAGACGCCATCTCTGCATGGAAACTTCCAACAATCTGCCAGAGCATCGTCATGCAAGAGCCAAGGTCGGGCATGCGGAACACCATAAACAACAACGCTATGGCATGGAACGTCAACACCACTCCAGCCACACGCCTTATGCCACGAGACCTGTAATGGCGACTGCGCCCCAACACCGTCTGACTGAAGAACTTATGAAAGGCTAACAGCACTCCATGCACACCGCCCCACACCACGAAATTCCAGCTCGCTCCGTGCCACAGTCCACATAACAACATCGACGAAAGCAAGTTAGTGTATGTGCGCACACTGCCATGACGGTTGCCACCAAAGGCAATATACACATAGTCGCGAATCCACGACGACAACGAGATGTGCCACCTGCGCCAGAACTCTGTCACACTCGCACTCTTGAACGGAGCGTTGAAGTTGTCGGGGAAGTGGAAGCCCAACAGCAGGGCAATGCCAATGGCCATGTCGCTATAGCCGCTGAAGTCGCAGTAGATCTGCAAGGTGTAGCCATAGATGCCAAGAAGATTCTCGAAGCCAGTATAGAGCTGAGGGTTCTCAAACACACGGTCCACGAAGTTGAGGCTGATGTAGTCGCTTATTATCGCCTTCTTTGCCAGTCCCATGGCTATCATCATCACTCCACGCGCCATCATCGTCTCGCTCACTCCGCCACGACGGCGGATCTGCGGTATGAAGTCGCGCGCCCTGACTATCGGTCCTGCCACAAGCTGCGGAAAGAACGACACGTAGAAGGCATAGTCGAGCCACGAGCCTACAGGCTTCAGACGGCGACGATAGACATCGATGGTGTAGCTCATGCTCTGGAATGTGAAGAAGCTGATGCCTACGGGCAGCACTATGTCGAGCGGCGTAAACTGACAGCCGCTGAGTCCTGCAAAGATCGAACCGAAGAAGTTGGTGTATTTAAAATAAAACAGCAGGCCGAGGTCGGTGAGTATGCTCAGCGAAAGCAACGCTCCCCTACCCTTCGTGGCTCGAGCCATCCAGCGAGCAATGAGATAGTCGGTGGTGGTGACTGCGGCGAGCAGCACGAAATGCAGGCCACTGCTCTTGTAGTAGAAGTAATAAGAGAAAAGCGTGACAAACATCAGCTTTGCCGTGGTCTTTCCCGACAACATATAGTAGAAGAGCGTAAATACCACAAACATTGCCATAAACAGTCCGCTGCTGAATATCAGCGGCGACGCCTTGTCGTAAGTCAGCTGTTTTGTCAGCCTCTGCCATACGTCGGTAGAGGTAACTGTCTCTCCACTGTCGTGGGTAGAGGCAACTGTCTTTTCCCTATTGAGGTTAGAGTTGGCGGCGAGCGATGAGTCGGCGACGTGGTTCTCTTCCTCGGCAGCAGTCTTGGCGATGCTGTCTTCCATTTCGCCGTCGGCTACCGCCTGAGTGTCAACGGTTTTCACTCCGAGCAGTTCCTTACACACTATCTCGGCAAGGTGCTTTCCGCCTTCGAAGTTTATATGAATATAGTCTTTGTTAGCCCATCCTTTTTCCACATACTTTGCCATAGACTCGTCGCCTCCCATGGCATTGAAGAGGTCGAAGAACGCCACTCCGCTCTCTGAGGCTATCTGTCGCTGGTATCTTGCCAACTTCTTCACCGCGTTCATGGTGCGTATTCCGTCGGCCGAGCGTTGGTCGCGGTCGCTCACGTTACATACCATGATCGAAGCTCCGGGACACGCACGCTTGATCTTCTCCACGATCTCCGTCATCTTCTTCACATAAGCCTTGTAAAACGATTCCGGATTGCCGTCAGCTGCACAGTTTATTCCGTAGTGGATGATTATCAGGTCGTAAGGTCTCATACGGTAGAACTGCCTCAGCGTGGCGTCGGGTATCTTTGCCAACGAGAATCCAGGCAGTCCGCGCAGTCCGAGGTTGTCCACCACAATGCCTTTCACTGGTTCGAGCGACGCGCCAAACACTGTTGTTCCCTCGCCCGCCTCAATGTTATATGTAATGGCGTCTGCCCTGCCGTTGGTCTCAAGGTATTGTATGCTTGGTGACGACTGGAACTCATGTCTCACGGCGTTGGAGTCGTTACCTATGGTCACCGTCATGGGCTGTTGTGTAGTAAACCACAGCCTTGCCTTCTGCCATGTTGACCGTCTCCCGCGGAAGGTCAATGCCTTGTAGGTCAGCCTTGCATGTCCGTTCAGTGTGTAGTATTTCTGGTTTATGCCCTGTCGGCTGCTGTCGAAAGGCTTTTCGTTTGTGAGATGAGGTATGAAGCCGTCAGACACTATTCTCACCGTGGGTCTGAAGGCGTTGGTGCCTTTGGCGCAATCCACCCATCCCACTCCGCAGCCCCCATATCGCTGCTGTAGTATGTCGCGAATGTCGGCTGTGAGAATGTCGCCCTCGATAAACGAGTCGCCGTAGTAAGCTATTCTCACCGGTCGTCCCATCGTCTCCACGCTGTCGAGACATTGGTAGAAGTGTCCCAGTCCGCCGCTGTTGCCACCAGAGTAGTCGGTGATGATGTCGTTTGCAGCCGTCACCACTTTCTTTGCTGATAGCTGTTGCGACTGCGAAGAGTCGGCAGCAACGACCGAGGGCACTTCGGGCAGCGGCGGCAGCTTGTCGTTTATCTGTCTAAGGTCGTCGATGTCAGAGAGTATTTTCACCTCCCTGAGCGTATAGTCGCCAATGGTTATGGCCGGCATCTGGTACATGGCGAGCAGAGCCACAAACACTAAAGCCACGGTGATGAATACCGTGGCGTGCGACTTCGATATATTATTATTGTTGTTGTTCTCCACTGTTTTTATCCTATTATCCTTTTGAAAAGAGGCGCAAAGTTACACATTATTTATTATATATGCAAATAATATATCCCATTTGTTCGTATCTACCTCATTTTTTTATCTACAAACAAGCTTACTGTTTTGAAGTCCCTCTCCCTATTTCTTTGAACTTTTCTTCCTGTCCTTGATAATATCCGCGAAATTGTCTATTGCCCATTGTATCATGGGGCGACAGGGTGGAGTTTTGCTACCACGCGAGGAAAAAATAAATTCCACGTGTGGGAGCAATATTTTGGTCGCGGGAGAGGGAAAATAATCTTTCTCCTAATGCAATCTAATAGAATAATGACAGATACTCGACAATCAGAAATAATATGCCCAGAAGGTGTTGGGATAAATGGACTTTACGCGCGCTTTATCACCATTTTTCACCAACTCTTTCACCTCCTGAAATTCTGCACGCACTTCGTTGTCAATAGTAAATCCGTCAAGCGCCTTTGGTGTATTGACAGATATCAACATAAGAGCTTCCTGATAGTAGCGCGGAATGTGCTCTCCATGGGCATATTGCGTGTTGGCAATCACCTTGAAGGCGAGATAGAAGTCTTTACAGTTCTTCTCTGCGAGGAGGCCACAAAGCACTAAATCAGCACATTTACGGTTGTCAGGATAGAGGTTACACATTTCTGAAATCATAACCAAGATGTCGGAAGAGGAGAACTGCACACAGTCTGCCTCAGCTGTGGGCTTGACATTCTTTATAGCTTCCAACTGTGGTCTTCTCTCGTCAACCCAGTGCTTCATTACAGTGGAATGGCTTAATATATCCATATACTTCTTAGCAAGCGCATAGTTTTTGGCATCGATATTTGTTTCGACCAATCGCCTGAGCACGTCGAAACTGACACCGAAAC
Organism: Prevotella sp. P5-92; assembly: GCF_002251245.1. Lineage (GTDB taxonomy): Bacteria > Bacteroidota > Bacteroidia > Bacteroidales > Bacteroidaceae > Prevotella. Next base: position 65,690 of record NZ_NPJG01000054.1, read on the forward strand.
CCGATTGTACCTGTTGTTGGAATACATTATGAATCACGACATTTGGCATTCCAAGCGAGCTAAAGAGCTGTGCATTATACATGCGGCTCATCGGTTCGTTACGGCCTGTCAACCAGAAATCATCGGGCTGGGACACATTGTAAAGGAACATACGCTCTGCCAATTCACCTTTTTCCAATAGTGCAAGCACAGCATAGCGTTGGGCAAAGATGTTCGTCTCGGCTTTGTCAGGAGTGGCGACTTCAAGTAGGGCGTCCCACTGGCGTGTCTCAGCTAAACGTTGCATCTTCCAGAGATTCTCATACTCGATGCAACCTTTATTCTTATATCCGAGATTATATACGGAGAAGGCCAAAATAGCAACAGACGCGAGCACTTCCACAACCCCCCTCGACAGCAACGAAGGAATGTGCAGTGACATACGCTTCCATATAGTAATCACAGTCACCACGGCTGTTATCACCACAGAGACGATAATCCATGTAAGTGAGCGTGTGAGGGTAAAGTCCCAGTATTGTTCGCCGACAAAGAACGGCACTGGCAACGCCGCAAGCCAAAGCAGGCGGGAAGGATTGTCGAAAAGACGTATCACAACCACCATTGCACAGAGCATTATCACTACTGCAAAAAGTGCCTGCAACGCCGCACCCACGGCGGGATAATAATAGAATTGGAGCAGAAATGCGCCTGCATATTTCAATATGTCGTCGGGGAGAACTGCCGACAACGACAACACGTCGGGCAGTGTAGAGAAATAGCTAAAGCCCTCAAGCCAAAGGAGGCTGTGATAATAGCAGAAGTACCACACACACCACAACACCACGAACAACGTCACAGCATAAATACAGACATGTATATATAGAGGTAATTTGCAGTTTTTCATCACTTTATTATATTGTCTTCACATTCAAATAACTCTATCGTATTCTTTGGCATCTCCACCCTGCCATCCATGAATTCGGGAATATTAAACGACTTCAGGCGCAGAGTGTTCTGACGCGGGTCTCGTTGTGGAAGCAAGAAAGGCTTGCATGGCTTGCCGTCCTTGTCGAGATAGGCTATGAACAGACGGGTATATCTGCCGTCGAGCCTGCGGCTGGAGAACATCACCCAGCGGCCGTTCTTCGACCATGAGTGATAACTATCGGTGTTGCCCTTGTCATTCCATATATTAATCTCCACAGGAGCACCTGTCGTGAGGTCAATCATCTTCAAGTCAGCCTCATTATGCCAGATGGGGAAAGTACCGAAGTCGGCAAGTGTAAAGAGCAGATAACGGCCATCGGGTGAGACACGTGGAAACGACGCACTTCCTCCTTGAGTCCTTGCGTTATATACCGTGTCAACACGATTGCCTAATGTACCCTTGGCAGCGTCAAAATCTACCCTAATGATGCTATAGTGAAGATTCTTACGGTCAGCAGGCATATCTCTCTTTGGAGCACAAGAGAAATAAAGCCACTTGCCGTCGGGCGACCATCCAGGGAAGGTCTCCAAAGTCTCCTCAGTCAGAAATCTCGGGTCTTTTACTATCTTTTCCTCCTTGGTGTCATAGATGACGAGGTCAGACGTAAGGTCAAAGACTTCTACAGGCTGTCTGCCCTCTGCATAGAAGTTCTGTCGGGTGACGTTTGACGAGAAGGCAATGAAGCGCCCTTCGGGATGCCATGCCGGATAGACCACGCTCATCTCAGGCTTCACCTTCTGTGTCTTTCCATTCTCAAGGAAGATGGTTCCTCCGTTGGCGCCGCGTGCGTGAAACATCATACGCTTAGCCGAACGACGGTCAAAGTTATGGCAGTTGACACACGCACTCTTTGATGTCTTGTTGGTGATTATCTCATCTTCGTCGAAGCTACTGAGTTCACGCTGATAAATACCCATATATCTCCATGACTCATATCCAGGCTCTATCAAGCGATAAGCTATCCAAGGATCGATTTCGTCCTTTGACACGTTGACTGAGAATGGCTTGTATTTAATGCCGTCGGGATAGTTGTCATTCCACATCGACACTTCCACTTCAATGGTCTTTCCCGCTGCCTTTGCAGTCATCTCCTGCCATTCGTCAACAGGAATATCCACCACGCCCTCGCTGCCGCATACCGTCGCCAGTTCCTCACCGCCGACAATAAACGTAGCCTGGATATGCTCCGCTCCATCAATCATGAAATTCAACGGAGCAATATTTACGGGCACAGTCACTCCCTTATAGTCGGGAAATATCTCTGGTTGCACGTCAGCCGTGCGGGCCGCTTTCCTTGTCTTTGTGCAGCCCGTCAGCAATAAGCATACTGTCAACAATAATGTTGAAAATATTGTTGTATTAAATCTCATTAACTTAAGTTTCGTATGTACTCAACTCTAAGAAGTTAAGGAAGTTAAAGAAGAAGTTTCCTTGAGCGAAGCGAAAAAAAGAAGTTAAAGACAATAGTCTTTTCGTTTCCTTTCGGGAGTTTTCTGGGCTTTGACATACGTCTTTAACTTCCTTAACTTCTTTAACTTCCCCTTGCTGCGAAAGTTGAGTCATTAATAATTCTTATTTCTTCACCATCTTCTTTCCATTCACGATATAGAAGCCGGCAGGAAGTGTCGAGATGTCTGTTCCCTCAGAGATGCGACGGCCAGACAGGTCGTAGATTCCTTTCTTCACTATCGGTTCTTCTTCATTCACAGTCTCTATGCCAGACACCACGCCACCGAATCCGCGAACGAATCCTGCATAGGCATGCTTGCGATAGTAGTTGATGTCCCAAATGCCCACAGGAGTATTGGCACGCCAACCGCTGCCAACGGGTGAGTCGGTAGGACACCAGTGGCAGATGCCCCACTGCTGTTCTGGAGGAATGATAGTAAGATACTGCTTAACGATCCATTCGTAATAGTCGGCCATGCGCTGATGCATCTCCTCTGTCATATTGCCAGTGCTTACGCTATTGCCGTTCTTGTCGTCCATACCCATGTCAAACTCCGACACACGACAGAGCTTGCCGCTCTGAGCCATCAGCTTAAACATCTGTGTGATATGCTTCTTGCGGTTGTTCAGTTCGTTGTCACTCATACTGCACGAGAGGTGCATCTGCGTACCTATACCGTCAATCTTAGTAACTCCGTCAGCCTCCCATTTCTTTATCCAGTTGATGAGCGACTTGAGCTTCTTGTTGTTATCCCAGAAGCTTTCGAGGTTGTAGTCGTTGATAAAGAGCTTAATGTCCTCGGGACCATACTTGCGTGCAAGACGCACTGCCTGACGCACATATTCGAGGTCGCCCATATAGTCCTGCCAGTAGAAGGCGTCGCCGCCCACATCCCAGGTGCCATTAGGGTTATAGCCTTCGGAGTGTTGCAGGGTGTAGTTGCCTTCACCGTCGTTGCCGCCGCCCGAGATGGCCTCGTTCACCACATCCCATGCCTTCACCTTGCCGCCACATGCCTGCATCATGCCTTTTATCCACTTGTCCATGGCATATACTAAGGTGTCGTGGCGTTCCTCCTGTGAAAGCGGTATGCTGGATGGCACATACACGTAAGTAAGGTGTTCGCAGATAGCCGGTGCCTCAACACCTCCGCGGTTGGTCTTTATCTTAAACGACGACACGTCTGTTCCTTCCAAGTCGCCATTCTTTATCTTTTCTGTGCCGTTGATTTTCAGGCTCACATTGTCAAAATAGTAGTTGTTAGCATCTGACAAATCGCTCAGGTTGAAGGCGATGCTCTTTCCTGCCTTGCTGAATGTGCCCGACACTTTTATCGTCTTCCACTCTGTTGTGAAAGGAATTTTGCCAAAAGCCTCGTGGTGAACATAGTTAGAAGGGTCGTTATGTATCTGTGTAGATGCCGTGGCAGCCTTATCGGCACGCACGTCGGCAGTGAACTCATACTTTGCGCCAGAGCTGAAGCTACCTGGCACCAGCCAGAACTGGTTGTCCCATACCTCATCCACACGCTCGGTGGCCTCCACCTTAAGACAGCGGCGGTCCTCCTCTATGGTCTTTCCTAACTTTGTTCCCTCAAACTTGATGTCGCGGATGTATATGTCGCCTTCAAAGTCGCCGCACTGTAACATATAGAAGTTGCTGGCGTATGATGCCTTGTAGTCGCGTGTTACGGTCTTCCACTCCGTGTCGAAAGCCACGTCGCCACCAGGACCTCCTGCCCAGTCGCCCAACTTAGTGTGCAACTTGCCCGCCTTTGTGCCCTTCACGGTCATACTCATGCGATATGTCTTACCTTTCTCCATCAAGATATCCGTACAAGCCAGGAACTGCACGTCCCACGAGTTGGGGTTCTTCTTCGTACAGTGTATTTTGAGTCCGTTGGTGGAGCTAAACGACAGTTTATATCCATAAGTCGTCTCGTCGCTCTTCCACCCCACTGACTGGTTTGAGCGGAAGTCTTTGCTATATACAGGCACATATACGGTCACGTCGCCGTCTTCGAGTTCAGGGGCTGGTTTGTCCTGCAGAAGCTTGAGCAGCCATCCTTTGGGTTGCTGCGAGTGCCAGGCGAGTGTATGTCCATATACTTCAAGTCCAGCATTTGTTGCCGTATTAACAAAATTCGTTACGTTGCTGAAGTTCATGTTTCCGTTGCCATCGACGCAGCTTGACATCTTCATGGCATTACCTGCCACAGTCTCGTTGGCATTCCTGTTGATACACTCGCGCACCATCGACTTGTTGAGATAGTCGTTGACGATGATAGCGAGTCCCATACGGAAATTAGGGTATTGGCTCCTGTCTATGTATTTCTTCAGGTCTGCATAGTCATCAAGATAACGGTAGTTGTTGTCGTTAGGCTTGCCCATCTCAAAATGCTGTTGGGCAACAACCGGTATCGACATTCCCAATGCGAGGATAAATGTGGTAATTTTCTTCATTATCAGTTAATAGTTACTTCTTTAACATCTTTACTTCCCTTATTTTTGAAAGGTTTAGTTATTTACTAAACAACAGCCGCTACGATCTGTAACAGATGTAGCCGCTGTTGTTTAGATTATATATAGGCATGAATACCTATATAAGAGTTATGATTATTCTACAACATACTTCTTGCCGTTCTTTACGACAATACCCTTGAAATTCTTAGATACTGCCTGGCCAGCGAGGTTGTATGCCTTGCCAGAAACAACGTTGTCATTAGATACGCTGTTGATGCCAGATGGATCTCCGTACTGGTAAGGAGCTGTACCTGCACCTTCCTTAACATAGAAGTTGTTTGTGCCAGTCTGGTCGATAAGGCTCTCTGTACCGTCAGCAAGCTTCCAAACGATGTTCTTGATAGTATAGTCGCAAGCGCCCTTGATTTCAGCCATGTTGAATGCGATAGACTTCATGCCGTCAGCATTAGAACCAACTGTCAAAGTCTTAGAGAAGTGCTGCTCCTCAGTTGTGAAGGTAACATCACCGATGCAGTTCCAGTCCTTGTATTCACCTGGATTAACGTGGCACTGTGTAGTAGTCTTAGCCTCTACATTTGCTACATAGTCAAACTCTACGATTGTCTCCTCACCTGCGGTAAGAGCGCGGTTAGCAACGATGAAGAACTGGTTGTCCCAAGGCTGGCCTTCGCCAACTTGCTCTTCAATTGGATTGCCGTCGTTGTCAGTTCCGCGCCAGTCTCTCTCCTGACCCTTAACAACTACTACAGTTGGGTTAGGATTGATTTCGATAGGCTCAATGATAGTACCCTCAATCATCTCGAATGCCATAGAACTATATTCTGTATCAATATAAATCTTCCAAATACCTGCACCTGGGAGGGTCAGCTTAGCAAGGCTTGCAGGAGCATAATTGAGCCATGTATCAGGATCATTAACGATTGCACCAGCTGGCTTGAGGGTTGCGCCCTTGAATGCTGCATCATTACCACGTATGGTAGAAATCATTACCTGAGAAACGTAAGCACCCTTCTCACCTACAGTAGCCTCGAGGGCACCTTCTTCATTCTCAACAAACTCTATAGCATTGTCCAGGTCATAGTCAAGACCCTCAGCAGGGTTGGCACCTGCAACGAAGTAACCCTCGTCGAGCTTCATGGTTTGCCAAGAGAGGTCGTCGAAATAGAAGTCAACAGCTTCCTTCACGTCAGGATTGAGGTTGAATGCGACAGACCAAGCGTTAGCCTGACTTGCATCAATAGTGATAATCTTTTCGAAATTCTGCCATTCTGTTGTGAATTCCACATCACCGATAGCATACCAAATCTGATAGTCAGATGGTTTCTGGTGGTGCATCTGGGTGTTTGTCTTACAAGCCTTTGAAGCCTTGTAGCGGAAGCTAACCTTAATCTGTGTACCTTCCTTCCAAGGCTGCTTCGACTGAATCCAGAACTGGTTGTCCCATGCAGCAGCATCACCCTCGGTGTCAGCAACAGCTCCGTGAACAACGAATACTTTGCTACCGTCAACCTCTTCGATATTTGCTGGGAATGGGTCAGAACCGCCAGTCTCTTCGTTTACATTGGTACCCTTCTGCTTAGCCCATGCACAAACCTTGAAGTTATTCTCCATATCATCGTACTTCACGTCAGCAAGACCCATCTCTGCCCAAGTCTTCTCAGCATCGCCGTTCTCGAGCTGCTCAAGCCATGTGATAGGCTTCTGTGGCTTCGCGTTGTGACCTACGATGACATACTTCCACTCGATGATGGCAGCAGTGTTAGGCTGTGCGATAAGAGCACAAGAAGTACCGCCAATGCCAGAGACTTCCATCTCAACCTCAGCCCATTCAGTGCCAACATTTAATGAAGAAGAAACACGCTGGCCATCGCCCCAACCCCACTGGAAATTCACAGGAACTGTACAAGCCTCAGAGGCCTTAACCATTGCCTTTACAGTGTAAGAGCCGTCAAGCTCTGTAGGTATTCCATCAGCAATGAAATACTGGTGCCATGTACCTTCTTCTTTTGCAATTCTGTAATACTCAGTGCCGTTGTTTGTCTTAACAATAACGTCACTGGACTTTCCATCTTCATTGTCCGTTGTAACATACTCAAAGTTACCACCCATGTCGGTCATAACTCCATCTACCCACTCTGGCACGAATCCCATCACGTAGAATGGGAAACCTGAGTACTTAGAGTAGTCAACTTTGTAGTCTTCTACCCACTCTGCCTTTGCTCCCAGGACGCATGTCAAGAGAACAAATAATGTAAATAGTTTCTTCATAATTAAATAGGATTAAATTAGTAAAAATATAAAAAGTTATTAATTTCCGCTGAGAGCGTCGCAGAACGCCTTATAAGTGGCAGTGCGAACCCAGTCCTTACTGTTACTATCTACAGACCACAATCCCACAGGATCGCTGGTGTCAACCATGTTACCCTTGCACAGACCAGCCTGCTTGTCGCTTGGTATCTTGCTCATATAGCTCTTGATGACATAAGCATAAAAGTCAGCAAGCTTCTGGCGCTGCTCTTCGGTGATGTCTTTCGCCGATACATTAGCTCCTGTGGCATCCTTATAAGTGATATCAAAGTTTGAAAGACGTATCAGTTTGCCTGTAGAGACAAGGTTTTCGAGAAGCTTGTCAAAAGCAGCAACAGTCTCTGCCTGTGTGGCAGCGTCCTCGCTGTAAGAGAGATTGAGCTTGGCATTGATACCGTCAATCTTTGCACCCTTTGCGTCCCATACGCCAATCCAATATTTGAGACTCTCAAATCTCTTTTGGTCGGCAAGGCCAGTCTCGCTGATGAAGAACTTCAGTTGGGCAGGGTCACCATTGCGATTAGTGAATGCTTTGATAGCTGCGTCAGACACCGCTTTGGCATAGTTCTCGCTGCCAAAGACATCCTGCCAGAATATCTTCTCGGTAGAATGCTTGAGGTCGAGCATACCATTCTCCAATTCTGCCTTAGTGTCAAGTGCCTCGTCGATGAGGTCGAACGACTTGATACGTCCGGCATTGATCTTCATCAGTCCGTCGCACCATGCATTAAGGGCATAATTGAGAGTGTCGTTCAGCTCCTGAGCAGTCTGTGGACGATGGTTATCAGGAGTGTGAACTACTGAAACATTCTTTATATACACATCACTGTTCAAGTTTCCTTCAACCATGAGGTAACCGGCTGTAGCACCTTCAGCAGGTGTTGCCTCTACAACGACTTTCACCCACTTGCCTTTCTTGAGTTCATACAACTTGTCACCTTTGCCTTCCTGGATCTTATTATCAGAGAATGTGCAGACAACAGTTTCGTCTTTGTCAACCTTGGCATAGAATGTTACGGTATAAGTGCCCAAGAGGTCGATATCGAAGTCCTCGACAATATACACCTTTGAACGCTTAGGAAGCTTCAGGGCATTTTCAGTACCGTCATAATTCTTAACGATAGATGGCTTACCTTTCTTTGCAGTACCTGTAAAGGTCTCCATGGTGGTGTAATCAACATACTTGTCCTGGATTGGATCTACAGCAATCTCAATAGGCGCTGTAAGTGTGTTCAGCCACTCGTCAGCCTGGTTGGCATTAGCCACGATAGGGCTACCGAACACGTCGCCGCCAATCTCTTCCACATGGTCGAGAAGGTCCTTCATGTCGAGGAAGTTCATCACTCCCTTTGCGTTGACAATCTTTCCAGACATCAGCGATGTGCCGAAAGCCAGGTTGTCGAAGTTGGTCATGGCAGCGGCATGAGCAAGTGCCTGTTTGTTGTAATCAGTCACCTTGAGAGTTACACCGAGAGACATGTTAGGATTCTTGCTCCGGTCAATATATGACTTGACCGGTGCTAAATCCTTATATGGCTCTGTTATGGTGGGATCGGGCTCTGCTGTGAAATCATCTGTCACATTATAGTCGGCACACGAAACAGCGAAAACGCCTGTAGCCAACATCAAGAGACCATTTATAATGTTCTTTTTCATAATCATTGCCTCCTATTTGTTATTTTACATATTTTGGAGAGAAGAACTCTCTCTTGTTTGACTCACGGGTCTGAACAACGAGCGTGTCGTTTGTAGATACCTGGATATCCTTGTCGGCGAAGTTCACGTTGTATGACAGACGGAGGATGTCGCGCTGTACGGGCTGGCCGTTGTTGCTACCCCACTGGTAGTCTTTGTATTCAGGTCTCTCAGTACCTTTTTCAATAAACTCACCAGAGCCAGTCACTGTCACACCCTCGTCGTCGGTAGATATTGTACACTGATCGCCATTGAAGGTAAGTATGAGGTTACATGGCACCGAAGCTCCCGAGGTCTTGAACGATACGGGGAAGATAGCCTGCTTCATGTTCTTTGTTGAAATACCACACACCTCGTCGTTCTGGTTCACTGGGTTCTCCTTATAATGCTCCTGGTCGGTGTTTATAAGCGAGAAGTCCTTGCGTACGACGGTGGTTGTGGCACCCTTCTCAGTCACATTGTCAACACCGCGACGGATATACTTAGCATCCCATGGGTTCTTGTACTTCACACAGTAAAGCACATAGTCCTTGGCAAGCACATCCCAGTCACCGGTATTCTGGCGGGCAGGTGTCAAGCCCTCACGTGGAGTACCGGTGAGGATATGGTCGATACCACTCACCTTTGTCATCAACAGTGGAATGACGTATGTGCTCTCAATAGCCTTCGGGTCGTTGAAGAAAGCGTCAGTGAACTGCACTTCCACATATCCGCGCTGGTCGCCATTATAAGGGATGGTGTTGCCTACGAGGTTGTAGTATTCCTTCGGCATTGGGCGAACAGGCTCTGATGGGTTTCCACCAGCATCCACGAACCAGAGGTTGTCGCAGAGAGACTCATCCACAACGATATCAGCCACAGCGTCACGGCCTTTGTAAGCACCGCCCATAGTTGCCCATATATGGCATTTGTGCTCATTGTCGATGGTGTTGTCATAGATATCGTTACCCAGGATGAGCGTGCGCACTGGATACTGATATGCGAAGTAGGCTGTTGTGCCGCCTTCATAGTCAGGGAAATCACTCTCTGAATTATAGCAAGACGCTAATGCAAGTGAGAACATTCCCAAAGTTACACCGTATATATATTTCTTCAGTTTCATAATAATATGTATTTATGCAATTTTAACGCCAACCTTTGTTTTGTTTGAGATTGCTCCATTTAAGGACCTCACTCTTTGGAATAGGACCGTACCACTGGTAAGAGCTGTCGTACTTGCGCTCCTCAACGTCGATCACTTTGTATGAGAGCTCGCCTTCGTCGTTACGGTCAATCATAATACCCTTGACAGTCTCGTTAAGAGGCATCTTCCAGCGACGGAGATCCCAGAAGCGCTTGTTCTCGAAGCAAAGCTCGATGCGACGCTCATTGCGGATCAGCTCTGTCATCTTTGCCTGGTCGGCAGCGCACTCTTCAAGATATGCGTCGCCTTCGGGCAGGTCAAAGCCTATCTCGTCTTTTCCGAGACCAGCACGCTGACGGATAGCCTTTATCACGTCGTAAGCGGTGAAGCCAACACCTGTCGGGTCAGCCTTTGGTCCCCATGCGTCGTTAGCAGCCTCTGCGTATGCGAGGAACATTTCCGTATAGCGTATGCGAGGATAGATGTGATACTGCTCGACGAGAGAACTTTGCAACGGACTTACCTTTTCGTTGAGGAGCTTCTTCATGTAGTATCCTGTACGTGTAGATGTATTGCCGTAGTTGATGTTGTCAAGCGACTCGTCCTTGTCGTTAGGATATGTACCTGTGATAATCAAGGTATTTCTGAATGTAACACCGTTATAGAGGATGTCATCGCTAAGACGAGGGTCACGATTTGCGTATGGGTTCTTTGGGTCGTAGCCAGACTTTGGATCTGTTATAGGCCTACCGCTACGCATTGGGAACGCGTCAACAAGATTCTGTGAAGGATTAACACGACCGTTGCCATAGAGCGTTGGAGGGAAGTTCTCCCTTTCCTGATTTGCATCCTTGCTACGGTCAGCACGCCACAAGATCTCAGGCATTTCCGATGCACTTGGATCGAGTTTGCTATGGTTCTTGTACCATATTGAGCCGTCTTTGTCAAATCCGTTCAATCCGTCGATACGTTTGAGGACGTTAGCGCAAAGCACTGCTGCCTCGGCAGAAGTCACGCCACTCTGGTCACGGAATGCGGGGCTGGCAGCGAGAAGGGCTACCTGTGCCTTGATGGCCTCGGCAATCTTGCCTGACATAAGTCCTTTAGACCTTGAACCGAACACGAGGTTATAACCTGTTGACTCAGCACCTAACTCCTTGTACTTTGCAGGAATCTCGTCAACCGAAAGATCCACATAGTCGGTAGGAAGGTATTTCATAGCACTGTCGCAGTCGGCGAAGCACTGCTTCACGCAGTCAGAGAAGAGGGCGCGTGGCTGGTTGAAGTCAGAGCTACCGTCTTCTGGCTCGGTCAACAGAGGCACACCATAGAGCTGATCGTCATCAGCATATCCTCCGTGGGCCTGAAGCAGATAATAATAGAAGAGGGCGCGTAGGCCATAAGCCTCACCTTTCTGACGGTCGATGAACATCTGCTGCTTTGAAGCCGCACTGGGAGCCCACTTTACCTTGTCAACGATAGTAAGGAACTTGTTGACATACTGGATACCATCCTTACAGCTGTTCCACTGAGACATCGGGTCGTTGTCAGCTGCCCATGTACCCGTCGCCATATTCAGGAAACTGCTGTTTGTATTGTTTGTAACAGCATCATCAGTGGCAACGTCAGTCTGCGTGGAGGTAGCGTATGGAAGACGGCTATAGCCGTACATCAGCAGACCAGCAGCATACTTTGACTCCTCGTACATGGCATCCTCCTGACGGTTGTTCTCGTCAGCAGGTGCGAACATGTCCTGACATGAACTCAGGGTCAGGAGTGCCGTCAAATACAATATAATATTTTTTGTCTTCATTTTATATTCCTTTATTATTTTAGAGAGTTACCTTAACACCGAGGTTGTAGAAACGTGTCTGAGGAGCATGACCCACGTTGGTCTCAAATATCTTGCGATGCTTTGAAATAGTGAGCAGGTCGCTTCCGCTCAGATAAATCGAGAGAGCCTTTACATACTTGCTATTAAGTATTTCCTTGGGGAAATCATAGGTTAGCTGTACCTTACGCAGGTTGAAGCGGTCGGTGCTGATGAGCCAGAATGTAGAAGCAGCCGCGTTGTTGGCTGAAGCGAGTGTGGTCAGACGTGGGTGTGTAGCTACGTCGGCTGTCTCTGGAGTCCAGCGTCCGCGAGCATTCACCGAGTATTTGCTCTCGCCGCTCATATAATAGTAAGGGCCGTTGTTGACTGTCTCACCTCCGAACTGTCCGTTACCGAGCATGAAGAGAGTGAAGTCCTTGTACTTGAGAGTGAGGTTGATACCAAGGTGAAGCGGAGAGCTCCATGTGCCAAGGTCAACGCGGTCGTTAGTGTCAAGTACACCGTCACCGTTCACATCCTCATACTTCAGGTCACCAGGCTGGATGGTACCGCCAATCTTCGGTGTCGGGAGTTCGCTCTTGAGTGTGAGCTTGCCTGTCTCCTCGTTCTTGTTGAAGTCGTCGTATGTATAGAATCCCAAGCAGTTGTAACCACGGATGGCATCGAGTGCGTGTCCCTCTACGCGGAGGTTATCGAATTCCACAATCTCGTCAAACTTCTTGTAGTTGGTCTTGACATACGAACCGACAACTCCCAATGTGGCATGAACCTTACCCAACTGCTTCTGTGCTGTCACGCTAAAGTCAATACCCTTGCGGTTCTGGATGTTGTTGTTGATAGCTGGCTTGAATGTGCTACCGTTGATACCACCGGAAAGGTGTGATGGGAACATCGAGGGGTTCTTGATGATGAAGCCATCCATATCAGAGTTGAAGAAGGTGAGGTCTGCAGAAATCAGCTTGTTGAAGAACGAGCCGCGCAGACTTACCGAGAACTCCTTACGATGGATGAAGTCGAGGGCAGGGTTGCTACCTATTGTAGAATAGGTGATGTCAGAGTGATTACCCTCATTCCATGAGAAGTTGCCTCCGCCAGTCTTCCACTGTGCATCATAGAGATAGTAGTACTGGTAGTTCTGGTCGCCCATATACACGTCGATATCCTCATTCAGGTCGCTGTATGATGCGCTGAGCATCAGGTCGTCAACGAAGCTGTCTTTCATGAAGCTCTCCTTGGCAATGTTCCAACCCAATGTGAACGACGGTGAGATAGCGTTACGGTTGCCTTCAGCTAAGCGTGAAGAATGTACTCCTACCAATGCCACCTCGGCAAAGTAACGGTTCATAAAGTCGTAACCTCCGAGAAGTCCAACGTTGAAGTTGGTGTAACGGTGATATGTACCACTTGATGTTGTGGTGTACATATTTCCGAGCAGCATACCTGTCACATGGTGCTTGCCGCCGAAGGTGTGGTCGTAGTCAAAATGTCCGTTCCAGCTGATGGTCTGGCGATATTTTGAGTTTGACATAACCATGTGACCGCTCACGATCTCGTCGTTCTGCTGGGTAAGACCTACGATGATGTCGTTGGTGTTATAGTTACTCCATGTAGGAATGAACACAGCATACTTGTTGTCGTAGGAAAGGTTGTAACTTGCAGCATAGTCGATGGCGAACTGAGTCTTGAACGACAAGCCATTGACAAACTTATTCAAGTCGTAGATAAGACCAGCATCGAACTGGAACTGACGGCTAACGCCCGTTGTCTTACCGCCGAAATAGCAGTCGGCGATGGCGTTGGTCTGATTAGTCTTTGTACCTCCAGGGAAATATTTTCCGTCAAGGAGATTGAGCGACTTACCAAGAATAGCAAGAGCGTTGGATGCGTATGGATCCACCATATCAATCGGAATCAGAGGTGCCGCATTCTCTGGGAAGTTTGGACGCATGTTTGCAGCCTCGCCCCAGAAGTCGCCTTTGTTCACATGATTATTATAGAATGTGGCGCTTGCATTAGCAAAACACTTGATAAGCTTGTTGAGCGTGAGATCGACATTACCACGAACGCTGAAACGGTCGGTATAGTTTTCTGTCGCCTTACCGAAGTTCAGGAGGTCCTCACTACGATAGTAGTTGATGTTCGTGTAGAAATGTGCACGCTGGCTACCACCCTGAATCTCTGCTGTAGCCTCCGAACGGTTATATGCCTTGCGGACATACTCGTCCGAGTAGTAGTTCACGTTTGGATAACGGTAGGGATTCAATCCTGCTGCGTGATTATATATATCCTGCTGCGAATATCTTGGATCGAGTCCGTCGTTGGCACGAGCCTCATTATATAAGGTCATGTACTCAGCCGAACCGATATACTCTGGGAATGCCTTTGCCACGTGGAAACCGGTGTTGGCATTTATTTCCACCTGCAAGCCATCAACCTTACCGCGCTTGGTGGTGATGAGAATAGCACCCTTGGCAGCCTTCGGACCGTAGAGGGCCACAGCCTGTGCGCCCTTGAGGAAAGTAACCTGTTCTATCTCAGAAGGAAGCACGTTGTTTGAAGGGCGCTTCACACCGTCAATGATTACAACTGGTAAGTTGGAGTTATCGTTAGTGTCGAGCTGATCGGTGTCCATGCCCCAGAGGCTGCTACCGTTCCATCCACCCACGAGCGCATACAGGTCTTCGAGACTGCTCATGGTATAGTCCTTCTTCTGCAGCTCTTCCATGTCAACGTATGCGACACCTCCGAGGAGCTGGTCGGCATCCTTGTCACGGAATGCGACATGGACTTTCTTTTTTGCCTGGACAGAGTCGCCATTGGAGGTCTGGGCATTGACCGCTAATGGTGAAGCTGCCACCATGGCAAGGAGGAATATGTTTGTTTTAATTCTTTTCATAAGATTATTCTATTATCTATTATAATTGGCATTGTCATCACCATCCAGGATTCTGTGGGAATCCTTCGTAGAGATATGTATCCTTGTCAGGAAGTGGGAACCAGTAATGCTTTGACTCAAAGCTACGGGTGATAAGCTCCTTCTTCTGGAAGTTACCTACCTGTGCATCCTTCGGGTCGTGATCCTTAAACCAGCTGTCTTTCTCCAGACGCTCAAACTCGTGAGAGTATTTCACGGTGTAAGGAGGCTCAGTCAAGAGGAGCCAACGCTGGAGGTCGCACCAACGGAAGCCTTCGAACGACAGCTCTACGGCACGCTCGCGGCGCACCTCGTCGATGAAGTGCTCACGTGTGTCCATGAGGTTAGCCTGCACATGCTCCATGGGCCAATCTGCAGAGTTCACGCGGTCGCGGAGTGCATTGATGGCATCCACTGCAGAGAGTGAACAATATGGAGTTCTGGTCTTCAATTCCGATACGCTTGTTGCGTATGCGGCCACTGCCTCGGCATACATCAGATAGATGTCGGCAAGGCGCATATATGGGAGGTAACCCTGGAGGGCGTGATCCCAGTCATACCACTTGTCGCCCTCATTACACTGGTGAGGCACGAGTTTCTGGATGAAGTAGCCTGTGCTACTACCGTTATCTACCGAACGCATCGCTGCATTTGAATAAAGCTGGCAATACTCAAGCTTCTTCTGGTCGGCGTTCAATGGCTCGGTATTTATTACATAGTGGAAACCATCGAACACGATGTCGTGATAGAATCGTGGGTCGCGGTTCTTGAACGGATGCTCTGGATCCCAGCCCGAAGCGGGGTTGAGAACATACTCACCATTCCTTACGAGATAGATAGGCTGTCCGTTAGCCATACCATACTGGTCGATAAGGTTAGCTGTAGGATGATGGATGATGTTGTCATGATCCACAAGACCTGCTACCTTAGGACCGAAGAGCTTGTCGCAGTTCCAGTTGAAGCTGTTGGCACCTGGATAAGCACCACGGAAGATGGCCTCACAGGTACCAGGCATCATCCAACTCTGCTTGTGTGTATAGAAGATGTCTGAGTAGTTGGTCTCGGCATTCTCATCACGCTCATGGTCGTAGATGTTTGAATACTTATACTCAGCGAGCTTATATTTCACTGTACCTTTCTTCACCATCTCAAGAGCCTTGCCAAGAGCCTCAGCTGCCAACTTACAATACTTCACGTCGTAGTCGTAGGTCTTGCCATTTGAGCTTGCGCCCAAAAGCTCTGCCACACCGCCGTTCTTGGTCTTCTCAAACTCCTTCATCAGAGGCGAGCCTGCCCAGAGGTAGCACTTGCCAAGATAGCAGAGAGCCATGAACTTGTTGATACGCAGGTCGTTCTTACCCGATGTCTGCATACCGGCGAGTGTCTCGTCCCAGTCAAGAGGGAGCAGCTCGTATGCCTGCTCAAAGTCTTGGGCACAACGGTCGGCACACTCCTGGAAGGAGAGACGTGGAAGCTCTGGAATGTTTGAAGCCTCGAAGGCCTGGTCAATATATGGCAGACCGCCGAAATAGCACATCAGCTCGAAATGCCACCATGCACGGAAGAAGTAGAGCTGACCGAGCAGCAGGTCGCGCTCCTCGTCAGTTCCGACGAGCGACTTGATGTTCTCGATACCCATGTTGCACTTACGGATGCTGTACCAAGAGTTTCTCCAAAGTGAACTGTTATTTCCGTTCAGCCAGCATTGGTTGTTGGTGTACCAGTTACGGTAGTTACCCAAGTCCACCTGATGGTCCATGTGTGCATAGCCTTCAGTGTTGTGGACGGCATCGTCGCCAAAGTTCCAGGCCGTACAATAGTTTACCTTCTCCTTGTCTGGAATCAGGCTATATATTTCCTCAATATATCCCTGGAAGTTACGGTAGTTCTTGAATGCCTCATCGTCAGCAACGATTGACTCCGGGTCTTTGTCGAGCCAGTCGGTGCAGGAAGTGAGGGAAACGCCGCCTGCAAGAAGGAGGAGCGAGCCGCACAAGAGGGATTTCATCTTATTATTGTATTTCATATTATATTTACGCTATTAAATGTAAAGCTTGAATCCGAAATTATAACGTCTGACAGTAGGATAAGCACCGCCACCGCCACTGAAGCCGTAGTTGCTCTCACGGTCGTCAGGCATCTTTGTAATCAGGAAGAGGTTGTTACCGTTCACATAGAGCTTGAGGCTTGAGAAGCCGAGTTTCTTTATCCAGCCCTTTGTCCATGTGTAGGCAATTTCCACATTCTTCAGACGGAGATATGATCCGTCGTAGAGATACTGTGTACCGTCGTTATAAGCTACCTGTGTGGTGAAACGTGGAACAACCACTTCACCTGTGCCTGTTGCAGGATTCCACCAGTCACCATTGTCATATACGGTGAGGAGCTTGTTGTTGAATGAAGCCAGACCTACGTCACGAGTCACACCAGACACACCGTAGAGCTGAGCGAAGATGCTCCAGCCTTTATACTCCCATCCGATGGTAGCGTTATAAGTGTGCTTCGGGTTGCCTGTATGACCATAAGGAGCGCGGTCGTTAGTCTCGTCAACGACACCGTCACCGTTGAAGTCAACGATATAGTGGTCGCCGATGAGCACCTGGCTGTCGTCCTTCTCGCGTGCGGGCGTACTATATAATTCATCGTATGAGCCGATGAAGCCATTGTCGATAAATGAGGTATATTGTCCCTGAGAATAGCCCTGTGCCTTGCGATAGCTTGGAATCAGTGCGGGGTCGTCCTTCAGGATAATCTTGTTCTTGGCGAAGGTGTAGTTGGTGTTTGCCCAGAAACGCATACCATTGCTCAACACCTTGTTGAAACGGAGCTCGAACTCGAAACCAGAGTTCTTCATCTTTCCCTTGTTGACGTCAGGTGTTGTAGCAGCACCGAAATAAGAGGGCACCGAACGTTCATAACCTGAGATAAAGATGTCGTAACGGTCGTCGCGGAACCAGTCGAAGCTACCTGCGAACATACCGTGGAGGAATGCGTAGTCGAAACCGATATTTGCCTTCTTCACTGTAGCCCAGCGAAGGTCGGGGTTGGCGATGGTCTTTTCCTTGTAACCCTGGAACGGGCTCTCACTGTCATCCAAGGAAACCTTGAACTTGTTCGTCGGTTCCCAAATAGTAAGGTATGCCCAGCGTGATCCGGCATTGTCATCACCAATCTCACCGTAAGAACCACGGATCTTGAACATATCGATGATACCCTTATCCTTCAGCTTCTTCATAAACTTCTCTTCTGAGAGCATCCATCCGGCTGCACCAGAGCAGAAGAAGACGAAACGGTTGTCGGGCGAGAACTTCTGCGAACCGTTGTAAGCTCCGTTGAACTCAGCGAAATAACGGCTCTTGTAGTCGTAAGTGGTACGGAACACCCAGTCCTCACGGCGGTTCTCAAGGTCGGCATTACCAGCGTTGATACGACGCTTCCAGTTACCCATGAGAGAAACATTGTGGTCGCCGAACTCGCGAGCCCAGAAGAGCTGCAGCGACATCTCTGTCGCGCGGCTTGTATAATTCACGCTACCAGCGGCTGTGGTCCAGTCGCGGCTCTCATAAAAGTCAAAACCTGTATTTGTGTCGATAAGGTTCTCACGCAGCATCACTCCGTCCTCGGGGAGGATATAAGCCCTCTTTACTGCATGTTGGTCGGAGATACCACGCTCGCCCTCATTGAACTGGTTGTCCCAAGAGATGGTACCGCGTGCGATAAGTCCCTTGGTGATAAAGCCTAAGTCCTGCTCAAGAGAGAAGTCGGTAAACACGCGTGTGATGGTCTTCTGCTCGTATCCCGTTGTAGCGACGCTCTGAGGTGAGTTCTCAATGTTAGAGGTCAATGGGTAGTAACCCCATGAACCGTCGGAGAACTGCACAGGGAACAGGTTAGGAGCCATACCGTAGGCACCTGCCCACTTCTGCTGCTGGAAGAACTCGCCGCTATTACCATAATAATAACGTGGGGTCTTCTGCTGGGCGTTAGAACCAGCGAGGTTCACTCTAAACTGTGTGGTCTTGGTGAGCTGGAAGTCGAGGTTTGAACGAACGTTCAGACGGTTGTAAGCATATCCGCCCTCATATCCCTGGTTGTTGTTCCATACTCGTGTCATGTCACCTTCGTTCTGGAAGTCGAAAGCCACGAAGTACTTCACATACTTTGTACCTCCAGAGAAGTTGATGTTGGTATTATAAGAAAGACAGAAGTCCTTGAACATCTCTTCCTGCCAGTCAACATTAGGATAACGCTCGGCCTGGCTGTAATCGCCAAGATAGTTGCCGGCAGCATCATACTGTGGCTTCACGGTATAATCCTGGTTGCGGAAGTTGTTGATAAAGGTCTGTGGACGATAATATGCCCACGACGAAGCGCCACCCAAGGCAAGCTCGTGCTCGATGGCCTGGTTGCGCAACATATATCCATCATAAGAGTCATACTTGCGTGGAAGCTTTGACACGGCCTTCAGAGTGGCGTTGAAGCCCACGTCGATTCTCGCCTTGCCTTCCACACCGCGCTTGGTGGTGATAAGGATAACACCATTAGCACCCTCCACACCATAGACGGCGGTAGCGGATGCGTCCTTCAGCACCGACACTGTGGCTACTGAAGAGATATCCACCGACTTGATCTCACGCTTCACACCGTCAACGAGGATAAGAGGCTGAGCATCCTGGTTCCAGGCTGCGGCACCACGGATATAGATACGTGGGTCCTCTTCACCAGGCTGTCCCGTTGAAGCGATGGTGGCTATACCGGGAAGGTTACCCGTAAGGGCGGCACTGACGCTACCGATACCGGCTGAGCGTTCCAGAACCTCACCCGTTGTCTGGGTAATAGCTCCCACCACAGAGGCTTTCTTCTGCTGACCATAACCTACGACCACCACTTCTTGAAGTTGGTTGTCTTCAGCGAGGGCCACATTAAAAACCCTTCTTTTGCCCACTTTCATCTCTTTCGACACCATGCCGACATACGAGAACACAAGGACTGAGTTCTCTGAGGGTACTGTGAGCTTGAAATCTCCACTAAGGTCAGACACTGTACCATTGGCAGTGTTGCCCTTCACAAAGACAGATGCGCCGATGAGTTCCTCGCCATTCGAGTCTGTCAGCTTACCGGAGACCTCTATTCCCTTTTGGGCGAACGCTCCGATGCACATCGAGAACAGCACAAGGAACAGTGCGACTGTCCTTTTCATTGTTGGTTGTTGTTGTCTCATGTCACTTTACTTTTTATAACATGCGTTAGTTATTTGATATTTTTTATTATTTGATTTCTAAGTTTGCAATTTCGGTGCAAAGATACACATAATTTCACATACATTATATAAATATATGTTGCATAAAGTTTATTTTATGTTACATTTTACTCTTTTAGCACCTTTCTGTAGCCATTTTTGCCCATTCCATCGGTTTTTTCTATGATTATTCCACGATGATTTTTGTCCACCTCCATACCGTTCAGGTCGTAATATCTGGGCGCAATCGGCGACAGGACATCGTCAGATGTTACATTCTCAATGCCCGTCGAAGCCTCGTAATATTCCTTATACCATGCGAAACAAGCCTCGCCACAGGCCTCTTCCACACCTTGGAAGGCTGGCTGGACAATGCCCGATTCGAGATATTTGTCGATGTCGAAATACAGACCACTGCCTTGGAGGGTCATGCTGATATTGCCATAGTAGTCGTGAATGTATTTGAAGGCATTACCGAAACCTGAAGTGGTGGCTGTGCCCCAAGTGCCATAGTTTGGCTCCACCCAGTTGCCATGCTCGTCGTAATGTCCTTCTCCAGGTTTGAGAGGACTCCAGTCAATCTCAGTCACAATGACGGGGTTGGTCTTCACCACAGGCACCTGCGTCTCAAACTGGCGGCGCATGCTCTCCTTGTTGGTCTTATCGTTATTACCTCCACTTGAGTTATACCATCCGGGATAGCAGTGTACGGCATAGCCGAAGTTGTCCTCGGGATCGACAATGGGATTCTTGGCATAGTTGTTGTACCATGACTGCCATCCGGAACCCGGCACCCAGATGATTCCCTTGAATCCGTTTTCACGAATCACATCAACTATAGGCTGGAAGAAATCACGAAGAGCCACCGAACTGTTCTTTTTCCCTTTGCTGTCATACACGTCAACCGGCTCATTGGCAAGTTCGATACTTACCAAGCCCGCATTTTCATTAAGGAATTTTGTGGCGGAGGTGACAGCTCCCCACACTGTCTTGAGATATTCCTGATAGGCATCGCCTACCTTGATGTCGTGAGGACACACTCCAGGCGGGCGGATGACTACATAGAGTCCATGCGCCAGGGCTTTCTTGATGAGTGGGGTGTAGAGCGTTTTCCAATACTTTATGAGCCTTGTCTTAGAAAACTGGCTGATGTTGTGCTCTCCACCATCTCCTACCAACGGCAGGTTGGGGTCGTTGGTCCAGCAAGGATCGAGATGCAGACGGAACACGGTGCAATAGGCGCCTTGCTTGTGATCAGTGAGGGCTTGATACAGTTTTTCGAAATACTCGATACACGGCGGCACGTCCTCTCCGTTATAGGCAGGCTTCCAACCTTGCCATCGCCATCCGTTGAAATAGCGGTTAGGAGTGTCCATCACGCCATGCAGCGTAACTGCCTTTCCATTGTCGTCAACAAGATGCTTGCCCATGACGCGTAAAGGCGACAGTTCTCCCTCTGCCTTCATCGCCACCGCCATAAACAACACCAATAGTGTCACGATACAGTGTTTTACTTTCATTAGTTAATACTTAGTTATTATTTCTTCTTATATTTGATTAGTCACGTGGTCAATAAAAAACCGCTGCAAAGTTACACCTTTTATATAATATATAGCAACAGTTTTGTAACACATTCTTTATAAAATGTTACAAATCCCGCCAAAAGTGCCCAAATATTCCATTTCAACAAGGTCTTTGATACATTTATTAACTACAACTCCCTACAAAAAACCACCTCGGAAAAGGTTAAACTATGCTAATTTCTCTATTATATTACAAATCCATCAAAGAATAATACCCTAAAACAGAATATTATTCGTACCTTTGCACGCACACCATATTATATAATATAGATTTCAAACAATAAAAAAAACAAAATATGAAAGGTATAGTGTTAGCAGGTGGTTCGGGTACCAGACTCTACCCCATCACAAAAGGCATCAGCAAACAGCTGATACCTATCTTCGACAAACCAATGATCTATTATCCCATCTCGGTATTGATGCTCGCAGGCATACGTGAGATTCTTATCATCAGCACACCACACGACCTGCCCGGCTTCAAGCGTCTGCTTGGCGATGGATCTGACTACGGAGTGAGGTTTGAATATGCCGAACAGCCCTCGCCCGACGGTCTCGCCCAGGCGTTCACCATCGGCGCCGACTTCATTGGCGACGATTCCGCATGCCTCGTACTTGGCGACAACATCTTCCACGGAGCTGGCTTCTCTCGTATGTTGCACGAGGCAGTGCGCACTGCCGAAGAGGAACAAAAGGCTACAGTGTTCGGATATTGGGTGTCTGACCCCGAACGCTATGGCGTGGCAGAATTCGACAAACAAGGCAACTGCCTGAGCATTGAGGAGAAACCAGCAAATCCCAAAAGCAACTACGCCGTAGTAGGCCTCTACTTCTATCCCAACAAGGTTGTGGATGTGGCGAGGACCATACAGCCCTCAGCACGAGGCGAATACGAGATAACCACCGTCAACCAGCGTTTCCTCGACGATGGTGAACTTAAGGTGCAGACACTCGGACGCGGTTTCGCATGGCTCGACACTGGCACTCACGACTCTCTCTCCGAGGCATCGACATACATCGAGGTTCTCGAGAAACGCCAAGGACTAAAGGTGGCTTGTCTCGAAGGCATTGCCTTCAGAAAAGGTTGGATCGACGCCGACAAGATGCGTGCCCTCGCCCAGCCTATGCTTAAGAACCAATATGGACAGTATCTGCTAAAGGTGATAGACGAAGTACAGGGCAAAGACAAGGCCTAAAAAAATCTTAACACCAAACCCATTTTTTTCAAAATCTTTTCTTACCAGCATATTTAACGAACATAGGATTGCATGCCGCGACTCGTGGCATGTAATCCTACTTATTTAACTTCAAGCAACAAAGCACTTCAGGAACTTAAGGATAATATATAAGGTAAAAAGAAACTTGAAAAATCTACACACATGACATCCATCAAATTGAAATTTCGTGCATCCTCCATTATTTTTTCTGTTAAATTGCTTTAATTATCAGAAGAAAATCGGCAAAACATAATAATAAATGCAAATTAATTCGTACCTTTGTCACGATTAACGCACTCTTACTAAGAGTGAGGCATTCATCTTGTAAACAAGTGCAGCAAAAATGAGCCTTTCCATCTGGCCATCAGCTAAGGTAGGTAGGACGAAACCGCAGTTCAACTGCGAGTCATGGAAATGTCCAGTTGATGCGATTTGCACCGACAGTTTGTCATAAACTGCCGACGCCGTAGGCGTACCCGCTGCGAACGTCTGCCGGGGTCTTTACTTTATGTAAGACCGCCCGCCGCAAACCCGCCGCACCCCGCCGCAATGGTCGCGACTGTAGCAAATGAATAACGCAAAATTATGGAAAATAAATATTCTTGGTTTGTCGCTGTTGTCACCCCCAATACAGAGGTGAAATGCAAGGAAAAACTGAATAACCTCATCAAGAACTTAAGGAATGGTAATATTATAGAGAGCAATGAGAAGGTCACCTCCTACGTACCCACTCAGAAAGTTTTCCGTGTTCAACCCAGCACAGGTCGCAGAGTGCGGGTCACCGAAGTCCTCACCCCCTGCTATCTGTTTATTTGGTGTACAGAGTCCACACGCTACAAGTTGGCCTGCGAAGCCAATTTCATCCTCCATTTCCTGATGAATCGTGCATCTAAGACCGAATCCGGCAAGAACGACTTCGCCCGCATTCCGACCCACCAGATGGAAAGTTTCAAACGCATGGTTGAGGAAGCGGAAAAGGCAGTCATCATCGACCCCAACCGTATTCGCTTAGGCGACAGGGTGCGCATCAAGACTGGCCGTCTCGCCGGACTGGAAGGCAACATCTGCAAAAAACCTGACGGCACCACCATGCTCGCCCTCCGCGTCGATTTCCTCGGCTACGCCAAAATGGAGTGTTCCGCCAAAAACCTCGAATTGGTCAAGGAATAATCAGAAACTTGCGCAACTTGATGAGCTTGCGAAGAACTTGCTTTAGCTTGATGAGCACCTATAAATATTAACGCTGTGCGAAGAACTTGCTTTAGCTTGATGAACACCACTGATAAATATGTAATGTGTGAATAATCACTCATCAGAAATGATAAAAATGAACTTTTTCACTTTGCTAAACGCCTCATTTTAAATGAGGTGAAAGGCATTGAGTGCTTACTTTGACATCGGACTCCATAAAAAATCGAGGAAAAGTTTGGCTATCTGGAAAATTAATAGTAATTTTGCACCCAAATTAATGTATAAAACTATGGCATTAGAAATAAAGGTTATACCAACGTTGACAGGCGAAGACGCTGTTCGCTTTGTAAATAATGCAGAGAGTGTCAGCAATGGCAGGGAAAGAATAGATTTCTCTGCACAGATAGCTGATGCCAGAGCAATACTCAAAAACGCAAGATTATAATGAGTTATTTACGAGACAACTGTCAGTTATTAAGTCTGTCAGAAATGATTCTGGATAATTGCGGTGAGTTTTCTTGCGGCAATGCTGACCTTGATGACTTTTTCCTCAATGATTCCTTGAAATACAAGAAGGAATTGTTAGGAAAGACATATTGTTTCGTATCAAATATTGACAATAATGAGATTGTGGCTATGTTTACCCTTTCAAACGATAGTGTCAGGGTTGACATTATTCCCAATAATCGTGGTAAAAGATTAAATAAGCAGATACCATACGAAAAGCGGATGAGACGTTATCCAGCAGTGCTGATAGGGCGTTTGGGAGTGAATCTAAAATATCGTCATCTTGGCATAGGCTCTCAAGTTCTTGATTTTATCAAATCCTGGTTCGTCGATGAACAAAACAAGACTGGTTGCAGATTTTTGATTGTAGATGCTTATAACGAAGACTCATTGTTGAACTTTTATACCCAAAACGGGTTTGAATTTCTTTTCTCCTCAGAGAGTCAGGAAGCTGAAAATCTTGGGTATTCCCATGATACCCATCTAAAGACTCGCTTGATGTATTTTGACTTGCGAGTACTTGTAAATGAATAAAGATTACTTTAACTTATTCGTCAGCCGCGCTCTCAGCGCATAAACACTCGCACTATGTGCGTTAAACACTCCAACTCTCGTGCCAGCGAGAGCAAAGCATCAAGCTCGCTTGAATGCTCTGCCGAGCGCAGCCGAGAGTCAACAAAGTTAACTTTCTGTTGCGTAGATAATCGTAAGCAGTCATTTAGGGCCGTCTTGTGAACCTTAATATATATTAGTACTTTTGTCCCGAATTTAAATTTTGGACAAGATGAACATAAAAGAAGGCAAGTACTATGCCTCAATGGTTCGCAAGTACCGAGATTTTTATTAACTTTGCACTATGAAATCAGAAGAAAAGTCCATAAAAGCAATCAGTGCCCAAGCGCATGGCGAGGCAGCCGACAACAGGCTGCTCCGCAAGAAGCTTCGTGAGAAGGACGAGCTGATTTCAGATCTTCGCGCACAGATTGAGAACCTGAATAAGAACCTGAGCGAGAAGGTTAGTCAGATGGCTGACATGATGGACAAACTTGTAGCCTTCATGATGGGACGTGGCGATGTCACCCTTTCAGACTCACTGCGAGATGCGGTGGTGGCAGGTGTAAGGGCTGAGTACGAGATGCGCGAGCGCAAACTTAAGGAAGAGTTCTCCAGGCAGCTTGGCAATCTGACCTCTGAGTTCGAGGCCAGGCTCGCCGCCAAGGATAATGAGATTAATTCCCTTAGAGGAGATAAATGAGGTCCCATGCCTGTCACTCCGGAGGAAATGGCCGCTCGCAACAAGCAGCCATCAACTGTGTCCGAATGGGTATAATCACACCCTATTTCTCTTAATAAAAAATAAAAATTTTATTTTATCTTGGCTTACGGGTCTTAAATGACCGCTTACTTTTGCATGGTATCCGAAAGGCAATCAGCAATCAGTAATCAGTTATCAGTAATCAGTCATGGATAATCCCAAGAAGTTCAACTGGAAACGGAAAAAGACTACGAGCACTCATGAGTCAAAAAAGACAAGGACGTATGCTCCCCTACTTAGTGAAGAGCAAAAACAATCAGCCAGCATTCAAGACCTGTCTTACGATTTTGCATGTCGCATCACACGCCTGTTTCAGTATCTTACAGAAGACTCTATATATAAGGAATACATTATGAGCAAGCAGGTTTTCCGTAGTGGTACAAGCATAGGTGCTAATATACGAGAAGCCCAGCATGCTCAATCCGATGCAGACTTCCTTTCTAAGATGCAAATCTCCCTGAAGGAATGTAATGAAACCGACTATTGGTTGCAGTTATTGCATGATAATGGTTATCTGAACGATGTGCAGTTCGACTCTATAAACACAGACAGAGTCCGCATCCACAAGCTCCTCAACGCCATAGTATCCACAACAAGGCGCAAGATAGGCAAATAATCAGCAATCAATAATCAGTAATCATCAATCAACAATCAGCAATCAGAAACTTGCGTAGCTTGATGAACACCGCTGAAAATATATAATGTGTGAAGAACTTGCTTTAGCTTGATGAGCACCTCTAAATATTAACGCTGTGCGAAGAACTTGCTTTAGCTTGATGAACACCGCTGGAAAATAGATAATGTGTGAATAATCAGACACTTGCGATAGCTTGATGAGCTCCTCTAATAATTAACAAGGTGCGAATAATCAGTAATCAGCAATCATCAATCAGTAATCAGTCATCATCAATCAGTAATCAATAATCATTCATCAATAATCAGCAATCAATCATCATGAATATAATACAAACAAATATCCCCGGCGTGCTCATCATTGCGCCACGCATATTTAAAGCCAATAAGATATAAAAATTAGGGGTCTTGGGTTCGAATCCCTACGGAAGGCAGAATAAAATCCAGATAGAACTTAATTAGTATAGGAAATGAATAACAATACACATATAGTAATCATGGCTGGCGGCATTGGTAGCCGCTTTTGGCCTATCTCAACACCTGAATACCCCAAGCAGTTTATTGACATACTTGGGGTTGGGAAAACACTGATACAGTTGACGGTGGAGAGATTCCAGACAATATGCCCAGTGGAAAACATGTGGGTAGTGACTAATGAAAGTTATGCGGAGATTGTTAAGCAACAGATTCCGAACATACCAGACGAAAACATCTTGAAAGAACCGGAGGCTCGCAATACTGCACCATGTATAGCCTACGCATGTTGGAAAATCAAGAAGAAGGATGCAGATGCCAATATCGTGGTAACACCTTCTGACGCTATAGTGATGAATGTTGCGGAATATCAGCGAATCATCTCAAAAGCACTTGATTTTACAAGCAAGAATGATACCATAGTCACTGTAGGCATAAAGCCCACCCGACCGGAAACAGGTTATGGATATATTGCGGCAAAGAACGAGGTAGCTAAAGATGAAATCCTTAAGGTTGAGTGTTTCAAAGAGAAACCTGACCATGCTACAGCAGAGGAATATCTCAGGGCTGGCAATTACTTTTGGAATGCCGGTATCTTCGTTTGGAATGTAAAGACAATAGAAGAAGAGATTCGCTCATTCCAACCTTCTCTTGCTTCTATCATGGATGACCTATCCCATTCTTTCTTTACGGAGAATGAAGAGCCGGAGCTGCGCCGACTATTCCCTACATGTGAAAAGATAAGCATCGACTATGCTGTTATGGAGAAGTCTCAGAAGATTTTCACCATTCCCGGTGATTTTGGTTGGAGCGACCTTGGCAGCTGGGGTTCTGTGCAGACACATGTCGCCACAGATGCTGATGGCAATGCCGTTGTAGGAAACAATATCAGCTTGTATGAATGTAAAGATTGTATCGTTAGTGCATCCAATGCCGCAAAGATTGTAGTGCAAGGATTGAATGGATATATAGTGGCAGAGAAAGAAGGAAGAATCCTTATCTGCTCACTGAAGGAGGAACAAAGAATAAAAGAGTTTTCAAAATGACTATAAACGAAGGAGTACAGCTTTTCCGATATTAATTAATCATGGAAATAATACAAACAAATATCCCCGGCGTGCTCATCATTGAGCCCCGCGTTTTCAAAGACTCCCGAGGCTATTTCTTCGAGAGCTTTTCTCAGAGAGAATTTGATGAGAAAGTAACGCCCATTCTTGGGCATAGTATCCACTTTGTACAGGACAATGAATCGATGTCATCGTATGGCGTGATGCGTGGACTTCACTATCAGCGTATGCCATATACACAGAGCAAACTCGTGCGCTGTGTCAAAGGCGCAGTCCTCGACGTAGCCGTTGACATCCGCAAAGGCTCCCCGACATTTGGCCAGCATGTGGCAGTGGAACTGACGGAAGACAATCATCGTCAATTCTTTATTCCGAGGGGCTTTGCTCACGGCTTTGCCGTTCTTTCCGAAATCGCCGTATTCCAATACAAATGCGACGAGTTCTATCATCCCGAGGCAGATGGCGGCATCAATATCAAGGACGAGTCTCTTGGCATTGACTGGCGCATACCTATGGAGAAGGCGATACTCAGTGAGAAAGACTTGAAGCATGCATGTCTGAAGGATGCAGTGCTTGATTTCGATATAAATGATAAATTGTACTAGAAAAATGAGGGGTATAGTATTAGCTGGTGGCTCCAGTACTAGATTGTACCCAATTACCAAGGGTATCAGCAAGCAGCTGATTCCCATTTTCGACAAACCGATGATTTATTATCCTATCTCTGTGTTTATGCTTGCAGGCATCCGTGAGATATTGATAATCAGTACTCCATTCGACTTGCCGGGCTTCAAGCGACTGCTTGGCGATGGCAGTGACTTCGGAGTGAAGTTCGAGTATGCAGAACAGCCATCACCAGATGGATTGGCACAGGCATTTATAATTGGCGAGAAGTTCATTGGTAATGATTCTGCTTGCCTTGTTCTTGGTGACAACATCTTCTATGGTGCAGGATTAAACCAAATGCTACATCAGGCAGTAATAGATGCTGAGCAGAATAGTAAAGCTACCGTCTTTGGTTATCGTGTAAGTGATCCTGAGCGATATGGCGTAGCTGAGTTTGATGAGCAGGGCAATTGCCTCAGTATCGAGGAAAAGCCAGAACATCCAAAGAGCAACTATGCAGTGGTAGGCTTGTATTTCTATCCTAATAAGGTGGTAGAAGTAGCCAAGAATATCAAGCCATCCTCTCGTGGCGAGTTGGAAATTACAGCGGTTAACCAGGAGTTCCTTAAGGATAAGCAGTTGAAGGTACAGACCATGGCTAGAGGATTTGCCTGGTTCGATACCGGAACCCATGATTCCCTTTCTGAGGCATCAACCTTTATCGAAGTTTTGGAGAAGCGCCAGGGCTTGAAGGTTGCTTGCTTGGAAGGTATTGCATACCGTCAAGGATGGATTACTGCATAACAATTGCGAGAGAATGCACTGCCAATGTTGAAGAATGACTACGGCAAGTATCTCCTTTCAATCCTTGGAGAGAAAGATCAAACATTAAAAAAGAATTTAGAATATTAAGTAGAAAAATATGAATCATGTATTTTATATGTTTTTTACAATATCGTAAAAGGCAATAAAATTAGAAAGTATTAGAATAAATGAAACTACAAAATGTTATATCACAAAGATTTACTACGGATAAATCTTATTGGCAAATAGTCTTTGAATGGGAAGATGTTTTTGCAAAAGAGTTAAGTTTAACATTGTCTAAAGATAATAAATTGAGATGTAATAAAATTATCAGACATATACCTTGGGTATCAAATATTATAACAACAAGAAAAACATCTTTGTTGTTTGAAATGACACCTG
>NZ_NPJG01000055.1 GCF_002251245.1 Prevotella sp. P5-92
AGACGGACTTGCCTTGCTGTCAGGGTCTTGGTCTTCTTGTATGGCTGACCTATTTCCTCCAAGGCGGCAACGAGGTCGGGACAGTTGGCTATCCACATTCGTAACGATCGGACTGCCTCTATCGGGGACTTGTCCGGGAAATACATAATTGCTAAATCTCTGCGAGTCATGAGACAAAGATTAAAAAATTAAAGATTAAAAGATTAAAGTCTTAAAAGCTGAAAGCTTAAAGAAATTCTCCGTGACAGGCGTGTGAGGTGTGTGAGGTATGTGGGGTATATATACTAACATTTTTATAATTTCTATTGAAGCCCTACTATATAGTAACCCTTTAATTCATTATACGCATAGTATGTATATATTATCTGTCACCAGTGTCACACCTGTCACGCCTTTGGACTTAAAATGGCATGTCTTTTTTGGGTGGTTCTTCACCATTGGGCAAGACGTTGCCTATGTCGGAGGCGGGTCGCTCATAGAGCTTCCAGAAACGGCCGTCGTGCGTACGATACTGTTCGAAACCCATGTCCTGCAGCGCTTTACCGACCTGCACTGCCGACAGGCGTACCTGGCCGCCGAAGCGGGCGACGATGTCGGAGGCGGTGAGATAGACTGCCTTCTCGTTTTCGCCGGGCTTGCGGTAGCGGGTGGCGATGAGTTCGCGTGCAAGGTTTGGGGTCTCATAGGCGCGGTTGCGGGTGTTGAGCTTCGCAACCTCACCAGTGTCAAACCAATACCTGAATCCCGTGTCGAGAAGATGACGGATCTGAGAATATACGCCGACATAGTTGATGTTGGCCTCTGTA
>NZ_NPJG01000056.1 GCF_002251245.1 Prevotella sp. P5-92
AAACGCCTCGTCGAGCATCGGTCCGAAGATGCGCATCTTCACCCAGAGGTCGTAGCGCAGCGACCATTCCACATACTGCTGAATCTCGTCGGTCCACGTCTCGTCGTTCATTGCGTAGAGCAGCATGCCCTTGAGCCATGCTATCACCGTGGCACGGTAGCTCAACACGAGGTATGGCTCCGATCCGTAGAGCGAGGCGAGCTTCTCGTTTTCGTCGCATAGTCGTTCGGCGAAGTCGTTACACATCGGACAGTCTATCTCGCCCGAGAGCAGCGAGAGCTTGTCGGTCAGTCGTCTCACCTCGTCCTTATACTCTTGGTCGTACTCCTTAAACACCGGTCGTGGCGCGTTGTCGGGCTTCAGGATAGTAGCCATCGAGAGTCGGGTGACGGTGCCTGTGGTCATCTCGCGTGAGAAAAATTGTTGACAGCAGCGGTTCGTCGTCGAGGCGTTGAAGTTGAAGCGCAGCGGGGCGATGCCCGTCACCGAGTCGGCTCCCACACGCTCCTGTCCGTGGTTGCTGTTGTCGAACGCCTTTCTTATTATCACACACACCTCGCTTGCCGTTCCGCGCGACGTTATCTTCTTCAGCGTGTCGAGCTCGTCAACGCAGGTGTAGAGATAGCGATGGCCATTGCGGTCGGCATCAGCAACACGCTGATTGAAAACGGCATCCGTCAAGTTGTCTATCAGCACCTGCACGCAGATGTCGTCGGGACGTTTGTCGCGTTTCTGTTTCGACGTGGGGTTCTTCTGTTTCCATTCGCCCTCACGATCTCGGTTGGCCTTGTCGCGGTTCACCACGTCTTCGAGAATTATCTTTATCGGCTGCCTTATGCAACCCTTGCCTATCGACATCTTCGCCGACAGCACCGACATAAACGTAGGCTCGTGCTCCACGCCGTCCCAGTAACGCATCTTTACACCGTGAACATATACCGACAGCGGCGCGAACACCGACTCGCACACCGCCGCACGGTATATCTCAGGCACATTTGCCGAGAGGAAGTTCAGCGGATAAGGCAGCGTCTTCGGCATCTGAGGCGGTTCGGCATTTTCAGCATCGAAATCCAGCTTTCCGCCGCCGCCCTCCTGCTTCGCGTAGAGCACGCTCAGCACCTTCTGCAGCTTGTAGTTGATGCCCTTGCGAGGCTCGTCGAGGGCGTTTTGCAGCGTCCTCACATATTCATCCTCGGGGAAGTTGTCGTAGCGTGGAATCAGCTTTTTCAGCCTGTCGAGAGAGTAGTCGCAGATGCTGCGCAGCGCCTTCGCCAACTCGAACGTAAGGGCGTTGCGGTTGCCCTCACACGGCTCCTTGCCGTCGTTGTTCTGCACCCAGAACTCCCTGATTATCTCCGCATACGGAATGTCGTTATACGTCTCGCCATCGTCATGCTCCGCCGTCGTCGTGCTTGTGGCAGCAGCGTTTACATCGTCGGCAGATGGTGCATCGCCTGCCATCCGTGTCTTGCCTTCTGCTGTCTCAGTGGCCTTGTTGTCATGGTTCTCATCAACTTTTTTGTTGTCGCTATTCTTTCCAATCTTTGTGGAAGAAGATTTCGGTTCGCTTTTCTCATTTTCTTTTGTCAGTTTAACTTCCTTGTCGTTACCCGTAAATAATTCATCTTTACAAAAGAACAAGTCTTTCGGGTCGGCCGTGGGCGAGAAAAACACACGGGTGATGTCTTTTGCGCCCTTGTCAAATTCCACCCCGAGCATCTTCTGCGCCCATTCGAGGTTCTCTTCCTGGGTCATCTCGGGGTGACGTTCAAACACGAGGTGAAGGCCTTTCGTGGCCGAGCGTTCCAGCATCAGCAGACCGAGCTTGTCGGCCATCTCGAGTATCGACTCCTTCATCAGCTTAAACGCCTCGTCAAACTTCTCTTTCGGCATTCCCTTGTCGAAATCCACGTCCATGCCCACGCTGTTTGACATGCGTTTCGTGCCGCGTAGCGAGCCGTCGTCGTTGGGCAGACACGAGTAGCACATCTGCACCATACGCCGCTTAGCCTCAGGGTTTCCCTCGCGCGCCGCCTTGGTGTAGCGGCGGTTTTCGCGAGTGTTTCTTATCTTGGCAAACTCGGCAAACGAGTTCACCGGTCGCATGTATTTCTTGTTGTTCTTGTACGTTACTTCAAAGCAGCTCATTTCACCACCTCCTTCACTTCTTTCATCAGTGTTTTCTTCAGATCAAGGTCTTCAGCTTTGTTGAGCTTAAACCAGAAATAGTAGGCCTCATCGCCTTCGGTGAGGCTGGCGTGTATAGTCCGCCGTAGAATGGTCGTCGTCTTCGGCTTCTTGTGCTTAGCAACAAATCCGAAGCTGCCATCGTCGAGCATCGTCGCCGTTCCGGCACGGCGAAAGCTCTTTACAGAATTCAT
>NZ_NPJG01000057.1 GCF_002251245.1 Prevotella sp. P5-92
GTCACTGTCCTATCCTAACATGGCATTGCCCAAGCGATGCCCGATGATCAGCGAAGGCAACGGAGTCCACCGCCGTTTCGACGGTAGGATCATTGTTGGAAAAAAAGCCGCCATAGGCCTGCTCGTGAATACACAAGCCACGTATGACTGCGTGAAGGAAAGGGTATTGGAAGAACTGAAAGAGGGGAAGGAGGTGACGATAAAGATAACGAGAAAGAATAAGAAGAGAAAGAGAACAGTTTAGTTGACAAGTCATGGTGACAGGTACATTGGTTCACTCTTTAGGGTCGATGAACCTGTCCCCTATGATTCTTAATTGCCGATGATGTTTATTTAAATTACTACCTTTGCAGAAGATAAGCGGCATCTCGGCAAAACAATCAAGCGAGCTTGTTGTGTTGCTCTCGATTTGCATTATCTTTGCATAAGAAAAGCTGCATCTCGGCATAATTGCTCAAGCAAGCTTGGCAAGTTCTGCTCTCGATTTGCATTTTCTTTGCATAAGAAAAGCTGCATCTCGGCATAATTGCTCAAGCAAGCTTGGCAAGTTCTGCTCTCGATTTGCATTTTCTTTGCATCGTGTTAAGAAGAACGGAAGCGCGCACCGTGATTCGGATACACGAGTGAGACAAAATTTTCTGTGGCGGTCAGCAAGCCTAAGACGGTTAGCCACGCAGTGTGTAACCATTAATAATTCTTAGTTATGGCAATTAAACTTAAGGCAACAGAGCGAATGCTCAAGGTAGGGCCCAACGCGGGCAAGTATGCTCACATCCTCTCAGCGGAGCTTTACTCCGCGCTGGCGGAGAGCAAGGTGATTGAAGAGGCTGCATTGCGCAGCGGCAAAGAAGTGAAGCGTGTGAACTCAAGCGATCCGGGCACGGAGAGTCCTGACATATCCTGCATTGAAGTTACGTCTGGTAGGAAGGATATTCTGAGTAAAAAGCCGCCGGCTTCGTTCACACGAGACCGGCGGCAAATAGTATTAGCTAAATAGAGAGAGAGTTTGTTTATTGTTTCTAATAAATGATTATATCGATTCTGTTATCTGTTGTCTGACATCGAGACGATGACCTCGTTGTTTTCCTTCAGCAGAAGCTTGGCAAAGTCAACTATATCCTTTACCGTAACGCTCTCAATGAGAGCCTTATAGCCTGACATGGTGTCCTCGCCGTTGCGGTACCAATTGATGAGCTGGTTCATCCAGTAGGAGTTGTTCTTCTGGTTCTCATCAAAGTTCTTCAACATATACTGACGAGTCTTGTCGATGGTCTCCTGCTTGGGTCCGTTGAGGCATATGTCCTTCACACCTTGCTCCACGAGCTGTATCATGCGCTCGCGCTTGGCGGGATCGGTGTCAAACTGCACCATCAGGGAGAATGTCTGTTTCGGCTCTCTCGACACGCTGCCGTGCACGCTGGCTCCGTAGGTGCCTCCCTCCTGTTCGCGAAGCACCTCAAGGAAGTGGTCGTTAAGTCCTTCGCTGAGGAATGACATGAGGATGCGGTTGCGCTGTGTGGCCTTGCAGTTGCCGCTCTTCACATACAGCACGGTTGACTTCTTCGTCTCGAGCTCTTTCTCGAAATTGTTTGCCCTGCGGCCCGGAAGGATATCGGTATTGTTGTCGCGCCATGTCTCCTTGCGCTTTATCGACGGAAGGGTGGCCACATACTGGCAGAGCAGCGGTTTGAGCTTCTCGATGTCGATATTGCCTACAAAGACGAAGGTGAAGTCTGAGCAATCGGCAAAACGCTCGCGGTAGAGCTCCATCACACGGTCGTAGTCTATCTGGTCGATCCACGATGCCTTGACATTTGCCACACGGGGATTGTCGCCGTAGAGTGTGTGGCGGACTGAATCCTGGAATGCCTTCATCGGCAGGTTCTCGGTCTGCTTGAGCTGGTTCTTCATCTGCTGGCAGAAGGTCTGGAACATCTCCTTGTCCTGACGTGGACTCGTCACCTTGAGATATGCCAATTGGAACATCTTCTCGACGTCTTTATTTGTGGCACCGCCGTTGATGTTCTCGCTAAGGCCGCTGACGCTGGTTGCCGCACCGGCTGTCGAGCCTGCGAGCATCTTGCTCAGCTGTTTATTTGAAAAATCGCCGCAACCTCCTAATGCGACTATCTGGTCGAGCAGCGAATACTGTATGATGTCGCGTGTGTCGAAGAGGCTTGAACCGCCAGGACTGAATGCGCGGAACGAGATCTCGTCGGCCATATAGTCGGTTGGCTTGACGATGACCTTAATGCCATTGCTCAGCGTGAGCTCGGTGGAGCCGAACTTGCCTTTCTTCTCTTTTACCACCTTGCCTGGTGTGGGCAAGGTCTCTATGAGAGTCTTTGCCACTTCCTCGTCCTCGAAGGCTTCGATATTCTCGGCCTTGGCAGCATTGTAGGTGGCAAGGAGCTGTTCCTTGGTAGGCACTACGACGCCTTCCTTCTCGGGCATGCTCAGCAAGAACACCACGTTGTCGGTGTCGTCAACGAGTTGCTTGAAGGTCATGTTGACGGCTTCGAGCGGCAAGGAGGCCAGTAACTGCTTGGTCACCTCAAACTCTTTCTCGATGCCTGGCACTGGCTCGCCGCTGATGAAGTGGCGCACATACTCGCGTGAATAGGAATCGTTATAGACGTTGGCACGCTCGTTGTAGGAGCTCTCTATGTTGGAAAGGAGATTTGCTTTTACACGGTCGAACTCGCCCTCGGTGAATCCGTATCGGACGGCACGCTGAACCTCGACTGTGAGCGCCCTGATGGCTTGCAGTACGCTGTCGTCCTTGCACGACAACGTGTTGGTAAACGCTTTCTTGTTTGACGAAAGCAGGAAGTTGGCGTCGCCCACGCCTGCACTAAGGAACGGGCAGGTAGGCTTCTGCGACATCTCCGAGAGGCGCTCGTTCATGATGGACGAAGCGATGTTGACGATGAGGTCTGCCGCATAGCCTTCGACGGTGTTACGCAGTTCCATTGGCACTGGATCGTGCTTGAAAAACACGTCGTATGAGGTGCCTGAGAGCTCCTTGTCGGTGGCGATAGCCACGATAGGCTCCTTGTTGTCGCTCACCTTGACATATTCTCGCACAGCGGCATTGGCTGGCATCTTCACATCGGCAAAAGTGGAGCGTATCTTCTTTTCCATCTCGTCAACGTCGATGTCACCCACAACGATAATACACTGAAGGTCAGGGCGATACCACTTGTGATAGTAATCGACAAGCACCTGGGGTTTGAAATTGTCAACCACCTCCATCGTGCCGATGGGCAGGCGGTAAGCATACTTGTCGCCCTGATACATGATGGGAAGCGTCTGCGTAAGGATACGCATCTGCGCATTCTCGCGTGTGCGCCACTCCTCGTGGATCACGCCGCGCTCGGCATCAATCTCCTTGGGGTCGAGCGTCAGGGCGCACGACCAGTCGTGGAGCACGAGGAGACAGCTGTCGGCTATGGTGGCGCGCTTCAGCGGCACATTACTTATATTATATACGGTCTCGTCGATGGAGGTGTAGGCGTTGAGATTATATCCGAACTTGACGCCGACACTCTCCAGCCAGTTGATCATGCTCTTGCCGGGGAAGTGCTTTGTGCCGTTGAAACACATGTGTTCAAGGAAATGGGCAAGACCCTGCTGGTCGTCGTTCTCTAAGATGGAGCCCACACGCTGGGCGATGTAGAAGTCGGCCTGTCCGGCTGGCTTCTCGTTGTGACGCAAGATGTAGGTTAGGCCGTTGTCGAGTTTGCCCACCTTTATCTTCGGGTCGAGGGGCAACTGCTGCTGTGCCGTTGTCGTCACGGCCGTGATGCCCATCAGTAAAATGCAGATAAGTACTTTTTTCATTTTTATAATTTGCTTGTTGTTTCTATTTATATGTCGTAATAGAGCTGGAAATGGGTATTCGGTTTAACATTATTTACTACAATTAATCATCCTTTCACCGAACCGATATTGTCTTTGAGCTGTTCGACACTGCTTGCTCCGACGATGACCGAGGTGACACCTTGGTAGTCCAATATCCAGCGTAAGGCTTTCTTTGCCAATGTCATGCCTTCTGCCTCCGCCTCGGCATTCCACGCCTTGAGTTGGGCGAGCAGTTCGGGGGTGAGCATCTCGTGGCGCAGGAATTTCTCCTTTGCCATGCGGCTGTCGGGTGCGATGCCGTTGAGATAGCGGTTGGTGAGAAGGCCTTGTGCCAGCGGGGAGAAGGAGATGAAGCCTACGCCACGATCACGGCAGAGCTCTAACGTGCCGTTCTCCTCGGGCGCACGGTTGAGCATGTTGAGCTTGTCCTGGAAGATGAGCAGCGGCGTGTCGTGGGCGGCCAGATAGTCGATGGCCTTGCGAAGCGGCTCCAAGGGCCAACGCGAGATGCCGAGATAGAGAGCCTTGCCCTGCCGCACTATATCGACCATGGCCTGCAGCGTCTCCTCGATGGGAGTGGAAGGGTCGAAACGATGGCTATAGAACAGGTCCACATAGTCGATATTCATCCTGCGGAGACTCTGGTCGAGACTTGCCATGAGGTATTTCCTCGAGCCCCAGTTGCCGTAAGGCCCAGGCCACATGTCATAGCCAGCCTTGGTACTGATAAAGAGCTCGTCGCGATAAGGGGCGAAATCATCACGCATCAGACGGCCAAGGGTTTCCTCAGCACTGCCGTAAGGAGGACCGTAGTTGTTGGCGAGGTCGAAGTGGGTGATGCCATGGTCGAAGGCATAGCGAGTGATGGCCCTGCTGCGCTCAAAGGGATCGACTCCTCCGAAATTGTGCCAGAATCCTAAACTAATCTTGGGAAGCATCACTCCGCTGCGTCCACACCGTTCGTAAATCATGCCGTTGTCGTAACGGCTTTCGTCTGCTTGGTATATCATTGATTGGTTTTTTTAAGTTTTCTGCTCCAAAGTTACGACAAAAAAACGGAATGGAAAAGAATATCAAATTAAAAAATCAAAAAACATTTGGTAATATCGGGAAAACGACGTAATTTTGCTGACAAATAGCAATTATCCACTATGAAAAAGGGTGATATAAAAATCATAAAAGGTATTTTCGAAAAAACACAGCACCTGCAGTTTGCACCAAAGATAAAGGCGGGATTCCCTTCTCCGGCTGACGACTATACTCATGAGAGCATAGATTTCAACCGTGACCTTATCAGACATCCGGAAGCCACTTTCTACGGACGGGTAGATGGCGACTCGATGATAGAGGCGGGAATATGCAACGGCGACATCGCTGTCATCGACCGATCTATCGACGCCCAGAACGGCGACATCGTCGTGGCTTTCGTGGATGGAGAGTTTACGATCAAATATCTCGATCTCAGCCATAAGGAGCAGGGATATATAGAACTGAGGCCTGCCAACAAGCTGTTTCCCACAATAAGAATCGACGACACAGACAATTTCGAGGTGTGGGGAGTGGTAGTATGGACAATAAAGAACTGGAAACGATAACCCGATGTATGCCATTATCGACTGCGACAACTGCTACGTGTCGTGCGAGAGAGTGTTCCGTCCTGACCTGG
Source organism: Prevotella sp. P5-92 (assembly GCF_002251245.1). Taxonomy (GTDB): domain Bacteria; phylum Bacteroidota; class Bacteroidia; order Bacteroidales; family Bacteroidaceae; genus Prevotella. The sequence goes on from NZ_NPJG01000057.1 coordinate 5,531, forward strand.
AAGGGGTGCCCGTGGTTGTGCTGAGCAACAACGACGGATGTGTGGTGGCACGCTCTAACGAAGCCAAGGCTATGGGTATCAAGGCGGGAACTCCATTCTTCCAACTGCAACAGATGTTTCCCGACAAGAAAATAGCCGTCTTCTCGTCAAACTACGAACTCTATGGCGAGATGACCGCACGAGTGGTGGAGATAGTGAAAAAGGCCGTTCCTGCTTATTTCAGATATAGCATCGACGAGTGTTTCGCCTATCTACACGGAATGGACGACATCGACCACAAGCTATGGGGCGAAGAGCTGCACAAGAAAATCAAGAAATGGACGGGAATGCCGGTAAGCATTGGCATCGCTCCCACGAAAACGCTTGCAAAAGTGGCAAGTCACTTCGCAAAGAAATATAGCGGATATAAGCATTGCTGCGTCATCGACACGGAAGAAAAACGGCGTAAGGCTCTGAGACTCTTCAGTATAGACGACGTATGGGGAGTTGGAAGGAGATATGCGGCAAGGCTGGACGGATATGGCGTGAAGACGGCGCTTGACTTCGCGGAAAGACACGAGAGCTGGGTGAGAGTCACTTTCAACAATATCGTCATTATGCGGACATGGATGGAACTGAACGGCAACGACGCCGTGCCTAACGAGGAGATGGCAAAGAAGAAGAGCATCTGCACAAGCCGTAGCTTCAATGGCATGATCAGCGACTACAACGAACTGAAGACGCATGTGGCCAACTATGCCGCGCGATGTGCCGAGAAGCTGAGGATACAAGACACGGTTTGCTCTGTCGTGGGCGTGTTCATATACACCAATCCCTTTCGGGAAGACCTTATGCAATACTGGAATTTCCATGAGACAAGGCTCATCACCCCGTCAGCATCTACCATCACTATTGTCAACGCTGCCGAGGATGCGCTGAAAGCCATCTTCCGTCCTGGATACAAATACAAGAAAGCCGGGGTGATAGTGATGGGAATAGGCAACCCTTATCCCTTGCATCACGACCTCTTCGACATCACGGCCGAACAGTTTCAGAAGATGAGAAAACTCGACAAGGTGATTGACCGGATAAACAAGACCATCGGCAGCGAGACCATCGTGCTTGGTGCACAGCAATATACACGGCCTGACGGAAAAGGCAAGGCTGAGGTATTTGCCAACGCCATAAAACACGACTACAGAAGCAAAAACCCGACTACACGGTGGGCGGAAATCATCAGGCTGACATAAGACACCGACTGCTGTTCCATACCCCACCCATAGTAAAACAAAACTATTTCTTCGTCGAAACCTTTACTTTGGTGATGCGGTGCTCGTCCATTCCGAGGACGGTGAAGGTGTATGAACCAAAGAGCAGCTTCTCTCCTACCGTAGGGAACTCTCCCTTCAACTCTAACAGCAAACCTGCCAAAGTGTCGGCATCGCCCTCCACTTCTTTAAACATATCCTCGGGCACTGACATGAGGCGATAAAAATCGCTCAGAAGTGTCTTTCCTTCAAAGATATATGTGGTGGGATTGATGCGCACATATGTGTGCTCTTCCTCGTCGTACTCATCGTTTATCTCGCCGACAATCTCCTCCAGCACATCCTCGAGAGTAACAATGCCACTGGTTCCTCCAAACTCATCGACGACAATGGCTATATGCACCTTATTGTCCTGAAACTCACGCAGGAGATCGTCAATCTTCTTTGTCTCGGGAACGAAATACGGCGGACGTATTAAAGACTGCCAACGGAAATTGGCTTGTTTGCCAAGGTGAGGAAGAAGGTCCTTGATATACAGCACGCCACGGATGTTGTCAATACTGTCTTGATACACCGGGATTCGGGAATAATTGTTGTCTATAATACAACGGAGCACGTCGGGATAAGACGTACGAATATCAAGATCCACTATATCCTGACGGCTGGTCATAATCTCCTTGGCTGTCTCGTCGCCAAAGCGAACTATTCCCTCAAGAATGTTTTTCTCGTCCCGGATCTCCTCTGTATCAGTGAGTTCAAGAGCTTGTTCGAGATCATCCACACTAAGCACCTTGTTCTCTTTCTGAACTACCTTCGACGCCAAAATACCCGAACGCAAAAGGATGCTGGCAAAGGGATAAAAAAGACGGCGGCAAAGATAGATGCCTCCACTGGAACGACGACAGAACGCCAACGGCTGCTGACCGGAAAACACCTTTGGCATGATCTCGCCAAAAAGAAGAAGAATGAATGTCAGCATCACCGTGATACACAAGAACTGCAACCAATAAGCATCACCGAAATCTATGATGTGGGCAAAGACATAGTTGCATAGCATGATTATGGTGACATTGACCAAGTTGTTGGTAATGAGAATAGTGGCAAGGGTGCGCTCGGAATCGTCGCGTAGCTGGAGTATGCGACGGTCAGTCTCTAAACGTGAGTCTTCTAACTCGTTGATATCGGAAGGAGAAAGTGAGAAAAAGGCTATCTCACTGCCTGAGGCGAAACCTGAAAGCACGAGAAGAAGACAAGCTAACAGAGCCGCCACATACACGCCTATAGTAGGAACGATGAAATGCACATGCTCTATCGTCTCTAACAAATCTGTAAGAAATAATATTGATAGCATCTAAAAAAAATGAATGTGGAACATTTCGTCACGACACACCGCCTGAAGGGCCTTCGTCAGCTTGACGACGGGGTGAGAGCATCTCCATATTCTCTGCCCATATCTCCGTGGCTTGACGTCTCATACCTTGCTTGTCGCTATACGAGACGTAACGAAGACGGCCTTCGATATACAACTTGTCACCCTTATGGACAAATTCCTCTACAGTCTTGGCAAGTCGGCGCCATAGTATTACGGTATGCCAATCAGTACGGTCGGGCACCTGAGTGCCATTCTGAAGCGTATAGCCACGCTCGGACGTGGCAAGAGATATGCGCGCCACGGCGACATCGTTGTCAACATAGCGCACCTCAGGCTCTTGACCCACATTTCCTATCAGCATCACCTTGTTCATATTGCAAGCATATCACTTACGCTTACCCACCTGCTCGCAGGTAAGACCGAGAAAACGAAACGAGAAATTCTTTCCCTTAGCAGAAGGGAACTGACTGCGGTTGTCAACACACTGCTGAAGATGATCTATGATGCGGTTGTAACAGTCGATACCCGACTCTGCCTTGCAACGGGCAACAAAACGTGTGTCGGTATAGCGAAACTTGCCTGTGCCAGGGATAAGTACAACGCGCTTGAAATTCAACATTCCCTCATACCAACCGGGATTGACGGCGTTGAGCTCGGCAACGGCAGGAGACACCGCACGTCCACGCTGATTGGTGGCCGGAGCATGAAGGGCTTTCTTGTCCTTAAAGTCCTGCATGGTCTGCGCCTCTGTCTTAATAATGATGAAATATATACGCGGACGAATCTTGTAGCGCTTGGGATAATAGACATCGCTCTTCACATATTCACGAATATCGCGCTCCAATTGCGGATTCATCTCTATCTCATCAATATCTGAAAGAAATCGTATTGCTTCGTCAACGTTCTTGACAAGAATTTCACGGTCGAAATATCTTAAATATAAATTCATAAAAGAATAGTTGTTTCTCGAAAAAAAAATATTAACTATATATATACAAAAAAAAATGAGCGGAAAACGGGACTCGGACCCGCGACCCCAACCTTGGCAAGGTTGTGCTCTACCAACTGAGCTATTTCCGCACTACCATTTTTACTAAAAAAACATTTACTATGTGAAGAGGAGGAGACTCGAACTCCCACGTCGCAATTGACACTACCCCCTCAAAGTAGCGCGTCTACCAATTCCGCCACCTCTCCGACATAGAAAACAAATCGTGCCCAGAACAGGACTCGAACCTGCACGCCTCGCGGCACACGCACCTGAAACGTGCGCGTCTACCAATTCCGCCACCTGGGCTCTGCCTGCAAGCTAAGACCGCTCTTAACTTCGACTTGTTCAACTTGTGAGCGGAAAACGGGACTCGGACCCGCGACCCCAACCTTGGCAAGGTTGTGCTCTACCAACTGAGCTATTTCCGCTTGCTTATCCTTTACAAGGAGCATCTCTCTCGATTGCGGGTGCAAAGGTACGGACTTTTTTTCATTCCACCAAATATTTTCCCGTTTTTTTTCAAAAAAATGTGCTAATTCATTCGATTTTTGTAATTTTCATAGGAAAAACGACGTAAAATGACCATTTCACCGTCTTTTTTCAACATTCCTATCGACGGATGAGTGATACCATTAAACATCGTTGTCTTTACTGTCGTATAGTGTATCATATCCTCGAAAATAACCTTCTCGCCTATTTTCAACTCATGATCAAAACGCCATGAACCCATAAAATCGCCAGAAAGACAACTGTTGCCTCCCAAACGATAACAGAACGGCTCGTCGGCAAGGTGAAGATCCACAATCTCTGCCCCACGAACTTCCGGATGGTAGGGCATCTCAAGACAGTCGGGCATGTGACATGTGAAACTTACGTCCAGGATAGCTGTCTTTATACCATGGTCTGACACTATATCTACTACCGATGACACTAACGGACCTGTCTGCCAGGCGAAGGCGCTGCCTGGCTCCAAGATGACCTTGAGATGAGGATAGCGGCTGTGGAAACCTTGCAGTATCTCTATGAGCAATTCCACATCGTAGTCCTTGCGCGTCATGAGATGTCCTCCGCCAAAGTTTATCCACTTCAGCTGCGAGAACCATTTAGAGAACTTCTCCTCTATATGTGCCAAGGTGCGTTGGAACACATCGGCACCGCTCTCACAATGACAATGACAATGAAATCCCTCGATGTCGGACGGCAACTCGTCTGGCAAGCAATCGCAAGTGACGCCAAAGCGTGTACCCGGCGCACAGGGATTATACAACATGGTTCCCACTTCTGAATACTCGGGGTTCACACGAATGCCAAACGAGAGACGCTCATTTGCCTTACAGGCAAGAGACGCCATCGACTTGTACTGGGAGAGGGAGTTAAAAGTAAGATGACTGGAGCAACGGGCTATGTCGGCTATCTCCGACTCCTTGTAGGCGGGAGAATAGGTATGGGCGGGCGAACCAAACTCCTCATATGCCAAAAGAGCCTCGTTGAGCGAACTGGCAGTGGTGGAATGAATATACTCGCGGAATATGGGAAACGTCTTCCAAAGGGCAAAGGCCTTAAATGCCAAAATTATCTCCACATCCGCACGACTCGCCACATCGGCGATGACACCGAGATTGCGACGGAGCAGATCCTCGCGTATAATATAAATAGGTGTTTCTACTTGCATAATATCTACGATTTTTGATGAATTCTTGTGCAAAAATACAATTTTTTCCGTATTATGGCAAACTTTTTTGTTTTAAGATTGCTTTATTCATATAAAATTACTACATTTGCATCGTGAAATTCATAATTAGGCTCAATGAAACTCATAATAATGACAAAATCCACGTTTTTTGTGGAAGAAGACAAGATTATTACGGCACTGTTTGATGAGGGACTTGACAACCTACATCTATACAAGCCTAACGCCTCTCCGATGTATTCAGAAAGGCTACTTACACTGCTGCCCGATGAATGTTACGAGCGAATAACCGTACATGAACATTTCTACCTGAAGGAGGAATACGGGCTTAGGGGCATAAACATCGACGACGCATATACGGCCATGCCTGAAAAATACAAAGGAAAAATATGCAGGACGGTAGGATTGGAGGACTTGACAAAAGACATAAAGAAAAAATGCGAATATGTCTTGCTGAAAAACTGCTTTGCTTCACACAATGACGAGCCGGCACTCGACATCAGAGAGCTGGAACTCGCCGCTGAGAACGGCATTATCGACAAGCGCACATACGCTATGGGAGGCTTGAACCTCGAAAACATCAAGACGGCAAAGGAGCTGGGATTCGGCGGCGTAGTCATCGACAACGACCTTTGGGACCGCTTCGACATTCATCAGCAACTTGACTACAAAGAGCTGCTGACACACTTCGAGAAACTTAGAAAATCGGTATAAAAAATATATAAATAACATTTTATAGATAAAATGAGCGAAAAAAACTCTTACATGGTGTTCTCGGGTACCAGTACGAGATACCTGGCAGAGAAAATCTGCCAAAGTCTGGATTGTCCACTCGGACAACTGCAGATCACCAAGTTCTCTGACGGAGAATTTGCAGTGTCGTATGAAGAATCTATAAGAGGACGTGACATCTTCCTCGTACAGAGTACTTTCCCGAACTCTGACAATCTTATGGAACTCTTGCTGATGATTGACGCGGCAAAAAGAGCTTCTGCGAGAACTATCAATGCTGTCATCCCTTATTTCGGATGGGCAAGACAGGACAGAAAAGACAAACCAAGAGTAAGCATCGGCGCAAAACTCATTGCCGACCTGCTTAGCGTAGCTGGCATTGACAGGCTGATTACCATGGACTTGCATGCTGACCAGATCCAGGGATTCTTTGATGTGCCCGTTGACCATCTTTACGCTTCTGGCGTTATCCTGCCATATCTTCAGAGCCTTAACCTCGAGGATTTGGTCATCGCTTCACCTGATGTCGGCGGTTCGAAACGCGCCAACACTTACGCCAAGTATCTTGGTTGTCCACTTGTGCTCTGCAACAAGACAAGAGCAAGGGCTAACGTGGTGGATAGCATGCAGATCATCGGCGACGTGAAAGACAAGAACGTGGTCATCATCGACGATATGGTTGATACAGCCGGTACCATCACAAAGGCTGCTGACATCATGAAAGAAGCTGGTGCAAAGACGGTTAGGGCTTGCGCTTCTCACTGTGTGATGAGCGGTCCTGCAAGCGAACGAGTACAGAACTCTGCCTTGGAGGAGATTGTTTTCACCGACTCTATTCCTTACACCAAACGCTGCGACAAGGTAAAACAATTGTCAGTGGCTGACATGTTTGCAGAAACAATAAGACGAGTCATCAACAACGAAAGCATAAGTAGCCAATATCTGGTTTAAAGCTATCGTAGCAGATAAACCCACTTTCTATAGTACAAAAATTATCCATAGTCCTCATTTGAGGTTCTATAAAACAAAAAAAAGACTCAACAATCCTCATTTGAGGATGTCGAGTCTTTTCCTATTTTAATGCAAGAGATTATGCATTGGGGAGTTGCAACCACTTAATGTAGCAGAAGTCCTGACGGTGAGGCAGGTTGACGTTCTTCGGATACATACGGACTGCACTACGCAAGTTGCCAGCTACGTCTGGGGTAATCTTACCCTCGAAGATATAGTTGTTGCCTTCCTGACCTACCACCTCAAGCGGACGGATGCTGAAGATGCGCTCTTCGCCGTTTTTGTCTGTGCGGACGTTAACCACCTCAAGACCAACAGCATCTGAGAGTCCCTGCTCGTTGATGACATAGCGAATGGTGTATGTCTCACCTGTGCGGGCACCTGTAGCAGGCACATCCCATGAGCAAGACACGACGTTGATGGCATCCCAACGCTCTGCAACAGCTTCTTTCCACTGGGCAATGTCCTTGGCAAGCTTGTTGTTATCTGCAGAAAGTTCCTTATAACGAGCGGCTTCCTTGCAATAGAACTTGCTATAGTAGTCGTCGAGCTGACGTTTCATAGTGTAGTGAGGAGCAATCTGTGCAATGGAATTCTTGATTACCTTGATCCAGCCATCGCTATAGCCTTTCTCGTTCTTGTTGTAGTACAGAGGCACAATCTCGTTCTCAAGCAAGCTGTAGATGGTAGCTGCGTCGAGCTGATCCTGATAGCCTTGGTTCTGGTATGTACGCTTCTCGGTAAGTGCCCATCCTGCACCCTCGCGATAGCCCTCAAGCCACCAACCGTCAAGCACAGAGAGATTTACGACACCGTTCATCTCTGCCTTCTCACCAGAAGTACCTGATGCCTCGAGAGGACGGGTAGGAGTATTCATCCAGATATCTACACCCGAAACAAGACGACGGGCGAGCATGAAGTCGTAGTCCTCAAGGAAGATGATCTTGCCAAGGAACTCTGGACGCTGGCTGATCTCGTAGATCTTCTTAATCAAACCCTGACCAGCACCATCGGCTGGGTGAGCCTTACCGGCAAAGAGGAACTTAACAGGACGCTCTGGATTGTTGACGATCTTTGACAGACGCTCCAGGTCGGTGAAGAGAAGATGCGCACGCTTGTATGTGGCAAATCGACGGCAGAAACCGATGAACAGGGCGTTTGGAGTGATGCTCTCAAGCAGCGATACCACACGTGAAGGATCGCCCTGGTTCTTCAGCCATGTCTCACGGAACTGCTCGCGGATATAGTTAACGAGCTTGTTCTTCAGGACCATACGGGTCTCCCAGATCTCGTTGTCATCCACATTATATATTGCCTCCCAGATCTTCTGATTGCTCTGGTCAGACATGAATTTCTTGTCGAAGTGCTTGCCGTAAACGTTCTTCCACTCTGTGGCAGCCCATGTCGGGAAGTGAACACCATTGGTGACATAACCTACGTGGTTCTCTTCTGGATAATAACCATTCCAGATTGAAGAGAACATCTTTTGGCTTACCCAACCGTGAAGCTTACTTACACCATTCACCTCCTGGCATGTGTTGCATGCAAAGGTTGACATACAGAACTTCTCTGAATGGTCGTTAGGATTGGTGCGACCCATACCTATAAACTCATCCCAAGAAATGCCGAGCTTTGCTGGATAGCCACCCATATACTTGCCGAAGAGACCCTCGTCAAAATAGTCGTGACCTGCTGGAACCGGTGTGTGAACAGTATAAAGTGAAGAAGCGCGAACAAGCTCCATTGCCTGGTTGAATGTCAGGCCGCTGTCGATAAAGTCGCACAGACGCTGAAGGTTACACAGTGCTGCATGGCCCTCATTGCAGTGATAAACATCCTTCTTGATACCTAATTTCTTCAAGAGAAGCATACCACCGATACCGAGCAATATCTCCTGCTTCAGACGGTTCTCCCAGTCACCACCATAGAGCGAATGGGTGATTGGCTTGTCAAACTCTGAGTTGAGCTCGTTGTCGGTATCGAGCAGATACAACTTGACACGACCTACGTTTGCCACCCAAACAGAAGCGTGAACCATATAGTTTGTATAAGGTACATCTACAACAAGAGGATTGCCGTTTTCGTCATATACACGCTCAACAGGTACCTGGTTGAAGTTCTGTGCCTCATACTTGGCAATCTGCTGGCCATCCATGCTCAGGGTCTGTGTGAAGTAACCGAAACGATAGAGGAAACCTACCGCACACATGTCAACATTGCTGTCTGACGCCTCTTTTACATAGTCGCCAGCAAGCATTCCAAGACCACCTGAATAAATCTTCAGTGCTGAATGGATACCATATTCCATACAGAAATAAGCTACAGAAGGACGAGTGGTATCTGGCTTGACATCCATGTAGTCACGGAACATCTTGTAAACAGCCTTGATACGCTTCATCAGTGCCTTGTCCTTAACGATCTCTTCCTTGCGCTCGTAGCTGAGACGCTCGAGAAGCATCACAGGATTGTGTTTTACCTCTGAATACAGTTTCGGATCCAGATCCCTGAACAAATCTCTTGCCTCGAAATTCCAAACCCACCACAGGTTGTGAGCAAGCTCGTCCAAGCACTTCAGCTCTTCTGGCAGGCTCGACTTAACGACCAGCTCTCTCCACTGTGTCTCGTTTACATAATCTGCTTTAATTTTCATAATCTCTCAAAATTATTTTAATTTAAGTTGTTTCTTTCTGTCTTCAGCTTTACGCAAAGCCATGTCATACGCTACCTCGTAATACTTGATGAACTCGCTCCAAAGGGCTTTCTTTGAAAGCTGACCCGCCTTGTTGCGACACTCTTCCACCTGCTTCTTGGTAAAGCACGAGAACTGTGCAACAGTATCCTTGATCGTGTCTGCAACCTCAGAGTAGTTATAGTCGGTACGATGTATTACCTTCACGCCGTCGGTGATTTCACCAAAACGACCTTCCACGCTGTTGACCCACTGACCGAAGCCAGCGAGGTCAGTGGTAATACATGGCACCTTAAATGCCACTGCCTCAAGCGGAGTATATCCCCATGGCTCATAATACGACGGATAGATGCAAAGGTCGTTGCCAAGCACTATGTCGTAATAGGTCATATTCAAGACGCCGTCCTTGCCGTCAAGGTAACAAGGCAGGAAGATGAGTTTCACATTATCCTCCTTGCGGTTGTGCATGTCGTAGTACTTCATCATTCCGAGCACGTTGTCGTGGCTCATCTCATGAAGCCAATGTGTCACCTGAGGCACATCCAATGGAGTGTCATATTTCTCGCCACTTTCAAGTCTCGCAACAAGATCGGCACGTGGCTCTCCTACCCAACCGGGAACTTCGATGAACGCCACTACCTTTTTCTTAAGTTCCTTATCACGAAGCAGACGGTTCATGGCCTCTATATATACATCGATACCCTTATTGCGGAACTCATATCGCCCACTTGTAGATACTATCAGGGTATTATCGTCAAGTTGTTCTCCAAGCAAGGCGTTGGCAACGTCAAGGAGCTTCTTTCGTGCAAGTTTACGCTTTCTGGTGAACGCGGCTGCTGTCGAAGGCACAAACCCATCCTCAAAGCCATTCGGCAAGACGCAGTCAACGGCCTTGTCAATCAGCTCACGGCACTCGTTGGCTGTGATATCGCTGACGGTAGTGAAACAATCCACATTAAACGCTGTCTGCTTCTCTATGGAATGCTTGCTCTGCATGTTCAGCTCCATTGCCATCTGGTCGCCGTTATAGGCAAACAGATAATCATATAGAGGTTTCATATTTCCCGCTATGCTACGACCAATGCTTGTAGCATGAGTAGTAAAAATAGTTGCTATCTGAGGAAGACGATTGTTTATATACAACAATCCCAAGCCTGTCATCCACTCATTTCCATGGTAGATAACCTTATCTTTCTTCTTAAGATAGAAATTATAAAAACTTTCAACCACCAAACCGGCTGCATATGAGAACATTGAAGCTTCGTCATAGTCGCCATACGCATGAAGACTATCCACCTGATAGTGCTCCCAAAGCCAGCCATAGATCTCGTTTTTCTTTGAGAAGAAAGGCATGAAATCAACCAGGACAGCCAACGGGTTTCCTGGAATATTCCATCTTCCAACCTTTATATTCAGTCCTTCTTTTGTAGCTTGCTTTTTCCAATCACTGAATATGCTCTTGTCTTCAACAAAGTAAGGGCATTCTGTCTCGTGCCACACATCTGGACCTATGAAGATAACCTTGTCTTTCATCATGTCCTGTAATGTGTTGGCCCTTGTCGATAATACGGTGTAAATACCTCCAACCTTGTTACATACTTCCCAACTGGATTCAAATATATAGTCGGGCTTTATCAATTTTTTTTCCATACATTATGTCCTTAACGCCGCAAAGGTAGTTAAAAAAAATAATATTTGCAAAAAAACATCTTATAAAATTGATAAATATGCTGTTTTAATGACTTATATTTAGTATCTTTGCCCCAAAAAAGGACAAAAACATATGAAAAAGTTAATATTATCCATCTTTCTGTGCTGCGGTTTGACAACAAATATCATGGCACAAAATGAAAATGAGCCCTTTAAAGGCTATTATTACAACGACGAATACAACATTTATCTGAAGATAGATCTGCACAGCGATGGTCTTATTGTACCTGAACACGAAATGTTCGGCAAACTACCTGGATATCTCGGCAAGAAATACAACAGTTTTTATTGGCTCATCACAACAAAAGACATTAAGAACAAAAAGAAAGCTATCGTTGAGTTTATCAACGACTATGGAAGTGAGGATCTGGAAGCTTCTCTTTCAAAAAAAGAAGACGGCACTATTATTCTCAAACAACTGAATGGCAGCGACCTGAAAGTGCCAAACAACGGAAAATGGCAAAAGATTCCCAAAGAGATAACCCTCAAGAAAAAATAATAATATCTCCATTGCCTTACCACTATCACATCTTTACACTGAAAAAGAAAGAGAGAAAGATAGAGAGATTGATAAGATAGATAGACAGAGAGATAGAGAGAGATGATTATATTACATTTTACTGCGTGCGCACATAGCAAAAATAAACAATAAAAAAAGAGTGCTGAAGATATTTCTATCCTCAGCACTCTCGCTTCTAAAAGAAGGCGGCCTCCTACTCTCCCACATTGCATTGCAGTACCATCGGCGCAAGCGGGCTTAACTTCTCTGTTCGGAATGGAAAGAGGTGGGACCCCGCCGCAATAACCA
>NZ_NPJG01000058.1 GCF_002251245.1 Prevotella sp. P5-92
AACGCTCATCAGCGAACGGACTATCTCGCTGAACTGATATCCGAAGATACTGCTGCATCTCTGACCCAGTGTTGAGTCGATAACGGGTGAAAGCATGGAGTCAAATTTCTCCATGATTGAAAAAATTCCTCCAAAAGGTGTGAGTTTTTCGAATTTTATTTGTACCTTTGCAGCGCCTTGTTACGATTTTTGCTTGTCTTCTTTTCGCAACACTAAGGTAAGTGAAAATTCTGACATGGCAAAATCCTGGGCAACTTTTTGTTGCTCAGGCACTTATAAATAATGTTAAACTATAGTGTTGCGGAATTAAGGAGAAAGAAAATTTTTATTGGAGATGATAGTATGGCATTAGTAAAGCACGATTATCCTATTTTGGAATACGATACCGCATCAAAAGCAATCTTTCAGCCGGGAAATGGGAAAAAGCACTTCCCTAAAAAAGCCGTATTTGCATTTTTGGGGGATGAAGTGGAAAAGTATGCACATGCCCACAGTGGAATACAGATAGATGAATTTGAGAGTGCAACAAAATTATATCCCATCTATGAATGCTTTCATAATCAGGAAAGGATATGTTTATGTCCGGCTCCGGTTGGGAGTGCTGCTGCTGTCCAGATTTTAGAGTATTTAATAGCAGGAGGTGTGACAGAAATTATTTCTGTCGGTTCCTGCGGTGTATTGGAAGATATTCCGGAGAACAGATTCTTAATACCCGTTTCTGCATTGAGAGATGAGGGAACTTCTTACCATTATCTTCCGCCATCCAGAGACATAAAGATTTCAACAGCAGGAATAAGTGCAATCAAATTTGCTTTAAATCAAAAGAAAATCCCATATTTGGAAGTCAAGACATGGACAACAGACGGTTTTTATCGAGAAACACTGGAAATGGTGCAATACCGCAAAGAGGAAGGCTGTCAAGTAGTGGAAATGGAATGTTCTGCACTGGCTGCATGTGCAGAATTTAGAGAAGTAATATGGGCTATGTTGCTTTTTACAGCCGACACGCTCTCGAATCCTCATAAATACCAAGAACGGAAGTGGGGAAAAGCAAGTGTATCCACCGCCTTGGAACTGGCATTTGACGCTGTTGTATTAATCAAAGAATAAAGGAAACAAATCTATATGGAAAATACAATGAACAATCGGAATGAAATCCCACAACAAGTGAAGCAAGTCGTTTCCATAGCAGAAACCCTATTGCAGGGGCAGATATTGGGAATGTATTTATATGGCTCTGCGACAATGAATAAATTGCGTCCGGACAGTGACATAGATATATTGATAATAACCAGACAAGAATTGAATCTGTCAACGAAAAAGGAGTTGACCAAGCAATTATTGGAAATTTCCGGCTTCGTAGGTTGCGCCGAAAAAAGACCATTGGAGATAACTGTCATCCATCAAAAAGACATTATTCCGTGGCAGTTTCCGCCCAAATGCGAGTATATGTATGGGGAGTGGCTTCGGAAAGAGATGGAAGCCGGAATGATTCCGCAGGCGTGTTTCGACCCTGATATAGCGATTCTATTATGGCAGGCGAGAAAAAGTAGTATGACGCTGAAGGGCGCAGATTGCAAACAACTTATTCTCCCGATTCCGTTCCGCGAAATACAAAAGGCTATTCAATTTTCTCTACCCGGTTTGATTTCCAATGTTAAGGGAGATGAAAGAAATGTGCTATTGACGCTATCCCGCATGTGGTTTACATTAGAAACCGAAGACGTGACAACGAAAGATGTTGCTGCGGAGTGGGTGATTCCCCAATTGCCGGAAACCTTTTCTTCCCTGTTGAAAACGGCAAAGGAAGCCTATTTGGGAAACCTGTCTGACGAATGGGAAACAATGGAAAATGAAACGCTCGCGCTTACCGGGTTTATGAAAGGTCGGATTGAAGAATTGCTTAAAGCCAAAGGGTAAAGCAAGCAAAAGCAAGAATATCCCTACAATAAATAAACCGTTTGAAATGGTGCTGCCTCTTTTACAATAATACACCTATGAGAAAAGTAATCCTTTATATTGCCGTCAGTCTGGATGGCTATATCGCTGACAGCGAAGGTTCCGTTGAATGGATAAGCGGACAAGATAAAAACGTGGAGATGGAAGACACCTTTACTCCATTCTTCAGTGGTGTGGACACGGTCATTATGGGAAAGAGAACCTACGACCAAATTGTGACCGAACTTTCTCCCGACCAATGGCCCTACGGGGAAGCGATGACCTATGTATTGACTCATCACAGTGAAGAAGAGGGCACAGAAAATATCCGTTTCAGGAATATGGATGTATGCCAACTGGTAGAGGAGTTGAAACAGGAATCGGGTAAAGATGTGTGGATTTGCGGAGGTGCAGAAGTGGCGCAACAACTCATCGCAAACAATCAAATAGACATTTATCATCTGGCGATTATACCGGTTCTTCTCGGTAACGGCACAAGGCTGTTTGGTGCTACCGATAAGAAAATTGACTTGGAAATGATTCGTACCAAGAAATACAACGGCATAATAGAGGTGGTATATAGTCGCAGGAAGATTTGATGTTTACTGTTTTAAAATCTTCTCCCTTTAGAATACACGATTAAAGATTACGACCATATTTCCGATTTACTGCTCGTAAATTATTGATTAATAATCAGTTGTAAATACTAACATTATAAATTAGAGACTATATAAACAAGAAAAACATTCATACACATTTTCTATTTTTGAGAAAATTCGTATCTTTGCACATAAGAGAGTTATTTGACAGCATAGCAACGCAAAACGCTGAAATTCGCACAGTTGCTAAATCGTTACCTCTATTTCTCAAATAATTCGCTAAAAGTTTATTCTTCAATCGGTTAAGTCAAACCGATAAAAATCTAAAATAGAACATGACCCCAAAGGGCATAAAAGAAGTTTTCTAAAAATTATTGACGGAAGGCTGAGACTTCGAACCGTTATAAAAGTCAATGATTCTGAAAAATTCATCAAGATTAAAAATCTAAAAACCATTTATCAGGGCAAAGAGATAAATGTTGATGAAGTGGTTGCTAATGATATCGCAATTATAGAAGATATAGAAGAATTAAGAATCGGAGATTATTTAGGTGTTAAACCTTGTCTGATTCAAGGATTATCTCATCAGCATCCCGCCCTCAAATCTTCTGTCCGACCAGACAAGCCCGAAGAGAGAAGCAAGTTGATATCCGCTCTAAATGTATTGTTTATTGAAGACCCGTCTCTGTCCTTTTCCATAAATTCATATAGTGATGAATTGGAAATCTCGTTATATGGTTTAACCCAAAAAGAAATCATACAAACATTGCTGGAAGAACGATTCTCCGTAAAGGCCCATTTTGATGAAATCAAGACTATCTACAAAGAACGACCTAAAAAGAAGGTGAATAAGATTATCCATATCGAAGTCCCTCCCAACCCTTACTGGGCCTCCATAGGACTGACTCTTGAACCTTTACCGATAGGGTCAGGGTTGCAAATCGAAAGTGAAATCTCCTTTGGTTATCTGAACCATTCTTTTCAAAATGCCGTTTTTGAAGGAATCCGTATGTCTTGCCAATCGGGATTGCATGGATGGGAAGTGACGGATTTGAAAGTAACCTTTACTTATGCCCTTTATTATAGTCCGATAAGTACCCCTGCCGATTTTAGACAATTGTCTCCTTATGTCTTCAGGTTGGCTTTGCAACAATCAGGAGTGGATATTCTCGAACCGATGCTCTATTTTGAGTTACAGATACCACAAGTAGCAAGTTCCAAAGCTATTACAGATCTGCAAAAAATGATGTCTGAGATTAAAGGTATCAGTTGTAATAATGAGTGGTGTCTTATTGAAGGGAAAGTTCCATTAAATACAAGTAAAGACTATGCCTCAGAAGTAAGTTCATACACTAAAGGCTTAGGCACTTTTATGGTTAAGCCGTGTGGGTATCAAATAACAAAAGGCGGTTATTCTGATAATACCCGTATGGAAGAAAAGGATAAACTTTTATTCATGTTTGAAAAATCAGTATCATCAAAATAATGGAACGATCCAGGAATTTCTATAAGACAATACGGTTGGGGTATATACTTATCTCCGTTCTTATCGGATGTATAGCATATAATAGCTTCTATGAATGGCAGGAGATAGAAGCATTAGAACTTGACAACTTGAGTTCAACTTATAAATGCAACTTTTTGGGTGCGGATAATAAGCAATAAAAACATTTATTTTTCAGAGAGGAAAGAGAGACAATGTCCCCCTTTCTCTCACTCTGAATGGATAAAGTTTGCTATCTTTCCTCTATAAAACCTAATAGATTTCCGGGTAAGGAGTAACTAAAACAAAGGACTTTGGCCAAGTATTTCTTAAAATGGCACATAACATCCCACACCCACGTTTACGCGGATGTGGGGGATTATCATACTTTCCTCTTCGAGCTCAAGGCTCAAACAGGCTTCCATGGCCACCCGTGGGATAAGTTAATTTGCCAGCGAGGTCAGAACCATCACAAAGATAATAGCCTTTCCATGAGTGGTATATCGTTGTCACCCGTTTGAAGCGGACGATTGACGATCTTGTTTTTGGAAGTCAACGTAATCCGTCTTGTCGTGGATTACATGCCATGCGGCAACTAATAACTTTCTAGCCACAGCCACAATGACCTTCATCTGTGGGTCATAGGGACAGGTACCTTGATTCACTCTTTCGGGTCGATGAACCTTTCCCTCGTGATTTTTATTCCATTAAAACAGGTCGCTATGTGTACCTGTATCAACAAGAATCAATTCCAACGCATAATCGTTTTGGCGCCAAATCAGCAACCAATCTGGTTCAAGATGACATTCCCAACAGCCAGAATACTTTCCCGACAATCTATGAGCTTTGTATTCTAACGGCAAACATCCCTTTTCTTGGAGTATATCCAATGCGTCTGTAAACACCTTGATTTCAAGACCTCTTTTGACGCACTTTTTTAAGGAGCGTTTGAACTGCCCAGTATATATTATTTCATACATGGCAATGGGTTATTCGAGTATTTGGGAAACTAGATCTTGAGAATTCTTTGCATGATAAACATTTCCTTTGCGGATGTCTTCAAGCCCCTTTTCTATGCCGCTTTTTTTCTTGCTCGACATAGCGGAAACTTCCCAGCCCATACCTGATGCAAGTTTCTTTAACATCTTAATGTCAGACTTGGGCAGTGTGAGTTGTATTGTTTGAGATTGCATGGATTCCATATTGTTTGCCTTTCTTTTACTATTTGATTATTTATGTCCTGTAAGCATAACATAACACTTTGATTTACGTATATGCCATTATATCTCGCTGCAAAATTACAAATAAAAATTGAAAGGACAAAGAAAAAGGGAGAAAAACTTAAGTCTTGCTCCCTGATGATTTCACAAATCCTGCAAATAGTCCTTAATATCCTAAAATCCGCAACTATCATCCAATACACGATTAAGGGTAGATTTATGAGTCGTTAGTAGTAGCTTTCAGTAAAAAGCAACAGCACAACATCAATATGTAGCCACCATCCCCTTACCCCACGATGCGACTTGAGGTAATACGCAGATTCAAACCGGAAAGAAAGGATTCTTATCCGAATTCTGTTTTGAAGGGTTTTGCATAAGCTCGGTTCTCTGTGTAGATATTCAGCACGTATTGCCTTGCAGTCATGATCCACTTGGCAGGTACGGAGATGAATCTGAAGACAAAAGCCTTTATGCGACTCGTTTTCTTGAGCCCAAAAGCCTTGGTGTCAAGCCTGCTCATGATGGTCTTGTAGAAATTGTGTATCAATGCAGTAAGCAGAAGAAAGACAGTATTCTCCGCCATGAATGACTTGGGGAGCCTGCTCCAACCGAATCCGTTGTTCATGTCGTCAAAGATACGTTCCTTGCCGCCACGCAGATTGTAGAATTCAACAATGTCCCTTGTCGATGACTTGTAATCGTTGGTCAGAATACAACGGTAAGTGA
>NZ_NPJG01000059.1 GCF_002251245.1 Prevotella sp. P5-92
ATTTACGCTTGTTTTGATTTGCAACACTAAGATAAGTGAAAAATCTGACATGGCAAAATCCTGAGCAACTTTTTGTTGCTCAGGAACTTATAAATAAAGTTAAATCAAAGTGTTGCGGAATTAAGGTACCATTATCTTTGGCTGCATCGATGATAATCTGAGCCACATTCAACTGTTCAATCTCTGGTCGTTCATCAAATTCTACCTCAAATCCTTCTCCCACATCCATCATAAGACCTTTCTCTGAGTCCCAGTAGAAATCCTCGACAATGTTCCTCTGCTTTATAAACTCATTGCCGTTCCATGATTCTGTTGTAATGGTAGGATAAGTGGGAACAGAGAAGAAACTGTCATGCTCTTCTTCTCCGTATCTCTTGATGACTTCACTTGCCTTGTTGATAAGCTCTTGAAGGTCTGCTATATCTTCCTCCCTACCTATCTCCGCACTGTCAAGCTCAAAGTTGTAAGCTGAAAGTTCGAGGTCATTCTCCTTTGCTTTTTCAAATGCCTCTTCTCTCGTTTCGGCTATTACCTCTATCGAAGCAACCGCCGTAAAGTTGTGGATAATCGTAAACTTTTTCATGTCTTTAATTGTTTATGCCCAATCATTCACGAGCCACACTTCAATCATGTAGTTTACGGTATAGCCCTGAGTCTGAAAGGGGATTTGTAATTCTTGTTTTATTCTCTCTTTTGCCTCTTCCTTAGTCAGTCCATCAAATTCATCAAGTGGGATGTTGTGATGTTCCGCTATGGCTTCAACGGCTTCTTCCTTTGATGTGTATATACCCTTGCAATCTCGGTTATTCAATGAGTGCCAGGAATCGGTCTCATACACAGGATAAATGTAAGTATCGGTCATGCTACTTCTTGTCTAATAAAGAAGGTTATTGAGTTGAAGTTAGATGACCATGGATAACTGCTGATCATCCTATATCCTTCGCCTTTCTTGCCTGAGTATGGTTCGAGGTTCCAATGCTTACGAGTGCATTTACCTTTGCCTACTACTGTTTCGGTGGGTACATATCCCTTTTCAATGAGGGAGTTAATGACGGCTCTTTGCTCTTCACTGTATATCCGAGCATAAATATCACTCCGTCGTTCTGATTGAGTCTGAATAACAGCCCACACCTGCTGTTTCCATCTTGGTTCTTTATCTTTAGCCATAATCTTCAAGTAAGTTATAACGCTTTATTAGTTTATAAACCGTAGATTTTGTGAATGAGCATCCTTGTGAAGAAACGAATCCCTCTCTGTTTAGGATTTCTGCCATTTCTTGATAGGTATGCTCTTCCTTTACGAGAGTACGGAGCAATGCAATAGCTCTCCTGTTATTAGGGTTGTTGTCCGCTCTAGCCTTACACGTCTTTATGCTGTTTTGGATTGCTTTTTCATGTTTATCCAGTAAGTGCTCTGGATTACCAAGTTTGAATCCTCTAGCTTTTTTGGCTTGTAAGGCAGCTTTGGTTCGTGCTGCGGTTAGTTCGGCTTCATACTGAGAGATAGCCGATATGATATGCAGTACCATCTTGTTAGCTTGTGGAAAATCGCAAAAGACAATATCCACATCAGACTCC
This sequence comes from Prevotella sp. P5-92, assembly GCF_002251245.1. GTDB lineage: Bacteria > Bacteroidota > Bacteroidia > Bacteroidales > Bacteroidaceae > Prevotella. The sequence continues at coordinate 1,578 of NZ_NPJG01000059.1, forward strand.
AACAGACTTGACAGGAATGATACACTTCTTGCCAGTCGATCCAATTTTGCCACAATGAGAGTAGCACCTTCTTTCCGACACTGAGATAACGCCTCTTTTAGTTTTGGTCTGTCAGATTTGCGGCCACTCTCTACCTCGACATACTCAGAAATTGGGATTGTGTCATGGAGGTAGTTGTGTATGATTTCTTTTTGTGCCTCTAATCCAAGTCCACTATAACCTTGCTTTTGTGTGGAAACTCGGAGATAGGCAACATACTTCGTTTCTTCCATTATGTTTATCGGATTTTAACATAAGTTCCGCAGGTTAGATGCTCGTCTTGCCTTTGGAACCGATGTGAGTGAAACAATAAAAAGAGGAATATAGGAGATTTCAGATTGTGTCATAAATCTTAGTTTCCTATATTCCCCACTATAAGGTATCAATGAATCTCTTACACCGCTTCTTTGTGTAAAAGTCCAAGTTTAGAGCAAATGAAATTGTAAGCAGAAACGCCACACTTTACATTTTCATCTACCAGAGATACGAGATTATCCAGAGAAACAAACTCGTACAGGACTTCACTTCCTGAATTTTCATCAGGAGTGATAGCGACATTATATCGGTTATCTTTAAGCTGAACCTTAATCCAGCCCTTTACCTTACCCTGCACATGAAAAGCAGTGCCGTTTTCGATAACTCGGATATTTCCAAAGTCCAAACCCCATCCAAAAGGTTTAGGAGAACATTGGAGCGCATCATGCCAGATAGTTTTGGCGATGTTGCTGTTCTTGTCTAATGTTGCCATAGTCTTAACCAAATAGGTAATTCATCACTTTAGCGTTATAGTCATCAACCCTGTTATTCTCAACATTCAGGTCGATCACTTCTGCCAAGTTATCAAGGTACACGTCATTAATCCTCTTTGCCTCTTTTCCTTCTTCATCGTACAGAGACACTTGGAAAAGGTCTGCTCCCTCGATATAAACAATTCTCACGTTGCCTGTGTGTATGAAGCCCTGGACGTGAAATTCCAAGGCATTATCAGAACACTCTAGGCTTTCTAAGTCCACTCCCCAACTCATCGGAAGGGAAGGGTCATGGGCGATAATACTCCAAATGTATCTCGCCATTTCAGTTGTCAGTTTCTTCTTCATTTTGATTTGCTGTTTTTGTCAATCCATTCCTTTGCTTTCTCCAATGATAGGAAGGTTTTATCTTCTACATCGTCATCCACGTTAAGTATGAAAGCATGGAAACAGGTTGGCGTAAACTCAATAATCCAGTTGTCCTCGTAGATATGTCGTTTAACCATATTTGAGAATGGATTTGATGTTATCAACTTGCTGTCTGGTAGGAGCTGAGAATACGATATAAGCGTCATCGTCCTCTACTCCAGTCCATACAACTTCATCTATCTCGCCGCCGTTATCTATGATTAACGACTTGTAATGCTGAATATCTCCATCGTGTTCAGCATCAATCATAAAGAATGTGCCTCTAGCCATAGTACTCTTTCATATAGCATGATTCACACAAAGAGCCATAATCATTCACATCGGAACGGCTCATAGGTTTACCACAATATTCACAATGTCTGACTGTTTCATGGTGGACGTAATTAGCCACCTCGAATATTGATGCCCCTCTATAAGATACAGAGACCTTATTACTATTCTTCTTTGTTGTTGTTTTCTTCGCCATTTTTATTTTCTTGTTTATGAAGAAAACAGGTAAATTTCTCCAGTTGCCTCTCGTCTAAAAGTCCAACCAGGAAACTCACCTGTTCTTCGAGTTTAACTTTGTCTTTCATATCACTCGCTATAAAACCGCTCTCACTTGGTCAAAATAGCACCAATGACCGTTATCTACATCAATAACCCCATGATGCTTTGAAACGTCGGCACTCTTAACGGATCGACCTTCTTTCTCACCTTGTCGGCAAATCTGAATATCTTCCACGATACCAACACAGACCTCACCACCAAAAAGAGTGTGCCTAATCTTATCGCCCAACTTTACTTTCATGCTGCTTCCTCCTTCCTAAGTTTGTCTTCGTACTTGTTGTAAACGTACTGAAGGAGAATTGACTTAATAACACGTGCTTTACTTTCTTCATCGTAGTGAGAGTAGTAAGTTCTTGGATTACCGTACCTGTCATCACGGTGTATTTCTACTCGACTTTCGCCACGTCCCAGGAAAGATGATAAGGGATAATCGGTATTGGTATCTGTGTTTTCGTACTGTACATATACATCAAGATATACCTTTCCCTTTAACAACTCCACCGCTTCAATAGTAGAGTTCCAAGAGTTGCCTCGCTGTCTGTCTCTGGAAATGAAGAGACGTTTATCACGAGACTTATACCTATTCTCCCCTGCTTCCTTGATGATTCTTGTTATGGTTGCAGGAGTTGTTGATAAGAGTTCGGAAGGAGATAAGGATTCTATGATTTCCAGTTTCTTCTTCGGAGCATATCTCTTGAAAAGCTCAGTATTAATGTTTGTTGCCATAATGTTTATTTTTTAATAAAGTATTCTGTTGCAGAGTGAACCAAGACATAGTAGTCCCGATTCACGCCACATTTCTCTTGATAAGGATTATAAATATCCAAGCATAAAGCCTCGTACAAGTGAGGTAGATGCTTCTTAATCTTAGCGACAAGCCATTTATAGTTTATTGGCTTCACACCTTTCATTTTGCGCTTCCATTCTTCAATCGTAATATCAGCACAACAGCACTCGTAGTACATATCAGTCAAGTATTCCTGATGCTACGATTTCTTTTGCTTTAGTAGCAGCATATTCATTACGCAGGTCATATCTATACTCGTCTGAACCATAGACCCGAATGATCCAAAGAGCCAGTTTGAATAATTCATTCTGGATGTAGCGATGCCATTTCACAGTAGATTCGGCAAAGCGTTTAGGATTGAAGCCACAGTTATTGATTGCATCTTCGAGGGCTTCCTGAGCAATCTCTTCTCTAGTTGGTTCTGCCATTTCTTTCTTCATGTTTACCGTTAATGACTGCAAACTTCTCTCGTATCTCTTGAATAGCATCAGCAAATTCGATGAACTGTGAGAAATTCATAGTTGTGCCATAGGACTTTATTTCAAATTGTCCTCCATCGGCTGTGTTGAGAGAGAGGGTAAGATCGCTGTTATCCTTCTCTTCTGTTGTTGGAGTGATTGTTATCTCGTATTTCATTGTTGTAGAAATGAAAAGCCAGGGAATACACACATTATTATAAATAATAGGTATTCCCCAGCCTTTGTTAATGTTGCTGAGTTGATTAGGCGGTCAGAATCTTCAGTGAACCTGCCACATTAGACTTCTTGATAAAATCGTCATAAGGGAGATCGGGATATTTTTTCTTGAAAGCCGCAAGGTCAAAACTGCTACGAGTTGTCTCTGCGGTTCGTGAGAATGTAATGCCGTCACCCTTCCACGAATCGACCGACAGGAAGAGCATGGTTTCGAGAATTTCCTTCTTGATATGAGTAAGTTCCTCTTCTGCTTCCTTCTTGGTCTGAATGAGTTTGATGATACGCTTACACTTCTTCTCAACCTCTTTCGGAAGTTCGTATGGATTGTTGAACTGTTCTCCGTTGCGGTCTGCGTCGAGTAGTGCTTTACAGATGTCGGCTGGGATTCGCTCGATAGGAACGATTTCAGCAATGTTTATCGGCGTACCGTCCTTCTTGGTCTTGTTTGCTATATGCAAAACTTTTAGGTCACGAACTCTTGCACCCTTTACCTGTAATTCAAAGAGGTAGGCATAGCATGAAAGCTGATACCTCGCTTTGGTCATCTGTGCCTTGGTTAACTTGGCATTGCTGTAAGTCTTGAGATCCAGTATGTCAAACTCGCTGTCCGATACTCTGCATACGATGTCGATATTTGAAGCATAGTATTCCATATCTGAGACATTGTACTCGCTTGCCTCAATGTTCATGTCTGCTGTGAGGTTTCTAAATGATTCCACCTCTACCGTGCCATCGTGTTCAAAGTCATTTATTAGCCTTTCGATTGACTTGTGAACACTTGTGCCGTATTCACCTGCTCTCTTGATTAGATACTCAGGGCATCCATCATATTCATGTCCTGCTACCTGTCTCTGAATGGCTCCTGTGATACCAAAGAGTTGTTTGTCACCAAGCCAGTATTCGTGTTCATCCTCCTTGAAGAGAACACCATTATTTACAAGTTCTATTCTTGCCATTGTTGTAAAAGAATTGTGGTGAGGTGACTACACTTTATGATTATGTTATAGTCACCCCACCTGGTTAATGATTAAGCTGCGTTAAACGACTGCAAAGCCTTCTTACGGTTGGTCAGAAGGGATTTGAGTTCTGGATTAGCCTCTATTACCTGAGTGTTGTCAAGGTAAAGAGATACGAGAGCTGATACATCGTTAGTGCTGTTGATAGTAGCCTTCAATGCTGCTGTCTGATCGGGAGCTGGAGCCTGTGCCTGTGATTGTACTACCTGTGGCTGAGCAGGACGATTGTTGTTGTACTGCTGACGATTACCATTGTATTGCTGACGCTGATAACCGCCATTATTCTTCTGCTGATAACCGTTCTGCTGTCCGTTGTTCTGGTCAGTCTGTTCCTCGTTAAACTCGCCAGAAGACCAAAGCTTCAAGGCTAGACCATGACGAGCGATTGCCCTACAAAGGCTTCTCTGAATACTACTGTTGATTTCAAAGGATGTTGCAGGTGCTACCTGTTTTTCCTCGTACAAGTGAGTCTGCTTGTTATAGACAGATACTGTATATCCTACAGACTTCATAGCTCGATTTGAAAAGTCAAGAACAGGGTTCCAGTCTTCGTAAGTAAGACCATCTGCTTCTACGGCAGTGTGAACCATAAGACCTAACTCTGATTCAAATACAGGGAGTCCAGTGTTAGGGTTGGTGAAAATCTTGTAGTTCGCAGAAGGGCAGAACTCTTTGAAGCACTTCCAGGTTTGGCTCCAAGATACATAGCTCATGCCGTTCTTCTTCTCGACCTCTTCTGAAAGGTCTGCATTGTACATAGCATCGAACATGAGAGAACGACGCTCATCTGCTGTAGCATCAGCAGGGATTACGGGTTTTGTGAATTTACACATTGTGGTAAAAATTTAATTTGTGAGTAAATAAGGTTGATACAAACGAAAAGGAAGGGAGCACGCCATCGTTATCTTCTTTTGGTTGATATTGATTTTGTGTTCCCTTCCGGGGTTACATCGTCCATTCTGCTAGGTTTTCCAGACTTTCTGCAAGGAGGATGTATTAGTTGATGAACCAGTCGTAGCCATCGGTGTCTTCACCGTTGATGGCTTTCTGTATTCCAATAGCGAAATCTGTTGCTTGCTGATTGCGGTCGATGAATCGGTCTATATAAGCCGACTGCTTGACTGCTTCATTTGTGTTCTGCATAAGATTCCAGCATGTGTATGGCT
>NZ_NPJG01000006.1 GCF_002251245.1 Prevotella sp. P5-92
GCCATAGGCCTGCTCGTGGATACACAAGCCACGTATGACTGCGTGAAGGAAAGGGTATTGGAAGAACTGAAAGAGGGGAGGGAGGTGACGATAAAGATAACGAGAAAGAATAAGAAGAGAAAGAGAACAGTTTAGTTGACGGGTTTAGTTGACGGGTCATGGGGACAGGTACATTGGTTCACTCTTTAGGGTCGATGAACCTGTCCCCAATTATTCTTAATTACCGATGATGTTTATTTAAAAATGTTTAAAATATTATCCGTTTGTTACTATATACAAATAAAAATCACTAATTTCGCACCCTGAAATCATAATTAAATAGATATCGTATTATGACAAGCAAAAGAAAAACTAAACAATTAAGATGGCTCGTCACGGGACTGATGCTCGCGATGACTATGGTGATGCCTGCATCAACGTGGGCAAACGTAATGTACACAGTGTACGAAGACGGTACGCTGACGTTCAAGTATGGCGACAGCCGATATGACTGGACTGGAATTGTATATGATGTTCCTACCGATCCTAAAACTTCTCCAGGATGGTTAGCAAAACATAAATATTCCATTAAGACAGTTGTCTTTCATGAATCATTCAAAGATGCACGGCCGACTTCATGCTATGAATGGTTCCATTATTGTATCTATTTGACATCTATTAAAGGCATCGAATATCTCAATACTGAGGAAGTGACGAATATGAGCTTCATGTTCTATGGCTGCCAACGCCTCACCTCTCTTGACGTGTCCAAATTCAACACTGCCAAGGTGGAGAATATGAGCAACATGTTTGATAACTGCCAACGCCTCACCTCTCTTGATGTGTCCAAATTCAACACTGCCAAGGTGACGGATATGGGCGCCATGTTTGATAACTGCTTAAGCCTCACCTCTCTTGACGTGTCCAAATTCAACACTGACAATGTGACGAAAATGTTGTACATGTTCGATGGCTGCAAAAAGCTCACCTCTCTTGACGTGTCCAAATTCAACACTGCCGAGGTGACGGATATGTGCAGCATGTTCGGTGACTGCGAACTCCTCACCTCTCTTGACGTGTCCAAATTCAACACTGCCAAGGTGACGAATATGAGCTACATGTTCGGTGGCTGCTCAGGCCTCACCTCTCTTGACGTGTCCAAATTCAACACTGACAAGGTGACGAGTATGGGTTCTATGTTCAGTGGCTGCTCAGGTCTCACATCTCTTGACGTGTCCAAATTCAATACAGACAATGTGACGAATATGGGTTATATGTTCAATGGCTGCTCAGGTCTCACATCTCTTAACCTTTCAAACTTCGATACCTCCAATGTGACGGATATGTATTGGATGTTCAATGGCTGCCAAAAACTCACATCTCTTGACCTGTCATCATTCAACACTGCCGAGGTGACGGATATGAGATCCATGTTCGCTGGCTGCTCAGGTCTCACGACAATCTATGTCAGTGATGATTTTAAAACAGGCAATGTCAGCAGTAGTGATGAAATGTTTTCGGGTTGCAGCAAACTCGTAGGAGCTGCTTCATACTCCAAATATAAAATAGACCAATCCATGGCCAACTATAACACTAAAACTGGCTATTTCAAGACATATTTCACATTGGGTGACAGTAAGGTGGAATTATGCGGAGAACCTTTGACGACTAAAAGTCTTAACCTGACAGACAACTATGACTTCACTCCAAAATATGAGTTTAAGGCTAACGAGGCTACTTATTCCCGCGACCTCTCGTCATCTAATTCAACATGGTTCTCACTCTGCCTGCCATTTGCATATACCCCGGCTAATTTTAATTTTACTGCATATCAGCTTAAGGGCGCAACTGCTAATGCGGTGGAGATTGAGGAAATAACGGGAACGATTGCTGCCGGAACGCCAGTGCTCTTCAAGTTTAATGATGGCGTGAAAAAGGAAATCAATATCTCAGAGACAAAGGCTGAGATAAAAAAAGCGCCTTTTGATGGGGCGAAAGTCAATGGCCCTGACGGCAGCTCTCTGCAACTCTGCGGCACATATCAGACGAAGACTTTCACATCGGAAGACGGCAATGCCTTCATCCTGCTGAACAACAAACTGATGAATCCCGCAAAGATGCCGGAGAATGTGACAACGGTTGGCGTCAAGCCCTTCCGCGCATATATGACTTTGACTGCTTCTACTCAAACATCGAGTGCCAGGGCATTCTCTATCGGCCATGGTGGCGAAGAAGGAACGACTGCCATCGACCTGCTTAACTCTATAGCCACCGACGATGCAGAATACTATGACATCAATGGCCGCCGCATCGACGCTCCCGTAAAAGGCGTGAACATCGTGCGCCGTGGCAACAAGACAATCAAATTGATCATCAAATAACTCATTACGACATTAATAAATATGGAAAAGAAAAAGTATATGCGTCCCGCAATAAAAGTGTATAACATCACTCCCAGTGTCATCCTCACGGGGTCGTCAATACAAATGGCGTTGGATAGTGATTACAACGGTTTAACCGGCAGTGAATACTACGGCGACTAACATCATCCCGACAATGGGGGATTGGATCACGGAGACCCCACAAGGGGTAATCCAAACGCTGGCTACCGTCCCGATGCAACGCCCGCGGGGAAATCACATTCAACTGTCACATAAAAGAAGAGGCAACCCAGTTGTCTCTTCTTTTGTGGTACGCTCGGCATGAGCATGGTCTAACGGGTGCAAGTCCCGAGTGAGCCCTAATAGCGGGAATCGCATAGCCCAAGGCAAGGGTGTCCATCGCGAGGTGGTGTGAGAGGTCGGAAAACGAAAGTAGGAAGAAAACTACTTCGTTTTCCTCCTACTCGATTTTTATACTGGAGCGTTTACTCTTCCGTAGTTATACATCTTCAGCACATTTACGCAATACTTGTTAAATCTCTTGCTTGCGCTAATCTTGTTTACTAACTTTCTCATAATTGTTACCCTTTCTTTCTTTAAATTAAACAATCTTTTTTTTTACGTGTCTCGTTGGATGCATCTTCACATCCGTTTGTGTGTTTTTTTTCTAATTTATATCCTATTGTTATTTGTGTTACCCTTTTTCTTTTATTGTAATGTTATCCTAAATAATCTCTTCAACCTTAGCTAAGTCCCTAATTGCTTTTATACCATTATTTTGAATAGCTCTTTGCTTTTGTCGATGCAAAGGTACAACGATTTTTGTTGTGTGCGAACACAATTTTAGCAAAAAAACGTCTTTTCTGCCTATATTTTGACGTAGGTCAACAGCTTTGATACATGTCAAGCATTAGGTCTGACGTGGGTTATACGTCCACATTCGTCAAACGATTTGCGGTCGGCGAGATATATCGTCAGTGCCATTGAAATCATTGAAGCAGAGAATGTTATGGCGATAATCATTATCTGGTATTTGATGGCAATGCCAGGAGCAGAACCGCCTAATATCTGTCCTGTCACCGTGCTGGGAAGAGCCACGAGACCCATCACTGCCATGTTGGCTATCACTGGCGCAAAGCCCTTTTCCACAGCTTTCTTCAAGAAAGGCGTTATAGCCTCCATGTGTGTCGCTCCGTTGCCGAGCAGATAGTAGTAGAGAGGTGTCTCGCGGCAGAGCGAGTCGTAGTAGCTCGTCAGTGTCACCACAGCTACGCTGAGCATGTTGCCGAGCAGTATGCCCATGATGGGGATGAAATAGCGCGAGTCGAACGGATTGCTCAGCCTGAGCACGATGAAGAGGAAGTAAAGTCCCACAACCACCGCCGAACAGAAAAATCCCGCCGCTAAGGGCAGCAGCGCAGTCTGCCAGCGCAGCCGTGTGCGCTTCAGGGCTGTAAACGAAGCCACTATCACCATCACCACCACCCAGAGGATGTTTATCCAGGCGTTGTTCCATGTGAAGAGGTAATGCAGATACACGCCGATGAGCGCCATCTGCACCGTCATCCTCACCAACGCTATTGCCGCCTGACTCAGCAGCGGTGTCTTCAGTCTGTAGAACACGTAGAGCGGAACAGCAGTCAGCAGCAGTCCCACCACCATATTTAATATAGATATATCCATGCTTATTGTTGAAGTTTAAATATCTTTCGTCTTAACTCCTTTTTTTCGCTTCGCTCAAGGAAACTTCTTCTTTAACTCCTTTTTTTCGCTTCGCTCAAGGAAACTTCTTCTTTAACTTCTTTAACTTCTTTAACTTCTTTAACTTCTTTCCTCCTAAACAACCGAAATCACCTTGTCAGCTGTGAAGTTAGGGTCGTGAGTAACCACGATCACTGCCGCGCCGTTGCGAGCTATCTGTCTGAGGAACAAGGCTACGCGTGCCGCTGAGTCGGGATCGAGAGCCGACGTCGGTTCATCGACGACAATGATGCTTTTCTCCATCAGTCCGAGGTTGGCAATCATGATGCGCTGTCGCTCGCCGCCACTGATCTCGCTTATTGGTTTGTCGTAGAGCTGATGGTCGAGTCCGAGGGCGTTCCACAGTTCCATCGCCTTGTTTCGCGAGAAAGGCCTTGATTGGTTGGCTTTCAGCGTAAAAGGCAGTTCGACAAGTTCCGCCACCGTCTCTACGGGAAACGACAGATCCTGAGGCACGTAAGCCATCATCTGCCTGAACGAGGGCGCGGAGAGCGGAGTCACCAGTTCGCCCTCGATACTGATATATCCTTTGTCGGCGGTGTGGAAACCCATGATGGTTCTCAGTAGAGTGGTCTTGCCACAGCCCGATGGTCCGCATATCGCCGTCACCTCGCCCTTGGCAGCCACCAACGAGAGGCCGCTCATCAGGGTTTGTCCGTTGTGACTTATCGTCACGTTTTTCAGTTCAAGCATGTCTGTCAGTCCTCCACGATTCCTATTCTTCGCCATTCCTCGAGTATGGCTCTCACGTCGTGGGCTGCCACAGCCTCCTCCACGTCGTATTCACCCACGAGAGCCTTTGTCAGCTTCTCAGCGTCCATCTCGCTGTCGGCCTGTTCCCAGAGCCATGCCGCCGTCTCGTTCATGCTTATCAACTTGCCGAAGTCAACGGCATCAATGCCTTCGCCAATGATCACCTTCTCTCCGCACACTTCGCGAAGAACAAATCCGTCTTTTTTCTTCATCTTATCCTATGAGTTATTTTGTAAATTTTCAGTAAATATCTTCTCACTATTCTGAGCTTTTGCCAAAGTCTTGCAGCCATCGTACGCCATGGCGTGTAGAGCTCACGTCGCCTGCCTTTGCAGTCCACCACGTGAGTGGCTTTCGCCTTCACTCCGTCCGTCGTGCAGTGCTCCATTCCCTGCAGATTACCGTCGCCCATGAGTGTCACCTTTTCGCCGTCGATGGCAATGATGCGGTGAAGCACATAGCGGCGGTCGTCAGTCCATGCCAGCACCACGTCGCCCTTTTTCAGTTTGCCGGGCTTGGTAAGTATCGCGCTCTCACGGCCTCCAACGATGAATGGCAGCATGCTCCTTCCATCCACGGGCAGTGTCACGCTGACGCCTTCTTCCACGAGTCTCACTACTTCTGAGAGAATGATGTCGTTTCTCATTTTTATTTCTTTCTTATCGTCTTTCATATCGCCGCAGAGCTTTTTGTCTTTCATATCGCCGCAGAGCTTTTTGTCTTTCATATCGCCTCGCAAATAGTCTTCTTGCATGTCAGGGCAGCTTCGGCGTTGGGCAGACAGTTGAGATGCCATGTGGGCACACCGATAGCAAGGCGGTTGATGGTGTCGTGCAGCCCGTCGGCGATGCTCTTGTCCCATCGTTTTCCCGAGATACTCGAAGAGATAAGGGCATAGGCCTCAATGCCTTTCATGCGGCGTATCTCGTTGCGGGGAGCTTGGCTCAGTCCCACTATTCCGCCTAATCTGTGTTCCACCCGTCGATAACAAGGCGTCTTGCCGCTCCATGGCGATCCATAGACCTTTGCCGTCCCGTCGTCGTCAATACGCACCACGGGGTTGTCGTCGTTGACGAGTGTCGTGCCGGCTACGTTCTCAAGCCAGAGTCTTGAGTGAGTGCTTTTTCCCGTCCCGCTCTTGCCGAGAAACATGTATGCTTTTCCGTCGTGACATACGGTAGAAGAGTGGAAGAGCAGTGTGCCTCGTCGAGCCGTGGCAAGGGCGTACATCACCATCATCGCATTGTCGAGCGATGCCTTGCGGTGGCGTGTGGCAAGAAAGAGCGTGGCGTCTGTATAGTCACGTTCACACACCATGCAGCCTCCGTCCTCTCTGTTCCATCTGAACACGAAAGCCGGTCGTCCCTTTATCTCGCCGCACAATATCTCCTGTCCCTCGTCCTCCTGTCGCCATTCTTCCGTAAAGTCAGATGGCATGGTGCAGCCGTCGGCAACGTGGATGGTGAACACCACGTCGTCGTCAGACTCTGTCGCGAACGGGGCGTAGTTCGAAAGAGTGTCAGCAAGCCTCTGGTCGCTGATTTCGAGAGCCACCTTATGCCCTGCAATCGTATAATTATATTTTTTCATTGATTCATTTCTTAAGCATCTTTGCTATTCATACACAAAGTACTAATTGTTTTCGTCGGCAAAAATACTAATAAATCTCTTATTATCCAAACTTTTCCCCAAAAAATCATCGTTGGGCAACAGTTTTTGGGTTAGCATCTGTACAGCCTTAAAATGTCGTGGAATCTTGAGTAAACGATTATTTCGACTTCTTTGCCGTTTTCTTTTTCTTTCTGCCGAAGAGGTCGCGGAGGGTGGTGAAGTCCTTCTTCATGATGATGCCCACGCCCTGGGTGTTGAGACTCGACTTGGTGAAGTAGCGGTCGTTGGTCTGGTTATAGACTTTGAGTGCGAGGTTGCCGTTAGGAGTGAGCAGGTAGCGGATGTCGAAGTCGCCGATGAACGACTGTGTGGCCTTGGCTGCATTGTCGCGGTAGCCAAACTGTCCGTTGATGAGGAGGCGGTTGTTGAGGAGGCGGCCACTGAGCAGGCCTTCGTATTCGGCATTGTTCCATCCCTCGTCTCCAGTGGAGATGTTGGCGCCGAAGTTCCAGTTGTTGCTCTTGACCACCGAGCCGAGGATGGAGTTAATCTGTCCGGAGATGGTGCCCGAGAGAAGGCTTTGCATGGCGAGTGACGTCTGACTGTATTGCGCTCCGCCCTGAGCCTGCGAGTTGTTGTTGGTCTGAGGGTAGAACTTGCCAATGCCGAGCAGATACACCACCTGTTGGTTCATCTCCTCCTCGCTGTTGATGATGCTGCGTATAATCTGTTTCTCGTCGGTGCTGACGGTAGGCATGTCGATGTCGAAGCTCACCTGTGGCTGTCGTGCTATGCCTCCGATGTTCATGAGGCAGTTGACACGTATGGTGTTGTTAGAGAAGCTGTTGCCGATGTTTAGGTCTGAGAGTGTCACGCCGTTGACGGTGTGTACTGCCTGCAGGTTGATGGCAGCGTCGAATGGGTTGCCGCCGAAGACGAGTGTGCCGCCGCGATTGAACGAGAACGACTTTTTCAGTATGTTTTGTATGGTGATGCCATAGGTGCCGTGGTCAACGGTATAGGTGCCGAACATGTTGAATGCTCCCTTGTCGTAGTATGTGGCCTTGATCACTCCGTCGCCGTTGAGCGTGATATAGTCGCCGGTGTTTTGGTCCATGAGCAGACGTATGGTGGCGTCGGGCGTGCAGTTGATGTTGAAGTTGATGTACATGTCTGACGAGAGGTTGAGCGGCGTGACTGTGCGGTGAGAAACGGCGTTGTCGGCGTTGGCGAGACTGTTGTTAGTGGAGTCTTTCCACTCGATGAAGTCCTGGTTGGAGAGAGCGTCGGGCGACGACACGTTGTAGGTGAACGACGAGCCTGGGCGCGGCGTGATGTCAACGTCCATGCGGAAGAGACCGCTGCGTCCGTTGATGTGAACGTTGCCAGTGCCATAGACGGTGCCGTAGAAGGTGTTGTTGCCGAAGTCGCGGAAGTCGTAGGCGAGGAGGTTGTCGGCGGCGATGTCGAGGTTGTAGCTCAGACGTGTGAGGCTCTTGTGGTAGAGGCTTCCGCTGACGTGTCCTTCGTGTCCCTCGGCGTCGCGCAGAGTCACTCCGTCGAGTTTTATCTCGTTGGGAATGAGTTCTATGGTCTGTCCGTCGATGTAGTATCTGCAGTTGAGCGGCGAGATCATTGCCTCTGCCTTGTTGACGGTGACCTTTCCGGTGAGGTTTATCTTGTTGAGCGGACCGGCGAGTCGCAGAGTGCCGTTGGCATGTCCTGTGACGTCGCTGATGAAGCTCTTGGTGAACGAGTGTAGGAAGTCGATGTAAGTGCCTTGTGCATTGAGGGCGAGGTCGATATGGTTGCGTGAGGGCGACACATATCCGTCGATGAGGGTTTGTGCCTCGGGACCATCGTCAGCCACGGCATGTATGTCGATCTGTTTCTCGTCGGCATTCCAGTCAACGTTGGCGTTGAGCACACCCATGCGTCCGTTTTCGAAGAGGAAGTTGTTGACGTTGAGCTTGGCATAGGCGCTCATCTTGCCGAAAGGCGCCACGATGACGGCTCGTCCCGATGCGTCGCCGTCGAACTTCACGGAGTGGAAGTTGACGAGGTTTAGCACGTATTCCACATCCACGGCGTTGAGGTCGATGAGCAACGAGTCGGTGTCGCGGTCTGAAGCCCGTCCGTTGACGATGATATGCTGTCCGTTGTGTTCTATCTTGAATTGTCGGATGTCGATGTCGTTTTTGGCGTAAGAGATGTTTGACGCCATTACGTCCCACTGCTTGTCACCTATATTAATATGTGAGGGGACGATGGATATGGTGGCAGCCTTTTGGTTGTCGTCGCGTGTGAAGAACGAGGCGATGGCGTTGATATTGCCTGACATGGGTTTTGTGGCACTGCCGTTGTCCCAGTAGAGCGATGTGTGGAGTTTGTTGTCGGCAGCCGAGCAGTGAGCCTTGAGGCGCATGGCGTCGCCGTTGTCCATGATTTTGGTGAGTCGGGTGTCGAGGAGGAGAGTGTCGAGAGGCGACGACAAGGCCACGACGGCTGCGGCATAAGGCTTGTCGTTGAGCGAGAAGCTGTCGGTGTTAGCGTTGAGGGCCACCTCTTGTGTGGTGTCGTCGAGGCGCGAGTCGATGACGAGAGGCGACTGGATGTCGAGGTTGACGCCTAAGAGCGGCCGCATCCATCGTGTGGAAGAGATAAAGGCCTTGAGCGAGAAGGCGTTGCCGTAGCTGCGGCCGTCGTGGGTGAGTCCTGGAAGGGTGGGGAGCTTGCTGCCTACGATGTTTGAGAAGCTCTTGGCGAGTGTGGCTATGTCGAAGGTGCCGTTGATATCGATATGGCCGAAGTCGCTGTCAAGTCTGATGTTATGTGTCTTTCCGCTGAATCCAGCCTCGACGTCGATATGATCTATGCGGCAGGAGTCGGTAGAGGATGTGAGCGAGAAGTCGGTGATGGAGAGCGTGCCCTGAGCGTCGTTGACCGCCGAGGCGCGCATGTCGGCGGTGACAATGGCAGAGAAGCGTGCGTCGCCCCATCTTGACGAGAGGTTGATGGCCTGAGGACAGATGTAGTCGATGTTGACTGCCAAGGCGATATCCTTGCCCTTGCCGAGGGTGGAGAGCGAGCCGTCGGCAGAGAGTCTGATGTTTGGGTCGTCGATGCTCACCTTTCCGCCTATGGATGATGCGGAGTAGGTGGCGTTGAGGTCGATATTGCTGAAGGTGTAGCCGTCGTAGCTGAACTTCGAGACGGTGCCTTTGACGTCGATGGAAGGTTTGCCTCCGGCCGCCTTGAGTGCGCCCTGGGCGTTGACGTTGAGGGCAGCGGTGCCGAGGTGATGGTTGTCGGCGAGCGTCTTGAGGTCGATGCCATCGGTGACGGCAGTGGCGCCGAAGTGGTTGTTGTCGTCCATGTGGAACTTGATGTCCACATTACCCACGCCGGTCCTTACGTTGCCTCGGGCGGTGATGGCGCCGTCGCGTGTGGCTGCGGCATTGCCGTTGAAGTCGATGTTGCCCAGTCGGCGTAGTACGTCAGGCACTTCGGTCTTTTCGCCCTTGAGGTTTTCGGAGAGGAACTCGATGGTCTTCGACGAGACGCCGAGATGCTTCACGTCAGCATACCACAGTCCTCGGGCCCCTTGTTTTTTATACCATCCCTTGGTGTCGATATTGATGTCGCCCGACGGCGAGTTGACGACAAACGAGCCGATGTTGACGCTCGTCCCGGTGCCGCTGAATGACGAGGCGATGAAGAGCTTGTCGTGGAACGTGTGCAGCGAAGGCAAGATAAAAGCCATGTCGGCTGGTGTGACAAACGACTGTTCTATGGTGCCGTCAAACTTCACGGTGGCGGCTATGATGTTTTTGCCGTCGTGGCGGTAAGAGGCTGTGAGCGAGGGGATGAGCAACTTGGAGGCAGGCATCTCGAGCGTAAAGTCGCTCAGCACGGCCTTACGGCGGTCGGCTCGGAAATGGAAAGCCAAACGGCGGATGTCGATGCCCGACTGCTCTTTGAACGACAGTTCGCGGACGGCGAGTTCAAGAGTGTTGTCGGTGAGTTGCGGCAAAGCGGCGTATAGGTTGAAGTCGCTGACGGCGAGATGGTTAATGTCGAGTTTACCCTTGGTAGGAGCCTTGTCGTAGCGGTCGTAGTGAATGTCGGCGTGCCGCATGATAAACGACCCGACGGCGATGTCGAGCGGTTTGTGGCTCGTGGTGTCTTTCGACGCGAGCGAGTCGAGCACAAACTGGAAGTTTGGCTTGGCCTCGGCAGAAGTCTGATAGAGCGTGAGGCGCGGACTGAAGAGCTGTGCTGAGTTGACGACGATGCGCCCCTTGGCAAGCGCAGCCACGTCAATCTTCGCTGCTATGCGCGCCGAGAGCATCATGGTCTTGCCCTTCTGGTCGAGGATGGTGACGTCGTCGATGATGATGCGGTTGAGCATGCCCAAGTCAACGCGTCCTACTGTCACCTTCGTGCCAATCTTTTTCCCCACGGCGTTAGCCACCGTCTGTCCGAGTTGTTGTTGGACATACGGCACATGGAGTAGGATGGCGATGGCGATGTATATGGACACAGAAGTCCATACGACGATGTTTATTATGTGTTTAAATAGTTTCAAAATTGCTTAGTGGAGTTTCCAAAAACTGAATGATGTCGTCTTTTATGGCGCAAAATTACAAAAAAAAGTGCAATGTAACCCATTTTTATTGTCAAATTCTTCATATTCTGCTTAAAAATTCGTAATTTTGCAGCGTTTTCTTAGATACTTTAACAAAACCCTTTATTATAATGGTCAATGTAATTAAATTGCGTAAAGGCTTGGACATAAAGCTTGCTGGCGCGGCTGAGAAGAAAAAGATACAGCTGAAGTCGAACGGCAAGTACTGTCTTGCTCCCACCGACTTTGTAGGTGTAACACCTAAGGTCGTAGTGAAGGAAGGCGACAATGTCAAGGCTGGCGACGCTTTGTTTATCAACAAGAATTGCCCAGAAGTGAAGTTTGCATCGCCCGTTAGCGGTACGGTGAGAGCCGTGGTGCGTGGTGAGCGACGCAAGGTGTTGGGCATTATGGTGGAAGCCGACGGAAAGCAAGAGGCAACCGATTTCGGCAAGAAAGATGTAGATCGTCTTAGTGGAGACGAAGTGGTAAACGCTCTTTTGGAGGCAGGACTGTTTGGATACATCAACCAGCTGCCTTATGCCGTGGTAGCCACACCGGCAGAACGTCCGAAGAGCATCTTCGTGTCGGCATTGAGGGACAAGCCTCTGGCAGCCGACTTCGAGTATGAGCTTGAGGGACAGGAGCTGCAGTGGCAGGCCGGACTCACCGCCTTGTCGAAGATTGCCAAGACCTATCTCGGCATCGGAGCACGTCAGACGGCGAAGGCGCTCACTGAGGCTAAGGATGTAGTAGTGACGGCGTTTGACGGACCTTGTCCAGCAGGTAACGTAGGCGTGCAGGTGAACCATCTCGACCCGGTGAACAAGGGCGAGACAGTGTGGACCGTAGAGCCAACCGCCGTATTGTTCTTCGGCAGGCTGATGCTCACTGGTAAGGTGGATCTGCGACGCACCGTGGCACTCTGCGGCAGCGAGGTGGAGAAGCCACAGTATGCCGACATGCTTGTAGGCGAAGAACTGTCAACGCTTCTGAGCAACTCTTATGACAAGAACCGTCGGGTGCGCATCATCAACGGCAACGTCCTCACAGGTACACCAGTGACCGGCGAGGGATATCTCGGTGCCCACACATCGGAGATAACCGTCATCCCCGAAGGTGACGACGCCGACGAGTTGGCAGGCTGGATAATGCCACGCCTAAAGCAGTTCTCGGTAAGCCGCAGCTATTTCTCATGGTTATTCGGCAGCAGGAAATACGCTCTCGACGCCCGCATCAAAGGCGGACAACGCCACATGATAATGAGCGGCGAGTATGACAGCGTGATGCCGATGGACATCTATCCCGAGTATCTCGTCAAGGCCATCATCACCGGCAATATCGACAAGATGGAGGCGCTGGGCATCTACGAGGTGAGCCCCGAGGACTTCGCCCTGGCCGAGTTTGTCGATAGCTCGAAGCTCGAGCTCCAGCGCATAGTACGCGAAGGACTCGACATGCTGAGGAAAGAGAATAGTTGAAAGATTGGATATCGATAACGAAAACGGGAACGAAACGATAACGAAATCGATAACGAAAACGGGAACGAAAACGATAACGAAAACGGGAACGGTTTCAATCTTTCAATTTTTACATATTAAAATATTTATGAAATGAGTTTTTTAAGAAATTATCTCAATAAGATAAAGCCGAACTTCGAGAAGGACGGCAAGCTTCACGCCTTTCGCAGCGTGTTTGACGGTTTCGAGACGTTTCTCTACGTGCCCAACGACACGGCGAAAAACGGCTGTAACATCCACGACGCGATAGACTCAAAGCGCATCATGAGCATGGTGGTGATAGCCCTGCTGCCCGCCCTGCTCTTTGGAATGTATAACGTGGGATATCAGAACTATCTCGCTGCTGGCACACTCGCCGAGGCACACTTCTGTCAGATCTTCTTCTACGGCGTCCTCGCCGTGTTGCCGAAGATATTGGTAAGCTATATCATAGGTCTTGGCATAGAGTTCGCCTGGGCACAGTGGAAAGGCGAGGAGATACAAGAAGGCTATCTCGTCTCGGGTATCATCATCCCGATGATCTTGCCCGTGGGCTGTCCTATATGGATGATTGCCGTGGCAGTGGCGTTTGCCGTGATCATCGGCAAGGAGATCTTCGGCGGAACGGGCATGAACATCTTCAACGTGGCGCTCGTAGCGCGCGCGTTCCTCTTCTTCTCTTATCCTACCAAGATGAGTGGCGACAGCGTATGGGTGGCCAACGAGTCGATATTTGGCTTGGGAAATAACCTCGCCGACGGCTTCACGGCAGCCACACCGCTCGGACAGTTAGCCGCAGGCACACAGGTGACCGCTTCGGTCAGCGATGCCGTGATGGGATTCATTCCCGGCTCGGTGGGCGAGACTTCGGTCATAGCCATCGCCATCGGCGCCGTCATCCTTCTGTGGTCGGGCATCGCCTCTTGGCGCACCATGCTCAGCGTGGTGGTTGGAGGCAGCCTGATGGCCGTGGTGTTTGAGCAGACCGGACAGTCAATAGCATGGTACGAGCACCTGGTGTATGGCGGTTTCGCCTTCGGTGCCGTGTTTATGGCCACCGATCCAGTGACCTCATGCCGCACCAACACCGGAAAGTATATCTACGGCTTGCTCATCGGCGCGCTTGCCATCATCATCCGTGTGATGAACCCTGGCTTCCCCGAGGGCATGATGCTCGCCATCCTCTTCGGCAATATGATGGCTCCGCTCATCGACCACTATGTGGTGGATGCCAATATCAGGAAGAGAGCAAAGAGAGTAAACAGATAATGGATTCATTAGAAATGAAGAATTATGAATACAAACAAGAATTCCTACATTATTATATATAGCTCGGTGATGGTCATCATCGTGGCGTTCTTGCTCGCCTTCATTTACCAGACATTGAAGCCTATGCAGGACGTGAATGTGGCGTTGGACAAGAAGAAACAGATACTCGCCTCGCTCAACATCCGCGATCTCGCCAACCAAGAGGCTGAGGCAAAATACCAGCAGGTGGTGAAGGCTGAGACAACCGTCGAGGACGGACTCGTGCTCTACGACTGTCAGGTAGATGGTAAACAAAAGTATGTCATTCCCGTAAGGGGAATGGGACTCTGGGGACCAATATGGGGATATGTGGCACTCGACGACGACAAGAACACCATCTTCGGTGCATTCTTCAACCACGAGTCGGAGACCGCCGGTCTTGGAGCTGAGATTAAGGATTCGCGTGCATGGCAAGACCAGTTCCGCGGAAAGAAGATTTTCGCCGCTGACGGCAGCCTTGCCATCGCAGTGAAGAAAAAGAGCGACGTGAAAAACCCACAGTCGGAGTGTGATGCCGTCACTGGTGCCACACTGACGTCCGACGGCGTGTCGCTGATGCTACGTGAGTCGTTAGGTAAATATCAAGCGTTTTTAAACAAGTAATACAGCTATGAGTTTATTTTCAAAACAGAACAAGGAGGTATTCAGCAATCCTCTGAACCTCGACCATCCAATATTGGTTCAGGTGCTTGGCATCTGCTCGGCGCTCGCTGTCACTGCACAGCTTGAACCAGCTATCGTGATGGGTCTCGCCGTGACAGTGATCACCGCCTTTGCCAATGTGATAATATCGCTCATCCGCAATACCATCCCGACGCGTATCCGTATCGTGGTACAACTCGTCGTCGTGGCCACCCTCGTCACCATCGTCAGCCAGGTGTTGAAGGCCTTCGCTTACGATGTCAGCGTGCAGCTGTCGGTATATGTGGGACTTATCATCACCAACTGTATCCTCATGGGACGTCTTGAGGCGTTTGCCATGCAGAACAAGCCATGGCCATCGTTTATCGACGGCGTCTCTAACGGACTGGGCTACGCTATGATCCTCGTCATCGTGGGCGGCGTGCGCGAATTCTTTGGCCGCGGCTCGCTATTAGGATTTCAGATTCTGCCCGATGCAGTGTATGATTTCGGATATGTTAACAACGGTATGATGACCATGCCCGCCATGGCACTCATCCTCTTAGGATGTGTCATCTGGGTGCATCGTGCTTATTTTTATAAGGAGAAATAATGTATGGAACACGCTATTAGCTTATTCTTCAGGTCCATATTCGTGGACAATATGGTGTTCGCCTTCTTCCTCGGTATGTGCTCGTTCCTTGCCGTGTCGAAGAACGTGAAGACCTCGCTCGGACTGGGACTTGCCGTGACCTTCGTTCTCATGGTCACCGTGCCCGTTGACTATCTGCTGCAGACAAAGATTCTCGGTCCCGACTGCCTCGTGGAGGGCGTTGACTTGTCGTATCTCAGCTTCATCCTCTTCATCGCCGTCATCGCCGGTATCGTACAGCTCGTGGAGATGATCGTCGAGCGCTATTCGCCGTCGCTCTATGCAGCCCTTGGCATTTTCCTCCCGCTCATCGCCGTCAACTGCGCCATCATGGGAGCTTCGCTCTTCATGCAGCAGCGCATCAACCTCGACCCGTCAAACACACAATACATCGGCTCGATCGTTGACGCACTCGTATTCGCACTCGGCAGCGGACTCGGATGGACTCTTGCCATCGTCTCTATGGGAGCCATTCGCGAGAAAATGGAATACAGCGACGTGCCAAAGCCTCTTCAGGGACTCGGCATCACTTTCATCACGGTAGGACTCATGGCTATGGCCATGATGTGCTTCTCAGGACTTAAAATATAAAGAAAGGAGGATAAACAGATTATGTTCATTACAGTAAGCATCGCAGTATTCTTAGTGCTGATACTGCTCATAGTCATCCTTCTGCTCGTGGCGAAGAAATATCTCTCGCCAAGCGGAAATGTGAACATCACCATCAATGGCGACCGCACCATCTCGGTGGGACAAGGCTCGAGCCTCATGACCACACTCAACGAAAACGGCATCTTCCTTCCATCGGCTTGCGGTGGAAAGGCAAGCTGCGGACAGTGTAAGGTGCAGGTACTTGAAGGTGGCGGTGAGATACTCGACTCGGAAAAGCCACACTTCACCCGTAAGGAAATAAAGGACAACTGGAGACTCGGATGCCAGTGCAAGGTGAAGAGCGACATGAATATCCGTGTGCCAGAGAGCGTCCTCGGAGTGAAGGAATACGAGTGTACGGTGATATCAAACAAAAACGTCGCCACATTCATCAAGGAGTTCAAGGTGCAGCTGCCAAAGGGCGCACACATGGACTTCCTGCCAGGCTCTTATGCACAGATTAAAATTCCTACATTCTCTATCGACTACGACAAGGACATCGACAAGTCGCTCATCGGCGAAGAGTATCTGCCGGCATGGCAGAAGTTCGGCCTCTTCCCGCTGAAGTGTGTCAATACCGAGCCGACAATACGCGCATACTCCATGGCCAACTATCCTGCCGAGGGCGACGTGTTTATGCTCACCGTTCGTATCGCCACACCGCCGTTCAAGCCAGACCGTAGCGGATTCATGGACGTCAATCCAGGTATCGCCTCGTCGTATATCTTCACACTGAAGCCAGGCGACAAGGTGATCATGAGCGGACCTTATGGCGACTTCCATCCTCATTTCGACTCCAAGCGCGAGATGATTTGGGTGGGCGGTGGAGCCGGAATGGCACCGCTGAGAGCGCAGATCATGCACATGACAAAGACGCTGCACACTACCGACCGCGAGATGCACTACTTCTACGGAGCCCGAGCTCTCAACGAGGTGTTCTATCTCGACGACTTCCTCGGACTGGAGAAGGAATATCCAAACTTCCATTTCCACCTCGCACTCGACCGTCCGGATCCAGCCGCCGACGCAGCAGGAGTGAAATACACCGCCGGATTCGTTCATCAGGTGATGTACAACACTTACCTGAAGGACCACGAGGCACCGGAGGATATCGAATACTACATGTGTGGACCTGGTCCGATGTCGAAGGCCGTCGTCGGAATGCTCGACTCTCTCGGCGTAGAGCCAGAGTCGATAATGTATGACAACTTTGGAGGATAATACCTCAACATAGTAATTTTTTCATTATCATGGTTGTAGGGGGACAAGATATTCTCCCTACAACCCTAAAAGAAAAACTACTACAACCGCATACTTAACCGCAGTCCTTATCATCATTGTGACAATCTTATAAATCTATTTCAAAAACAAGAACCAAGAAAGAATGAAACCATTATTAGCATTAGCCCTTATGACACTTGCCGCAAACAACATTCGTGCGCAAGTGGTAATCAACGAACTGATGCAGTCAAACATCGACTGCATAATGGACGACATCAACGAATTTCCCGACTCGTGGGTGGAACTGTATAATGCAGGAACAACAGCAGTGGATCTTGCCGACTATTCCATCGGCGACTCAGACAAAGCTAACAAGGCATGGAAACTGCCTAACCTACAACTGGAGGCAGGAAAACATGTCGTAGTGTACTGTGATAAAGAAGCCAACGGACTTCACACCGACTTCCGACTCGAATCAGGAAAAGACGGCGCCGTATATCTGTTCAAAGGCGAAAATGTGGCCGATAAGGTCACTGGCATGAAAAAACAACCCGCTCCAAATATCGCCTACGGACGAAAGAATGACGCTGCCGACGACTGGGGATATATGCTCACGCCGACACCGGGAAACACCAACTGCGGAAAGACGACGAAGACCATCCTCGGACAGCCCGTGTTCAGCTCTACGGGAATGGTAAGCGCCGAAACAAAAAGTTTTAAACTCTCCTTGTCGCTGCCCGACGGTGCCCCAGAAGGAACCGTGATAAGATATACCAAAGACGGTACTGAACCGACAGAGTCAAGCACAGCCTACTCCAATCCCATCAATATAAGACGCACAACGGTGATAAGGGCAAAGCTTTTCGCCGACGGCTGCCTCTCACCACGCTCCGTGGCGCATAGCTTCATCTTCCACCAGCGAGAGGTGACACTGCCTGTAGTGTCTATCGTCACTGACAAACGCTACTTCTACGACCCCGCTATAGGCATCTACGTGGAAGGCAATAAGGCTGACGGAAAGGAAAACTACAACCACGACTGGAGACGACCGATAAATTTAGAGGTGTTTGAAAATGCCGAAGAGGAATCGGTCATCAACCAACTCTGCGAGACTCGCATCATGGGAGGCGCGACAAGAGGAAACATGAAGAAGTCGCTCGCACTCTATGCCAACAAACGATTTGGCGAGAAACGATTCAAGTATGAGTTCTTCCCCGAGGACCGTCCCGGAGTGACCGACTTCAAGTCGTTAGCCCTGCGTAACGCTGGCAACGACTTCGACTATCTCTTCCAGCGCGACGCTATCATCCAGCGTAATATGGCACGACATACCGACCTCGACTGGCAGGCATACCGCCCAGCCATTGTGTATGTCAACGGCGAGTATTTCGGCATGCTTAACTTCCGCGAACGCAGCAATGAGGACAATATCTACACCAACTACGACGGCCTTGAGGATATAGACATGTTTGAAAACTGGTACGAACTGAAAGAGGGAACATGGGACAACTACAACGCTTTCAAGGACTTCTATCAGGAGCACGGTCATACCATGGAGGAATACTCGAAATGGATGGACTGCTATGAGTTTATCAATCTCATGCTGATGAACCTCTACTACTGCAACCTCGACTTCCCAGGCAACAATATAGTGATGTGGCGACCAAGAACCGACGACGGACGATGGAGATGGATTGCCAAAGATACCGACTTCGGGCTCGGACTCTATGGAAGAGACGTGAACTACAACACCATAGAATGGATCTACAACCCTGATTACGACAGTAACAATAACTGGGCAAACCAGTATGAACACACGCGACTCTTCAGAAGACTCATGGAGGATGAAGACTTCAAACGTGAGTTTCTTGACCGTGCCGCCATCTATATGGGCGACTTTCTCAACGAACGAGGTACGCGCGAAGTGTGGGACCCGATGTATGAGGAAATAAGATTCGAATATCCACACCATCGTGTTCTTATCAACCAATGGTGGCCTAACTATAACGACGAACTGCGTAATGCCCGCACCTGGCTAAACAAGCGAACTAATATCTTCTACAGCCAACTGGCAAACTACTATAGGCTTGGCACGCCGACGCCAATGAAGATAGGAACGTCGCTGACTGACGACGAACGCGCTTCGGTATCTATCTCTGTCAATGGCGTGAAACTGAGCAAGGCGCTGTTTGACGGAAAATTCTATAAAGGCAGGAAACTGCATCTCGAAGCCTCGTGCATCGACGGCAGCAAGACTGTGACAGGATGGAAGGTGACTGAGACTACCACCACGGGAAAGACAGAGGAGAAAACTATCGCCATCCCGACATACGACTTCGACATGCCTTCGTGTACAAAGCTTGTCATCGAGCCAATCCTCTCCGAGTCGAGCTCTATCTTACTTCCTACTGCCGACAACGACAATGCCCCATGCTACACCATCGGCGGCAAGAGAGCAAAAGATAATGCAAGAGGAGTGATAGTGAAACGAGGAAAAAAGCTCTTTAGATAAAGGAGAAAACGTAAGGAAGTTAAAGAAGTGGGGTTCTTTAACTTCTTTAACTTCCTTAACTTCTTTAACTTCCTTAACTTCTTTAACTTCCTTAACTTCTTTAACTTCCTTAACTTCCTTAACTTCTTTAACTTCTTTAACTTCTTTAACTTCTTTAACTTCCTTAACTTCCCATATTTAGATTTCTCCTAAATTTTACTGATGCTGATCGCGAAGCAAGTCGTTGACAGTCTTTACTGGGTTGAAGGTAGAGAGAGGAACTTCCACAAAGACGGTGTTCCAGTCGCTCATCGCTCCGTTCCACAATCCAGGCAATTCAAGAGCCTTGAGCTCCTTGCCGTTCTTGCTCTTGCTTGAGATGAAGCCAGTAGTTCGGTCAACGAAGTCAGGCAGGTTGAACGCATTGCCCTTGTAGTCTTTCACGGCGCAAACGAGGTCAACGGGGTTAAAGTGTGTACCCTTTGTAAACATTTCCATATATTCGGCGTTGTTCTTGTCAATCTGGCTCGACTCAAGTATCTGCAGACTCACGGTGCCGTCTTGGTTGTAGGTGAGGAAAGGACCGCCTCCAGGCTCGCCCACATTCTTCACTACTCCGCAAACGCGCATAGGACGGTTGAGCTTCTTCTTCAGATAGATGACGAGGTCGGCATCTTCCAGCTCCTTGATGTCAGCCTTGCGGCAGCAGAGGTCGTGCTGTACGAAGCGGATGATCTCTTCCAACTTCTCGTGGTTGTATGTGCCTGCTTCGAGTGTCTCGAGATAGTCGAAAGCCTTTTTCTGCAAGGTGACGAGGATGCCGGCGATGACCTGCTTGTAGCTCACGGTGTCTGCCTTCAGACGGTCGGGCACCACGTTGTCGATATTCTTTATGAAGATGACGTCGGCCGAAATCTCGTTGAGGTTTTCTATCAGCGCGCCGTGACCACCGGGACGGAACAAGAGCGAACCGTCAGAATTGCGGAATGGAGTGTTGTCGGGATTAGCTGCAACGGTGTCGGTGCTTGGCTTCTGCTCAGAGAAGGTGATGTCGTAGCTGATGCCGTATTTCGAAGCGTAGAAGTCGAGCTTCTCTGCTACGCGCTGCTTGAACATGGGCAGATGGTCGTGGCTCACCGTGAAGTGTACGGCAGCCTTGCCGTCGCTGGCGGCATAGAGTGCGCCTTCCACCAGGTGCTCTTCCATAGGAGTGCGTGGACCTTCAGAATACTTGTGGAACAGAAGCATGCCCTTTGGCAGCTGCCCGTAGTTCAGTCCGTCGGCATTGAGCATGTTGCGAGCCACATCCTTATATCTTCCGTTGGCGATGAGCTCCTTCACTCCAGCGCCGAGATTCTTCCGGCATGCGTCGTCGAGTGCGTCGTAGAAGGCAAATTTCTCAATGTTGTCGAAATACTTCTTCTCAAAGTCTGTTGTAGGTACGTCGTAGTCAGCATCAGCAAAGGCAAACATATCCTTGAACATTCGCGATGCCGCTCCCGAAGCAGGAACGAACTTCACGATGCTATGGCCTTGTGCCTTGTACTGCTCCCATGCCTCTTCGTATTGTTTCACGTCGGCTTCTGTCGGAGCGATGATGCCTTGTCCTACACTGGCAGCTGCCTCGAGTTTGAGGAAGGGGAATCCTGTCTTAAACTCTTCGAGCTGTGAATTAAGTTTTTCTTCGCTTATGCCTTTAGCGGCAAGCTGATTTAGGTCTTGTTGTGATAGCATATTTGTGGTATATTTAGTGAATTATGCTTCAAAATTACAAACTTTTATTGGAAAAAAGAAATAAATCGGCAAAAAATTGTATCTTTGCAGTGAAATTCTAACAAAAATGACAGAATTATGGCAGAAAGATTCGAATTTTTGGCTTCTGAAAAGGAAGAAATACGCGAACTCTACACCAAGTTGAAGGACAGTATCGGCTCTACGCTGCACCCCGACGACGAGGCAAAGATGCGTGAACATCTGAAGACGACGGTAGAAGACAATCTTTTGAAAAGAGACGTCTTCGGACTGAATCCTATTCTCTTCGGACTGCAGACGGCTGTCATCGTAGTGGAGGAGATAGGCTTGCGTCGCGATGCGGTGCTCGCCATCATGCTTCATCAAAGCGTGACGGTTGGCTTCCTCAGTGTCGATGAGGTGAAGGCGAAGTTCGGTGAGTCGGTAGCCCGCATTCTTCATGGCTTGCAGCGTATCGTGGAGTTGTACAGCAAGAATCCCGTTGTGGAGAGTGAGAATTTCCGCAATCTCTTGCTCTCCTTTGCCGAGGACATGCGAGTGATACTGATAATGATAGCCGGTCGTGTCAACCTGATGAGGCAGATAAGGGATAACTCCAACGACGAGGCGCGACGCAAGGTGGCCGAGGAGTCGGCTTACCTCTATGCTCCGTTGGCTCATAAACTCGGACTCTATAAGCTGAAAAGCGAACTTGAGGATATCTCGTTGAAGTATCTCGAGCCTGACGCTTACTATATGATAAAGGAGAAACTCCACGCCACGAAAGAGGTGCGCGACGCTTACATCAAGCAGTTTATCGAACCTGTCAGCCAGAAGTTGATGCAGGTGGGACTGAAGTTCCATATCAAAGGGCGAACGAAGAGCATACACAGCATCTGGCAGAAGATGAAGAAGCAGAAGTGTAGCTTTGAGGGTATCTACGACCTCTTTGCCATACGCATCATCCTCGACTCGCCGTTCGAGCAGGAGAAGATGCAGTGCTGGCAGGTCTATTCCATCGTCACCGACATGTATCAGCCTAACCCGAAACGACTGCGCGACTGGCTCTCGGTGCCAAAGTCCAACGGATATGAGAGTTTGCACATCACCGTGCTCGGACCGGAGAAGAAATGGGTAGAGGTGCAGATCCGCACCGAACGGATGGACGAGATTGCCGAGCGCGGTGTGGCTGCCCACTGGCGATATAAGGGTGTGAAAGGCGAGACTGGACTCGACGAGTGGCTCAACAACATCAGGGGAATACTCGAGAATAGCGACGACCTTCAGGTGATGGACCAGTTTAAGATGGACCTCTACGAGGATGAGGTCTTCGTGTTCACTCCCAAGGGCGACCTCTTCAAGTTTCCCAAGGGAGCCACGGTTCTCGACTTCGCCTATCATATCCACTCAAAGATTGGCAATACCTGTACAGGCGCGCGTATAAATAATAAGGTGGTGACGTTTCGCGAACAACTGCATAGCGGCGACCAGATAGAGATTCTCACGTCAAGCATACAGAAACCCAAGCAAGACTGGCTTAATGTGGTGAAGACCTCGCGTGCCAAGTCGAAGATCCGCCTTGCCTTGAAAGAGACGCAGGTGAAGGAGGGTCAGTATGCCAAGGAGATTATCGAAAGGAAGTTTAAGAACAAGAAGATCGACATCGAGGAGTCGGTCATGACTCGACTTGTCAAGAAGTTGAAGTTCAAGGAGGTTAGCGACTTCTACAAGCAGATCGTTGACGGCACGCTCGACATGAACACCGTCATAGAGAAATATCTTGAACTGCAGCAGAAAGACCAGAACATCATCGGCGACAATATGGCGAAGAGCGCCGACGGATTTAACATCCAGACCAGTCAGGATATTGTCAACGAGACGGCCAACGACGATGTGCTTGTCATCGACCAGAACCTTAAGGGCATCGACTTCCAGCTTGCCCGTTGCTGCCAGCCTATATATGGCGACAAGGTGTTTGGCTTCGTCACTGCCGGCGGCGGAATAAAGATTCACCGCGAGGACTGTCCTAATGCCGCCGAGCTCCACCGCCGCTTCCCTTACCGTGTGGTGAAGGCGCGATGGAGCGGCAAGGGCTCGTCGCAGTATTGCATCACACTGCGTGTGGTGGGAACAGACGATATAGGTATTGTAAACAATCTCACGAGCATCATCAGTAAAGAGGAGAAACTCAAACTGCGTTCTATCAGCATCGACAGTAACGACGGCCTCTTCGGCGGCAATCTTGAAGTGATGCTCGAAGACACGTCGAAGCTCGAAGCGCTGATAAAGAAACTGAAGTCGGTGAAGGGTGTAATTAATGTAACGAGAATATAGTTTATTTAGTTGACAAGTTGACAAGTTGACAAGTTGACGAGTTGACAAGTTGACAAGTTGACGAGTTGATAGCGACAACGCCTGCCGATTACCGCCGTTGTAGTGTCTTACTTTATGTAAGACCGCCCGCCGTAAATCCGCTACAAATCGGGTTGCGGTCTTCAGCGGTAATCGGCGGGCGTTTGTCAACTATAAAACTATAATCCTTCTTGTGCTTCCGAAGTCATAAACGCCTTAATCTTGTCGTAGGGAACGGTAAACTCTACCATGCCGATGGCATACGGACCAATCTCATACTGCTGATACACGAAGTGAAGGCCTTTGGCCGTGAGCGATGGAGCGTTGATAGGGATAGGGATGATGCCATTCTCGATAAACAGCATCGTGTTGAGGTCTCTATCCGTCACCGTCTCGCCGCGTTTCTTGAAATACGAAATCACACCCTTTCGAATCAGCGGCTGAATAGCTTTCTCGTTAGAGCTGTCGATGGTGGTCTGCAGCATCTCGCCGGTCGATTTCAGGAATGTAACAGGAATAAAGAGAGCCTGGCCGTGAGCTCCTCCCATATAGTTGTATGTATATAAGTGATAGGTGACATACTTCTCCGTATTCTCCTTTATCCTCATGTTTATCTCTTGGCTAAATGGCGAAGGTTTCCAGTCTTCCTCTTTGTTTTCTCCTTCAGAAACGTCGCATGCATCCTTATGATCGTTGGTCAACATGCCGAGATATCTCTTTCCGAAAAAGTCCACCTGCATTTTCACGTCTGTAGGCATGCCGCTGACAGACTGCTTGGCTTCTTCGCCAATCTCGTAGTTCGGATTGCACGCCATGAGCTTCGTGGTAATGTATTTCGAGATCGTTGGCACTACCTTGGCATTGCCCTTAGGAATATCCACGCAGATATAACACGAGGCATGCTCGTTCTCTTTATTAAACACCACGCTATCGGTCGTGAATGTTTCATTCTCTACCATAGTTTCTTGCACCATGGCAGAATCCACACTTGTCGAATCCGACGCTGAGGCTCCATTGCCCTTCTGTCCAGAGTTGCATGCTGACGACAAACACAATGCCGTCAACAACAGAGTGAAATGCAAATGATCTTTTTTCATATTGAATATATTATTTTATTCTTTTATATTAGGAAGTTCAAGACCATAGTTGTGCTTCTTGTCGATAATCTTCAGGTAAGCGGCCAGAAGCAGGGCAGCGATGCCAAAGCATGCGAAGATGACCAATGGCACGGTATAGTTGTATGGAATGAACTCGTCGCCGGCCGCCTTTGCTGCTATCACGGCAGGATTGTCGGCATTAGAGCTTGCCAGCACGCTGCCGATGAGCATAGGCACGAAGCAAAGACCGAAATTCTGTACCCAGAAGATGAGGCAGTATGCGCTGCCGAGCACCTTCTCGTCGATAATCTTCGGAACGCTTGGCCATAGTGCGGCGGGCACAAGGGCAAACGAGATGCCGAGCAGCACGATGGTCGAGTATGCTATGAGATAGCTGTGTGTGGCAGGCAATACAAAGGCGAAGATGAGGTGGCATGCTATGAGCAGTACCGCGCCCCACATCAGCATCGTCGCCCCCTTTCCTTTATGGTCGAGGAACGAGCCGAGGAACGGAGTGATCACTGCCGCACCGATAGGGAACCATCTGAAGATGTTCGATGCGTCAGAGGGAGAGATGCCGTCGAGATTACACTGCAGCATGTTGGCACCATAGCGCTGGAACGGGAAGATGGCAGAATAGTACAGCACACACAACAGTGCAACGACCCAGAAGATGCGGCTGGTGAGTATGTTCTTGAGGTCAGAAGCCTTAAACTCTTCCTCGCTGTCGCCACCATTGCCGTTGACGCCGAGCTGGCGGTCAAACTTGCGGTCCATGACGCAGAAGGCGGTGAAAGTGATAAGACCGATGAAGAGCAATGCGGTGCAGAACCCTACCGGACCCGATACCG
The DNA here is from genome assembly GCF_002251245.1 of Prevotella sp. P5-92. GTDB lineage: Bacteria > Bacteroidota > Bacteroidia > Bacteroidales > Bacteroidaceae > Prevotella. The sequence goes on from NZ_NPJG01000006.1 coordinate 25,587, forward strand.
AACCCATCTTCTCCGCAAGGATAGGAGAGATGGAGAAGATGGCAAACACACCCACACGGGCGATGGCCATCTCAAGTCCCATGGCAAGAGCCATCTCCTTTCCCTTAAACCATTTTGCAATAGCCTTAGACACTGTCGTTCCCGCCATCTCGCATCCGCAACCGAAGATCATGAATCCAAACGAGGCGAGCTTGGCGCTGGCAGGCATCGACACCCACCATGAGTCGAGCCAGTTGGCTAACGCAGAGCCGGCAAAGGCGTCGCTGATGGCATAGAACTTGATACATGCACCGATAAACATCATCGAGGCCGACAGTTCGCCGGTGAAGCGAATGCCCATCTTGTCGAGTATGATACCAGCCACGATGAGGAATCCGAAGACGTTGAGTATATATTCTCCAGCCGCATAGGTGCCAAACACGTCGGGGCTCCATCCGCGCTCTTTCTCTATCAGCGATTGCAGAGGCGACATTACGTCAACAAACATGTAGCCGAAGAACATCATCGATGCTACAAGAATCAGGGCTGTCCATCGGGCGGCAGCGCTGTCGTTAAGTTTTTTCTGTATTATTTCAGTCATTTTTTTATTGTTGTTTTTATTTGTTTTTTCTTTTACTTCTTCAGCCAACGGTCTAGCCAGTTGAAGAAGGTGCGTTGCCAGAGCACACCGTTTTGTGGCTTCAGCACCCAGTGATTCTCGTCGGGGAAGATGAGTAGCTCAGCCGGTATGCCGCGCATGCGTGCCGCGTTGAATGCGCCCATGCCCTGGTTGTAGTTGATGCGGTAGTCCATCTCGCCGTGTATGCAGAGGATAGGCGTGTCCCACTTATCCACAAAGCGGTGTGGCGAGTTGTCGTATGTCTTTCGTGCGTCGGCAGTCTGTTTTTTGTTCCAGAAGGCGTCGTCGTATTCCCAGTTGCTAAACCACGCCTCTTCGGTGTCGGTGTACATCGACTCGAGGTTGAATGCACCGTCGTGAGAGATGAAGCACTTGAAACGCTTGTCGTGATGTCCGGCGAGGTAATAAACGCTGAATCCTCCGAAGCTCGCGCCAACAGCACCCATGCGGTCGCGGTCAACATACGGTAGGTTTTCGGCCGCGTCGTCGATGGCCGAGAGATAGTCGCGCATGCACTGTCCTGTCCAGTCGCTGCTCACCGCCTCGTTCCATTCGTGTCCGAAGCCAGGCAGTCCTCGGCGGTTAGGAGCTACGATGACATATCCGTTGGCAGCCATTATCTGGAAGTTCCAGCGGTAGCTCCAAAACTGGCTGACGGGACTCTGCGGTCCACCCTCGCAGAAGAGCAGAGTGGGGTATTTCTTGTTAGGGTCAAAGTCTGATGGCAGTATGATCCATGTCAGCATGTCCTTGCCGTCAGTAGTCTTCACCCATCGCTTCTCCACCTTTCCGAGGCTGAGCTGCGAGAGGATGTGCTCGTTTTCGCGTGTTATCTGGCTTATGGTGGTCTTCTTCACGTCCTTGCCAGGGTTGACGATATATATGTCGTCAGGAGCTGACATGCTGTGCCTTTTGGCTATCAGACGCTTCCCGTCGTTGGCGAGAGCCACGCTGCCGTAGTCAGCCGTGTCGTCTGTCAGCTGGCGAATGTTGCCTTTCAGATCCACTTGGTACATGTTGGTGCACCCGTGCCAAACGCCGATAAACGTCAGGCCTTTTGAGTCAGCGTTCCAGCAGAAGTCGTCAACGTTAGAGTCAAACGCCGCCGACACATATTGTTTCTCGCCAGTCTGCAGGTCATATACACACAGTCGGTTGAGGTCAGCCTCATATCCGTCTCGCGCCATCGACTGCCATGCCACGTACCGTCCGTCGGGCGAGAATTTCGGGTTTTGGTCATATCCCGGATTGTTTTTCAGGTTTTCCTCCGCGTTCACGCTCTGGTCCCTCATCGTGTGTGTTGGATCCACCTCCGGAGCCTTATATCCCACAGGTTTGCAGATGTTGCGAGTCTCGCGCGTACCTATGTTATATATGTAGATGTCAGAGTCGGTCGATATGGCATAATCTATGCCTTTCTTCTTGCGGCAGGTATAGGCAATCTGCTTCGAGTCGGTGCTCCATGCCAACTGTTCTATTCCGCCGAAGGGTTCCATCGGACACTCGTATGGTTCGCCCTTCATGATGTCCTCTCCTTCGGTTATTCCCTCAGCCGTGACGTCTGCCACGAAGGGGTGCTGTATGTTCTCCACGTAGTGGTCCCAGTGGCGGTACATCAGGTCGGTCACCAGTCGTCCGGTAGCCTTTGGAAGGTCAGAAGGGTTTTTCTTTATTATCTCGTTGAAAGGCATCGTCTTGATAAGTATCACCTTTGTGCCGTCGGGCGAGAAGATAAAGCCGTCGATGCCGCTTTTGTCGTGCGAGAGCTGTCGGCGGTCGGTGCCGTCGGGCTTCATGCTCCATATCTGTCCGCCTGTAATGAAGGCTATGCGTGTGCCGCCTTCTATCCATGTCGGGTCGGTCTCGTTTTTCGCCGCGGTGGTGAGTTGTCGTCTGTTGTTGCCTTGGTTGTCAACGGTGCATATCACCTGATGACCTTTGTTGGCCTTCACGCTGTAGTAGCCCACCTGATACACCACCGTCTTTCCGTCGGGCGACGCTTCCACCGCGCCGATGCGTCCCATGGCCCAGAGAGCCTCTGGCGTCATGTATTTGCTTTCGAGCTTGATGTTGCTTTTGCCTATGTTCACGTTGTCTTGTGCTTTAAGTGTGCCGGTGGCAGCCATCATGGTGGCTGCCACGGCGATAGTAGTCAATTTATTCATTTTTCAGCGATATAGAAGTGTGTCTTATAGTATTATTTTCTCATCTGTTGCTCGCGCAGTTTTCTCATTTCCTCAGCCTGTTTCTGCATGGCTTCGAGTCTTGCTGCGAGTCCGCTTTGCTTCTTCGGGTTGTCTTTGTTCTCTTTGTATCTTGCTTCGAGTATGGCGAGTAGTTTCTCGTCGTTGGTAGTCTTTCTCAGCACCCACATTATGGCAGCGGAGAAGAAGAGCGAGATGAAGTAGTAGAAGTTCAGACCCGAAGCATAGTCGTTGAACATGAAGAAGAACATCAGCGGCATGAGATACATCATCCATTGCATCATCTTCATCTGTTCAGCCTGTTGTCCCACCATTTGGTCTTTCTGTTGTCTCATGCTCATCATCGAGTAGAGGATGTTTGCCACGCAGAAGAGCACACAGGTGAGGCTCAGGTGGTCGCCTATCATCCAGATGTTTGTTCCCCATTCCACTATGGGGTCGTATGTCGAGAGGTCGTCCATCCAGAGGAAGCTCTCGCCTCGTAGCTGTATGGCGTTAGGCACGAAGTTGAACATTGCCACCCAGATAGGCATCTGTATCAGCATCGGCAGACAGCCGCCGAGTGGGCTGACGCCATATTTTGCGTAGAGTTGCATCATGGCCTGCTGCTTCATCATGGCGTCTTCGGGCTTGTTGTATTGTTTTGTGGCCTCGTCGAGTTTCGGTTTCAGCACACGCATCTTCGCCGAGCTCATGTAGCTTTTCTTCACGAGTGGGAATGTGATGGCCTTGAGCAGCAGGGTGAGGAGTATGAGCACGATACCCATGTTGAAGCCCCATGAGGTGAGCCAGTCAAACACGTAGATTGTAAACCATCGGTTGATGAGTCTTACTATAGGCCATCCCAGATACACGAGAGTCTGCATGTCGAGGTCTTTGTCAAACGAACATTCGTCATCCACGGCTTTCAGCACCTGGAAGTCGTTAGGTCCGAAGTACATCTCTATCTCTGTAGGCTGTGCGCCGGTAGGGTCGAAGTCGGTCTTAAACTTCGCTATATACTGCTTGAGGTAGCCCGATCCTTTCTCCTGAGGTATGCTCGATAGTTTCGAGTCGGGAGCGATGTCGCCCTTTGGTATGAGCACCGAGCTGAAGAACTGGTCTTTGAAGGCGAGCCAGTCTATGGCAAACTCCATTGGTTCGTCTATCACCTTCTCCGTCTCGTTCACGTAGTCAGAGTCGTCGTTCTTCTCCTTGTAGGTAAGGGTGGCATAGCGGTTTTCGAATGTGTATCCCTTCTCCTGCTGTCGGCATTTACCTGTCCATTCCATATCCACCTGCTTGTAGTTAGGCGCGAAGATGCCGCTCAGTCCGTTCACCCTCATCTTCATGTTGACGAGATAGTTTTTGCCGAGTCTGTAGTCGATGGTTATGCTTCCTCCGTTGCCTGCCTCAGCCGTCAGTGTGAGTGTAGAGTCGGTGGCGTTCGAAGGTGTGAAGTAGAGGTCGGCGGTGATGATGTTTGTCTCCTTGCCTGCCAACAGGAAGTTGAGGCATTGCTCCGTCTGTGCGAAGAGTGTGAGGTCTTTGTCGCCGCTCTTGTCCTTGAATCCGAGCACCTTGGCTTCAGCCACGTGTCCGCCCTTGGTGGCCACCTTCAGCACCACCTTGTCGTTCTTCAGTGTCATCAGGCTGTTTTTGCCTGTTAGGGCAGGGTGGAAGAGCGCCGTGGTGTCGGCGAGTGCCGCTTGTGCCTGCGCCTGTTTTGCTGCTGCTTTGGCACGCTGCTGCTGTTCCGCCTTCTGTTTGATAACGTTCTCGATCGAGTCCTTTTTTCTCTGTGCGTTTATCTGTTCTTCCGATGGTTGGTTGTACCACGAGAAGCCGAAGAGTACGGCTGCCATCAGGATGAATCCGATAATAGTGTTCTTGTTCATTATTACTTTTTTTGTTGTTTATTTGCTATTGCTGTCTTCACGAAGTCGAGGAATAGCGGATGCGGGTTGAGCACCGTGCTTTGGTATTCCGGGTGGAACTGTGTACCGATAAACCATTTCATTCCCGGTATCTCCACTATCTCCACAAGGTCGCTCTCAGGGTTACGTCCCGTGCATTGCATTCCGTGTCGTTCGTATTCCTTGAGGAAGTTGTTGTTGAATTCATAGCGATGTCTGTGTCGCTCCTGAATGACTTCCTTTTTGTATATGTCCATTACCCTCGACCCTTGTCTCAGCTTGCAGCCAAAGGCGCCGAGTCTCATCGTTCCTCCCATCATTGTTATGTCCTTCTGTTCCTCCATGATGTCGATGACGTTGTGAGGCGTCTTCTCGTCCATCTCGCGGCTGTTGGCGTCGGCATATCCGAGCACGTTGCGTGCAAATTCTATCACCATCATCTGCATTCCGAGGCAGATGCCAAACGTCGGTATGTCGTGTGTTCGCGTATATCTTATTGCCGTTATCTTTCCCTCTATGCCTCGCTGTCCGAATCCCGGGCAGATCACCACGCCGTCAAGGCCGCTGAGTTTCTCTGCCACGTTGGTGTCGTCGAGGTTTTCCGAGTTGACAAATTTCAGTACCGTCTTGTGATCGTTGTATGTGCCAGCCTGGTAGAGGCTCTCGCGTATGCTCTTGTAGGCGTCCTGCAGGTCGTATTTGCCCACCAGGCCTATTGTCACTTCCTCGGTGGCGTTCTTTCTCCTTTCGAGGAAGTTGCGCCACGGTCCTAAGCTCGGAGTCTCGCCTATCGGCATGCCGAGTTTTCTCAGTATGGCAGTGTCGAGGCCTTGGCTCTGCATGTTCACCGGCACCTCGTATATCGACGGCAGGTCTTCGCTTTGCACCACGCAGTCTATATCCACGTTACAGAACGACGCCACCTTTTTTAGTATTCCCTCGTCAAGGTGTTTCTCAGTCCTTAGCACGAGCACGTCAGGCTGTATGCCCTGGCTCTGCAGCTCCTTCACCGAGTGCTGCGTGGGCTTTGTCTTCAGCTCTCCCGCCGCCTTGAGATACGGTATGTAGGTAAGGTGTACGCTGACGGCGTTCTTTCCCAACTCCCATTTCATCTGTCTTATAGCCTCAAGGAAAGGCGCGCTTTCAATGTCGCCTATCGTTCCTCCTATCTCGGTGATGACGAAGTCGTAGTGCTCCCTCTCGCCGAGTAGTCTCATGTTGCGCTTTATCTCGTTGGTAATGTGCGGCACCACCTGTATGGTCTTTCCGAGATAGTCGCCGCGTCGTTCTTTGTCTATCACGGCCTTGTAGATGCGGCCTGTGGTGAGCGAGTTGGCGCGTGTGGTCTGTATGCCGGTGAATCGCTCGTAGTGTCCGAGGTCGAGGTCGGTCTCCATTCCGTCAACGGTCACGTAACATTCGCCGTGCTCGTATGGGTTCAGTGTGCCCGGGTCGATATTTATGTACGGGTCAAACTTCTGGATGGTGATGTTGTAGCCTCTTGCCTGCAATAGTTTGCCTATCGACGAAGAGATGATTCCTTTACCGAGCGATGACACTACACCGCCAGTGACGAAGATGTACTTAGTTTCTGCCATTGTGTTTACTTTTTTATTGGTTTCAATACAAGGTGCAAAGTTACACTTTTTTTTTAATATGACCAAGGTAAAACGCATAATATGTTGTCAAGCTGTTAAAAAATCAATAATATAGGCTCCGAATGGGATATTTTTTTGTACCTTTGTGCCGAAAAAACAACATTGTTGCAAATGATTTCAAGACAGATATTCATCATCGCACTGTCGCTCGTGGCTATGGCGGCAGGCGCCCAGCGCGTGAAGACACAGAAGCCGGAGGTCAGTCCGGTCGTGAAGGCATATATCGATTCGCTTGCAGCCAGCAAGGCGAGGATCGACAGCTCGGCCTGTGCCGGCCACAACGGCATGGAAGAACGTATGCTAAGGCTCTTCGCGCCTCTCACGTTCTATTACGATGCCGCAGGCAAGGCGCTCGCCATCGACGAGCGCCTCGGTCCGGCCAACGCCCTCGACGAGGCCATCGACGAGGCTCTGCTCAATGTCTATCTCACCCGTCCCGAACTGGTCTCTGTCACTGAGCGTGAGCTGAAGCAGACGGGTGGCATCCGCGACGACTTCGAGCAGACGGTGAAGCCGAAGGTCGATCTCTCGTCAAAGGTAGAGACCATGCCTGAGGCCAACTTCGACGACATTCCTCTCGACATCGTCGTGCGCAAGCCCAACTTCTGGACGTTTGGCGGCGACAGCTACCTCCAGTTTCTCCAAAACTACGTCTCGGACAACTGGTATAAGGGCGGCGAAAGCAACTATTCGATGGTCGGTTCGCTCACGTTCAAGGCCAACTACAACAACAAGAAGGGGTTGAAGTTCGACAACATGCTCGAGCTGAAGCTCGGATTCCAGACCTCGCGTGCCGACACGCTCCACAAGTTCAAGACCAACAACGACCTAATACGTTATACCGGCAAGTTCGGTATCCAGGCCACCAAGCGCTGGTATTACACCCTCCAGCTGCTTGCCTACACCCAGTTTACCAAGGGCTTGAAGAGCAACGACAAGTTTGTCTATTCCGACTTCATGTCGCCTCTCAACATCAATCTCGGTCTTGGTATGGACTATACCGTCGAGGCGTTCAACAAGCGTCTGAAGGGCAATGTCAACATCTCTCCCTTGTCATTCAATTTCCGCTATGTCGGCAGGACAGACCTCGCCACGCATTATGGCATTGGCGAGGGCCATCACACCAAGGAAGACTTCGGCTCGCAGCTCACCAGCGACCTCACCTGGGTCTTTTCCGACATCGTGAGATGGAAGACCCGCCTCTATGCCTACACCACCTACAAGCGCACCGAGATAGAGTGGGAGAACACCTTTGCCCTTCAAGTCAGCAAGTATATCAGCACCAACATCTTCATCTATCCGCGTTTCGACGACTCCACAGCCCGCGACGCCGACATGGGCTACTGGCAGTTTAAAGAATACTGCTCCTTAGGCTTCTCTTACAATTTCTAAGTAGAGGCGCCGACGGTGAGTGCGCTAACATCCGCCGCATACCGCCGCAAATCCGCGACAAATCGGGTTGCGGTCTTACACGAGGTAAGACCCTACATCGGAGATTAGCGGCGGGCATTTGCGGCGGGCATTTGCGGCGGGCGTTTGCGCCTTATTGTTATTTTCATTGTGCATTACTTTAAAATAAAACTGTTTAACTGTTTTTCTGTTTTACTTTCTTGAATCATCGGGGACAGGTTCATCGACCCTAAAGAGTGAACCAATGTACCTTTCCCCATGACCCCATAAATTCTGTAGTTTATCCTCTTAAATCTTATAAAAATCCCGCAAGGCGCAAACCCTGCGGGACGAGAAATTATTCTGCTTTATTTCAGATTTTCACTTATAGCTTCATTATGTCATCTTCCGACAATCCTGTTGCCTTTATGATGTCGGCAATGCTTAAGCCCATCGACTTCAAGTTCTTGGCTATATCTATCGCCTTAGATTGTTCACCTTCTGCACGGCCTTCTGCACGGCCTTCTGCACGGCCTTCTGCACGACCTTCTGCACGACCTTCTGCACGACCTTCCATTTTGGCAGTATCAAGCACATCGTTCTGCACCATAATGTCGTCCATGTGTTTGTCGTAAGCCCGGCGTTCCTTGTCGCTCATCGTCATATAGAGAAGCTTCTGGCGCGCTTCCCTAAGGCCTGGCGTAGAGGTGTCGTCCTTGATGCGGTTGTTCTTCAGATAGTCGAGCCATTCCTCTATCGGGGTGGTGGCCACACTGTTGAACTCGTTAACGCGGATGATGTAATACTCGGGGAATATGTCCTGGGGCACACACATACGTAGTTCCTCAGCCTCCTTGATATTCACCTCAAGCAGGTCGTTGGTGTGGACGCCAGTGAAGACGGTCTTGCCATGATAGAGGTAGTCGCTTCCCTTGCCAAGGTCGAAGTAGAGGATGTTGATAGAATACACCTTCTTCACCTTGTCGTACATATTACCGATCTCGATGTGCTCGGTGATGGCTTTAGACACACCATATAGCATTCGCTGGAGGAAATACAACTGGCGGGTGAGCTGCACCTCGACAATGATTATTTCGCCCTTGGAATTCTTTGCCTTGATATCGACACGGTTGAACTTGTCGTTGGCATTCTCTTGATTGCCTTCGCTCTCAAGCAGTTCCTCTATCTTCACGACCTCGCCTGTAAGAACGGTTATCAGTCCTTCCAGAACTGCAAAGTTGGCCTTGTCGCGCAACATTCGCTTCACCGCCCAGTCAAAACGTATGTACTTGTTGTTCACTTCCATAAGCGTATGTATTTATTTCTTCGGCGGCAAAGGTACAAAGATAATCTGAAACCGCCAAATCTTTGGCGGAATTTCTCGTCTTTTGTTAGTATGTAAATAAGTTAAAGAGCGACGAGGCGAGAGCAGAGCAACAAACTCGCTTGATTGCTATGCCGAGCCGAGGATGCTTCTTCAGCGTTGGCTAAAGAGCGCTTTCTTTATCTACGGATTATGCGGACAGGGGACAGGTTTGCACAACTCGGAGCACAGCAATCTCTTCCAAAGTGCAGGATTTGCACTTTAGGGGAAGGTTAAGTGCAAAATTTGCACTTTGAACTGCGCCTTTTGCACTTTGGACGTTATCATAAGTCTCACCTTCCTTCCAATCTATGTGCAACTCGCGATTTCGGAAACTATATTCTTCGCCCAATAGCATACTACGAAAGAAGCGCTCCAAATAGATGGTTGTTTCAGTTATACCTTTCTGAAGGTTGCTATAGTTGGCTCGTACCAGTGCGTTGCGGAAGTACCATGAGTTTTGGGCAAACATATCGTTGATCACCTCGAAACCAAGTGTACGAAGATACTTTATCATAAATACCGCAGTGGTACGTGTGTTGCCTTCACAGAAAGCATGTTTATAGAATTCAAGTGCAAATATACGATTTTTTATTGGAAAAACCATACTTTTTTGCACAAATGTCGCTGAAATGCTCGGTGTTAAGATACTTCACGTCCTTAATAACCTCTTTGCCGGCGGACAGGCGATTTATATTCTAGCTGCAAAAATACAACTTTTATATTAAATCACTCAACTTTCGCAGGAAAGGGAAGTTAAAGAAGTTAAGGAAGTTAAGGAAGTTAAAGACGTATGTCAAAGCCCAGAAAACTCCCGAAAGGAAGCGAAAAGACTATTGTCCTTAACTTCTTTAACTTCTTTAACTTCCTTAACTTCTGAGAGTTGATCACATGCGAAACTTAAATTAAATCAGCAAATAAATCCACGGAAATTATGCAGATTAAGATTTATTTGTTACCTTGTGTTTTTTATTGTGGACAGTTCTTATGATATTAGGATAGGGTGTTCTTCTGACATTAGGATAGGGAGTTATACATTCTCTTCCTTCCCTTTCAGGAAAATGATTCTTGGGATTTCCTCACTCACACGCACCATTTCCCAAATTTTGTCATAATCGCTTGTTGTTTTATTTTCGGAGTGCAAAACAAGCGACTATTTATGCCATAGCCAAAGATTGTGCAAGTGAGTGCAGAACAATAAGCTCGCTTGAATGTTATGCCGAACGCAGCCAAGCTTATCAAACTTTAGTTTGTAGTTCGCTGTTTTTGGTTTGTAGTCGGGGCTATTTTCCTACAAACACAGTTGAAGGCTGCAAATGGCATTTACCATGCCGCTTGCAGCCTCCAACTGTTTATGATGGGATTGAATGATTATTCACTATAAGGCTGAGGCTGAACGTCCCAATTCTCAAAAATTTGATATTTCGGAGCCCATTCATCGAACTCTTTGTTATATACATCTCTAGAGTAGACCCGCGGATCCAAGTACAATGTAGGCTTTTGGGGCTCTTGAACATTTGTACCTGCCTTAATAAGCCAATGATCCAACATTTCTGCGCTAACATCAAATGCCAACATGGTTACACTTGAGAGTTTGGAGCAACCACTGAACATTTCTTGATAGCAATACTCTGCCAATTTTCCAGCACGAAGCTCTGGTGCCGTTGTGAGTGAGGTGCAATTTTGGAACATTCCTTTATAGCAGCTCTTTGCCAATGATTGAGCAGGAAGCACTGGTGCCGTTGTGAGTTTGGAGCAACCGCTGAACATTTCTAGACAGCAGCTCTCTGCCAATGTTCCAGCACGAAGCTCTGGTGCCGTTGTGAGTGCGGTGCAACCGCTGAACATATATTCATAGCAATAATCTGCCAATGTTTCAGCAGGAAGCTCTGGTGCCGTTTCGAGTGCGGTGCAACCGTTGAACATTTCGTGATAACAATAATCTGCCAATGATTGAGCAGGAAGCGAAGGAGACGTCCTCAATTCTGTATTCCTCAAAAACAATTTACAGAACCTGGCATTGGTTGTATTTGCATTGGCGTAGTTTTCATAGTCGATGAGCGTGCGGATATCGCCGGTACAATCTACTGGAGAGTTTGCAGTAGTAAATTTAATTATTGAATAATTAGCATAACCAGTTGCCGTACCCTTACTGCTCTTGCCGCGGAGTCGGAGACTTCCCAAGGTGCCTCCAAATTTGATATTCTCTTCGATTGCTGTAAATGGTGTCCATTCGCCGCCGCCAACAGAGTATTCGAAATACTCATTCTCCCCCAGGGTAAAATCATTGAAGTTCATATTGAATGTCTGTTCGCTTTCAGCCGTGAAAGTAACATAAGGAATGTGTTTTGCATTTAATCCTGTGACGGTTTTTTTGTTCCAATTGCTGACAGAGAGTGTGTTGAGAGTGAGTTCGTTCTTCCCCAAGGTAAGATTCAGGGTGTATTTCATGCCGCCTTCTAACTTGACGGCATTGGCATATCTCCATGTGTAGGACTTGTCGCCAATCTTCACTTTCACTCCGAAGGTGCTTGCGTCAATCGTCTGCGGAATGAGGATTGCCTCATAGGTGGCGGTACGCTCAGCGGCGCTGTATGACCCAGAAGGGCATAACGAAATGTCTGAAACGGCAGAATTGTAATTGCTCCATGGCGTTGCATCTGCGTGAGAATAGGTGGCGCTGGTGGCAGAGCCAAAGGCTATGGCAGAGGTGATGGGGTTTGTCTCTGGGGTTCCATACTGATTGCGAAGCGTAACCGTTATCTCCAACTTCGACATGATATGGTCGAACGGAATGCTGATGGTGCCATTCTCAGAAGGCGTGACGGCATTGCTGAAATAATACAGGTGGTCGCTTGACTTGATGCCATCGGCTGTTGACTGGTCGGTCAGTGCATTGAGTGTGGTTGATGCAGAGGAGAGGGAGAACGTGGCAGCTTTGACGGTGATGGTGCCCGTAGCGTTAGCCCAAATCATATCTACCGTGGGAGCATCGGCAGCATCGGATGCGTATGCCACCCATTTGCCTTCCTCGTATTTCATCACGACATTGGTGTAGTCATAATTCTCGTCATCCTGATCGATGGTAAGATAGAACTTCGTAGGCAGATTTTTCGTATCATAGCCCGCACGAGTCTTAATGTCCGACACCAATACATCTACATTGATGGGCTTTCCTTTCAGCGAATCAGCAGGTGTCGTAACCTCTTCTTCGCCTGCGCAGCTTGCAAGGAGGAATGCCATAGCTGCCATGGTCCAAAATATTATCTTGTTCATTGTACTATTATTTCTATTAATTTATGTTTTCACTGCTGGCATTGCCCACTGTCATTTCGAGGGTGTGGTTTGTGCCACCTGTCAATGTGAAGGCTTCGGCAGAAGTCCATTCGTAGGTCTTCTCGCCAATCCGTATCTCTATTCCAAAGGCGTTTTCGGCTATCGTCTGTGGCACGAGGATGGCCTCGTAGGTGGCGGTACGCTTATTTTTGTCGTATGCCACGGAAGGAATCAGAGTAATCTTCGAAACATTTGATCCTGCGCTCCAAGGCGTTCTTGCCCCGGGAGAATAGGTTGCGCCGGTTGATGCGCCAAAAGCAGTGACTGATGTTATGGGGTTTGTCTCTGAGGCTTCATACTCCGTGCCGAGTGTTAGCTGTACCGATATCTTCGACATGATATGGTTGAGCCCTAAACTTATACCGCCTGTTGACGGCGTTACGGCATTGCTGTAATAATACAGATGGTCGCTTGCCTTGATGCCCTCGGCAGTTGACTGGTCGGTCTGTACACTGAGGGCATAAGAAGTTGAAGCCTTAGGCAGAGGGAACGTAGCCGCCGTGACGATGACGTTGACTTCAGAGCCTTCCCAAAGAAGTTGTTTCTTTGCTGCATCTGTAGCATCAGATTCATATGCCACCCAACTGCCACCTTCGTGCTTCATCACGACATTGGTGTAGTCGTAATTCGTGCCGTTTTGGTCTATCGAGAGATAGAGCATCGTAGGCTGAGATGTGTTGTCATATCCGGCACGGGTATTGATGCCCGACACCAGCACATCTACATTGATTGGGGTGTCCTTCAGCGAGTCATTTGGCAGCAGTGCATCCTCGTCGTTTGCACAGCCCGCAAAGATTGCTGTAACAGCCACCATTGCTAAATAAAAGATCTTTCTCATAGTTCTTTTCTAATTAACTTTAGTTTCGCATGTGATAATTCTCTATATATAAGGGTTTTTTTTAAACCACAGAGTCAAAGAGAAAAAGAGATTTGTGGTTTTATAGAGTAGGTCGCAAGCGACAGAGGACACAGAGTTTCCATGCGGCAAACATGATGCGCAGCTCTCTATGAGCTCTAAATGCCTTGGCATTCACTCTCTTTCATTAGTA